>CAVRSU010000015.1:0-329066 GCA_963723955.1 uncultured delta proteobacterium
GCATCCGTCGCGGTCATAGCAAGCCTGACAGTGCCGGGAACGGATCTCCCACGACTTCGCGCCAGGCAGAAAGCACACCTTGATCGTCTCCGGCCTTGCAGGCTTGCCAGGCAGCTTTGCCGAGTTCGTATAGGTACTGTCCGGCCATTTCGCGTTCATTCGTATCGAGCCCCGAGTCCACGCCCGGAGAAAAACTACCAGGAAGGGCGACACGTGTGCCAATGAGCCCTCCAGCGTCGGTCAGCGTTTGACAGACCGCGTGCTCGATTCCCCACCTGAGCCCTCGCTGGTTCCACCCGTAGATCATTTGCGGCAGAGACAGTGCAGCCAGAATCTCGATGTGGAAGGAGCAGAGCGGGATCTCTCGACTCCGGATCAAGTGTTTCAGGATCTTGATTGTCGGAACAAGCGCGCCGTCCGTGAGCCCCTGATTCAACGCGGCGATCATCTGCGAGTCGTAGTCGTAGTCGGCTGGAATCCAATCATCGTCCGGACCGGCGACTAGGTAGCACGGAGGGCCATTGGGCCGGGATCGCAGGCCAGTCAGATCACGATAGCCGGCCGCTATCTCCATTCGGAATCGGTCTGCGTATTCCAAAACCACGGTCGGGGCATCGGTCTGTGGCCCCATCGAGCGATAGATATCCGAGCTCCGAAGGGCATTTCGAACCCTGGACAGCACCTGTGGCGAAGTGGATCCCCCGGACGAGAAACTACGCGCATCACCCAAGACGACTACAGCATCCACGTCGAGATCGTCCGACATGTCGACCGGGCGAATCTTGGTCTTACGTTGGAACGAGCCAATCTGCCTGAGGGTAGCGCCTGGTATTTGCGACTCGATGACGTCCTTGACCGCGTTGTACCGCTGTGAGGCAAGGGCGCGCCTCGTAGGATTCAGTTCGAGCCGTTGGAGAAGCTCCCCAAAAGCCAGCGCTACGGTCGCCATATTACTGGCCCGCGTCTCTACATCGGTCGCGTTCAAGTTTCTTGTGAATCAGATGGCAAACCAGCATCCCTGCTGCGAACAGCAGCATCATGATGATCACGTTTCTGGACAGCTGCGCTGCCCGCCACTGCGGGAATGTCATTTCTGGGGTCATATCGCTCCTTCTCGATGTCCTGTCATGGCACCACTCGTGGGCAGAATGCGGCGGAGGTTAAGGATTCACCTATGAGGTAAACTAGTCAATTGCACGGTCTATGTCAAGATGATAAGTTGTCTCTATGGACACTGCACCCCTCGCCCAGAACCTACGTCGACTTCGCGATGAGAAGGGCCTGAGCCAGGCCGAGGTCGCCGAGCGATCGGGCATTTCGCGGGTCGCGTATCGGAATATCGAGACCGGCGAGGCGGCCCCGAGAACCGGTACTCTGACCAACCTCGCGGCCACCCTTGGGGTGAAGACCGCTGATCTGATGGCCGACGTGCGAACTCTGCAGGCCGTGCGCTTTCGCCAGAAGAAGATGACTAGCCGTGAGCAACTCCTGGTGCGCGTATCGCGCTGGCTCGAAGGCTACGCTGAGCTGGAGGATGTCCTTGGCGACAAGCCTCAATTCACCTTTGGCAAGGCTCTCGGCAAGGTCAGCAGCGGCGGCAACAAAGCAGAGCGCATGGCCATGGCAGCCCGGGAGGTCGTCGGCCTGAAGCCCGAGGAGGCCATCGGCGATATCTGTCGGCTCTTGGAAGAGAACGGCGTCAAGGTGTTCCCCCACGTGCTTGCATCGGAGGCGTTCTTTGGCCTTTCGGTCGGCAAGGAGGATGGTGGACCGGCCGTCGTAGTAAATGTCTGGTCTCGGATTACCGTCGAACGTTGGATCTTCACCATCGCCCACGAGCTCGGCCACCTGCTGTTACACCTGGATGCGTACAAGGTCGCCGAGCAGGAAGAAGACAAAGTACAGGAGAAGGAGGCCGACATCTTCGGAAGCCATTTCCTGATGCCAGCTCCAGCCTTCGAGCTTGAGTGGCAAGCGGCGCGTGGATTGCCGTTCGTCGATAGGGTGATTCAGGTCAAGACTGCGTTCCGAGTCAGCTATCGAACCGTGCTTCACCGGGTTCAGGACACCACATCCCTCGGTGCATCGGTATGGGCGCGGTTCCAAGCGCAATACAAGGAGCGGTTCGGCCGAACCCTCGAAATCACCGAGGAACCGCAGGGCCTGAAACATGCCGAGCCAGCCATCGTCGAACCACACAGCGGGCATGAGCCAGATCGGCTGTACCAGAGCGAGTTCACCGGGGCTCGGCAAAGTCGCCTCGTGCGCGAGGCGATCGAAAAGAATCTGATTTCCCTCGGCCGGGGTGCCGAAATCCTGGGCAAAGATCTGTCGGAGATGCGGAAGCTGGTGGCATCCTGGGTCGAGTAGACCCATGGCCAAACCGCAATCCGACCTGCTGATCCTGGACGCCAATGTCCTGATCGACTACTGCTCGGCTGAGCGGGCGATCCTGACGTTGATTTCCGAGAACGTGGGCCGGATTCACGTGCCGACACTGCTTCTTGAAGAAGTCCAAGCTTTGGACGCGAGCGAGTGCGATCGCCTGCGCTTGCACGTGTTCGAACCCGAGATGGAATTAGTCTCGGCGGCAGGCAAGCGCCGGCCGGGCCTGTCCTTCTACGACCACCTGTGCCTTCTGCTGGCCAAGCAGGAAGCGTGGACCTGCGTGACCAACGACGGGAAGCTCCGTCGCGAGTGCGGGGTGGACGGAGTGCCAGTGCTGTGGGGGCTGGAGCCGATGATTGCCCTGGTCGAGATGGGGCAGATCACGGGCGACGAGGCCAAGAAGGTGGCGCGTGCCATCCAGGCGGAGAATCCGTTCTACATCACGGACGAGGTCATCAAAGTGTTCGAGGAGAAGATCGAGGCAGCGGCGAAACGTAGACGCAAACGGTGACGGCTGGTCGTCAGGGTCAATCCGTTTCGTGCCAGCTGGCACGGTCGCTGGCTGTTGATCCAGGACCAGTCGGTGCGACACCCGGCGGTGTGGCTTTTGACGTAGGGAACGTCCAAGCGCATGCTCGCCGCAACTGCAGGAGGGACCTATGGATCTCAGGGCACTGCTCGCTGAGAAGCGAGAGGATCGATTCTCGATAATGTTCGCCTCACTCATGGAGGTACCGTTCGTACTCGATGCCTTCCTCCATGCAGCACGTTTCGGGCCCTTCGACGCCTCAGAAACCTGGAGAGTATCGACGCAGGTCCCGGTTCCCGGCGGCATCACAGACCTCATGCTGGAATCAAGGAGCGGACTGGCCATTGTGGAAGCAAAACTTGACGCGCCCTTTGGTCCTGGCCAGCCCAACGCCTACGCGGAAGCTCTCGATGCGCGCCGAAAGGCAAACCCCAGGCTGCAAGTTCAACTCGTTCTGCTCGTGCCGGCCGCCAGAGCAATCACGTATTTAGAAATCGCACAGGAGAAGCTCAAGGCCGCTGCGCTTGACGTATCAGCAGTGGTGGTAACGTGGGAGGAAACGGCAGCCATCGCGAAAGAAGCTTGTGCGCAGCCGAGCAGCAGCGCCGAACAGTCGGCATTTCTGCGCGCGTATGCTGATCTCGTCGACAGCTATGTGGGCCGCTTGCCGCGACCGCTGACAGACGCGGAAGTCCTTGCCGTTTCCGGACCAGAGGCCCGGCGCGCAGTTTGGGAAGCGGTGCAACTTGTGATTCCGATCGCGCGAAGCCTCCGGGACAGACTTGGCGCCGACTTGAGTGAAAGCCAATGGTCCAGCGGATACTTCTATACTGGCAAAAGCATCACCTGGCGCAAACGAGGATACTGGCTGGGCTGCTGGATGGACCCCTGGATGGAACATGGGGATGCAGTACTTTGGGCGCAGGTAGTTGGGCGCAAACCCGTTCTGCCACCTGGGATACAGTCTGAACTTCGCCTCCGGGACTGGGGGAATGGAGTTATTTGTCCTTTACCATTACGTCCAGGGTTGGATCGGGTGGTCCACGTGGTGACACTCTCGGCTATCTGCGAGCGCCTGATGCGCGCAGAAGACGGGGAGCAAGGGTAGCGGGGTTGCATTGAAGGCTCACATTCTCTGCTATCGCGAACATTTTCAGGGCACCGGCATTTGTCCCCCTACTTGGCGTATCATCGCCTGACTATGGCCGCGTCCAGCCCCGTCGAAGTCCGCCAGCACTTGATCGCAGCGCTCCGGGCCGATCTCGTCGGGCCGTTTCTTCCTGAAGTCAGCGACGGCTCTCGCTCCGAGGAAGTGCTGCCGGTGCCACCTTCGCGCTGGTACCTGTGCGGCTTCCTCGCACCGGAACAAGGGCGCGAACCCGAAGTGCAGGTCGAGGAGGGCGAGCTTGGCGAGGGTGACGATGACGAGGAGGCCAGCGCCAGCGCGGATCCCGAGCCCAAGCGGAAGAGCCTTCTTCCGGCGTCGCTTGGCATCTCGGTCTTCATTCCTGACGGTAACGCGAAGGATGTCGTCACCGCCCAGGTGACCTTCGCCGACTACGAGGCAGTTGATGGTCCCGAGAGCGACGAGGGATTCCGCGCGCGCTCGAAAGTTCCATTGGCGGCGCCTGCCTCGTGGCCCTGTCGAGGTTGACGTTCCAGTCGATGCCAAGATTCTGGCCAACGGCGTCCCTCTGCCAGGCTTCCCTGAACTGGTTCTGACCGGCGTTGTCGAGAAGGTGGCTGCGCCCTGCTTTTCGAACGGTGCGAGGGCGCTGTCCTTGTTTCTGGTCAACCGGCGCCAACCTGCGCCGCAGGGTCGAGAGGATGGGGCGTACATTTTCCAGGTCGAGCTGGAAATCGCCAACGCGAAGGGGTTCATCCCAAGGCCGAATCTGCGGGGCGAGAGCGCGGACGACAGGGATGAACGGGTCGCGGATCTCCAGTTCCGGAACCAGTTCGAGTACGTGGTTGGGCACGGCATTGCGGCCGAGCCCGTCGAGAAGGGAGGCCACGTGGTTGCCGTTAGGTCGACCTGGCTGCCCACCGCGACCGTGACGAGGGTGAAGACCCGGGACGACGTCAAGGACGTGACTGTCGCGATGGAGGATCTGGCCGCCCTTCCGGACGCCACCGCTGCACGGCTGAAGTTGGCGCCGTTGCTCGAGCACTATGCCACCTGGATAAGAGACCAGCGGGCGACTACGTTGGACACCGACGGGCGTCGAGAAACCTTGCAAGCGCTCGTGCTCAAGGCCGAGCGTGCTCGCAAGCGAATCGATGCGGGAATTGACCTTCTGGCACGGGATCCACTGGCCTTCGATGCGTTCAGGATTGCGAACCAAGCCATGGCCGATGCAGCCTACCGACGCAGCCCGGATCGCTACAAGGACGGCAGGAAGCCCGAATGGCGACTATTCCAGCTGGCGTTTGTGTTGCTTTCGTTGCCCGGCCTGGCCGACGAGACGCACGAGGATCGCGAAACGGTCGAGCTCATCTTCTTCCCGACGGGCGGTGGCAAGACCGAGGCATACCTCGGGGTGATCGCGTTCAACTTGGTGCTGCGCCGCCTGCGCGGCCAGGGGCGACCAGATGGCGGCCTTGGTACCTCGGTTCTCCTGCGCTACACGCTTCGGCTGCTGACGCTTGACCAACTTGGCCGCGCGGCGACCCTGATCTGTGCGCTGGAGTTGATTCGCAAGGCGGATGCTCGGCTTGGAAAGGTCCGATTCTCGCTCGGGCTGTGGGTCGGGAAGTCCGCGACGGCGAACACGCTCGAGGATGTCGCCAAGCGCATCACGGAATACCGAAACAGCAATTCGCCGGTGGCGCAGTCGCCGTTTCCGTTGCCAGCCTGCCCGTGGTGCAGAAAGCCGCTGGGCAAGGACAGCCTGGAGCTCAAGCCGAACAAGACGCGCCCGCAAGAGGTCCTGATCGGCTGCTCGGATTTTCGCTGTGACTTCGCGGCGTCGAAGAATCGCGAGGGTTTGCCTGTCTTGTTCGTCGACGAACAGATCTATCGCGAGCTGCCGTCCTTCGTCGTCGCCACGGTGGACAAATTCGCCATGCTGCCGTGGCGGGGCGAAACGGGCGCCTTCTTTGGCCGCGTCCATTCGCGAGACGGCCGTCGCTTCTTTGGCCCGATGGACGGCGCCGTGCCGCCCCCGCAATCCGAGAGGCTGCCAGAGGGGCTGCTACCGCCGGATTTGATCGTGCAAGACGAGTTGCACCTCATCTCGGGACCACTCGGCACGATGGTTGGGCTTTACGAGACCGCCATCGAGGGCTTGTGCATGCGTACGCGCCCGGACGGCAGCAAGGTCAGGCCCAAGATCATTGCATCCACGGCCACGGTGCGCCGGGCGGAGAGCCAGATCCAGGCTCTATTCGGGCGGACCGGCGTGGACGTGTTCCCGCCGAGCGGTGCGGACCAGTCCGAATCCTTCTTTGCCACCGTGGACACCGAAAACCCGGGACGCGAGTATCTGGGCGTCGCAGCTCCCGGCCGCGCGGTGAAGGCGATCTTGTTGCGGGTGTACGCGGCGCTGCTGGGAGCATCCCAGCGCCACTTCGATCCCAAGGGCGCGGGCGAACAGGCAGCCGACCCGTACATGACCGTGGTGGGGTATTTCAACAGCTTGCGCGAGCTGGGCGGGATGCGCCGCCTGGTCGAGGATGAGGTTCTGCGGCGCTGCCAGAAGATAGAGGAACGGCGACCTGAGGACTTCAAGGGGCCGCACCCATGGGTGGCCAATCGCGATATCAGGCCCGAACCCGTCGAGCTGACCAGCCGCGAAAGCACCTACACGATCAGCAAAGCCAAGGAGCTACTTGGCCGCCACCACACCGACGATGATCACGTCGACGTGGCCCTGGCCAGCAACATGATCTCGGTGGGCGTGGACATCGAACGCCTGGGCCTGATGGTTGTGGCCGGCCAGCCCAAGACGACCAGCGAGTACATCCAGGCGTCCAGCCGCGTGGGCCGCGATGTGAAGCGGCCGGGCCTGGTCGTCACGGTCATGAACGTGCACCGGCCGCGCGACCGCTCCCACTACGAGCGCTTTCGCACCTACCACGAGAGCTTCTATCGATTCGTGGAGGCGACCAGCGTGACGCCATTCTCGGGGCCAGCCATTGATCGCGGTCTTTGCGGGACGTTGGTGGCCTTGGTCCGATTGGGTACGCCAGCGCTGACGCCACCCACGGCGGTCAGGATGCTAGAGGCCCTGCGGGAGACCGCTGGCAATGCTGCGGTGGCGGCCATCGCCGACAAAGCGCGAAGCCAGCCACGCCGAGGTGACGCCGCGGACGGGGAACGGCTGGGCGATGAGATCCATGGACGTTGCAAGCACCTGCTGGACACCTGGCAGAAGATCGTGCGCAGGGCGGCCGAAGGAGGAGGCGAACGGGTGTATTCGGCCTACGACGTTGATTGCAGGAACGACAAGGCGCTCTTGCACACGGTCCTGGACGCGGATCCCGCGTTCATGACCGAGGGCGAAGAGGATTTCTCGGCCGCCACGTCCATGCGCGATGTCGAGCCATCGGTACATTTCTGGATCGAGCGACAGCGCCTGGGGACGAAAGGACCAAGCCATGGCTAACAAGTGGCGCGGCGGCGCCTACAACCCCCACCTCGAACCTGACGGGAAGGTTCGCCAGAGCCAGGCGGCATCCACGTTTGGCCCAGGCGCGATGATTGACCTGGTTCACGATGCCGTCGTCATCGGCGGGCTGGACTTCTGGCGCTACGACGACAAACCGGGGCGAGTGATCTCCGAACCGCGACTGCGCGACGCCATCGCCAGCCGCCTTGAACAGCAGGGTCGCAAGATCCGCGACGAGGATTCGTTCCGGTTGCCGCCACTGGGCGACGACCATGAACCGCGCCGGAACTGCGGCATCGAGGTGCTGGAGTTTCCCAGGTGGTTCGTCTGTCAGAACCGGGACTGCCGAGCGCTGGTTCAAAGCGGTGAATTGGTTCGAAAGAGCGAAAAGTACATCCATTCGTGTGACGGACGCGAGAGCTCCCCTTGCGTGCCCGTGCGCTTCGTCATGGCCTGTAAGAATGGTCACCTGGAAGAATTCCCCTGGACCGATTTCGTCCATGGGCGGCAGGGACGCCCACGCTGTCCGTCGCCATCGCTGCGGCTGCACGAAGGCGGCACCGGTGACTTTTCTGAGGTTGAAGTGCGCTGTGCCTGCGGCGCCAGCAGGCCGGTGTCGAAGGCACTGGTCCCGCAGGCGAATCCGATGTGCAGCGGCCAACGCCCGTGGTTGGGACGCGAGGGGCAAGAGCCGTGCGGGGAGAGCCTGCGGCTTCTCGTGCGCACCGCCAGCAACAGCTATTTTCCACAGGTGGTCAGTGCCCTATCGATCCCTGAGCCTGAGCAGGGGCTTCACGATGCGGTCCGTGAAAACTGGAGCACCTTGCAGATAGCCAACGAAGCAACGCTCTCGGTCCTTCGCCAGATTCCGAAGATCCAATTCGCTTTCGAGGGGCGCAGCGACGCAGAGATCCTAAAGACCATCGACGATATTCGCCAGGGCAAGCTGCCACAACGGGACGCCCTTCGCACGGCGGAGTTCAAGCAGTTTGCGGGGTCGCTTATTGAGCGGACGGGCGACCTACCGCCGCCCAAGGGCCACTACTTCTTCGCGCGAACCTTCAAGCCCGCGAGCGGATTGCCCGTGGGCATCAGCAGACTGGTTCTCGCGCATCGGCTACGTGAGGTTCGCGTCCAGGTGGGCCTCACCCGGCTGGAGTCCGCCACCCCCGATCTGCAAGGCGAGTACGATCTAGGCGTGACCACCGCGCCGCTCGGACTGCAGACCGACTGGCTTCCAGCGACGGAGGTGCGCGGCGAAGGCATCTTCATCCAACTGGATGAGGCGGCAGTTCAGCGCTGGGAGAACCGGCCCTTGGTACTTGAGAGAAGTCGCGAGCTGTACGAGGGGTTCCAACAGTGGCCCGATGGAAGCAAGGTCGAATTCCCGGGCACCCGCTTCTACCTCCTGCATTCCCTATCTCACCTACTGATGACAGCGCTGTCGGTTGAATGCGGCTATGGAGCCAGCGCGCTGACCGAAAGGATCTACTGCGCTCCAGCCACTGATCCGACTCCCATGGCGGCGATTCTGATCAGCACAGGCAGCACCGGGACCGAGGGAACCCTGGGCGGCCTGGTCGAACAAGGCCGCCACCTACGCGCGCACCTGCAGCGCGCCTTCGACATGGGCAAGCTTTGCTCGAACGATCCGGTCTGCGCCAGCCACAAGCCGTCCAGCTTGACCGAGCGCTATCTGGAGGGCGCCGCCTGTCATGGCTGTCTTTTCGTCGCCGAGTGCTCATGCGAGCGTTTCAACAAGTACCTCGACCGCGCGTTGGTCGTGCCCGCGCTCGGCCATGATGGGGTGGCTTTCTTTCCCGAGCGCCCATGACGACGCGCGTGCCGGGCCTGCTGGACCTCTCAAAGTTGGAGCTGGAGACCATCGGACGTGCCGTACGCCAAGGGATCGTCGCATCCCCACTGACGACAGCCGGCCTTGCCCAACTATCGCAACTATCGGTCGATGGCCGTGCCAGCTCCCTCGTGGGTCTCGATGGCCGCGCTGTTCTCGCCGTGATCGACGCCGTGTTGGCAGAGCGCCGGCGTCCCGAAGGAGTCACCGTCGACCTGGTCTGGACCGGTCCCGACGTGGCGGGCAGTACCGCCCGCGACACCGCCGTGGTGGTCCGCGAGCTCTTCGCCCGCGCTCAGCACAGCGTCTTGGTGGCCGGCTTCTCCTTCGACCACGGTGCCGACATTTTCGAGCCCCTTCACCGCGCGATGAAGGAACGGGCTGTCGAGTCATCCATCTTCCTGGATCTCTCCCGCGCGCCTCGCACCGAGACCGATGTCGCCGCCCACGCCCGCCGCGAAATCGACGACTTCCTGATCAAGAACTGGCCTTTCGGCGCCCCCATCCCGCGCCTCTACTACGACCCGCGCACCATCGAGCCCACCTCGACCGCCAGCCTGCACGCCAAGTGCATTGTCGTGGACGACCGGCGTACCCTGGTGACGTCGGCCAACTTCACCAGCCGCGGCCAAGAACGCAACGTCGAGGTCGGCGTGCTGGTGGAAAGCGAGAAGCTCGCCCGGGAGCTTGTCCACCAGTGGCGGAATGCGGCGGAGGCCGGGGTCTTCAAGGGCGTGTAAGGGCGAGGTGGAGTGTCCTTCCTAGGGTAAGGGGCGCTTCCAGCGGATCCATGGGGTGTTTCTCCCAGAGGTTCGTGGAATTTGGGCAACACCTCGATTTCACATCTGTTCCTGACAGTCGAACATCCGTCCCTTGGCCTCGGGACAGCCCCTCCGATGGGCGATCCCACGGATACTCGCGGAGGTCAGGAGGTGAGGTGGGTCCAGAGGGCTGTCGCGTCCTTTCGCGAGAGCCATTTCGACGCCTGCAGATTCTCATCGAAGGGGTAAAATCGATCAAGCGACATGCCCAAGAGCAAGAAACCTCGCGCGTTTGATCCCAAGCACAAAGAACTCTTGGATGAACTGGCAAAATGGCTCAGACGCGAAATGAAAGCGGACCCCGCCGAAGAGCCGCGCTCTCTGGCGACCCGCCACCTGATGGAACATGGTTGGAACATGGAAATTTGCAAGCTCTGTGGGTGTCCATCCGCCCGACCGCAGTCGGTTGACCGGCGCTTGAAACTGGATTTTGGCGGACACTCGTGCGCATGCACGCAAGCGATCTGCCTACGACAAAGCCGACCCGGAAGCGCTGGAACGCGAAAATCGCCCGACGAATGTTGGAAGCATTCGAGAGCAGTGGGCTGTCACGCGAGGCATTCGCACGCAGCCGCGGCTTGAATCCGCAGCGCCTGTGGTGGTGGCGAAATCGACTCGCGGAACGGCCATCGCCGAAGGGGATCTCGTTCATTCCGGCGGCGGTGTCGCATGTGCAGGAAGCCGAACGCATCACCGTGCGGCTGCCAGGCGGAGTTGCCGTCGAGGCAAAGGGCGCAGCGGTTTTGCCGGTGGAGTGGCTGACGGCGCTGGCTCGATCGCTGGCAGGCTACCGGTGATCCTTCTTCCGCGCGCCGTTCGCGTGTATTTCGCGACGGCGGCAACAAACCTGCGCAAGTCGTTCGAGGGGCTGTCGAACGAGGTGCGAACGGTGCTTTCGCACGATCCGCTCTCTGGCCACGTGTTCGTCTTTCTGAACCGGCGACGAAACCAGGTGAAGTTGCTGTTGTGGACACGCGGCGGCTTCACGATCGTGCACAAGCGTCTCGAGAGGGGGCGATTCACTTTTCCGGCGCACGTGGTGGATGGCGCGGTCAGCGTGTCCATCGATGCGCACGAATTGTCGATGCTGCTCGAAGGCATCGACATGGAAGATGTGCGAACGTCAGAGCGCTGGGAGCCCGTCGCACACACCCAAGCGCGATAGCTACTTTCTTTGCGAAGGCGGACGATTTTTGCAGTTGTCCACAGGGGTCGGCACGAATCTTTCTCTATATAGGGGTAGATGCGCGCGAAGCGGACTTCAACGGCGAAAGGCACCGGCCCTGTGCTCAAGGGGCCGGTGCTGGATGTGCTGAAGTCGCTTCTGGAGAGCGGGCGCAGCGAAGACGTCGTCACGCTGGTGGAGAAGCTGGTGGCTCGCAACAGCGAGCTGGAGCAACGCCTGGCACAGGTGCTCTCGCGCGGGCACAAGAACGAGGGCGTGTCGACGGCGCAGCTCAAGCTCTTCGTAGATGCGCTGTCGAAGGAAGGTGAAGGCAGCGGAAGTACGGAGCCCTCGCTGACCGCCGCAAACGAGAAGCTTCGAGACGCATCGGAGATCGACAAGCGCAGCGACGACAAGGACGCCGGCAAAGGCAAACGACAGCCGCCGTTGCGACGACCGCTTCCGGCGGGACTTCGGCGTGTAGACAATTCCATCGCGGTGCCCGCAGAAGAGCGCAAGTGTCCTCAGTGCGGCGCTGACCGGAAATGCATCGGCCACGACGTCACGGAAGTGGTCGAGCTGATTCCAGCCGAGGTGGTGGTGAGGATCGACCGCCGCGAGAAGCTTGCCTGCGCGAGCTGCGAGGGCGAGCTTGTCCGAGCGCCCGTCGGCGACAAGGTGGTCTGTGGCGGGCGGCTCGGAACGCGACTGGTGTCGACACTCCTGGTGGACAAGTACGACGATGGTCTGCCGCTGCACCGCCAGAAGCAGCGTTTCGAGCGCATGGGTCTGTCGCTGCCGATCTCGACGCTGGCAGATCAGGTCACGTGGTCAAGCGAGCTGTTGCGGCCACTGTGGCGACTGGCGGTGCTGGAAGTATTGGCGGCGAAGGTGATGCACCTTGATGGCACAGGCCTGCCGGTGCTCGACCGAGACGCGCCTGGTGGCAAGCGCCTGGGCGCGCTTTGGGGCTACGTGGGCGACACGAACGTAGCCGCGTATCTGTACGCCTCGACGGGAAAGAAGAGTGGCCAGAAGCCTGGCGAGCTTGGCCCCGAGGACATGCTGGCCCTGCGCACCGGCTACACTGTCGCCGACGCCTCGGGACTGTTTGATGCCAGCTTCCGGCGCGACGACCTCGTCGAGTGTGGTTGCAACATGCACGGACGCCGGTATTTTGCCAAGGCGCTCGACGCTGGCGATTCACGGGCCGCGCTGCCCATTGCCGCCTACAAGAAGCTCTACGAAATCGAAGCCAAGGTCCGCGACCTGGACGACCAAGAACGCCGGGATATTCGCCAGGCAGAGAGCAAACCCGTGTGGAACGAGATCTGCGCGTGGTGTGACACGTACAAGCCGCACGAGCCGCCTTCGTCGAAGCTGGGCGAGGCCATTCGCTATCTGACCAACCACCGCGTGGCACTCGGCCGTTTCCTGGAAGACGGCGCGATCCCCATAGACAACGGCATCGTCGAGCGACTGCACGTCCGCGCCGCGCTCACGCGAAAGAATTTTCTATTCGCAGGATCGGACGCCGGTGGCGAGCGCGCCGCCATCGTCTACACGATCCTGGGCTGCTGTCGCCTGGCCGAAGTGAATCCAGTCGAGTACCTGGCCGACGTGCTACCTCGGCTCTCCCGTCGCGTGCGGCTGCGCGACATGTCGGCCTTCATGCCCGCGCGCTGGGCGACAGCGCGAGCTGCGGTTACATCGGAAGAGCCACCGGCCGCTCAGAAGTAGAAGCTGCCGTCAACCGCTGACCGCCGGCCAGACGGGGTGCGGTCTGGCGGAAGGACACCCTCCGATGGGCGATCCCACGGATACTCGCGGAGGTCAGGAGGTGAGGTGGGTCCAGAGGGCTGTCGCGTCCTTTCGCGAGAGCCATTTCGACGCCTGCAGATCTCATCGAAGGGGTAAAATCGATCAAGCGACATGCCCAAGAGCAAGAAACCTCGCGCGTTTGATCCCAAGCACAAAGAACTCTTGGATGAACTGGCAAAATGGCTCAGACGCGAAATGAAAGCGGACCCCGCCGAAGAGCCGCGCTCTCTGGCGACCCGCCACCTGATGGAACATGGTTGGAACATGGAAATTTGCAAGCTCTGTGGTGCTGCCAAAGCAATCATTGATTGTGTAGTTTCCCTCGACGAGCAGCCTGCCTCTGACGTCCTCCAGGCGATTCGCAAGTACCGTCCCGATATGGTCACGATGATGCAGGAGATCGAGAAGACAATTGACCGCTTCGGCATCATCAAATTTGCGAGGGCGGCTAAGATCCCCGCACCAGAGTCTGGGCAGACACCAAGTGCGCGGGCGTCAGAGGAGCCACCGAGCTCGCCGGAGCCAGGGGAACCACCGAGCCCGCCAGCGACCGCAGAATCACCAAGCGCGCCTAAGTCACCAGAAACACCGAGCATGCCAGGACCACAGCAACAAGGGGGCGCCTCTGACCGGGTGAAGCCCGGACATGGCTCGACGGTCAGAAGGAAATGGATGTGGCAGGGATCCATATCTGACCTGCTCTTAGACGTACTTCTGGGAATGACCTTTCTCGATGATGCTCTAGGCGCAGCAGAGGACCGCTTACTGGACGGGATGGTGATTCCGTCGCTGAAGGAAAAATTGGGTCGCTACCCTCCGAACTATGTGGAGACCAGGATCGACTCCTACCTCTCGCAGAACGGCTGGACTGATCGCGATATCTTTGTCCTTCACCTCGCCAAGCCGACTCCAGACCTCGCCGCAGATGACCGCATAGGCAAGCCAACTCCAGACGTCGCCGAGGACGAATACATCGTTCCCAGCGAGTATGACTACATTGGCGACAGAGTCAGGGGCGTCGCGAAAGATGGCAAGCCACCGCAGATCTGGGGAGTGGAAGCCAGAAAAACGGAACCGAAAGACGCCAAGGAAATTCTGGAAGACCAAGAAAAGTCCGACAAGGCGCGCCACCTGCTCGAACTGGTCGAGCAGACGAGTCTTCCGCACGAGCGGAAACCCTAGGCGCGGAAGGCGTTTTTTGTATTTCGTGCCCCAATTGTGGGGTGGCCTCAGCAGGCAAAAGAACCGCTCAGATCGGGGAGCCCGAATCCCTTGGTCAGCTACTCGAGCGCCTCGTCGATCGGCTGACTGACGAGGTCGCCCACCGACTCGAGGAGCGTGGTACGATCAGTACCGCTGACGTTTCGCCGTGCCTGCAGCGAAAGGAGTCGAAATCATGGCACGACGAAGAGAAGGAAGCCGAGTTCTCGGACCATACCCCCAACGTGATCGATGGCGAATCATCGTGGTCGGAGAAGCAGGCACAAGAACTGTTAAAGATTATGCGACAGAAGGAGAAGCGAATCAGGTCATCAGGTCGCTCAACCGACGGCTAGAGAGGGAATGCAGCGAGACCATCGGTCAGGCCCGAGACAAGTACGAGCTCTACATGCGCTACGAGAAGCAGGACAAACCCGACTCGGGCACCACGACGATATGTCGCTTGGAGGCACTCTTCCCGGATGCCGAGTTGTCGCTGATCGACCTTACGCCCAAGGGGTGTCAGGCGCTCTACGATGCGCTCTGCACACGGATCAGCAAGCGGACCAAGAAGGTCACGTCGGTGGACACGCATCGGAACGCACTCGCGGAAGGGAAGACGTTCCTGACGTGGTGTGTGGGCAAGGGGTGGCTACCGAAGAACCCTCTGCTGCTGGTCGAAGGGAAGGGACGGAGGCGACACGGGAAGGCGCAGCTCAGAATCAACGAGGCCCGGCGGTGGCTGGAGGTGGCGCAACGGATGGCGGATGAAGGCGAGGTGGGGGCGGTGGCGGCGATGGTCGCCTTGTTGATGGGCCTGCGAGCGACGGAGATTGTCGGACGGGTGGTCAGGGACGTGGATGACGACGGCAGCCTGCTATGGATCCCAGAGTCGAAGACGGAGGCGGGGCGTCGAGCTCAGGAGGTGCCCGCGGTGCTCCGGCCGTATCTTCTGCGGCTGGTGGAAGGGAAGAAGCCCGAGGAGTTGGTATTCGGGCACCACTGGAGGGACTGGCCGCGGAAATGGGTGAAGAGGATCTGCGTAACGGCGCAGGTTCCCAAGGTGACGGCGCACGGAATGAGGGGGCTGCACTCCACGCTCGCCACAGATCGAGGGATCTCGGCACACGCGGTGGCGGCGGCGCTGGGGCACGAGTCGGCCGCGACGACGAAGCAGAGCTACATCGCACCAGGGACGGTGGCGAACAGCGATCAGCGGCGGGTGGTGAGCATCCTGAGTGGGGGCGATCCCGCCTCTAGAATGCGGAACGATTCGCCTTCAATCGTTCCCACGCCTCCTAGCGTCGAAGAAAGGTGTAATGATTCTGTGGAGCTGATGGGGATCGAACCCACGGCCTCTAGAGTGCGATTCTAGCGCTCTCCCAGCTGAGCTACAGCCCCATGACCCGGCGAGCCGGGTGCAGGGATTGTACTTATGGCGATCAGGTTTGCAACCGGGAACTGGAGTCGGCGTATTCTCGGTCTGTGGGACGCCAGGCCAAGATAGGCAAGATAGACAAGACCAGGCACGGCGATGCAGAGAACGCGGCGACCGGAATCCCGTCCCGGTCAAGCAAGGTGCGCGCGGATGTGGCGGTTTTCGAGCAGGGGCTGGCGCCTTCGCGCGAGCGGGCACGTGCCCTGATTCTGGCCGGCCAGATTTTGTGCGGCGATAGGCCGGTGGACAAGGCGGGAGACCAACTGCCCGCGGGTGCGGTGCTGCGCATGCGCGGAGAACCAATGCCCTACGTGTCGCGCGGCGGGCTCAAGCTGGCGCACGCCCTGGATGCTTTCCAGGTGGACGTGGCTGGCGCGGTGGCAGTGGATGTGGGGGCCTCGACGGGCGGATTCACCGACTGCCTTCTGCAGCGGGGCGCCAGCCGCGTGTACTGCGTCGACGTGGGGCACGGCCAGCTCGATTGGAAGGTCGCCTCCGACCCGCGCGTGGTGGTCATCGACCGCACCAACGTCCGGCACATGCCACCCGAGCGTGTTCCCGAACGCTGTACGATTGCCGTCGTGGACGTGTCGTTCATCTCGCTGCGACTGGTGCTGCCCACACTGCCGGCATTGCTTGTGCCGGGCGCGCCCGCGGTGGTCCTGGTCAAGCCGCAGTTCGAGGTGGGGCGGGACAAGGTTGGCAAAGGTGGCATCGTGCGCGACGAGGCTGATCGCGCGCAGGCCGTCGTCGATGTCGCGGCCGCGGCGCGAGCTCTCGGCTTCGCCGTGATGGGCGAAACCACGTCGCCCATCACCGGCGGCAAAGGGAATGTGGAGTTCCTACTGCATCTGCGGTTACCATCGAAGGCATGAGGGTTTTACTAACGGGCGCGGCGGGCTTCATCGGCTCGCATCTCGCCGAACGTTTGTGCGGCCGCGGTGATCGCGTGACTGGGTTTGACAACTTCGACCCGTTCTATCGGCGCGAGGTGAAAGAGCTGAATGTGGCCGGGTTGCGCGCGCGCAGGGATTTCGAGCTGGTGGAGGGCGATTTGACCGATCCGCACGACGTCAATCAGGCGTTCGCGGTCGCTGGCGAGGTCGACACCGTCGTGCACCTGGCCGCGCTGGCTGGCGTGCGGCCCTCCATCGCAAGCCCCGGTCGCTATTGGAACGTCAATGTGAACGGGACCCTGCACCTGCTGCATGCCTGCCGCGAACGTGGCGTGAAACGCATCGTGTTTGCTTCTTCGTCCTCGGTTTATGGCCTTGACAGTGACGTGCCCTTTTCCGAATTCGATCCATGCGGCCATCCCATGTCCCCCTACGCCGCCACCAAGCGCGCAGGCGAGCTGATGGCTTTCAACCATCACCATCTGTATGGCGCGACCGTCACCTGCCTGCGCTTCTTCACGGTGTACGGCCCGCGCCAGCGCCCGGATCTTGCCATCCACAAATTCACGCGTCTCATCGCCTCCGGCCAACCCATCGAGCTTTTCGGCGACGGCACCACCTCGCGTGACTACACTTGGATCGACGACATCCTAGACGGTGTGGTCGCTGCCATCGACCAGCAATCGCGCGATCCGCGAATAGCGTATCGTATCTACAACTTGGGCGGCTCGCGGCCAACCACCCTGCGCGAGCTGGTCGACCGCATCTCGTCGGCGCTGGGCAAGCCGGCCGTCATCGAATGGAAGCCCGAGGAGCCGGGCGACATGAAGCACACTCTGGCCGACGTGGACCTGGCACATGGTGACCTCGGCTATTCGCCCAAGGTGCCTATCGAAGCAGGCATCCCGCGCTTCGTCGAGTGGTGGCTGTCCGCGGAGCGGTAGAACCCGTCAAGTCGGATAGACGATGTCGGTGATGGTCAATTCGCGCTGGCCCTTGTCCCAGCGGACTTGCACGGTGTCGCCGATTTCCTTGCCGATGAGTCCCCGGCCTACCGGCGACTGCCATGAAATGGCGCCGCCCGCGCTGTCGATCTCGTCCGAGCCCACGATGCTGAAGGTCTGTTTTTCGCCTTCCTCGTCTTCGACCGTGACGGTAGCGCCGAAGAAGACTCGATCGCGCCGTTTTTGCTCGCGCGCGTCCACGATGACGGCGATATCCAGGCGCTTGCCGAGGAAGCGCATGCGTCCGTCGATCTGGCGCAACTGGCGCTTGCGGTAGATGTACTCGGCGTTTTCCGAACGGTCACCCTCGGCGGCGGCGTCGGAAAGCGCGCTGACCACTTCAGGCCGCTTCTTGGTCTGCAGAAAGTCGAGCTCAGAGGTCAGCTTGTGGTAGCCGGCCGGCGTGATGTAGTTCTTCTCGCCTTTGGTTTCTTTCTCTCTGGGCGGATCGAGGGTTTTGCGCACGATGGGTAGGGCGAGTTTAGGATGAAGATCGCTTTTGCGGGAATTTGGTGTAGAGGAAAGTCATCATGCTTGGAAATGCAGAAGCTCTGATTGCACTCGTCAAATTTGACTCGAAGGGTCTTGTGCCCGTCATTGCCCAGGATCGCGCCACCGGCGTGGTGCGCATGCTGGCCTGGGCCAATGTAGAAGCCCTGCGCGCGACCGTTACCAAAGAGCGCGCCACCTTCTGGAGCCGTTCGCGAGGCGAGCTGTGGGAGAAGGGCGCCACCAGCGGCAACTCGATGAAGGTCTACGACGTGCGCCTAGACTGCGACGGCGACGCCATCTTGTACGTGGTGGACGCCATGGGCCCGTCCTGTCACACCGGCGCGACCTCGTGTTTCTTCCGCGCCGTCAGTCCGGACGGCCTGGCGACCGACGACGGTCCGGCCAGCTTCAACAAAGCCTAGGCGTCTTGCTCCTCGAAGAAGCGGCCGCCCAGATCCTGCGCCCGGGCGGGGCCCTGTCGGAGGCCCTGCCGGGGTACGAGCCGCGGCCAGGACAGGTGGCCATGGCCGAGCGCGTGGCACGGGCCATCGATCTCGACGAACGGCTGCTGGTCGAGGCCGGCACGGGCACGGGCAAGACCATCGCGTACCTGGTGCCCGCGATTCTCTCGGGCCGCCGTGTGGTGGTGTCGACTGGCACGCGCAACCTGCAGGATCAGATCGCCAGCGTGGATTTGCCGCGCCTTGCGCGCGTGCTGCCGCGACCGTTCACGTTCGCCGTGATGAAAGGCATCGGCAACTATGTGTGCTTGCGCCGGTTAGCCGAACACCAGCGGCAGCTGGCCTTTGCCGGAAGTCCCGAGACCGCGCGCGTGCTCGACTGGGTGGGGCGCAGCCCAACCGGCGACCGCGCCGACCTCGACGGCGTTCCCGAGGATGCTCCCATCTGGCGTGAGATCGCCTCCAGCCCAGAGACCCGCCTTGGCAAACGCTGTCCCTTCGTCGCCGACTGCTTCATCACGGGTATGCGCCGGCGCGCCCAGGAGGCGCAGGTGGTGGTCGTCAACCACCATCTCTTCTTCGCCGATCTGGCCTTGCGCAGCCGTTTCCCCGAGGCGCAGGTGCTGCCTACCTACGAGGCCGTCATCTTCGACGAAGCCCACCAACTCGAAGACGTGGCCACCGAGATTTTCGGCGTGCAGGCTTCGTCGCTGCGCCTGTTCGCGCTGGCGCGGGATCTGGAACGTGCGCCGGTGGAGCCTCTCGGCGCCCCGCGCGTGGAATCGGTGGCGCGGCGGCTGGAGGCGGCGACCCATGTGCTGGCCCAGGCCCTGCGCGGGCGGTTGCCGCGCAAGCTGGCCGAGAGCGAAGACCTGCGCATGCCAATGCCTGACGACCTTTGGCAAGGCGACGTGCTGGGCCGCTACCACGAGCTCGACACGGTTCTCGAAGAAACGCAGGTGTTGCTTGGCCGCCTGGCCGAAGACGACATGAGCGACGCGCTTCGTTCCTCGAAGCCTGCGCCGGCCAAGGCTGCGGTGCTCGCCGGACTTTCCGAGCGGGCGCAAATCCTACGCACGGATCTGGGCGAAATCGTGGGCAGCGCGCGCCGCGATTCCGTGCGCTGGATCGCCCTGTCCGCGCGCAACGTCACCCTGCGTGCATCGCCGGTAGACGTGGCGCCACTGCTACGGCAAACCTTCGACGGGCATCCTGGGCCACTGGTATTCACCTCGGCGACCCTGTCGACCGCCGGATCCTTCAAGTACATGCGCGAGCGATTGGGGTTGGCGGACACCGCGGCCGAAGTCATCTTTCCCTCGCCGTTTCGCTACCGCGAGCAGGCGCTGCTCTACATCGCCGAGGACTTGCCCGATCCGACGCACGAGGGATTTGCCGAAGCGGCGGCCAAGCGCGCGCTCGATCTGTGCAGGCTGTCTCGCGGCCGGGCGTTGTTGCTCTTCACCAGCTTCCGCAATCTGCGCATCGCCGAGCAACTGTTTCGCGCCGACGACGGTTTTCCACTCCTCGTGCAGGGCAAGCGGCCACGTCAGGCCTTGCTCGCCGAGCTGCGTTCGCGCGTGGGCTCGGTGTTGCTCGCCACGCAGAGCTTCTGGGAAGGCGTGGACGTACCGGGCGAGGCCCTGTCGCTGGTGGCCATCGATCGCCTGCCATTCGCGGTCCCCGACGATCCCTTGACCGCAGCGCGCATCGAAGGCATCCGTGAGGACGGCGGCGATCCCTTCGCCAGCTACCAGATCCCGCGCGCCGCCCTGGCCCTCAAGCAGGGCTTTGGCCGCCTCATTCGCAGCCGCAAGGATCGCGGCGTGGTGGCCATCCTCGACGGCCGCATCCTGCGCAAAAACTACGGCAGCACACTCCTTGGCAGCCTGCCCGAGCACTGTCCCCGCACCTATGCGCTCGACGACGTGCGCGGGTTCTTTGGGTAGGAGAGAACACAGGGGATGCGGAGGACGAAGAGAAGATCTCCTGCAGCCCGCTGCTACTGTGTCCAAGAATCGACGCTCCAGAATTTCGTGCTTCAATTCCCCAAATTTTCAGTCATGGGGTCATGCGGCCGATGCTGTGAGTACCTTGTTCCGTGAACCAAATATTGCCGTCTGGGCCCACCGCAATGCCATGCGGATAGGTGTCGGAAGTCGGAATTCGGAATTTGGTGACCACGCCACTTGTGGTAATGCGGCCAATGGTGTTCCCCGCGTAGTCTGTGAACCAGAGGTTGCCGTCTGGCCCGGCCACAATGAAGGTCGGCTGGTTGGCGGCCCCCGCGAACTCGGTGACACTTCCGGCGGTCGTGATGCGACCAATCTTGCCGGTGCCGCTTTCGGTGAACCAGAGGGCGCCGTCGGGGCCAGCCACGATGCCCTCGGCATTTGCCTGAAAGGTCCGTGCAATTGCGAATTGAGTGATCGTTCCGGCGGTCGTGATGCTGCCAATGACATCACCCGAATAGTCCGTAAACCAAAGGTCACCGTTCGGAACGCTGGCGATGCCCCAAGGATTGGAGGATTCGTAGTGCGAAAATGTCGCGAGCGGAACCGTAAACTCCGTGATCACCCCGTCGAGCGTGATTCGCGCAATCGCCCCTGGAAGTTCTGTAAACCAAAGATTGCCATCCGGGCCAAGGACGATTTCGTTGGGGGACATGTTTGCGGTTGGGAGCGGAAACTCGGTAATGCTGCCGGCGGTGGTGATTTGTCCAATGTTGTTCGCCTTGACTTCGGTGAACCAGAGTTTGTCGTCTGGCCCCGCGGCAATGCCTTTGGGCCTGCTGTCTGCGGTGGAAATTGCATACTCGGTGATCATCCCTGCGGTCGTGATGCGGCCGATCTTGTTGCCCATGTATTCGGTGAACCAGAGATTGCCGTCTGGCCCGGCCACGATGTTGTCAGGGGAGCATCCCGCGGTCGGGAGCATGAATTCGGTGATGGTGTGCGTGCCCGTGTCCGTGGTTCCGCCGCCATCTATTGTGCCGCCAGAATTCGACGACCCTCCCTCGCCGGACTTGCCTCCCGCTCCGCTGACACCTCCTGAGCCTGTGGCTCCTCCCTTGCCGCCACTTCCACCCGCAGCCATGCCTCCTCCAGCGCCAGCAATACCGCCACCGGTCCCGCCGCTTCCGCCTCCAGCGTCTACAGTTCCTTCAGCGCCGCCGCCCACCCCTGCTGGAACTGTGGCATGCGGGTTGTTCGCGGATGAACCAGATCCCTTGCTGCAGGCAAGTCCCAGACCCAACACCCAAGGCAGGACAGCAAACCGCAAAGAAGGCTTCATGGTGCCTATTTGACTCGTCATCCCGCCGGAGTGCAACTCCGCGATCTGTCTACTCGGATCGTCTCTTCACAAACGCCGCTTGCGCCAAGTCGGCCGCGGATTCGTCGGCTCGCCGCTCGGCTTTTCGCGCACTCTCGGCTTCGGCGCGCTCTTTGAGTTTCGCGACGGCCTCGCGCGATTTCCGGGCTGCTTCGTGGTCCGCTTGTGCCGCGCTCTCGGCCGCTAGCGCTGCCGCCAACGCGGTGGTGCGGTGGTCTTCGGCGATGCTGGCTAGATGGGCGCTCTCCTCGCGCAGGCGGCGCAGGTAGTTTTCGCGCGCCGTGGCCTGCGCAGCCGTGGTCGGGCTCGGGCCGGTGGCAAGGCGACCGACCTCCTGCGCCGCCTTGTCGCAAGTCTCCCGCCAACGCGCCAGCAACCGCGTCTGCTCCTCTTCTTCCCTGCGGCGCGAGGCAATCGCCAAGTCAAGCGCTTGGCGCGCGCCCTCTTCGGCATTGCGCCGAAGGTCAAGCAGGGTTTGCAATTGAAACGACATGGAAGGTGCGTGGCGTTGCGTCTTGGGCCAAGGGAGCTTACTGTTGAGCAGATGGCTGCCCAAGTTCCGTCGAGGAAGTATCGCATCGAGCGGTACCTCGCAGAAGGGGGCATGGGTGCGATCTACGTGGGCAAGAAGATCGGCCCGGGCGGCTTCGAGAAGGAAGTCGTGCTCAAGCAGCTCTTGCCCGAGTTCACCAGCCGGCCCGAGTTCCGCGACCTGTTCTTCCGTGAGGCCAAGATATCCGCCACCCTCGATCACCAGAACATCGTTCGCACCTTCGACCTGGTGAATTCGAACGACCGCTTGTTCATCGTCATGGAATACGTGCGCGGCGCGGATCTGCGCACCATCGCGTGGCGGGCACGCCGGCGCAAACCCCTGTCGGCCCAAGCCATCCTGCACGTCGGCATCGAGATTCTGAATGGCCTCGCCTATGCCCACAGTCGGCGATCGCCCACGGGCGAACCTCTCGGCATCATCCACCGCGATTTGTCGCCATCCAACATCCTGTGCTCGGGCGAAGGCGAGGTGAAGCTGTCCGACTTCGGCATCGCCAAGGCGGTGACCTATTCGTCGGTCTTCTATCGCGTGCGCGGCAAGGTCGGGTACATGTCGCCCGAGATGGCGCGCAACCAGCCCATCGACGCGCGCAGCGACTTGTTCTCGCTGGGCGTAAGCATCTACGAAACGCTGATCGGCGAGCGCATCTACACCGGCGACTTGAACACGCCTCCCGACAGGATCTATGGGCAGACGGTGCCGCTGCTGGCCGCCAAGTGCCCATGGCTTCCTGCTGATTTGCAGCCCGTGCTCGACCGCGCGCTGGCCATCGATCGGGCCGCGCGCTACCCCGACGCGGAGTCCTTCGCGACGGCGCTGCGGCAAGTGGCCATCGAGCATCGCTTGCTCTACTCGGCGCCAGAGCTGGCGGCCGAGTTGCGCGAGATCATGGGGTCCGATGCGGAACACTGGCTGTCCGATCAGCACGAGCCAACCCACGCGCGCAGTGCTCAGGTGGCCCAGGCTCAGGGCGCGCTGGCTGGCCACGAGGTGGACTCCTTGGGTGAGCCAGGCTCGGTAGGTCGAACCGGCGACGCTTCGGACATCGAGGACGTGGCCACTCCGCCGGCTCGACCCTCGGCCTCCCTGCCAGTAACCGGCAGCCGGCCGTCGGCCGAGATGGCGGCGGCGCAGGTTCGAGCGCAGGTTCGAGCGCAGGTTGGGGCGCAGGTTCGATCGTCGGGTCAGATGGCGGCGGCCGCTAGCCGGACGATGGACGAGGATCAAGTCACCCCGCCACCACCCATGCCCCTGCCGCCCGCCGTGCCCCTGCTGAATCGGGCGGTGCAGCTGCCACGCTTGCCTTTTGGCTTTTTGCGCTTTCACCTTTCCAGACGCGCCGGTGGCGTCGCGGCGATCAAGCGCTCGCGGCGCGGGCTGTGGCTGCTCGTCTTGATCGTGCTTGCCGTGTTGCTCGGCTTCGCCTTTGTTCGTTTCTATATTGGGCCAGCCGTTCCACGCGTGTCCTCATCGCGGGTCAAGCCGGCGTCGCGAATCGCCCAATTTCCCTGCACCAGCCGCAAGGCCATGGCATGGAGGTCGTGACGGCTTCCATCACTCGGCTCATCGCCAAGGATGCGGCGATCTTCCGCCAGTCCGGGAACGGGCGTTTCATTGTGATTCGCGGTCCCGATCGCGGCGATTCCCTGGTCGTGGGTCCAAGTCCCATCACCCTCGGGTCGGGCTCGGCCAGCGATGTGCGCCTGTCCGACCCGACCATCTCGCGCCGGCACTTGTCGGTCGCGCTAGCCGAAAGTGGAGTCGTCGTGCGCGACCTCGGCTCGACCAACGGTTCGTTCGTCGGCGGCGCGCGCTTTCAGGAATTGTTGCTCGGCTTCGGCGCCGAGATTCAGATCGGCCAGACCCTGCTCAAGTACTTGCCCGACGAGGAGCAACTCGACGTTGCCCCGACGGCCAGCGAACGCTTCGGCAACATGCTGGGCCGCGATCCCAAGATGCGGCAGGTGTTCGGCCTGCTCGAAGACGTTGCGCACTCGGAAGCGACAGTGCTTTTGGAAGGCGAGACCGGCACGGGCAAGGAGCTTCTCGCCGAGGAGATCCATCGCCACAGCCCACGCGCCGACAAGCCCTTCGTGGTGTTCGACTGCGCCGCGCAGCCCAAGGATTTGATCGAGTCGGCGCTCTTTGGTCACGTGCGCGGGGCCTTCACCGGCGCCATCGCGGATCGCAAGGGCGCGTTCGTCGAGGCCGACGGTGGCACCTTGTTTCTCGACGAGGTCGGCGAGCTGGCCGTGGAAATGCAGCCCGTGCTCTTGCGCGCGCTCGACAAACGTACCATCCGGTCGGTGGGCGGCACGGGACAGCGCCTGGTCTCGGTGCGCGTCGTCGCCGCCACCCATCGCGACTTGCGCGCGGAGATGGCGACCAAGCGCTTTCGCGAGGATCTCTATTATCGATTGGCGGTGGTTCGCATCCACGTGCCGCCCTTGCGTGAACGCCCGGCCGATTTCGCCCTGCTGGTGCAGCACTTCGTCGAGAGTTACGCCAAGCCACCGGGACTGGTGGCTCGGCCGGCCGACGTCGAACAGTTGGCGCGCCTGCCCTGGCCGGGCAATGTCCGGCAACTGCGCAATGTGATCGAACACGCCTGCGCCGTTTCTCACGGGGACGAGCTGGATCTGGCCGAGTTCCTCGCCTCGGCGCTAGCGCCAGCGCCGGCGCTCGGAGCCATTGCTCTCGACGTGCCCTTCAAGGAGGCCAAGGCCCGCGTGGTCGAGGAATTCGAGCGGGTCTATTTGAAGGCTCTTCTCGAACGCCACGAGGGAAACCTTTCCGCGGCGTCGCGTAGCGCCGACCTCGACCGCAAACACCTGCGCGAGCTTCTGCGTAAACACGGGCTGCGCGAAGAGACCGACTGACCGCGCCTTTTGGGGCAACGTGTTTGAAGCCGTCATCGCATCCGTCCTGCTCCTGTACTTGGTCCTGCTCGGTGCCCTGGGGGTCGAGCTCCAATTCACGCTTGGGGCGGCGTTGACGCTGGCAGGACTTCTGGGCGGAGGCGGCGCCGGCATCGTCTACCACCTGGCCCTGCGCCGGGCGCTGGCGCGTTTGGGGGCAAGCAAGCGCGGCTGGCTGTGGTCGCCAATGTCCCGCCATCGGCTGCTCGACGAGCAGGGCCTGGGTCAGGTGTTGCCCTGGTTTCGTCTGGGCGCGACCGGTTTCTTCGTCTGTCTCGCCGGCATCGGAATGGTCACGGTCGCGGTGATCAAGGCCACCTTCACGCGCTAGCCCGCATTGTTCATAAGCCGCGCTGGTCGATGAAGCTCGTGCGGGCTAGCCATGCGCGTGGGGAGCCGCCGAGCTTTGCTCGGCGCGGACCATCGCGGGAAGGTTTGGAAACCCTCCCAGGGTTTCCATTACAATCCTCTAGTCGCGTGGGTTCGGGTTTGGACTGAGCGGGATTTCGATGGCCAGGGCCGTACCCACGCCCGGTTTGCCTTCCACGTCCAGCGTTCCGCCCAGAATGGAAATGCGCTCCTTCATACCAAGCAGTCCGAGCGAACCGTAGCGCTTGATCTCTTCCTCGGTGATGCCGCGGCCATTGTCCTTGATGGAGAGCGAGATGTGGCTGGGCGAACAAGCGAGCTCGATGGAGACGCTCGTGGCACTGGCGTGGCGGGTGACATTGGTCAGGGCTTCCTGGCATACGCGAAAGAGCGGCGTGGCCAAGTCGAAGGGCAGCGAGAGGTCTTCGGGTACGTCAATCGTGCAAGTGATATGCGTGCGCGTTTCGAAATCGTGGGCCAGCCATTCGATGGCTGCGCCGAGGCCCAGATCGTCGAGAATGCTCGGGCGCAGCTCGGAGGAAATGCGGCGCACACAGCGGATGGTGTCCTTGACCAGCTCGACCAGCGCGGCCACCCGCGCCGCCGCGTCCTTGTTTTCCGGATCGATCTGCCTGTCCAGGAAGGCCAGGTCCATGCCCATGCAGGTCAGCGACTGGCCGAGCTCGTCGTGGATCTCGCGAGAGATGCGCACTCGCTCCTGTTCGCGCACCGATTCCACGTGGGCGGCCAGGGCGCGCAGCTGCTCGCGCGACCGCCGCTGCTCCTCCTGAAGTTGTCGGCGCTGGGTGATGTCATGGCCGAGGCCGGTGGTTCCGATCACCTTTCCCGCGGCATCGAAAACCGGCGACTTGAAGGTTTCGACCCAGCGGAGCACCCCGTGGTCGGAAATCTGCTCCTCGACCAACTTCTGCTGCCGGGTCCGCATGACCTCCTGGTCATCGGCAACATACTGCGCGGCCAGCTCGTGGGGCCAGATGGCGAAGTCGTCCAGCCCAAAAAGCTCCGACGGGTGCGCCTTCCCCGCTGCCTTCGCGAAGGGCTCATTGACGACCTGGAATTTCCCCTCGCTGTTCTTCAGCCAGGCCAGGTAAGGCAGGTTGTCGAGCATGCTGCGCAGGTAGGCTTCACGCAGGGCCAGGGTTTCCTGGGCCAGGCGACGCTCGCTGACGTCGCGGACGATGCCCACCACGGCCGCGATATTGCCCGAGGGATCGCGGAACGGAACCAGGCGCGTATCGATCCAAGCCGGTCGAACGTGCAGATCCTGCTGGTCCTCTGTGACCACGGTTTCGCCAGTGTGAAAGACGTGCTGAATGGCCAGGCTGTGGCGGGCGGCCACTTCGGGGCGAAAGAGGTCGCCTTGCCTGCGCCCCACCAGTTCCTCGGCCTTGGCACCCATGGCGCGCGCTGCGACCTGGTTCACGAACAGGACGCGCTCATCGCGATCGACGACGAACACCATGTCCGGGAGGATCTCGAACACGGAGGACAACCCAAGCCCGGTCTGGGTGAGAAGCTGCTCGATCTGCGAGATATCCACCATGACGGCCGCGCGGCACCTATTCTACCTCCGAAGGATGTGCTGTGTGACGAAATGGCGTATTGCGTGTTAGCTTTGGCGCAGTCATGAAAATCGCCGTTATTGGGACCGGCTACGTCGGTCTGGTTGCTGGGGCAGGCTTCGCGGACATGGGCAGCGACGTTGTCTGTGCGGACATCGACGCTGCCAAGATCGCCATGCTTGGGCGTGGCGAGATCCCCATCTACGAACCTGGGCTGGAAAAGCTCATCGCGCACAACGTCCGGGAAGGGCGATTGTCCTTCACCACCGACGTCTCCGCCGCCGTGGCCGGCAGCGCGGTGGTCTTTCTCGCCGTGGGTACGCCGCCGCTCCCCGACGGGTCGGCCGATCTGAGCCATACGCTCGCCGCCGCCGAAACCGTCGCGCGTGCTCTCACCGGCTTCACCGTGATCGTGACCAAGTCCACTGTGCCGGTGGGCACAGGCGACAAGATCGAGGAAATCGCGCGCAAGCACGCCCGCTGCGAGCTCGCGGTGGTTTCCAACCCCGAGTTCCTGAAAGAGGGCGACGCGGTGGGCGACTTCTTGAAGCCCGACCGAATCATCGTGGGCACCAGCGACGCGCGCGCCATCGCCACGTTGCAAGCGCTCTATGCCCCGTTTACGCGTTCGAGCGATCGCATGTTGGTCATGGATCGCCGCTCGGCGGAGCTGACCAAGTATGCCGCCAATTCCATGCTGGCCACGCGTATCTCGTTCATGAACGACTTGGCCAATCTTTGCGATGCGGTCGGGGCGGACATCGAATGCGTGCGCAAAGGCATGGGCTCGGACGCGCGCATCGGAACCAAGTTCCTCTATGCCGGGGTCGGGTTCGGCGGCAGCTGCTTTCCCAAGGATCTGCGTGCGGCCATCAGCACCGGCGACGAGGCGGGGGTGCCGTTGCGTGTTCTCCAGGCCGTGGTAGCCGTCAACGATGGACAGAAACACCGGTTGGCGGCGGATATCTTGCGCTTCTTTCACGGCGACCTCGCCGGGAAGCGCATCGCCCTGTGGGGCCTGGCGTTCAAGCCCGGGACCGACGACGTACGCGAGGCCCCGGCCCTGGTCGTGGTCGAGGATCTCCTGGCCGCCGGTGCCGAGGTGGTGGCGACCGATCCGGTGGCCATTCCCGCCGTCCAGAAACTGCTGGGCCAGCGCGTGCGTTTCGCCACTTCGAACTACGATTGCGCCGAGGGCGCGGACGCGCTGGCGCTGATCACCGAGTGGCGCGACTACCGCCGCCCGAACTTCCAACGCTTGGCGGGCCTCATGCGCGGCAAAGCGGTGTTCGACGGCCGCAACATCTGGGAGCCCACCGAGGTGAGGGCCGCCGGGCTCGACTACCACGGTATTGGGAGAGGATCAGTACTCCGAGACGGATGACCCGTGAGCCCCGAAATCGTGCCGAATGTTGCGTTCTGTTAGCAACAAATATCGCCTCGCTGCCGAAAACTTCTGCTGGTGCTTTCCACGCAACCAGCAACAAGCTGTCACACCCACGCGCTCGTCGGTGCAGGCGCGTACGCGCGCCATTGTCCTGAAACGACTTTGCTTTATCGAACGATACAGGAACACTGGGCGACGTTCGTGGCCGATCTGGAATCAGGGGGCGGCGAACTGCCTGCTTTCGTGCTTGACGAGTTCGAGGCCTACCTTCGTTGTGGCATTCCGGTTCATGGCTTTCTTCGCGTCCAGTGCAGAGAGTGCGAGCATAGCGGAGTCGTAGCGTTCGCGTGCAAACGACGTGGATTTTGCCCGAGTTGTTTGGGCCGGAGGATGGCCGACACGGCAGCCTTCTGCGTTGATTACCTTTTCCCCCTCGTGCCTGCTCGACAGTACGTACTCTCGCTACCCTATGCCTTGCGCTTCAAGATGGCTTATTCGCCTGACGCCACGAGCGTGGTGCTTGGCGCATTCATCAGCGCCATCAACTCTGACCTCCGCCGCCGCGGACGGAAGCGCAAGCTTCGCGGTAGGCTGCAGACCGGAAGCCTGACCGTCGTACAGCGATTCGGCTCGTCGCTGAATTTGAATGTTCACTTTCACGTAATCGCGATGGATGGTGTGTACGCGGATCAGCCTGACGGAACCATGCTGTTCCACCCGCTGCCCGGGCCCCGCGACGAGGACATTGCGCGCCTGGCGCGTGCCGTGTGCCGGAAGGTCACGCGCTACCTGGGGCAGCTCACGGGGGAAGACAAGGACCAGCAGCTGACCCTAGACCATCTGGCCAATGCCTCCGTGCAGGGACTGGTCGCGACGGGTCCGCGCCGAGGCTGTCGGGTATTGCGCCTGGGAGGTACCGGCGAGGATGCCGAGGCCGCAATCATAGGCAAGCGATGCGCGGAGGTCGCCGGTTTCAACGTACACGCCAACGTGCGCGTGGGCGCCAACGATCGCGACGGCCTGGAACATTTGTGCCGCTATCTTGCGAGGCCGCCGATCGCGAACGACCGTCTGCAAAAACTGCCCGACGGCCGGCTTGCCCTGCGCTTCAAGCAGGTTTGGCGAGACGGAACCACGCATATCGTGTTCACGCCGCAGGAACTGATAGAGAAGCTGATCCCGTTGATTCCCCGCCCTCGCTGCCATCTCGTCCGATACCACGGCATCCTCGGCCCCGCGGCCAAGGATCGCGACAAGGTGGTGCCGACACCGCCCGCGCCAGGCGCTGCGGGCGCCGACAAAGCAGGCACCGGCGAATCCCACGAGATCGATATGGCCAAGCTACCAAGAGTCAGCCGACTGCCTTGGGCCCTTCTTCTTAAACGGGTGTTCATGACAGACGCGCTGACCTGTCCGAAGTGCCAAGGGCGCATGAAGATTCTAGCCGCGATCACGAAGCCAGAAGCGATACGCAAAATTCTGGATCACCTCGAAATCCCCAGCGAAGCCCCGCGCCGCACCGCCGCTCGCCCGCCGCCGCAAGCCGAGCTTTCGGGCACGTCCGACCTCGCCGAGGTCGACTACGCTGACCCGCCCAGCCCCGAGTGGTGACGAACCGAGGCTCCAAAATCGCGCCCCGGGATACGCCATGTCCACAGCGGCATCTCCCGCAGAAATGGGCTTGTTTTCCCCTGGGTATAGGGGGGCCATTTTCTGGGTATAGGGGCCATTTTCAGCGTGTAGGTGGATGTAGTGGACGTAACATTCTTATATCGGACATTCTTCTGGTGAAGGCAAAAGGGCCCTTCTTCTGCCTATGCTCTGAGCTCAAGGCCCTGGGCTGTACCGACGCGTGGATGGCCGAATCGGGACACGTCTACGCCACGGTGCCGTCGAACTTGCCGCCCGACCACCCGGCGGCCGACAAAGTTCCCGTGCTGAGTTTGCTCGCCCACCTTGACACCTATCCCGGAACGTCAGGCACGCACGTTCGCCCGCAGGTCGTCGAGGCGTATGGCGGTGGCGATCTCGTCCTGCCCGCGACGGGCGCGAAGATCCTCGCCGCCAGCCAGCCCAACCTCGCCCGCTGCGTGGGGCACACCCTGGTCCACACCGACGGCACCACGCTGCTTGGCGCCGACGACAAGGCCGGCATCGCCGAGATCATGACCGTGGTGGATTGGCTTTTCCAGCATCCTGAATTTCCCCGCGGCAAGCTGCGCGTGGCGTTTACGCCCGACGAGGAAATCGGCCGCGGCATCGACCGATTCGACGTGGCGGGATTCGGGGCACACTACGCGTACACGCTGGATGGCTCCGACCTTGGCGAGGTCGAGGACGAGACCTTCAGCGCGGATGCCGCCACCATCACCATCGTCGGCCACGATGTGCACCCCGGTCAGGCCAAGAACGTGATGATCAATGCCGTGCGCGTGGCCTCGGCCATCGTCGCGGCCCTGCCCACCGACCGATTGCCCGAGTCGACGGCGGGACGCGAGCCCTACTTGCATCCCTATTCCCTGACGGCAGACGTGGCGCGCGCCCAACTGCGCCTACTGGTGCGCGCCTTCACCGAGAAGGAATTGCTCGAACGCGAGGACGTGTTGCGCGCGATCGTCCGCGACGTCGAGGCGCGCTTCCCGGGCGCTCGCGTCGATCTGGAGATCAAAGCGTCCTATCGCAACATGGGCGACCGCATCGCCAAGGATCCCAAGGTGCTGGACTACGCCATCGAGGCGGTGCGCCGGCAAGGGCTCGATCCCGTGCGCCGCGCGGTTCGCGGCGGCACCGACGGGTCACGCCTTTCGGCCTTGGGACTTCTGACCCCCAATCTATTTTCCGGCGGCCAGAGCATCCACTCGGTCAAGGAATGGATTTCACTGCAGTGGATGGCCCAAGCGGTGGGCGTGTGTCTGCACCTGATCGAAGTGTGGGTAGAGAATTCACGAGAGACGTAGCCCCACCCTTCGTCCACGAGATTCCTGGTGTAGACGATCAGGGCAAAACGCGCCTCGACGATCGTGGGTACCGCGGCCCAAAGCTGCGCCAAGTACCTGGAAGTTCGGGCGAAGATCGACCCGAACGATTGCGCTTGCTGCGATCGAATTCCCGCTCTTCTGCGAGATCGCTTCCAGCTCTATGGACTGATGGTCTATATAGAAGGGCGAGCGGACGCCGGAAAGGACGCAGATCGATTCCCCGGTTTCTTCAAAGGCGGCAGAAGTCCCGAATGCCCATACGGACGTCCAGCTCTGGGCCGGGCTCGCACGGGGCTCACTTCCAACGGATTGCGCTGGCCTCAAGGAGGTCGCACGACGAGGCCTGCGATGCCTTGCGAATATCGATCAAGGCATCCGCTCCGACTTCGCACGCCTTGGCAGAGAGGACCTTCAGAGATTCCTCTCGGCTGCATCCGGTTGCCAACCCAGGATCGTGCGTTGCCAGAGTTCCGATGACCTCGAACTGCCGTGATGGAGCCGAGCCCATCATATACTGCTCGACACTGCAATTTGCCGGTTTGGCCGGGTACATTCCGCCACCCGTGCGAGTAAACGTCGTTTCCATGGAACATCCGGCCGAAATCGATAGTGTCAGCAACATTACAACCCGGAACTCCAATGCCCGCATGATCATAGGGCGGATGTTCGGGTGCAATGGCACGGGTGTCAAGTCAAGAAGGCTGGCTGATGGCAGGCAGTCTGACCCAAGCGGCTTGGCCGCGGACTTCCGCGGGGTGTCGGTTCGCAGCTGGCCGTACTGAGGAGGTGGACTCCAACGTCCGTCAACGCCTTGCCGTTCGGCGAGCCCGCCGCACGAGCGATTCGTTGATGTTACTCCCATTTCCCTGCGGCGGGATCGTCCGCTGCAACGGCTTTATGGCAGCATCGAACGACCCCGACCGAAGGACGACGTTGCACGTGCAGCGCGGACGTGATTTCCTATGCACCGACAGTTCCACTGCAAGGATTGCCCTCCTCGGCCTTTCGCGTCCCTTTTTGCGGCCGCCCGACGGAGGGCGAGGAGGAGACGAACGCATGGGCGAGGTTAGCGGCTCCGATGAACCGAAGGCGAAACAGTCACGCGGGCTCTGGACGAGGGAAAGGATTGCATCAGTTCCGCTCATTCTAGTTCTGGCTGGTTTCTTTCTGCACTACCTCCGACCAAGCGTGGGCGCCGCGCTTTCCGGAATGAGCTGTCGCAAAATTGCCCTGTTTCTTGGGTTGGTGGGCACAGCCCTCTTGCTTGGAAGGCTCAAAGAGGCAAACAAGCGCTTCTATGGAGTCGTGGCCATCTTCTTTGGAATCGGGGCAGTTTGGGATGCCGTGGAGCGTTTCCACCTGCACGGGGCGAATGTGGAGTGGGCTCAAATGAGCCTTTTGGTTGTGGCAACGCTCGTCGTAGCAGAAGGCTTCGCCACCTGGCGAACGAAATAGCTGTGGACGATCAGTCCAAACGGCGGGGAATCGATCGCCTTGAGCGTGATCACTGTTCGCGACATCGGTTTGGAACTCCAGGGAATTCAGGCCTCCACGGGTGCGCTTCACTCGATCGTCATGGCGCCGTTTACGATGGTCTCGCCAGCGCCTTGGCGTTAACCCGCTGGCGGCCGTCCGCGGCCGTCCTACTCCCTCACTGACGCGAACACGCGGACGGTCATCCTCTTGAGGACGTTGAGGTTGTTCTCGACGAGAAGCGACCAATCTCCAGGCGGAATCTTTTCCGTTTGCTGGAAGGCTTTCGTCGACTCTTGCCGCCAAGACGGCAACTCGCGACAGGTTCCGCCGGCCACGCGGCAAGAGACCACGTCCTGAGCGTTGACCACCCTCACCCGGAACCCCTTGTCGGCGTTCTTCACGCCCATGATGGACACTCGCAAGATCGAGGGGCCACGGACGCCAAACGTCTCAGCATGGGCAGCATGAGCCTCGACAACCCATTCCGCATTCGCGATTATTCGACCGTCCTCTTCCGCGCGAGACGCTTTCGCCGCGAACGCGAAGACTCCAACCATCAACAACGAAACCGCGAGAGCAAGCTTCTTCATCATCTCCTCCTTGTTGGCAGTCCATCGTAGCTCCGTGTCTATCTCGGCTGCTGTGTCGGAAAAGTGAACCGGGCGCATCGCGTTCCTTTCGTTCACAACAACCAAGAAGATCGTGAATGCCGCTCTAACGAAGCCGGCGCACAACACTATCGTAGGCGCGTGAGCTTCAAAGAGTCAACAAGACGAAGAGACGAAGAAACTGAGATTGGCCGAGTGTCCGCTTTGCTGGTAAACCGGGCATCAACCAGTCGTCTGGTTTTTCGCCGATTGCTCGAACAGGCAGTTGTCGCCGAGGCCGAACGCTCGGCAGGAGATCAGCGTACGACCTGAAGATTCGTTTCCACTGTTGGTGCACCCTCGCCGATGACGCGAATTGCGGCTGTAGCAAACTCTCCGTCGGTGACTCGGAATTCTCGTGATGTTTCGCGGTGTTTGACGCACTTTCAAGTCCCGATGGGGTCACAATGATTCTGGCGACTTGGGGCCAGGTGCCCCACCCGCGCACACGCTTGCGAGGACATCGAAGCGTCGAGTGAGCACTTTGACTGCCCAAGTGGTGGAATCGTTAGGTCGAGGTGGATCAGCTTGAGGCGGCTTCCTGGGGAAACCAGCTCCGTAGGATCCTGCGAAAACGGAGAAAGCTGCGGTCCTGGCAGCGGTCGAGGCCCACCTTGCGCGCGGCTTCTGCGAAGATCGCGGCGGAAGGTTTCACTCGGGTTTCTCGCAGCACCGCCAGCATGGCCTCCTTGGGACGGGCAGGCTTGACTGCGCCAGCCAAAAGCAATCCTTGCCCGGTCAGCCATTGGCGCAGGTCAGCCTCGCCCGCGGTCCATCCGAGCGCCGTGGCCACGTGGGGCGAGTCCGACCACAGCCAGATTTCTGTTTCCGGATCGATCACGACAGCACGCGCACGCCCATCCCAGCCCGAGACATCCAGCCGTCTCTCTAAGTCCGCCTCTATTTCGGCGGCCGTCTTGTCTTCAGCGCCCGAGCCCTCGCGGTCGAAGACGACCAAGGCGTGCGCTGCTTGCGACTGCATCGTCCGCAGTAGATCCGGTGCTTGCCGATAGCAGCCACCATCATGTTGCGGGTGCTTTCTGATCTCGGACCGCCCGGAGCGAATCCCCAGGCTGGCCCTGGGTATAGGGGGGCCATTTTCTGGGTATAGGGGCCATTTTCAGCGTGTAGGTGGATGTAGTGGACGTAACATTCTTGTATCGGACATTTTGCGGATGCGATTTGGTCAAGGCAAAATGGCGCTTAAAACGACTATCCACTTCTTCTTCTGTTTCTGTGTTCTCTCTGTGCCCTCTCTACTTCTGTGTTCTCTCCTCTTTCTGTACTCCGTTCTCTGTGCTCTCTATTTCTTGGCCTTGCGCGCTTTTTCCAGCTCTTGCACGGCTTCGGTGATGCGGTTGAAGATCTTCGCCAGCTTCTCGCGGAAAGAACCCAGATTCTTGCCGAAGTAGCGGTCAGGGTGCAGCTCTTTCGAGGCGGCGCCGAAGGCGCGTTTGATGGCCGCGCTATCCGCGTCCTTCGCGACCCCGAGTAGTTCGTGCGGCAAGAGCTTGCGCATGCGACGGTGCAAGCGGAGGATGCGTTTTTTGGTTTCGTCGGAAAGATCGGGGCCTTCGACGAGATCGGTGGGATCCACGGGTCCGCCATCGTCCAAGCGCTCGAGCACAGAAACTTGCGCGATTGGGTCCTCGTCGGCTTTGCCGCCAGCTCGTTCCTGCGCCTGGCGCAGCATCGCGTCGGTGACCATGACTGGCGGCGGGGTCTTGGGGCGATAGTCCGGGCTGGGCGAGCGTAGCGAGCGCTGGGTTCTGCGCGGTGCTGGCGCGGGGGCGGTTTCGCCCGGGCCCAAGATGAGCTTTTCCGTCTTGAGCTTGCGCAGAATCGCCAGCGTCTCCTCGCGGCCGAGCGAGGACATGCGGCAGACCTCGTCGTAGCTGGCGCGGCCGTCGATGCGCGACAGGATGAATCCCTCGGTGGGCGTGAGCTTGAGCTGGGCGAAATCGAGGCTGGGATTGAGCCGGGGTTTGTCCCCTTTGGCCCCCAATCCGGAAAGTTCATCGCGTGTTGCCATAGGCGCCCCTATCGCGATCCCAAGCTATGGCAGCAGCCACTCGATCAGCGCTTTCTGCGCGTGCAGGCGATTCTCCGCTTCTTGCCAAACCACGCTCATCGGCCCCTCGATGACCTCGTCGGTGATTTCCTCGCCTCGGTGCGCGGGCAAGCAGTGGAGCACGATGGCTTTGCCGTCCGCGGCGCCGACCAGTTTCCGATCCAGGCAGTAGCCGACGAAGGCCTTCCGTCGCGCCTCGACTTCGGCCTCTTTGCCCATGGAAGCGAACACGTCCGTCGACAGCACGTGACGGCCAGCCACGGCTTCGCGCGGATCGTGGGTGATATGGATGCTGCCCTTGCCGGTGCCCTTGGCCCGGGCCAGACCTCGGCGCTGGGTTCGTAGTTCTTGGGGCAAGCCAGCGCAAGGTCGAGACCAAGCAGCCCGGCTGCTTCGATCCAGGTGTTGGCCATGTTGTTGCCATCCCCGACCCATGCGTAGCGCACGCTGCGCAGAACGGAGAGGACATCCACATCAGGCGCCGTGCCCGCGGGGCTGGTTTCGCGGTTGGCCACGTGGGCGTACACGGTCTGCAAATCGGCGAGTACCTGGCAGGGATGCAGGAGATCGGTCAGGCCGTTGATCACGGGAACCGACGCGTACTTGGCCAATTCCAGCGCGCCTTCGTGGCCGTAGGTACGCACCATGATGCCGTGACAGTAGCGGGCCATCACGCGTGCGGTGTCCTTGATAGGTTCACCACGGCCGAGCTGCGAGTCGTTGCGACCGAGGACCACTGCGTGGCCACCCAGCTCCTCGATGGCAACTTCGAAACTAACCCGGGTGCGCGTCGAGGCCTTCTCGAAGATCAGCGCCAGGATGCGCCCCGGCCGCGTGGCGTGCGGCTCGCGCATCTGGCGCACGAAGCGCAGCTCTTCTGCGCGTCGGATGAGCATGGCCAGCTCCATGTCGCTGACATCAAATAGGCTCAGAAAATCGCGTTTCTTCTCCATCGTCTTAGCTCTCGTCAACTATCGACAAGTACGGCGTCCAAAATTGCCACGGCTTCATCGATCTCGTCTTTGCCCACCACCAGGGGTGGCGCGAAACGCACGACCTGTCCACCCGCCACGGACAACAAGAGCCCACGGTCGCGGGCCTTCTGCACCACCGGGGCGGCCTCGCCATCGAGTACCAGGCCTTGCAAAAGTCCCCGGCCGCGCGTTCCCCTCGTCTTCGGCCGTCGCCGCTCGGCCAGGCGCGACAGGGCCGAGCCCAGGTGGGCTCCGGCTTCCTTGCACTGGCCGAGAAGGTTCTGTTCGTCGATGGCTTGCTGGATGTACAGCGCGGCGGCGCAGGCTAGGGGATTTCCACCGAACGTCGATGCATGGGTGCCGGGCTCGAAGGCGCGTTCGACTTCGTCGCTGGCCAGCATGGCGCCCATGGGCACGCCACCGGCCAAGCCTTTGGCCAAGGTCACGATGTCGGGCACCATGGCCTCCCGCTCGAAGGCATAGAAGGTTCCCGTGCGGCCCACGCCGGTCTGGATTTCGTCGAAGATGAGTAGCGCCCCACGCTCGCTACACAGGCGTCGAAGCTCTTGCAAGTAGCCGGGCGGGGGCAGGTTGATGCCGCCTTCGGCCTGGATGGGCTCGGCGATGACTGCGCAGGTGCGCTCGCTGATGGCGGTGCGCGCAGCGTCGGCATCGCCGAACGGGATGAAGCGCACGTCGCCCACCATGGGTCCGAAGCCCTGTCGATACTTGGCCTGGCCGGTGACCGACAGCGCGCCCATGGTGCGGCCGTGGAAGCTGTTCTCGAAGGAGATGAGCTCGACCCGCTGGGGCTTGCCGCGCACCACGGCCTGGTAGCGCCGCGCTAGCTTGAGCGCCGCCTCGTTGGCCTCGGCGCCCGAGTTGCAGAAAAACATCTTGCCCGCGAAGGCGCGCTTGGCCAGGGCCTCGGCCAGGCGAATCTGTGCCTCGATGAAATACAGGTTCGAGGTGTGGTGTAGGCGCGCGGCCTGCTCGGCGATGGCTTGCGCCAGCCCCTGATGCCCGTGACCCAGGATGCACACGGCGATACCTGCGGTCATGTCGAGGTAGCGGTTGCCGTCCACATCCCACAGCACGCAGCCTTCGCCGCGCGACATGACGATGGGCGCCCGGCCGTAGTTGTTGATGAGTAGTTTTCGCCCCGTGGCGAGTAGTTGGTCTGACAGAGACATCGAAAGGGTTAACAATAACAGAATCTCGGGCGACCATTGATCGTCAGATCGTCGATTTCGCCACGCCCAGCCGGGCTAGAAAAGGCGCAGTTTCACGCCGATGCGAAGCAGATCGAGCCCGGAGCGCAGCGCCGCCGCCGGACGCAGCTTGGAACCCGGCACGTCCGTCCACGACAGCAGCGGCTCTTCACGAATCCGATCCTCGGCGATGCCCGCGATCCCTGGCCGCGGGTGTACCAGGCGCGCGAGCAGCTCGACGTCGAAAACCCAGCGCGAAGTGAACGGCTGTTCGAGCGCCGCAGCCAGCGCCTCGGTGTGGCGGAAGAGCTTGGCCCCGCACTGGGTGTCGTAGACCGGCAGACCAAGGCTGAGGCTGGCGCAAGTCGCGAAGACGCGGCCGAGGTAGTGGCGAGCGTGCTTGCGCTCGATGGCGCGGCCCAGAAGCTGAACGCGCGAGCCCATCAAGATGTCGTACCCGCCCGCGCGGACGAGGCCGGCCAGCCGGTGCAGCTCGCGCGGTGGGGTCGCGAGATCGGCGTCGCTGTAGCCGACGATATTCGCGCCCCGGGAAAGCGCGGCGAGCATGCCCAGGCGCACGGCTTCGGCCTTACCCTGATTCTTAGGCAGGGCGATGACGTCGATCTGGGTGGGCCGCTTTTCGGCCATGGCACGCAGGCAAGCCAGGGTCTGGTCGCGCGATCCATCGTCCACGAAGATCAGCGACATCGGCGCGCCCTCATCCAGGAAGGCGAGAAAGGTCGGGCCATCGATGCGCGCGGCTTCCTCGAAACACGGTACGACCCACGCGACATGATCGGCTTGCTCGGCGTGGTTGTCTTGGTCGGCAGTCATCGGCGTTGAGCCAGCACCCAGGTTGAAAGTCCCGCGAAAGGAAGGCCAAGCTGCGATGCTGTCCGCGAGCATAGCGCATCCAGGGAAAGTGCGGCCGTCACCATCGCGGTCACGACCGGGCCGTGATTCCAGGTGCCCAGCGACGTATCCACATGCGCCGGTTGGGGGGAGGCATGGGAACGGTGCCTACCCAATGCTACCTCGCCAAGCTTGGCCAGGGCGCGGGGCAGAAGAAGGCTGGCGAAGAGCTCGCCGTGGTCGAGGATGGCGAGCCCCGCGTCCTTGGCCAGGTCGCGCAACTGGGCGGGTGCGTAGCGCCGCTTGTGGCCCAAGATCCCGTCGTGGCGCGAGAAGAGCGCCTGGCCGGCCGGCACGCTGAGGAGCATCCAGCCCCCTGGTTTGAGGAGATCTGTAGCCGCCTCGCGTAGGGTCGCCCGATCGTCCTCGACGTGTTCGAGCACATCGAGCATCAGAACGAGATCGTACTGGCCCGCGGGCTTGCGCGCGGTGAAGGTCAGCCGCAAATCCCCGGCCGCTTTTTCCTGTACCCATTGTTCGTCGTAGGCCAAGTCGAAGCAGGTGAGTCGCGCCACGGCGGGCAGGCCCGCGAGCAGGCGCTGGGCGAGATAGCCGTCGCCCGCCCCGATGTCGAGCGCAGACAGCCCATGACCTGCCACGCGGTTGCGTAGGCTGCGGATGAGGAAATCCGCGCGCACGATTTCCCAGGGGTGGCGCGTGAATGGGCGGGGGGGTAGCTCCCTCAAGTCCATGGGGCGGCCATGGACCCAGAGTACCATGCCCGCGGATGTCCAGTTCCCGGTCGGTTCTGTCGCAGGTAAAGAACAGGAGCCAATCTGCCGAGCAATCTATTGACGCGAGTGGAATGACTTCAACTAGGAACAGCACCCATGGACCAAGCGAACCTTAGCGAATGGCTCACCCAGTTCTGTGAGTGGCACGACGGCTTCAAAAAGGGAGTCCTCGCGACGGAGGCCAACGACGCGTACATGCAAGCTCGTCACGACCTGTGCGCGACCTTGCTCATGGCCCAGCGTCTGGCCATCGAGCCGGGAGCGGCCGCGCGAGGCGCTCTTCGCGTCGCACGCGCCTACCAAATCGAATTCGGATTTCCATCCGGGCCGGTCACCGCCATCACCAGCGACATCAGCACCAGCGGGCTGTCGGCCTTGGTGGCGGAGGCGCCAGCCAATGGAACGGTGCTGTGGATGCGGCTCAAGATTGCTGGGGGGGCTGTGATCGTCGGGCGCTGTCAGGTGGTGAAGAACCTGTCCAAACAGGGCAGCATCCTTATGTGCGTGGCGTTCGAGGGCCTGCCGGCGGAGGCGCGCGAAAAGATCGAAACCGTCGTGTGCGACGTCGTGGTTAGCGAGCTGCGGGCGTCGCTGCGCCGGCACCACGCGGCCGTGGGCTAGGAGGAGCCTGTCGCAGCAACCCGGCTCGTAGCCTCGAAGCCGACGGTGACCCAGATCCCAACCGGGGACTTGTTCTGTTGCGTGGCAGCTTCTTGCGGTATCATGCGCCCCTATCCACAACCACAAGGAGAGCACATGAGGAGAAACCGAGGTTCTGGAGTGGCAAGTGTCCTCGCCGTTTCCCTGGCATCTACGTTTTCGGGCGCGATCATCGCCCATGCCGCGGAAGCTGAGGGCCCTGCCCCGCAAGTCAACCCCTTCGAAATTGGCGTATTCGGCGGCGTCCATTTCTACAACAAGGATCACGGACTCAGTCGAGACGTGGGCGACAGCACGGGCACTTCCCCCGATACGGGTGGAGTCTTCGGTTTTCGCCTGGCCTACAACCTGAACGAGTGGATCGGGGCCGAAGCCGAAGGCTCGATTTCCCCGACCCGTACGCGCAACGACTCGACCCGAGACATCATCCTCGGTTACCGCGCCCACATCATCGGCACGTTCCTCCATTCGGGCTACGTGCGGCCGTTCGCCCTGGTTGGCTACGGCGCGCTCAGTGCGTTCCCTGGCACCTTCAACGCAGACGACGGGCAAACGTATCCGCGCTACCGCGACACCGATGGTTTCTTCCACATCGGCGTCGGCGCCAAGTTTCCCATCACCGATATGTTCGGCTTGCGCCTCGACGGCCGAGTCATGGCTCCGGCCTCCATCGCCCACAAGATCGCCACGGTCGGCAATGAAACCGGCTACGGCGGTCCTGACTGGGAGGTGCTGCTGAGCGGGTACGTCGGCTTCGGCGCCGAGCCGCCGCCGGCCCCGGCCCCGCCGCCGCCCCCGCCCGCGCCCAAGGTCGACAAGGACACCGATGGCGACGGCATTCCCGACAGCATCGACAAGTGCCCGAACGAGCCCGAGGACAAGGACGGCTTCCAGGACGAGGACGGCTGCCCCGATCCAGACAACGACGGCGACGGCATCCTGGACAAGGACGACAAGTGCCCGAACGAGCCCGAGGACAAGGACGGCTTCCAGGACGAGGACGGCTGCCCCGATCCGGACAACGATGGCGACGGCATCCCCGACGTGAAGGACAAGTGCCCGAACGAGCCCGAGACCTTCAATGGCTACCAGGACGAGGACGGCTGTCCGGACGAAATCCCGGCCGCGGTCAAGAAGTTCACGGGTGTCATCCAAGGCATCAACTTCAAGACCGAGTCCGCGACGATCACCAAGGACTCGCACAAGGTGCTCGACAAGACAGTGCAGGTGTTGACCGACTACCCAGACGTCAAGCTGGAAATCGGTGGCCACACCGACAACGTCGGCAAGCCCGAGTTCAATATGGAGCTCTCGCAGAAGCGGGCCGAATCGGTGAAGGAGTACTTGGTCGGCAAGGGAATCTCTTCCGACCGCCTGACCGCCGTCGGCTACGGGATGGACAAGCCGCTCACGTCCAACAAGACCGCCGCTGACAAGGCCAAGAACCGCCGCACCGAATTCACGCTCGTCGGCGCAGCCAAGCATTAAAAGCACGCACCACTAGGTGCGAAGTGAAAAGGGCTCGGGACTTCGAGAGAAGTTCCCGGGCCCTTTGCTTGATACCAATTAGAAGTCGGGACCGTCTTTCGCGTACTGGGTATTCACGGTCAGTGACAGTTCCAGCGGTTGGGCGTAGAGGTGGCGGTAGCGGGCGTAGATGCCTAGGACGCGTTTGATGTATTCGCGGGCCTGGTCGTAGGTGATGAGCTCGACGAATTCGTCGAGCGGGCGCTTGCCCCATTGGTCGCACCAACGCATCATCGCGTGCGCGCCGGCATTGTAGGCGCCCGCGGCTAGAGCTTCTTGGCCTTGAAAGCGATGCAGGAGTCCGCCCAGGTAGGCCGTGCCAAGGTGGAGGTTGGTGTCGGGATCGAAGAGCTCGTCGGCGAAGACTGCGAGCGCGAGCTTCTTGGCCACCTGCTCGGCGGTGGCGGGGATCAGTTGCAGTAGGCCACGCGCGTCCGACGAGGAAACCGCGAAGGGGAGGTAGGTCGATTCCTTTCTCATGATGGCGTAGACGAAAAGCTCGGGACTGCCAAACGCTTGGCCGTAGCTTTGGGCGGCGTCGGCGTAGGCGCGCGGATAGGCCGCCTCCCAGAAGAGTCGCGGGCTATCGCCCAGCGCGCTCTCGCCGCTCGCTTCGGCCAGCTTGTGTGCGCGGTGGAATGCCAAGAGACGCGGGTAGGTGGCAAGCAGGAAGGGCAGCGCATGCCCCTTTCCGTTGCGCTTGAGAACACCCGCTTCATTGCGTTCGAGCTCGGCGCCGGCTTCGGTCTTGAGTCCCACGCGATCGAGCTCGAGAGCGCGCGCAACCACGGGGTCGCGCAGGGGCGCAGGCTCGACGGCTCGGGCGGGGGGCTCGGGCCAAGGTGGCGATTCACCGAGCTCGCGTAGCCGCGCCCGCGCAAGCAGTCCGTAGTAGTGATAGGGGGCTCGGCCCACGCACTCGCGCAGGAGCGTTCTTGCTTCATCTTGCCGTCCGCCTTGCGCGAGGATGCGTGCTCGCCAATAGCGAGCGCGCATGGCCGCGTCCTCGTTGTTTCGCTTCGCGACCTCGGCGTAGGTGGTGATGGCCTTCAAGGCCTCGGCCGAATCGCCCAGCAAGTAGTACGCGAAGGCCAGATACCAGGCGGCGTCGTCGGCGAAGGCGCTCTTGGAATAGCGCTGCAGGGTCTCGCGCAGACCCGGCAGGGCCTCGCGAAAACGGCCGCGGTTGATCTCCAGCCAGCCCGAGCGGAACTGCGCCTCGGCGGCCCAGCTGGCATGGGGATAGCTCGCTACCACCGTTCGATAGCTGGCGATGGCCTCGTCGTCGCGATCGATGCGCGACAGGGCGCGTGCTCCGTGGAAAGCGGCGAAGGCGGCTTTTTCGGTAGGCAGCTTGGGCGCCACGCCCAGGAGCAGCGCCGCCGCCCCGGCGTAATCGCGGCGCGCGTGGTACTTGGCCATGCCCATGGCCAGGTCGCGCTCTACGGCCAGATCCTGGGGCAGGGACGCGGGCAAGAGCGCAAGCTCGTCCAGGGCTTCCTGAAAGTGGTGGCCCTTGGACAAGGTGGCCGCGCGCTGCAAGCGCTCGTTCGGCGAGGGCTCGCTCGTCGCCCGCTTGTCCACAGCCGCCGGGGTGAGAAGGGCGGCGCGCTTACCGGCCTCGGCACCCAGCGGGTGCGCAGGAAAATCCACGTGAATCTGCATGAACGCGCGGGCCGCCGCCTCCGTCGCAGTCTTGCCGTCCTTCGCGCGCATCGCCGCCTCGGCCTGCAACTCCGCCACGCGAAAGCGCGCAACCGCTTGATCGAATGCGGGCTTGCCAGCCAGGAGCTTGCGATAGGCGGTCACCGCCTCTTCGCGTTTGCCCTCCATCCAAAGACAATCGGTGGCCCGTGCCGGCGCCAGCGCGGCGAAACGCGAGTCATGCTGTTTGCCCAGCTCCGAAAACGTGGCGCGGGCCTTGGCGTAGGCGCCGGCGTAGAACTGACTTTCCCCAAGAAAGTAGAGGTAGTAGTCCCTGTTCTTGGCAAGGGCATCGCCGAGCGCCGGCAGAGCACGTGCGACCTTATCGTATTCGCCCGCGCGGAAAGCAGTCGCCGCGTCGGCGAATTCGTCGGCGTGCGAGCGTGCCCTGGGCGTGGCAGAGGCGGCGAGTACCATCACTGCAAGCGTGGCGAGCGACATGACCGACGACTATAGCCCAGGCCGGTCATCCCGTGAGCGGGCCAGGCGTCGTTCGGATAGCGACCATCTGGATGTTGGTCATCTCCTCGATGGCGTAGCGCACGCCCTCGCGTCCTATTCCGCTTTGGCGGTTTCCCCCGTAGGGCATGTGGTCGGCCCTGAAAACCGGGGCGTCGTTGACCACGATGCCGCCGAAGTTCAGGCGCGCGATGGTGCGGAATACCCGGTCGATGTCGCGCGTGAACACGCTGGCTTGCAGTCCGTAGTCGGTGGCGTCGGCCTGCGAGAGCGCGGATTCGAAATCGTCGCTGACCATGAGCGAGGCCACGGGCGCGAAAGCCTCTTCGGCCACGACCTTCATCGAGTCGTCGACCTCGGCAAGAACCGTCGGCCAGTACAGCGCGCGCTCGCGTTTGGCGCCGGCCAGGACTTGCGCGCCCGCGCCGCGGGCTTCCTCGACCCAGCTTTCGATGCGCGCGGCTTCGCCTTCGTCGATCATGGGCCCCACATCCACACGTTCGTCGAGCGGATCGCCCACCACCATGGCCAGGCTGGCCTTCACGAAGAGGTCGCGAAAGGGTTCGTAGACCTGGCGCTGGCAGTAGATGCGCTGGACCGACAAGCAAACCTGGCCCGAATTGTAGAACGCACCCATCGCGCAGCGTTTGGCGGCAAAGTCGAGATCGGCGTCGGGGGCAACAACCACGGGCGAGGTGTTGCCGAGCTCGAGCGTGACTCTCTTGATCCCAGCCAAAGCCGAAATCCTGCGTCCGACCGCGGGGCTTCCCGTGAACGTGACCTTGGCGACGCGTGGGTCGGTGACCAGCCATTCGCCCACGGTGCTCCCGCCGCCCACCACCAGGTTGAGTGCACCCGCGGGCAGGCCGGACTGTGCCAACACCTCGCACAGCTTCACCGCGGTGATCGGCGTCGACGAGGCGGGTTTGAGGACGACGGCATTGCCCGCCGCCAGGGCCGGTGCCACCTTGTGCGCCACCAGGTTGAGCGGAAAGTTGAAAGGCGCGATGGCCGCCACCACGCCGAGCGGCCGCCGGATGTAGAAGCCAAAGTACCCTTCACCGGCGGGCACGGCATCGAGGGGGATGGTTTCACCCGAAATTCGCTTGGCCTCCTCGGCAGCGATGAGAAATGTCTGGGCCCCGCGATCGACCTCGGCTCGGGCGTACTTCAAGGCCTTGCCCGCCTCGGCCGCGATGGTCCGGGCGAGCTCTTCACGCCGTTCGTGGATCAAGGTCGACGCTCGCGCCAAGATCTCCGCTCGACGGAAGGCCGGCAGCGCGGCCATGGAGAGAGCGGCCCGCTGTGCGGCATCCAGCGCGGCGTCCACATCCTCGCGACGTGCCGTCGAGACCGTGGCCAGGATATCCCCCGAGTATTTGTTGCGAACCTCCAGGGGCGCACCCCCACGTATCGGTTGACCATCAATGAACAGTGGGTACTCGTTCATGGTTTCTCCTCGGCGATTCGTCAAGCGTAGCAGCACGAACGATGGGAAAGGGACTCTCTGGCGGGGCTCGTCCTGGCACACCAGCCCATGCTGGCCAACTAGACATAAGTCTGCTATGCCGGACAGACACCATGACCCAGGATCTGCCAATCGATTGCGCCAAAACCCACAAGATGCTCGAATCGCTAACCGCCGAGGAGCGGATCAAGTGGGCCGTCGCGACTTTTTCGGACGATGTGGTGCTGCTGTCCAGCATGCAGCGGACGTCCGTGGTGCTGATGCACATGGTGCACACCCTTGGTCTACCAAACGAGTTCCTCTTTCTCGACACCGGCTACCACTTCACCGAGACCCTTCAGATGCGGGACGAGTACATGCGGCGCTTCCGCATGAACATCGTCACCCTCTATCCCGAGCTGACCATCGAGGAGCAGGAGACTCATTACGGCAAGAAGCTCTTCAGCAGCGCCGACGGCCAGCCCGAGTGCTGCCGTCTGCGCAAAGAGGTCCCGCTCTTGCGTCACCTGGCGACGAAGAAATGCCCAGTGACTATCAACGGCCTGCGGAGGGCGGAGGGGGGCAAGCGGGTGGACATCCTGGCCATCACCCCGGATCCGCGCACGGGCGGTTACGGATTCTCGCCCATCTTCGACTGGACTTCCGACGACGTGCAAGCCTACATCGCCAAGCACGCGCTACCCGTTCACCCGCTGTATTCGAAGTTCTACGCGAGCATCGGATGCTATCCCTGCACCACGCCGATCGCGCCTGGAGAAGACGCGCGTGCGGGTCGATGGCGGCACCTGCGTCCACCCGAGGTCGAGGAGGAGCCGAAGTACTGCGGAGTCAACTTCTCCGACGGCAGCGGCATCTAGCGACCCGTTCGTCAGGAATTGATCGCGTGTAGAAGAGGCTCGATACTGGACAAGAACGGCACGCGATCGGAAGCTACGGGGATTGTCGTTCCAGTTCCACAAGTCGCGATAAATCACGGAGGCTCGGATGCCACCCCAAGCGTCATTCTTTGCCGGTGTCGATACCATGGACGAGCTCCACGTGGTCTCGGATCTCCACTTCGGCGGCTCGGAGGGGGGACAGATATTTTCGGGAACCAACCTGCTCGCATCCCTCATCGACAGCCTGGCGACCGATCGACCTGCGAGCCGCATCGGCCTCGTGATTGGCGGCGACTTCATAGACTTTCTTGCCGAGCCGGGCGCGGCCTATTTCGATCCAAGCGGAGCGCCGGCAAAGCTGACACGCATTAGCAACGACGATACTTTTCGACCGATCTGGCTCGCCTTGCGGCGCTTCGTAGCCACGGAAAAGCGGCGCCTAGTCATCATCCTTGGAAACCATGACCTCGAGCTCGCGCTGCCTCACGTGAGGTCGGCCTTGATTGCTTCGCTTTGTGAAGGCGCCGATGCCGCGCGTGGGCGCATCGATTTGATCGTCGACGGTACGGGGTATTCTGTCCGGGTCGGCGATGCCCGAATACTCTGCCTTCACGGCAACGAAGCCGACGACTGGAACTTCACCGATTTCGAGACTCTGCGCCGGATCGGGCAGGCGTATCAGCTAGGGAACGGCTACAAGAGTTGGACGCCCAACGCCGGCTCCAAGCTGGTTATCGATGTCATGAACGGAATCAAGAAGACCTATCCCTTCGTCGACCTGCTCAAGCCAGAGACGGAAGCGGTCGTTCCCATTCTGATCGCCCTCGACCAGGCGTCCGGGGAACGTGCGGCCGCTGCTTGCGCAGTGGCAGGACGCCTGGTCAGTGACAAGGTCAAACGCGCCGTGGGCCTGCTTTCGGGCGAAGAAGAAGATCTCGATGCCTCGTCCGCGATGGAATCAGGGCATCGGGCGCTGGAAGCGATTTTGAACGCGCGGCTACCTTCCCGTGGTGCGAGCAAGACTGGGTCCAGCGGACGAACGATGAACCAAGCTGACCCCTACCTGGACAAGGCCGTCTCGTTCGTCGCCCAGGGACAGGATCCACTTATGCTCGACAGCACCGACGGTGAGCTCGGTGTCGTCGGCGCCGTTTGGAGCTGGCTTCGAGGCAAAGACAAAGTGGACGTTCTGATCGAGGCACTCGAACAGGTTCAGCTCGACCAGAGCTTCAATCCGGACTTTCAAGATGAAACCTGCCGGCGCCTGGACGAGCTGGTCAGCCCGGATGTGCATTTCTTGGTAGCTGGGCACACCCACCTCGAACGGGCGCGACCCCGTCGCGGTTCGGGGCACTATTTCAACAGCGGCACCTGGGCACGCCTCATTCGGATCGAGCCCGAGGCGCTCAAGTCACGCCAGATCTTCGAGCCGATCTTCAAATCTCTAGCAGTTCCCAGCATCGCCGAAATGGAGAATGATCCGATTCTTAAGAATCGCCTGATTCATATCCCCACGGTGGTTTCGTTCTACCTGAAGAGCGGTGTTCCCACGGGTGCTCTACGGCATGTGAAGTTGGAAAACGGCCGACCGGAATTTGACACCGTGAAGGAGGTCTGAACGTGCGTAGTGTGAAGCTCGAGATTCTCCGTCACGGCCCTCCGCACAACCAACTCCTGTCGCCGTTGACCCGATACATGGCCCTGTGCGGAGAGCACGAACCGGCGGTCCTAGAGGTGCCGTTCGAACATGCCCGCGTTCTCGAAAAACTGAAGCAGCTGCGCTACCTCGATGGCGACCAAGCCGACGAACGGAGTGCCAGCGCTGCCACGGCGGAGTCGCGACGGCAGCAGGCACTGGAAAGTCTCGGGATCGAGATGGGGAAGATCTTGGCCCAGGTTCCGGGGCTCATTGCCGATCTGGCGGACGGCTCGGGCAACACCGAGGGTATCACTCAGCTTCGACTCGTCCTCTCTGCAAACGAGCTCGCGATTCTGCCTTTCGAGCTCGCCATCGGGCAGCCGGGGTTTCCGGGTGCCGGGCAACCGCTGACCATGCAGACCGCGATGCCGCTCTCGATCACGCGTGAGGTTCGTCGGGTCAGCGGAGCGCAATTCGAATGGCCGCTGCACGCCAAGATCCTGTTTGCGTTCGCCTCTCCGAACGGGGTGGCGCCGGTGCCCATGGACGCACATCTCGCGGCACTCGCCAGCGCCGTCGAGCCTTGGTTGTTTCAACCGACCATGCCTGACGATCCTGCCCAGCTGCGAGAGGAGATGGCACGACATATCACCATCTTGCCCAGGGCGAGTATCGATGATTTGGCTGCCGCCTGTTCAACCGGGGAGTACACCCATGTCCACCTTCTGGCCCACGGCGTACCGTTCCGCCTGCACGACGATCGCCGTTTTGGTGTGGCGTTGCACAACCATCGGCAGCGGGACCAGCTCGAGATCGTGGACGGCGAACGGCTGGCGCTGGCGTTGCGGACGCACCGCCGGAACGGCGATCGCGAGTTGGTGCGGCCGGCAGCGGTTACGCTCGCCACCTGCGACAGTGCCAATGCGGGGTCGGTCGTCGGCGCCGGCGCCAGCGTAGCCCATAGTCTTCACTACGCTGGCGTACCCTTGGTGATCGCCTCGCAGTTTCCCTTGTCCGTGGTCGGATCCATTCACCTCGTTCGAGTCCTGTACGGCTCGCTCTTGCGCGGGGAGGATCCGCGGCTCGCCCTCGACGACGTCCGTAGGCAGCTGCGGGCCCTTGTCAGCGACCGTCACGATTGGGCGGGGATTGTGGCCTACGCCTCGCTGCCACTCAATCTCACGGACCAACTGTCCAGGGTGACGTTCGCGCGGGCCAAGCGCGCGATTCAGGCGGCCATGAGCCACCTCGATGCCGCGACGCTGATCCTCTCTTCGCGAAGAAGATCCCGGTCGAAATTCGCATCCACCCCGCAAGCCCAAGAAAAAGCCAAGCAGCGCGTGGCGCGCGTGAAGGGCCAGATTGCCGAGACCCGAATGCGTCTCGTCGCTCTACTGAACAACCGGTTTGCTCCCACCGATGGCGACCGCGCCCTCAAGGGCCAGATCCACGGGCTCCTCGGCAGCCTTGAAAAGCGCCTTGCCGAATTCGAGTTTCGTACCGGCGGACATTGGGAGGACTTGCTCCGCAGTGCCGAGGAGCAATACCACGCGACCTTCGTGGCGGATCGAACGTCGAGTTGGGCGCTGGTGCAGCACCTAGCCCTGGCCTATGCCCGGGGTGAAGATCCGCCCCGGAAGTCGTGGGAGCTTGCCTGGCGCCTGTCGGAGAACGATCTCGATCTTCCCGACGCCAATCGCAGAGTTTGGGCCTTGAGCAATCTGATTGAGCTGGCAATCATGGGGGTTCAGATGGCGGCTCCCCCACCGGGACCTGATGGAAATGTGCCACTCGAACAACTGGCCGAAAAGAACCTCCGGGAGATTCTAGAGATTACCACCAGCACGGATCAGAACGCTCTCGGCTTGGCCTTTCAACTGGATCGCTATATGGAGTTCTTTCGGGCGCGGGGAGCAGCTCCCCGTGACAAAGCCAGCACCTTGGCCGAAAAGTTGAGCGAGATCTTACTGGCCCGACAGCCTTCCTAGAGCTAGACGACAAGACTCCGCGGCTCTTGACACTTCTCGCCGCTTTTCGACCGTCGAGTTCGGCGACGACCCTCTGATGATGTTCGCACACTCCTGCTACCCATTCTGTCTTGAAGATCGCCCCATGACTGCAAAGACCAAATCGCGAGCCAAGCCTGAAAGATCGCACGGGCGGAAGTTTGTTGGCGTGACCACAACACGGACGCGCAGTGGAGACGTTCGGTGGATCGCCAATGCCAATATCAACGGAACTTGTTTGAACTTTGGGACCTGGGCGACCGAAGAAGAAGCTGCCGTCGCCTTCGACCGGGCAGTGCTCCACTACAGAGGGGCAGAAGCGCCACGCAATTTCCCCAAACGGCGGGGCTTGCTTCCCGCCGATTACAAGCAACTGCAGGAAGAAGCCCATCGCGCCGCCAAGAAAAGGCAGGAGATCCCTTATGACGGCGTCAGTAGCGTCGACGGGAAGCACTGGATTACCAAACTGACCGTCGATGGCGTGTCGAGACGCCTGGGAACCTGGCCAACCGCGGAGGCAGCAGCTATCGCCTATGATCGCGCGGTTCTGAAGTACTACGGCAAGACGGTTGTGCGAAACTTTCCCGAGCGGAGGCTCCAGCCCGCGGATGTCGAGCAATTACAGGTCGAGGCTCTGCAAAAGCGTGGAATGCGTGCCAAGAGCGGGTATCTCGGCGTCCTTCCTGCGCCGGGGGCGAACAAGTCTTGGACGGCTACCATTCAAATCGAGGGCAAGCGCGAGTGGCTGGGTACTTGGGCTAGCGCCGAGGAAGCAGCCGAGGCCTACGATCGCGCCGTACTCATGTATCGCGGGGAGAAGGCTATGCGGAATTTCCCCAAACGACGCTCGAGTCCGGCCGAGGCCGCTCAACTGCGGACCGAAGCTCATGAAGCGCACAAGGCCCGCACGAGCAGCAAACACCAGGGTGTTATCCTTACAAGAGATGGCTGGACGGCGAAGGTCGGACATCATTTCCTCGGAACCTGGCAGAGCGAGAAAAAGGCAGCGGAGGCCCGTGACCGGGCCATCTTGTTCTTGGGTGGACCGGCGGAGAAGCTGAACTTCCCGTCGCGTCGTCTTACACCAGCAAACCTAGCGGATCTGCGGTTGGAGGCTCGTCGAGACAGAAGGAGAAGCAGCAATGCCTTTACCAGTCGCTATCTCGGGGTCATCCACGACCCCGGCAATGAGAGTCGTCCGTGGCAGGCGACAATCTGCCGCGGCGGCAAGCGGCAGGACATGGGCAATTGGGAAAGTGAAGCTGACGCAGGAAGAGCGCACGACCGGGCCGTCCGCTTTTACATGCCGGGAAAACTGCCTCTCAACTTCCCCGACGAGGACAATCCGCCAGCGGATGCAGCCACTCTTCGAGCCGAGGCTTTTCGCGAAGGCAAAGCTAGATACAGCTCCTCTTTTCGTGGGGTGCACTATCACAAAAGAAATCAATGCTGGATTGCCACGATTGCGCATCAAAATGCGCACATCTGGCTTGGCCAATTTTCCAACGAACGTAAAGCAGCCCTTGCGTTCGACGACAAAGCCATAGAACTGCGCGGCCTGAATGCGCGTGTCAATTTTGACCCGCGGACAGGCAAGCGGGTTTGGGGACGGCGACTACGCGAATTGGGTATTCGCCGATGACAAAGGGGCAAGTGGCGAGATCCTCAAGGTCAAAGCTCTTGCACGACGGCGATGGCGATGGGTATCCCGTGTCGGGCAATTCAGTGGGCTACTGCAATGTCACCTCTTCACCCAGTTCGAGCTATATCTCCGCTCGCTCGGACGGAACATGAGATTGCTGTGACACCGATTCTACGGTGAACCCAGGCGTGACGGGCTACTTCATCGACACGAACAACAACTGCCATACCTGGGATTGGAATTGCAGCGGGCAAGCAGAGAAGATGCAGGTGCAGATCGCTGGCGACTGCTGGTTCGATTCGAGTACCAGCACCTGCGTATCCACCACAGCGCCTGGCTATCCAAGCGCGGATTGTGGCGGCGCCTACATGGCGTCAAACAGCTGCTCCGCAACGACGCCGGGGAGCTGCAGATCATTGACTAGCCAAAACGCGCCGGTGGCGTGCCATTGGCGTCGCTGGCAAGCGGGAGCGGAAGGCGTGCCCGATGGCGAGTCGGAGACATGAGGCAGTCCGGCCGGACATCAATGTGACGGACCTCTCGTTCGTTCGCATACTCAAGCAGGGCATCCCCTGTCATCGCCGCGGACTGCCGGAGCTCCGTGTTCCCCCGAAAGTCGAAAAGCTTTGTTGGGCAGCCCGGTCGCGTGCTTAACTTCCTCGCATGAAGTACCTGCGCTCTCTCTCGTTGGTCGCCTCCATGGCGACGCTTGGTTTCCATGGTTGCGCCTCGTCTCCTAGCGATGGCGGCTCCGGCGGATCGCACGCTATGGGTGGAGCCCAAAGCGGCGGTCACACGGGCTCGGGCGGCACGTCGTCCGGCAGTGGCGGTAGCGCCTCTGGCGGGAGTGGCAGCGGCGGTACCACGGCAAGCGGTGGGAGATCGGGCAGCGGCGGCGCAGGAAATGGTGGTGCATCGGGTAGCGGTGGTGTGGGAAATGGCGGTGCGTCGGGCAGTGGCGGTGCGGGGAATGGTGGTGCATCGGGAAGTGGTGGCGCTGGAAATGGTGGTGTGTTGGGCAGCGGCGGAGTCTCGGGCCGAGGCGGTTCGGCTGGTGGCGGCGGAGCGAGCCCAGATAGCGCAGTTGGCGGTGCAGGAAACGGTGGCGCGACGGGCACCGGGGGAGTTGCGGGAGCAACGGATGCCTGCCGCCCCAAGTTCGCGAGCGGGGTCAACGTTGCTTGGTTCAACTACGCGGCCGATGTCCCGAATCCCGACATGACCAAATTCGACAAGCTCTACAGCGACACCTTTGCGGTGGGTGGTCGAGTTGTCCGCTGGTGGTTCCACACCAACGGCTCCAAGACACCGACCTATGACTCGACGACTGGTCTCGCTGCCAAGATCAGCGATGCGAACATCGCTGACGTCAAGAAGATCCTCGATGGCGCAGCAGCCGCGGGCCAAGCCGTGGTGGTCAGCCTGTGGGCGTTCGACATGCTGCAATCCAGCCAAGTAAGCGCAACGATTCTCCAGAACAACAAGGATCTTCTCCAAAAGGATGCCAACCGACAGGCATATGTGGACAACGTCATTACGCCACTGGTCACCGCATTGAAGGGCCATCCGGGCCTCTATGCCTGGGAAGTCTTCAACGAGCCGGAAGGCATGATCAATGACGGTCCCAACACCAGCCCGTGGACCGGAAGCAACTATGTCAGCATCACGGACATCCAGAAGTGTGTGAACTGGTTCGCCGCCGGGATTCACGCTGCAGATCCATCGGCCCTGGTCACCAACGGCGCCTGGACTTTCCTGGCCAACACCGACGTCGACGGTCACAAGAACTACTATTCCGACAGCCAACTGAAGACGGTCGGCGGCAAGAGCAACGGTACCCTCGATTTCTACCAGGTCCATTACTACGACAACTGGGGCACCGTCGGAGGAGCGAATAGCGTATCGCCGTTCGTTTATCCCGCCTCGCACTGGGCCCTCGACAAGCCGATCATGATTGGCGAGTTCTGGGACATCGATAGCCCGGGCCCGTCCAACTCGACGATCAAGGGCGCAGATCTCTACACGACGCTCTACAACAACGGCTACCAAGGTGGTTGGGCCTGGCAGTACGCCAACGCCGATAACCCTCCCCCCACCAGTGGAGATCAGACCCAGTGGCCTGCCATGAAGACGGCGATGCAGAATCTCTTCACTGCTCATCCCGCCGATCTGGCGTGCAAGTGAGACGGCCGTAGAACGTCATGCGCACGGCTCCCAAGATCGGAATTCTCCTCGGCGCGCTGGTGGTGGTCGGGGTGGCCGTGGGCGTGAAGGTGTCTACCTCGCGGCCCAAGGCGACAGAGCCACCTGTGGCTGAAGAGCCCAAGAAGCCCGAGGCGTCCGTGCCAGTCCCGAAGCTAGCCATGCCTCGCCCGCCGGCCGTGGATGCCTCGGTTCCCTTGACTGCCCAGCCTGTCCCGAGGAAGCAAGCCACCGCCAAGCCGAAGCTGCTCAGCGAATCTGACCTGATGGATCGCCTGCGCAAGGCGCAGGACACTGACGAGTATCAGCTTTCGTACGACCTGGCCCGCGAGGGGCTGCGCCGTTTCCCCGACAGTCCGGACGCGCCCGAGATGGCGGCTATGGTTGTCAAGTCGCTCGCTCGGCAGGGGAAAGTCTCCGAGGCCCGGGCAGAGGCCGAGGAGATGGTCAACAAGTACTCTGGTACTACCTGGGCGCGGGAGGTCGAGCGACACACCGGCGCCCATCCCCGCGTCAACCAGGTACCTCCGAAGTAGTCACCGCGATTCGCTCAGTAGGCCGGGCCTTCGTGGATGCTGCCGGCGGTGATGGTGTCGCGGAACTTGGTGTGTACCCAGATCTGGTACCCGATGACCACCGGCAGGAAGCAAACCACCACGCCGAACATGATCCACAGCGTGAGGTGACTGGACGACGAATTGAAAGCCGTCATTGAGGCCGCCGGATCCAAGCTCGACGGCAAGAGGTTCGGGAAGAGTCCCGCCACGCCGAACAGAACCGCACCCACGATCAGCAAGGCCGACGAGAACCAGGCTTTCCAGTACGCACCTTTGGCCAGGAACAAGCGCACGCCAAGAAGCCCCAACACGGCAAGCAGCGGCAGCACCAACAAGTACGGGGCAGCCAGCAGGTTTTGCCAAAGTCGCGTCCAGAACCAGGTCATGGCCAGGAAAACCACCGCCATGGCCGCGGCTGGAATGTAGAGGACCTTGGCGGTCTTCACGGCGCGGGCCTGCAAATCGCCCTCGGATCGCGTGGCCAACCAGATGGCGCCGTGGACCGCGAACAGGAGAACGAACAGCACGCCACCGGCGAGGCCGTAGGGGTTGAGAAGGGTGAGCAGGTTGCCCTGGAAGATGCCCTGCCGATCGATGGGAATGCCGGCGAAGATGTTGGCGAAGGCCACGCCGAGCAGAAGCGCAGGCACGAACGAGCCAATCACCAGGCAGGCGTCCCATAGCTTCACCCACGCCACCGACGCCACCTTGCCGCGGAACTCGAAGGCCACACCGCGCAGGATGAGCGCGAACAGAAGCAGCATGAGCGGCGTGTAGAGGCTGGAGAACATCACGGCGTAGGTGCTCGGAAAAGCCGCGAAGGTCACTCCGCCCGCCGTGATCAACCACACCTCGTTGCCGTCCCAAAATGGACCCATGGCGTTGATCATCACGCGCTTGTCGGCTTCGCTCTTGCCCAAGAAGGGCAACAAGCTGCCGATGCCCAGGTCAAATCCGTCGAGCATGAAATAGACAGCCCACGCCACGCCCCAAATTGCGAACCAGACTGTTTCGATCATTGCATGTCCTCCGTGGTCTAGTAGGCGGTGGCCGACAAGGATTCGGGTTGCGAGGCCTGAGCGCCGGCCGGCACGGCGGCTTCCTCGACCACGCCAAGTCGGGCGAATTTCCACAGCAGGTAGAAGTCCACCACGCCGAGCAGCGAATACACGAGAATGAAAGCGACCAGCGAGATCCCGACCTGCGAGACTGCCAGCGGCGAGACCGCATCCGAGGTGCGCATCATGCCGTATACGATCCAGGGCTGGCGCCCGAGCTCGGCGATAGTCCAACCGAGCTGGTTGGCCAAATAGGGCACCGGAATCAACCAGGGCAGGATGCGCAGCAAGCGCGTCTTGGTCTCGATGGTTTGCCGGGCACGGAAGGTCCAGACGCCGATCAGGAGAAATGCAAACCCGAGTCCGACCATGGCACGAAAGGAAAGAAAGATGGGCAGCACGGGCGGGCGCTGCTCCGCCGGCCATTCCTGCAGTCCCTTCACTTCTGTCGAAGGCGAGTAGCCAGCGAGAAGGCTCAGCAGACTCGGCACGCCGAGCGCCTGCACGCTGTTGCGCTGGTTGTCGCTGTCGGGCCACGAGAGCAGGTACAGGGGCGCATTGCTTTGGGTCTCCCAGTGGGATTCGATCGCGGCCAGCTTGGTCGGTTGCGCGCCATGAAGGATCTCGGCGTTCATGTGTCCTTGGGCGATTTCGAAAACCGCGAATACCAGGGTCCACACGGCGGCCACCCTGAAGGACTTCTTGAACAGGCCTACCTGGCGTTTACGTGCAAGGTGCCAGGCCGAGATGCCGAGCACGAAGAAGCCGGCCAGAATGTAGGCGCCACCAAGCGTGTGCACGAACTCGAGAAGCGCAAATCGCTGGGTGATCACCGCGAAGAAGTCGGTCAGCTCCGCGCGGCCGTTGCGAATCGCAAAGCCCACCGGGTGCTGCATCCAGGCGTTCGCGACCAGGATCCAGAACGCCGAGACATTGGAGGCGATGGCCACCAACCAAATCGAGGTGAGGTGCATCTTGGGCGACAGCTTCTTCCAGCCGAAGAACCACACCGCGATGAAGGTCGACTCCAGAAAGAAAGCCACCGTGGCTTCGACCGCGAGCAGCGAGCCAAAGATGTCACCGACGTAGGCCGAGTAGCGCGACCAGTTGGTGCCGAATTGGAACTCGAGCGTGATGCCAGTGACGACACCGACGGCGAAATTGATGAGGAACAGCTTGCCCCAGAACTTCGTCAGGCGGCGGTAGTCCTCGTCCCCGGTGCGCACGAACAAGGTTTCCATGATCGCGACCAGGAACGACAACCCGAGCGTAAGCGGCACGAACAGAAAGTGGAAGTAGGTGGCTACTGCGAATTGCATCCGTGAGAGCGTTAGGACGTCCATGGCATTCCTCCCAAATCATCGGTGTGAACGGCGCTTGGTCGAGCGGTGCGCGGAATTGATTTTGAGCGCGACGTGAGCCGCGGCATGTCCGTCGGTCGCGGTCACCAGCGCATCGAAACGAATGGACGCGAGGTGCTGGGCAAGCGCAGCCGATACGCTGACCCACGCCTTCTGCACCGGACAATCGCGCATGAAGGGGCAGGCATCGGGCAAGTGCACGCAGTCGTTGAGCGCGATGGGCCCTTCCATGGCCTGCACCAGATCGCCCAGCGAGATCTGCGCCGCGGGTCGACCGAGCTTGAGGCCGCCCTTTGCGCCACGGGTGGTCTTCAGGATGCCGGCCGCCACCAGCCTCGCCACCATGCGACGAACGAAAGGCACAGGCAAGAGCCGCTGCTGGGAGATCTCCGCGATCGAGGCGGACGCGTCTTCGCCCAGGCTGACCAGGTGAAGCAGCAGTCGGGCGGCGTAGTCCGTCTGGCGAGCGATTCGAATCATGCCTTAATATGACCTCAAAGGTAATGTTACAAAAAGAGTCATGTATGATGCAAGAGATTTGTGAAATCAGTCACGAATGTCGCTGGGCATCGGAAGGTTGGCGAGCTACAGGGCTTGGGAAGGACCATTCGACCGGTGACTGCGGCCGTCGAGATGTCCATGATCGAGGAGCATGTGGGAGAGCCAAGGCAGCCCGTGCCGCCGTCAGCCCCTACGTTGCCATCTGGCGGGTTATGGTCGACGCAGGGCGGCGTCAGGAGCCGAGAACCAACAGTGGCTCTCGCACGCTGCCTGGCTCCAGACCGCGAAGACGGGTCAAGATGGCTTCTGTTACTTCGTGGCCGCGAGGAGGCAAGCTGACCATCGAAACCCGCAACGTGGAGATCGATGACACATACACTGCACGCCACGTGTCCGTGAAGCCTGGGCACTACGTCCAATTTGCGGTCAGTGACACCGGCTATGGCATGGACAAGAAGACACAAGCGCGCATCTTCGAGCCGTTCTTCACCACCAACGAGAAGGGCAAAGGGACCGGTCTAGGGCTCTCCACGGTGTACGGCATCGTCAAGCAAAGCGGAGACGGGCTGCGACGACTATTGAGTGAGTGACTTAGCCACCTAGGATAGCTTGCATGTGGGAATCAATCTCGGCCGCGTCCAGCATCCGGTTGGCCACCTGGCTCGCACTGGGCTGGTAGTTGCCTGAATGGATCGCGTCCTCGATGTGTACAAGGCGAATGGTACGTAGCTCACCCACCCTTGCTTGTGTGCCTCGCGCTACGTCCGCGGCCCGATGGACATCGAGGGTACTCACACTATCGGCCGGCCTTCGCCGCACTACCGTGTCATGCGGAGGCCTGCTCGTCGCGACGCCAGCCGCGCCTACGGAAGTCGCCTTCCTGATTTCCATGATTGCCCCCCTTTCGACCCAAACCCTACATCCCCTCTTCGGCATGATCGTGATCAGCGATAAGGGCCTCGTGTCGAAAACGGAAGACGCTCAGTGTCCCAATACGGCGTCGAGGATCACGGCGCCCATGACAATCACGGCGTAGTCGTTGATGGCGGACACTGGTATGTGGTTGGCATTCGGTGAAGGGGAAATGGCGTTCTTTTGCCTATCCACGCACCACCTTTCCTGGCAACATACGCAGTTATGAGCCAAACGATGCATTGCAGCAAGCTTAGTTTGGCTGTCCCATTCATGCTGATGGCACCTGGCTGTGGTGACTATCATGTAGGCCTGATTCAGGCGACGGCGTGCAACGAAGAGTTTGTGGCATGCGGTGGTAATCCCACTGGGGACTGGAATCTCTTCAGCGTGTGTGTGGATGGCGATCTAACGTCGGCCCTCGATATGGGAAATGCCGCGCAAGAGCCGTCATGCACCAATACCTTGCGTGGCGCCAACTTGTCTGGAGGAGGATCCGTTTCCTACCTCGTCAAGGACTACAGCGACCCCGTCGTCACGTATGCGGATGAATTCGCAATCGCCTCAACTGCATCATTCCCGCCAGCCTGCGCGTCTGCTCTCGCTGGTGGCGCATCTTTGGACACGAGTGTTTGTCAACAAATCCAAACAAATCTGAGCAATCAACCCGGAACAGATGCGACTTGTAGCCTCACAGACGGGAACTGCGTGTGCCAGGCGACAACAACCACGCGCGCGACGCAGACCAATGGATATACGCTGAACGAAACGACAATCACTGAGGATGGAGAGGTCCCCTATTCGATCTGTGTCAAAGGAAACAGCATGCTTCAGCGAAGGCTGATTGAGGGCAACACTTACAAGGTGATCAGACTTCAGAAGCAGGTTATTATCAGCAGCCCAGAGGCTCTACCCAATAACGGCTGAGAAAGGTCGGCAGCCACCCAGTCCCCGCCGTTGCCACTAGATTGTGGTTGACTCCGCACACGACCACTCCTGTGGCAGAGATCACAGTTGCCAGGGCATGGACGGGGCCGTGCGGGAGCCCCGCGATCTGGTTGGGAGTAGCATGAACCCATGCGCGGCCGGTTCTTGCTTGTGATGGTTTGCCTCTCGTGCGGGAAGACTGCCCTGCCGACAGGCGCCATCGACGCTGCGGCGGATGTCGCATTCACGGGCGGCGCAGGCGCGAACGACGCGCCTGTCCAGGATGCATGGCTGGCACCGGACAAGGTCGCAAGCAGCACAGATCTCGCGGCCAGCCCCGACCTTCGTTCCGACAGCGCGGCGGAGTGCTCGTCGCTGTCGGTCGCTTGGCTGCCCACGCCGCTGGCGGCGTCCTGCCCGCCGTCGTCCGAACCTGCGGCCTGCGCCGGCAACGACGTGGGCGTCGTGGTCGCCCGTAGCGAGGCCTGCATCGGCGCCTGGGGCGCGATTCCACTCCAATGCATGGGCTGGGACGTGCTTGCCGACGACGAGGAGCTCGTCGTGCTCGATGTGGCAAACTGTCTGGACTCGATCCAGATCGACAGCGTCCGAGGTTGTGCCGACCACATCGAGCTTGCGTACACAATCAACGGCTCCTGCCAAGCTTGCGACGGCACGCACTCCATCTGGCGCGCATTCCTCCTGCCCCGCGACCCGCGGCCGATCATCGCCACCGGCCGAACCGTTATTCCACCCTGTCCGCCTCTGCCCCCTGCCACGGGCGGCACGACGGGCGCCGGCGGCGCAGTGGGCTCCGGCGGAACCACCGGCGGCACTGCCGTCGACGGAGGTTGCCCGCAGACCCGCATCGATTCCACGCAAGCGGCAGCAGCCTACGCTGCCTACGCCGGTCTTGCTTCCAGCTCCGCGATCCAAGCCGAAGAAGAGACCGTGCCCGGTCTGTGGGAGGAAATGCACGCGCAGCTCTTCAATGCCAAGCAATACTACGATGGCGGCCCGCCGACGACGGAGTGCTCCTTCATCTATCGGGAGTGCGTGCTGACCATCCCTGAGGACGATTGCACCATGTTCGGGCCGATCGCCTCCGGCGTGGCCACGAACGGCGCGTTCTACTACTCACGCGGATGGGGCTCTGGCGTCTACCGAACCAACTTCTGCAAGCTTGCGCCGAGCGGCGCCGCGCTCGTCAAGATCACGAGTGGCGGCTACACCAATTCTGGGTATGGCCCACCACCCCTCGTCGTCGCCCTCGCGGCCGGGCAGATCCTCGTCTATCGGCCAAGCGCCTTCCCGTTCGATTTCAATCAATGGCAGGGTGGGGATCTCGTCGGCACGCTGAAAGACCTCGGCAACCGCCTGGCCGTCGTGGATAGCAGCGGGCAAGAGATACCGGCCATGTTTCCGTAGGCAAGGGACCGGGCCGCTGATCACGCCGGGCCGACGGGTGGTGGAATCGGTCTGGCGGAAGCCACGGATCGCTCGGGATACAAGTTGTTGCGCGCTTACGGGGGATCGGGCCTTTGCAAGGATTGAACCCAGTACTGCCGATGGTCAGGCTCCCGCACGCCTCAAGCCCCGAGCGGCCGCACAGCGGCCAGCGCTATCTGGCCAAGGAGTGTTGTCATGTCGGCTTCGCTGGGCAGAGCGTCCACCGCGGCCTTGGCCATGGCCTTGAGGGGCGCGGGAAGCTTGCTCTTCGCTAGGCTCGGGCCAATGTATTGTGTGCCGGCCCGCCGCACGAAAGTCGGCACCACGCCCAGCCCCATAATGCAGGCCATGACCAAGGGTGGGCTCAGGTCGCGGCGAACTTTTCCCTCGCGCTGCCCATCCGTCACCAGACGCAGCAGCAAGGGAATGTGTCCGCGCAGGGATCGCTCCAGCAGCGCCTGCAGCACGTTTGGAGAAGTCATGGCCTCGCGCACGACCATGCGTACGGTCTCTCGCTCCTCGTCACTGAGGCTGCCGAGCTTGGTGTAAAGCCGCGCGACCCGTTCGCCAAAGGCAGCATTGGGCGCCAGCGCCTTTTCCAGATCTGCAAGGGTGCGCTCGTAGGTGGTCTCGACCACGGACTGGAACAGCTCCTCCTTGCTCCGGTAGTAGTAGTGAATCATTCCCACGCTGGTCCCGGCCTCGCGCGCGACTTGGCGAAGCGAGGTTCCGCCGAAACCACGCGCCAGGAAGCACCGGCGCGCCTTCGCGAGCAAGCGCTGCTCGATATCACCTTTGGGTCGTGCCATCGCGATCCCTTTCGCTATCCATCCAGTTTCTTGCTCATGCGCAGGGCACCCATGGTCACCAGGAAGATCAGGATGCCGGACAGCCACACCAGCTCGCCGCGGAGATCCGGCAGCGTCGCCGCCTTGAGCGTGATGCCGCGGACCATGGCTAGGAAATGGGTCAGGGGCAGGCAATTCGAGATGGCCCTGGCGAAGGCCGGCATGGCGTCGAAGGGAAACATGAAGCCCGAGAGCAGGACATTGGGCAGCAGGAAGAAGAACGACATCTGCATGGCCTGCTGCTGTGTCTTCGCCACCGTCGAGATGATGAGACCCACGGCCAGGTTGGCCGTGATGAACAGCGAGGCCACCGCGTAGAGCAAGGCCAGCGACCCGACGAAGGGCACGTGAAACACCCAGCGTCCTGCCAGCAGGATCAACGTCATCTGGACGTAGCCGGCCGCGATGTACGGCAGGATCTTGCCAGCCACAAGCTCCAGGCGGGTCACTGGCGAGACGATGAGCTGCTCGAGGGTACCGCGCTCGCGCTCGCGGGCCATGGCGACGCTGGTTAACATCACCATGGTCATGGTCAGAAGCACGCCGATGAGACCCGGAACGATGAACACGGCCGTGCGCAGCTCTGGATTGTACCAAATGGCCTGGTCGAGCTGGATGGGCGATTGCGTGCGATTGCTACCAAGTCGCTGCACCAGCAACTCGGCCGCGCGCGCTTGCACCAGAAAGGCCGCCGTGTTGCTGGCACTGGCCACGGTCTGCGGATCGCTGCCGTCGACGATCAGCTGGGCCTTGGCCGTCCGGCCGGCGCGCAGGTCGGCGGCATAGTGCGGCGGCACCACCAAGGCGACCCTGGCCCGGCCCGAGCGCAGAGCCCGCTCGATCTCGTCGTAGCCGCGCGCCTCGCCCACCATGCGATAGAATCCCGTGATCTCCAGCCGGCGGGCCAGATCGCGCGAGGCCGACGAGCGATCCTGATCGAGCACGACGAGAGGTGCGTTGCGCACGTCGGTGTTGATGGCGAAGCCAAGGATCAGGAGTTGCACCAGCGGCAACACCACCGTCATGGCCAACGTCAATCGATCGCGCTGGAGTTGCAGCAATTCCTTCTTGGCAATGGCGAGGACACGCATCAGGACTTTGCCTCCCGGCGGTCGTGTTCACGTACCATGCTGACAAAAGCATCTTCGACGGTGGCGCGCGACGCCCGCGCGGTTTCCACCGCAATGCCCTCGGCCGCGAGAATGCGCCGGCAGCGTTCCACTGCCTCGCCCTGGCCGCGAAACACCACGCGCAGGACGTGACCATAGTGGGCCACCTCGTCGAGATCGGGTTCGCGCCGCAGCCGCTCGGCGGCGGCCACGGCGTTGTCCACGACCAGCTCGGTCGCCACCAGCGAGCGCCGGGTCACGATCTCGCTGGGCGTGCCGGTGTCGAGAATGGACCCATCGAAGATGAAGGCCAGGCGATGACAGCGCTCGGCCTCGTCCATGTAGTGGGTGGTCAGGACGACGGTGGTTCCTTCGACGGCAAGCTGGTGGATGCGCTCCCAGAACTGGCGCCGGCTTACGGGATCCACGCCGGCGGTCGGCTCGTCGAGAAAAAGCAGTGGAGGCTGGTGAATCGTGGCGCTGGCCAGAGCCACCCGCTGTTTCCATCCGCCGCTGAGCGAGCCAGCCAGCTGGTGCTGGCGAGTCACCAGCCCGGACTGGTCAAGGGCCTCCGCCACCCGCGCACGCCGCCGCCGCCGGCCGAGGCCGTAGATCCCCGCGTAGAAATCCAGATTTTCGTGAACCGTGAGATCCTCGTACAGGCTGAACCGCTGGGTCATGTAGCCGATGGCGGCCTTGATCTTCTCGGCCTCCTTGCCGATGTCGTAGCCAGCCACTTTGCCCGCGCCGCCCGTCGGATCGAGGATTCCGCACAGCATGCGAATGGTGGTGGACTTGCCTGCGCCGTTCGGTCCCAGAACACCGAAGATCTCGCCACGGTGCACGCGCAAAGAAACGTCGCGCACGGCCCACACCTGGCCAAAGCGGCGCGCAAGACCGCTGGTGACGACGATGTCGTCGGCGTTGGTCATCGTGCTGCGCGCTCCAGCTCGACGAAGGCTGGGACGCCGACCACCAGCTTCTCGTCGGGATCGGCCACCGTCACGCGCACACGCACCACGAAGGTGCTGCGCTCGGCCTCGCTGAACAGGTAGCGTGGCGTGAATTCGGTGCGGCGACCGATCTCGCTGACCTGCCCGGGCAGCGAGACGTCGAGTGCATCGATGCGCACGGCCGCTGTCGTTCCGAGGTGAATGCCGCCCATCCGCGCCTGCGGTACGAAAACATCGACACAGGGGGCGCGGGTTGCGGCCAGGGTGGCGACTTGCGCGCCTGGCCCGACCACCTCGCCCAGTTCCACCGGTAGCTCGACGATCTCGCCGTCACGCGGAGCCGCGATCGCGTGCTTGGCCAGCCGGGTCGCCTCCAACTCCGCCGCCTTGGTCGCCGCCGCGGCCCGAGCCCGAGCAACCGCAATCTCGGGCGCCCGCGCGCCATCCTGGAGGTTGCGCAGGTTGAACTCCAGCGCCTCGCGCTCGGCCACGGTGCGCTCCCACTGGGCCTTCACCTCGTCGAAGCTGGCCGCGGGCACAGCATTGCCATCGAGCAGGGCGCGCTGCCGCTTGGTGTTCTTCTCGAGGAGCGCCTCGGACGTCCGTGCGCTCTGGATGCGTGCCCCTAAGGCGCGCACCTCAGCCGGACGCGCCCCCAGGCTCACCAGGCGCAGCTGCTGCTCCGCCGCGCGGGCTTCCTCCGTCCGTGCCGCCGTCGTTTCCCGCGCCAGGGTGTCATCCAGCCACGCGATCTTCTGCCCGGCCTTCACTCGGTCGCCCTTCTTGACCGCGATCCCCGCAATCCGCCCGGCCACTTCAAAGCTAAGGACCGTCTCGTCCATCTCGACAACGCCTTGCAGGCGCGCCCTCGCCTCGGGCACGGGGTCGCGCGACATCCACCACAGCCCAGCCCCAGCCCCGCCCAGCACCAGCAGTGGAAACACCCGCTGCAGCACGTTTTTGATCATGTGGTAAATATGCCGCAGCTTGGATATTTTTCAAGTGGTAAGGAATTGACGAGGATGCTCGGTAGTCGACCACACCGAGGAGCCACACCGGAATGAAACCCAAGAGCCAAACCAGGGTGAGGTCGAGTCCCCACAGCAGGCGCGAGGTCCCAGCGGCCGGCCAGACCGTGAAATCCGTGTCGGCTTCCGACGAAGACACCACCCTGGCGCCCTCCGTGATGACGTGGCTTGGGAACGCGAGAGAAGATTGGGGGTTCTCTCCGTGCCTGGAGGTGAGTGTGAGCCAGGCTACTGTCGCGGTTTCATTCTGTGAGGGATTGGTCCAAAGTCGGTAATTGGTGAGTTGGCCAGGCAGGAGATTTCTCATGAAGAGCGTCATGATGAAGCGAATCGTTCGGGCACTCGTGTTGTGGTTTGGGGCGATGTCGCTCGCCCTCGCGGCATGTGGCGGCGGGGTCGGGAACGGCGGAATCGACTCCGCTTCTGCCGGCCTGGGCGGCGCGGTCAGGTCCGACGGCGCCGGCGGCGCAGGTGGTGCCGCGCTGGAAGCGGCGGCGCCGGAGGTCGCGGCCGCCGTGGACACGAACACTGTTCCGGTCGACGCCGCAGAAGCCCCGGCTGCGGCCACGTGCGACGAGCTCGCGGCGGCGGCGCGTGCGCAGTTTGCATCGTTCGTACACAGCACATCCTCGCTGGCTTGCCTGGTCGATGCGGACTGTTCCGACCTGTTCAATCGATCGTTGAGCTGCTTCGCCGCGTGCGGAAACCCGGTCAGGACCGCCGACCTCTCCGCTGTCGCGAAGGGGGCCGCGGACGTTTGCGACGCGTACTTCGGCGCGGGCTGCCCCGCAAAGACTCCGCCTTGCCCACGGTACGTCGTCTTTTGCGATCATGGTACGTGCGCCGCTGGCGTTGGTCCCGGCGCAGGGTCGGGCGCCACGGACGCCGCTGTCGACAGCGCCCCCGCGGACGCCGCGGCCCCGGACGCCTTCGCCGCTGTCGATGGCGGAGCGTGCACCTGGCCCGCGAGCTTCAGCGCGAGCGTCGATGCCGGCACCGTCGGGTGCTGGGCCTCCGTGAACTCCAACGTCTGCCCGGTTCCGCCGGGTGACGTGGTGAGGCCGGACGGGACGATCCTGGATCCGGATGGGAACCCGGTGGCCAATGCCTCCTGTAAGTATAGCTGTTCGGCATCCGAATACCCCTTGAGTTGCACAGGCGAGCCACGGCCGTCTGGCCCCCCAACCATACCGGCGCCTGACCTATCGCTCGGCTGCAGGGTGCTCTACCAGCCGATGATCGCCAATCCCTACACGGAAACCTACTGCTGTCCCTGCGGCGTTGGCACCTAGGCGCCCTCGGTTTGGGGCGCGGACCGCGTGCGCGCCGCGGGCGAGGCTCGGTCAGGAGCTGGCCGAGGTGCAGACGCGCGCCCGCCCGAGCACAAATTCTTCCTTCGTAGGTTCTTCGTTTTTCGCGAAGATGTTGCCGCTATTCGGGCTGCAGCGGCAAAGAGGTTGGGATAGGCGACCTCTCGGAGTTTGATTGCGGTGGTCATGGTACGGCGCTCTGCCAGCGACACTCGCCAGCGATGCGAGTGCGGGATCTTCGCCACCAGCCCGTGAGCATGAAGGCGCCGCAGTAGCCGCGTGACTTGCCCAGGGCGCTTGTCGAACTCGGGTGCGCACCAGATTGCGAGGGCGGCGGTCGTGCGGGCCAGAGTTTGGGCGCCTCGGCGACGGGCGCGGCGAAGCCACCGTCTTCGCTCAGTGTCCAAGCACGGCGTCGAGGATCACGGCTCCCATGACCATCACGGCGTAGTAGTTGATGGCGTGGAAGGCTTGGCGAAAACCCTGCTTGCTAGGGGCGCGTAGCGAGCGCCATGCAACGATGGTCAGCCAGGCGCCAGCCAAGGCCAGGCCGAGACCGAGGAAGGGCGAGCTTGAAAGGCCGAAGATGGGCAGAAGCAGCGCCGACGCCGCGGTGGCCGCGGTCCACATGAATGTGATGCGCGACAGGGAATCGGTGCCCATGGCGCGCACGAAGGTGGGGAACTGGGCTTGCTCGTAGTCGCCGCTGATGCGCAATGCCAGCAGCCAGAAATGCGGTACTTGCCACATCAACAGAAAGAACGAAAGCGAGAGAATGGGACCGTCGAGCACGCCACCCGCGCAAACCCAGCCGATGGCTGGCGGGATGGCGCCGATGACGGAGCCAATGACGGAAGCCAGCGAGGTCTTGCGTTTGAGATAGGTGTAAAGGCCGTTGTACCAGAGCACGGCCAGGGCGCCGAGCCCGGCTGCCACCATGCCACCCATGAGCCAAAGCGAGGCGAGCGCGGCGGCGGCCAGCACAAGGGCCAAGATCGCGGCGCCGGCCGGCGAAATCTTGCCCGATGGAATCGGACGTCGTTTTGTGCGCTCCATCAGGGCATCCAGTTTGTGTTCCTGGGCTTCGTTGAGGGCGCAGGCGGCGAAGGCGAGAATCAAGACCGCACCCGCAACGGGAAGCAGTCGCCAGCTCATGGCGTGGGTAAAGGCCAGATAGCCGGTCGCGGCCGAAACCGTCGACATAATCGAGATCGGAAACTTGAACAGCTGGGCGAAATCGCGGCGGTTCACGACATCACGGCTCCGTCACCGAAGCGACTTGATGAAGGCGACCAGGTCGGCCACGTCCTGATCCTTCAGGTCGGCCTTGGGCATTTGCGGCGCGAATCCCTTCACCACCTCTTTCGGGGGATGTCGGATCGAGCGTTGGATATAGTCGTCGTTGGCGGTCACCGTGGTTTCCTTACCGTCGGTCAGAATGGCTACTTGGCTGCCCCACAGGCCCTTCCAGGTTGGCCCCACCAGTTTGGAGCCATCGGTGGTGTGACAGGACACGCAACCCTTGAGCTTGAAGGCGCGCTCGCCGCGCGCCGGATCGGGCGGGGCGTCGCCCGCGGCCAGCGCAGGCACCGGCGGATCGGCCGAATCGCCGAAATACCAGGTCGAAAAGGCAGCCTCGGGAATCACGTGCACCTTGGACAGCATGTACGAGTGGTTGACCCCGCACATGACCGTGCACTCGATATCGAAGTCGCCGAGTTGGGTGGCCTGGAACCAAGTGTAGTTGTCTCTACCCGGCACTACGTCGGATTTGATTCTGAATGCCGGTACGTAGAAGCCGTGCAGGACGTCGAGCGACTTTGAGATCGAGCCGAATGGGGCGGCCAATGGCGACGTACAGCTCGGTGGTCTGACGGCCATTGGGGTAGGTGAACGACCATGCCCATTGCCGGGCGGTCACCTTGATGGCCATGGCGTCGCGCGGAACCTCGCGCAGATAGCGGTAGTTGGTCCAGCCGTAATAGAACATGCTCAGAAACAGCACCAGCGGGATGCCGGTCCACAGCAATTCCAGCACGGTGTGGCCGTGAATGTCCTGGGCCTTGGCGCCGCGGGAGCGCCGGTAGCGCACGACGAAGTAGATCATCAGGAAGGTGATGAAGACCAGGAACGCGATGGTGAGCGCGGAAATGTAGAGAAAGACCGCGTCGACCTTGTCCGAGACTGTTGAAGCACCGCCAAACATCGTTGTCTACCTGAACAGGTAATCGGTGAAGGTCAGGCCGATGAAGATTACCAACACGGCAATCGCGATGGCGACCATGTATTTGAGAGCGGTGCTCTCGTACTTGAGGTGCATGAAGTAGAAGAAGACCAAGCTGGCCTTGGTGGGCGTGATGACGAGAAGGCCGAGCAGCGCCAAGTTGGGGGTGCCGGCGACGCTTAGCCCAACCAGCACCGCGGTCAAGGCGACCAGCGCGAGCCACACCTTGATGAAGGTTCCGTAGCCGACAATGTGTGGGTGGTCGGCTTCGTGTTGCGTGCTGCTATTCATGTTCGATTGCTCATCATGGGCTAGGCCGCCAGGTAAAAGAGCGGCAAAAGAAAGATCCAGATGACGTCGACGAGGTGCCAGTACAGGCCGGCATTCTCCAGCTTGATGAAATCGTCGTGGCGGATTTTGTCGCGGCGAAGGAGCACGAGCATGATCGTCATGACCACGATGCCGACGGTGACGTGCAGGCCGTGCAGGCCGGTCATGCCGTAGTACAGGCCGAAAAACAGGCGCTCGCCTGGCGGGCGCGTCATCAGGTGTTCCGAGCCTGGATAGAGGCCGTGGTGGATCTTGGCCTTCCACTCGAAGAACTTGTTCACCAGGAAGACGCAGCCAAGCACCATGGTCGACGCGAGGAAAATCATGGACTGGGCTTTGCGCTTGAGGCGGATGGCGACGATGGACAGCACCATGGTCAAGCTGCTGGTGAGCAGCACGATGGTGTTGATCACGCCCAGGACCACGTTCAGCTCGCCGGCGGCCTTGTGAAATTCGTGGGCGTGCATCGAGCGGTACATGCCGTACGCGACGAAGAGACCGCCGAAAAGGATCAGCTCGGTGAAGATGAAGATCCACATGCCCAGCTTCGCGCCGATGTAGTCGCGATGCTCGGCCGCGTGGTGCTCGGCGGTCGGATGCTCGGCGTCGTGCTGTTCCACGGATGCGCTCATGGCGCTTGCTCCTTGGACGTGGGGTTGAATGAGTAAGGCGCCTCGGTGATGACAGGCAGGACGTCGAAGTTCTCGACCGGCGGCGGCGAGGGGACCGTCCATTCCAGGGTCACGCCACCCCACGGGTTGGCCGGGATCTCCACCTTGCGGAAGAGCCCGCGCACGAGGTTGCATGATCATCAACAACAGACCGGCCACCATGATCCACGAACCCACGGTGGCGACCAGGTGGCCGAGGTGAAAGCCGGGCAGGTGATCGTAGTAGCGCCGGGGCATGCCCTGCATGCCCAGCACCAGCATGGTGAAGTACAGCATGTTGAAGCCGACGAAGATGTGCACCCAGGCCACCACGGCGGTGCGCTCTTTGTACATGCGGCCGAACATCTTGGGATACCAGTAGTGCAGGGCCGCGAAGAACGCGAAACCGGTGCCGCCGAACATCACGTAGTGGAAGTGGCCCACGATGAAGTAGGTGTCGTGGATGTGCATGTTGACGGCCAGCGCGCCCTGGAACAGGCCGGTCAGGCCGCCGATGCTGAAGAGAAAGATGAAGCCCAGGGCAAAGAGCATCGGGCGCTTTCAGCTCGATGGAACCCTTGTACAGGGTCGCCACCCAGTTGAAGATCTTGATGGCGCTGGGAATGGCCACCAGGAAGGTGAGCAGCGAGAAGATGATGATGGAGGCCTCGCTCATGCCGCTCGTGAACATGTGGTGTGCCCACACCAGCGAGCCAAGGCCCGCGATGCCCATGCTGGAAAGCACGATGGCCTTGTAGCCGAAGATGGTCCGGTGGGCGAAGGTCGGAATGATTTCCGAGATGGCGCCCATGGCCGGGATGATCATGATGTAGACCGCCGGGTGCGAATAGGTCCAGAACAGGTGCTGGTACAGGATCGGATCGCCGCCGATGGCCGGGATTGAAGATGCCCAGGTGAAACACGCGTTCAAGGATGACGAGCAAGAGCGTGATGCCCAGGATGGGCGTGGCCAGCACCTGCACCCAGGCCGTCGCATACAGCGCCCACGGGAAGAGCGGCATGCGCATCCAGTTCATGCCCTTGGCGCGCATGCGGTGGATGGTGGTGATGAAGTTGAGGCCCGTGAGGATGGACGAGAAGCCGATCACGAAGGCGCCGAGCACGGCCATGGTCACGTTGGTTCCCGTGGTCACGCTGTAGGGCACGTAGAACGACCAGCCCGTGTCGGGCGGGCCGCCGCCCGTGAACAGCGAGGTGATGGCGATGGTGGCGCCCGCCATGAACAGGTACCAAGACAGAAGGTTGAGGCGCGGGAAGGCCACGTCCTTGGCGCCGATCATGATGGGCAGACAGAAATTGCCGAACACCGCGGGCAGCCCGGGAATCACGAACAGGAAGATCATGATCACGCCGTGCAGAGTGAACAGGGCGTTGTAGGTGGTGGGCTTCATGATGGTCGGGCCCATGGTCAGGTGCTCGAGGCGCATGAACACGCCGATGGTCATGCCCACCAGGAAGAAGGTCAGCATGGCGCCGAGATAGAGAAGCGCGATGCGCTTGTGGTCGGTGGTCAGAAGCCACGAGAGGACGCCCTGGCGCGAGGATCCGGCGTAGAAGCTGGGCTCGCTGACGGGAGCGGCTGCGGTCGGTGCGGCGGCGGTACTCACGAAGACTCCTCTGCTGTCGGACGCCTTTTCGGACTGCTCTTCGGGCTTCGGGCGCTTCTTGCGCTGGGCCGCCACGGCGATGCCGAAGCCCACGGCGAGCATGACGGTGAAGGCGGCGGCGACGCGGGTGATGTCCAGGAAGTACCTGCGCCCGCTCGGGTCGTAGCTGTAGCAGAACTTGAGGAAGCGGGCGATGGTGGGGCCGGTGCGGCCCTGCGCGGCCTCGGCCACGGCCATCTTCACGTCGAAGGGCAGGAAGGTGACGCCGTAGAGGTAGCGCGTGACCTGGCCGGCCGGCGAGAGCACCATGACGGCGCCGGCGTGGACGTAGTCGTCGCCGCGCTTGGCGAAGCGGAAGCCCACTGAGTCGGCCAGGCGTTTGGTGGAAACCGGATCGCCGGTCAGGAAGCGCCAGGCGCTGGGCGGAAATCCTGGTTTGAGTTGCTTGAGGTAGTTGTCCTTCTTCAGGCCCGCCAGCTCGGCGTTGTCGCGCGGATCGAAGCTGACGGTCAGGACCTGGAAATCCTTGCCTGGAGATTCGTCGGTGCGCGAGAGCAGCTCGGCCACGCCATTGAGCAGCGGCGTGCACAGACCCGAGCAGCGGAAGTAGTTGAGGGTGAGCAGGGTCGGCTTGTCGAGCAGGCCGCGCAGGGACACGCGCTCGCCTTGCTCGTCGACAAGCATGAGGTCGAGCGGCACGGTCTGGCCCAATTTCTCGTCGACGCCCACGTCGAGCGGGGGCTCGGCCGGTGCTTCGGCCAAGGCCAGGCGCGCTGGCAGCGTGAGAAACAGACAGGTTGCAAGCAGGGTTCTCATGGTTGTTTAGCCTGCTCCTCGGAAGGGACCGGCGCCACATCCTCGGCACCTAGAAGGGCCCGGCTTATCTCCTGCCATTCGGACATGCTCATGCCGGCCAGCGCTGGTGCAAAGCCGTTAGCCGGCGCGCCAGCGGTCCAGGCGCGCGCCACAGCCAGAGAATCGGAGCGATCTTTTGTGGCCGCCACGGTCCGTGCGACACGCGTCGGATCCGCAATCACCGCGCGCAACAATTCCGCCGCTGGCGACTTGTCGTCGCTCGGCCGGCAACTTGAGCGCCGGTACCTGCTTCTCGCTCTTGCACCATCTTCTTGATGGCCATGCTGACGGGAATTCGGTTGGGAATGTGGACGCCTTTGGAGCGGAATTGCTCGGCCAACGCCTCGGTGGCCTTCGGATCTTCTGCGCCGTGATCGAACGATCCCAGCGAGCGCACGTAGTGCACCAGCGCCATGCGATCGGCGGGAACGATGAAATCGAAGGCCGCCATGCCCGTGCCCTTCACGCCGGTCGTGATGGTGGTGAAGATGTCGGTGATGCGATAGCCGCGCGTCCCACTTTTCAGGCTGGGTGAAATTGCGCGGCTTGGGATTGAGCGTGGCCACCGCGGGACCGTCGCCTCGCCCCGTGTCGCCATGGCACGAAGTGCAGTTCTGCTTGAACAGCACCTCGCCGCGCGCGAGCAACTTGGGATTGGCGGTCATGACCGTTGCCGGATCCACGGGCGGCAGATCCTTGCCCTTGCTCGGCGGCACCTCGGCTTGATCGAGCCAGCCCAGGCTGGCCGCGGCCGGCTGATCCGAAGGGGGCGCCGCGAGCGGCCGCCGCTCGCGCAGCAGGGCCGGAATGACGATGAGGCCGAAGAGAACGAAGGTGACGGCGACGCCCGAGGCGATGGCGTAGCGGCTGGCCAGCCCCTGCGCTTCCTCGCCCCAACTGGGTGTGGCGCGCCGTGTCGCTCATAGTTGCCACTCCAGTCCCTTGGCCAGCAGGGGATCCCCGACGGGCATGTCGGCACCGCGGCCCATGGCGCGGCGGATCTGCAGGAAGCCGAGGCCAAGGAAGAAACAGGCCATGACCAGCTCGGGCCAACCGAACAAGGGTTGCGAGCCGAGGGCTGGGAAGATCAGCCAGTACAGATCGACGAAGTGTGCAAATAGGATCGAGAGCATGGCCATGCGCAGAATCTTCGGGTTCTTCTTGCCGACCGCGCCGACCAGCAGGAAGAACGGCAACGATGAAATGGAAGATCGGCAAGAGCATGGCCACCGGATACCAGGCGCCCTCGATGCGATGTTTGAACCAGACCACTTCCTCGGGAAGATTGGCGTACCAGATCAGCATGTACTGCGCGAAGCCGATGTACGCGTAGAAGACCGTAAAGGCCAGGCCAAGTGTGCCGAGGTTGTAGAAGTGCTTGGGCTTGACGTCGGGCAAGCGTTTGCGCCGAATAAGGCCGAGCACGCCAAGCGCCATGGCGGCGATTCCGGATAGGAACGTACCGGCGAACAGGTACACGCCGAACATGTCGCTGTACCACTCGGGTTCAAGGCCCGAAATCCAGTCGAACGCAACGATGGTCACGGAAAAGAAGAAGACCACCATGAAGAGCGGCGCCAGTTTGCGTGCCTTGATGGTGAAGGCAGCGTCCTTGCTTGCGTCCTGGCGCAAAGAACCGCGCACGAAGAAGGAATAGAAGAGCAGCCAGGCCAGCGAGCATGCCGCCAACCGGATGGCGAAGAAGGGCAGGTTCAGCCAGGGTGCCTTAGCCACCAGTATTGGATTGTTCGCGGCCTCTTTGTGGGTCCAGGGAAAGAGCACCGGGCACGCCGAAGAAGGCGACGATCAACAAGGGAATCGCCAGCGGAATCAGCGATGCGATTCGCTCGGGCACGCGGCGCATGGGCACGCTCCAGTGCGCGCCCACCAGGCGTTCGAGGGCGACCAGAAATAGGTTGCCGAGACCAAGGGTGAGCAGGAAGAGTGTCCACACCAGCCAGTTGGCCCAGAATCGCGTCGGCCCCTCGTTGGTGTGGACCAACACGGCGCCAATCGCACCGAGGATGGTCAGCGCAACCAGCAAGTTGCGTGCGAGCGGGGATCGTGGGGCGTGGTTGGCAGTCATCGCAGATCCTCGTCCTTGGCGTTCTGGGACCGCTGCAAAACGCGCACGTAGTGAACGGCTGCCCAGCGGTCGGATTCGTCCAGATCCGGGGCGTAGCTGGGCATGGCGTTCTTGCCCAGCATCAGCACGCCGTAGATGTAGCCGTCGGGCCGGGCGCGCATATCGTTGGAAAGAAGGTTGGCGGGCTTGCCGCCATAGGCGCGCGAAAGCAGCGCCACGCCGTCGCCCACGGTACCGTGGCAGACCGCGCAGTGGTCATTGAAGACCTTGCGCCCGCGCTCGGCCGTTTGTTGCGTGAGCGGTAATGGATTGCCGAGCATGGTGCCGGCTTCTTCCGGGGTGGCGAAAGCGGGCGGCAGGTGTCCTCGCGCAACGGTTCCCGCCACCGCGGGACGCATGCCGCGACCGTCGGCGAAGAACGTGCTCGAGCGGAAGGCGTTCAGCTTGGGTTGGTTGTGCATGTGGATCATGGGCGGCACGACGGGAATCATCTTCTCCGCCGCGTAAAGCCCCCCGCCAGCGACCAGGCAGGCGGCGGTGATGGCGGCGATGGTGCGCAAAAGCCCGACCAGGCTGAGCGGCCGATCCCACGCCGGGATCGGCACGATCTCGACCGACTCGGCGCCGTTGTCGAGCAGGGCCTGTCGCGCGACCTCGGCATCGAAGGTGGCGCCAGCGCTTTCGATGCTGAGCGCGAGCTTGTCGCGCGTGATGCCCTTGATGGCCTTCGAATGCAGCACCGGGTGGCCGAAGAAAGGCAGCTTGTTGAAGGCAAACAACATGGCCAGGCCGGCGGTGAAGGTCGCGAAGAGCACCGTGACCTCGAACATCACCGGGACAAAGGCCTGCCACGAGAAGAGCGCCTTGCCGCCCACCACCAGTGGATAGTCCACCGCGCTCGTCCACCATTCGAGGAGCAGCGCCAAGATCGTGCCCAAGAGGCCCATGCCCATCACCAGCTTGCCGAGTGGCGAGGGCGGCAGTCCGACGGCCTTGTCGAGCCCGTGCACCGGATAGGGCGTGTAGGCTTCGAGACGGCCGAGCTTGCGCGGGCGAATCTGCTTCGCGGCGTCGATGATTTTCTGAGCGTCGGTGTAGAGGCCCAAAACCGCAAAGGTGCCGGACGAAGCGGCGTTACTCATGGTCGCCTCCGTGTCCCGCCTGTGCGCCGGGCAAGAATGCCTTCATCTCGCTGGTAGCGATGACCGGCATCACGCGGGCGAACAGCAGCACCAGCGTGAAGAACAACCCGAACGAGCCAAGCAGGATGCCGAAGTCGATCTTGGTCGGGATGTACTTGTGCCAGGCCGAGGGCAGGTAGTCCTGGTGGAGCGAAATGATGATGATCACGAAACGCTCCATCCACATGCCCAGGGTCACGGCCACGGCCACGAAGATCATGACCGGGATGGATCGGCGCATGCGGCGGAACCAGAAAATCTGCGGGATGATGATGTTGCAGGTGACGGTGGTGATGCCGGCCCAGCCGTAGAAGCCGGTCACGTAGTTCTTGAAGGTGTGCTGGATGTACGGGTTGGCGCTGTACCAGGCGGTGCCGCCCTCCATGAAGTACGCGTAGCCCATGATGCACGACATGGCCAAGATGAGCTTGTTCATGGTGTCGAGGTGGTTGTCGGTGATGAGGTTCGAAAGGTTCATGGTCTTGCGAACCACGGTCAGCACGATGACCACCATGGCAAAGCCGGCGAAGATGGCGCCCGCGACGAAGTAGGGCGGGAAGATGGTCATGTGCCAGCCCGGCACCAGCGACACGGCGAAATCGAACGACACGACCGAGTGCACGCTGATGACGAGGCCGGTGGCCAGGCCCGCGAGCAAAAGATAGGCCTTGTCGTAGTGGACCCAGTGCGAGGCCGCGCCTCGCCAGCCCAGGCTGAGCACGGTGTAGATGCGCTTGCGGATGCCCTTCGGGCGTGCGGTCGCGCATGGACGCGAAGTCAGGCACGAGGCCGAGGTACCAGAAGACCAGCGACACCGAGAAATAGGTGCTGACCGCGAACACGTCCCACACGAGAGGCGAGCGGAAGTTCACCCAGATGCCGCGTTCGTTGGGGTACGGGAACAGCCAGTAGGCGAACCACGGCCGGCCCGTGTGCAGGACCGGGAAAATGCCTGCGCACATGACCGCGAAAATGGTCATGGCCTCGGCGAAGCGGGCGATGGCGTTGCGCCAGCGCGCGCGGAACAAGAAAGAGGATGGCCGAGATCAGCGTGCCCGCGTGGCCGATACCGACCCAGAACACGAAGTTGATGATGCCGAAGCCCCACGCCACCGGGCGGTTGTTGCCCCACGTGCCGATGCCGTAGTAAAGCGTCCAGGCCATGCAGAAGCCGCCGATGCCGAGCGCCGTGAGCGTGACCGCCAGGGCAACGTACCAGGCGCGCGGTGGCCGTCGGTCGGGAAACTGCAAAACCTGATCGTCGAGAGAGCCGGGCGTGACCTGGCCCTCGATGAGCTCCATCGGTTGCAGGGCTGCCGGTAACTCTGCGGCCGCGGACTTCATCGTCCACCTCCACCGCTTGTCTTTGCAGATGGATTCTTGAGCGCGGCCAGGTAAGTGATGGCTGGCTTGGTGCCGAGCTCTTCAAGCACGTGGAAGCCGCGGTTGCTGCGCGAGAGCTTGGACACCGCGCTCTCGGGATCGCTGATGTCGCCGAACACGATGGCGCTGGCTGGGCAGGCCGCGCCGCACGCCGGGACCACATCCTTGTCGCGCAAGTCTCGTCCCTCGCGCTTGGCCACCTGGGTGGCATTGCGAATGCGCTGCACGCAGAAGGTGCACTTCTCCATCACGCCGCGTGGGCGGACCGTGACCTCGGGATTGTAGGCAAGCTGCATGGATTCGGGCGTCTCGCTGGTGAAATCGAGGAAATTGAAGCGGCGAACCTTGTACGGGCAGTTGTTGGCGCAGTAGCGGGTGCCCACGCAGCGGTTGTAGGCCATCTGGTTGATACCGTCGGGGCCGTGGTTGGTGGCTTGTACCGGGCACACGGTTTCGCAGGGGGCGTTGTCGCAGTGCTGGCACAGCATAGGCTCGTGAACCACATTGGGCGACCCGTCTCCGGTTTTGTCCTCACCGTCGTAGTAGCGGTCGATGCGAATCCAGTGCATGGCGCGTCCCTTGCGAACCTGCTCGGGGCCGACCACGGGGATGTTGTTCTCCGACTGGCAGGCCACCACGCAGCCGCCACAACCCACGCAGGACGAAAGGTCGATGGCCATGCCCCAACGCGGACCCTTTTGCTCCTGTTTGTCATAGAGGGATGGAAGCTCTTCCCGTTCCAGCTCGTGCTGGGGTTTGCGCGCGTATTCGGCCAGCGACCAGACGCGGGCGATGTCGCGACCGTCCTTGGTGTCGTGATCCTGCGACAAGGCCAGCTCCTGACGGCCGCCGGTGGGGCCGACCGCCGCGATGGTTACCACGCGCGCGCCAGCCTCGGGCGCGAAGGTCCACGCGCGCGCGCCTACACCCGAGGCCACACTGCCCTGCCAGCGGCCATGTCCAAGCGTCAGGCGCAAAACACCGTCGGCCTGCCCGGGCTGGCGCAGGATGGGCAGCGGCGTGCCCTTGCCCAGGGTTACCAGGTCGCCGTTCTTGAGATGCAGCCGATCTGCATCGGCGGGCGAAATGGAAAGCGGATTGCCCCACGATGTCTTGGTGACCGGATCCGGCAACTCTTGCAGCCAGCCGTTGTTGGCGTAGCGACCGTCGTAGAGGCGCGCATCGATATCGAGCACCAGCTCGAAATTGCCGGCGGTCACCTTCGCGGCACTGGCGACGGCCCGAACACACGCCTCTCCCTTCAAATCGCGCGCAAGCGCCGGCGCGGTCTTTCGTCGAAAGAGCCCGTCGTGCAGGGAGGCGTTCCAGAAGCGTGCGAAGGCGATGGGGCTGCCCTTGGGCTGAACCTCTTCCTGCCAGCGCTGCTTGAGGAAATCGAGATAGGTCTTGGCCAGCGGGCGACCGAGCTCGGCCAGGCAGCGCAGGAGAATGTCCTCGCCCTGGAGTGTGTCGTAGAGCGGGGCCACGATCGGCTGTTGCAGGGTTAGTGCCTCCTGGCCGGTTTCGAAGTCGTTCCAGCTTTCCAGCCAGTGGTTGACCGGCAGGACCAGGTTGCACGAAACGGCCGTCTCGTCGGGCAGCGAGCCCATGCGAATGCGCAGGGGCACCTTGGCCACGGCAGCTCGCCAGGCCCCGTCGCCGTCGTCGGACGAGGCCAAGTCATAGGCGGGATTGACGTCCCAGAACAGCGCCACGGCGACGCGCCCCGCAGCCATATCGTCGACCAGCTTTTTGAAATCGCTCGGCGAAGCCAGCGCGGATGCCGCCTGCTCTGAGAGCACGGTCTTGCCCTCGGCGCCGAGCATGTGGTTCAGGATGTGGCAGGCCGCGTGCGCCTCGGTCGAGGTGGCCGGGCCGGCCAGGACCAGGGCCTTGTCGCCAGCGGCGCAAAGATCCTTGACCAAGGCATCGAGCTGGGCGGAAAACGGCTTGGCCTCGGGCAGCTGGTCGAGCGCGAAGGCCTCCAGCGCGGAGGGTTCCAGCCCCGCGGGTAGCGGACGGCCGCCCTTGAGATGAACCGCACGAACCAATCCGAAAGCGATGCGCGCCAGCGCCGATGGGCGAATGGGCATGCGCACGTCGGCTTTGGCTGCCGGTCAGGCTCATCCCGCCTTCCAGGACGTAGAGGCGGTTCATGGGGCCGGCAAACGAAGTCGGGCGACGCATGCTTGCGAAGCCGGCGATGGCGGACACGGTGTCGCCCAGGGTTCCCAGAAAATCGGCCTCCAGGGCCAAGATGAGCTGCGCTTTGTCGAAAGCATACCGCGGCAGTCGGATATCGCCGAAGAGCGACCGCTCGGCCTCGCGGCTAGCGTGATTGGCCGCGGGCTCCCACTGCACATGGCGCAGACCTGGCACGGCTTCACCCAGGCGTGCAAGCAGCGCCCTTCGGCTGGGCGAAAGCAGTGCCGGGGTGACCAGCGCGACACTTTTGCCTGATGCCTCTTTCAAACCACGCGCAAGCTCCGCGACGGCTTCCTTCCAGGTGCACGGTCGGCCATTCGACAGCGGGCCGCGCAACCGGTCGGCGTCGTACAGCCCCAGCAAATCTGCCGTCGCCCGATAGCTGGTTTTGCCCTTGTAGAGTGGATGCTCGTCGTTGCCCTCGACGTGAATGGGGCGACCCTCGCGCGCCTTGACCAGTACCGGGTAGGCGACTTCGCCCTCTTGAAAGGTGCTGGCGTAGAAGTCCGCGATGCCGGGAACGACCTCTTCCTGTTTCTTGGTGTAGGGCACGATGGCGGCACGATTCTTGGCTGGACCACAACCCGCGCCCGTGGCCAGGGCCGCCGATGCGCCGAACAAGGCCAGGAATCGCCGACGGGACACGCCGTCTTCGTTGCTCGATTGGTTGCTCGATTCGTGACTCGCACCGAGCACGGGAAGTTTGACGGGGGGTTTACGTTCATCCATGGCGTTTCACGGATTCTGGGGCGGGCCTAAGCACGAGCCCGACGCCGGGGCGACGCAACGGGAGCCGACGGAGCTGGTTTGGGAACCGGGTTTGGCGCCGCGGACAGGCGCGGCGTCGCGGACGGCCGCGTCCGTGCCAGGCCCATGCCGCGAGACCGGCGGCAGCGGCCGAAATGGCGCCCAGCCAGCGGCGGCGCTGCAGCTGAGGGTGTCGAGTCGAGGAGCTCGGATTTCATCGGTGGCACGCGAAGCAATTGGTTGGGCCTTGGGTGATTTTCGAACCGGGGGGAACCGCCTCGTGGGCGTCGCGATGGCAGGACAGGCAGTTGCCCATGCGCATGAGCATCTCGCGCGAGACCTGCTCCATGGTCTGCACTTCCCCGTGGCAGGTTTGGCAGGCGACCCCGGCGTTCACATGCGGCCGGTGATCGAAGTAGACGTGGTCGGGCAGGGTGTAGACGCGCTGCCATTCCATGCGTTCGTTGGCCTTGAACGCGGCGGTCACGCGCTCTGAATCTCGGGCTTGTCGATGCGGGTGACGGCATGGCAATTCATGCAGGTCTCGATCGCGGGCACGCCAGCGTGGCGCGAGCGCTCGGCGCCGGTATGGCAGTACAGGCAAGGGATGTGGTTGTCGCCCGCGTGCAGCTTGTGGGAAAAGGCGATGGGTTGCTTGGGCGAAAACCCCCTGGCAAAGCGATCCGGTTCGGTGGCATAGCCGACCGCCAGCAGGGTCGTCAAAACCGCAGACAGCCCCGATGGGCAGGATTACGCGCCAGAAACGATCTCGTGGATGCACACGGTCCTCACGGGCAGTCTATGCCGAATTCAGGCAGAAAGGGTCCTGTTCTCGTCAACAATGGATTCGTTATTCTTGTCACAACTGGTGGCTGGGGCGATGGTTAGATGCCGCCAGGCAACGCGAGGTCACAGGGCTTTCGCAGTCTCTTCAGGTGGCGTGCAAACGCCGCAATCCCTGCGCGGCATCGGCCATGCGAATGGGCTCCCTAACGCGTCGTGCCCGCCAAAGGAGATGATGCGCAGTGTGCGTGGGCGCAACAAAAGAGACCACATTGGTCTCGTATCCAGCGGCTTCCAGGCGCAGCGTGCGATCGGCGTCCACGATGGCCTGGATGAACCGGCGCCGGACCTCGGCATGACGTGGCAGCCCGAGAGCTTCTGCCTGTCGAGTCGCCACCCGCGCCGCCGCCACATGTTCGGAGGTGCAGCACGGTACGAGCAGGAGATGCCGTGTTCGGCAGGCCACCGCTCGATCGAGGATGGTGTCCGAAGCCGGTCCGCACGCGTGCAGGGCGACGATTACATCGGGCTCGTCGGGCCACGCTGCCGCATTCTCGACCGCGCATTCCACGACCGTGAAGTCCACCTGTGGAGCACACACCTTGGCGACCGCCTCGCGGCACCGGGCGGCGCGACTAGCATCGCGTTCTATCAACGTGACCTGACTTCGCCTTGGTCTTGCGGTCAGGAAGAACTCCGCGGCCAACAGCCCTACGTAGGCCTTGCCGGCCGCCGCGTCCACGAGATGGACGGGGCGATCGCGCTGCGCCCCTTGCATGATGCGCTCGATCTCGGTCAACAGCCCGACCAACTCGGCGGCCTTCTTGCGATCCTCCTTGCGCAGGGCTGTGCCAGGTGCCGCGATGTACAAGCGGTGAAGCGCTTTCTGCACTGCGGACAGAGTGACCATGCCTCGCCCTAGGCCCGCGCCGCGCGCGAGAGTCGTTCGGGGGTGGCCCCGGCGCGGGAGCGCAGATCGATGTAGATCCGCGCCAGCATCAGGGCCGGGACCGGCAGGATGGCGACCGAAAGAGGTCGCTGGCGATGAAGTGAAGGAAGACCACGGCTCGGCTGCTGGAGGTGGGCAGAACCAGCTCGGTCAAGGTGGCGGCGACGAAGCCCAGCAAGGCGAACGACAAGAAGGCCAGCGCGACGCGAACGGCGTCGTTTCGCACCAGCTCGATGCTGCGCGAAAGCGCGGGCCTGCCGCCTCGCTTTTCGAACAGCACGACGTGCGGGACGAAGACAAAGAGCACGCTCAAGACCAGGCCGGGCAAGACAAATAGGGCGTTCCCCACGGCCACCAGCAACGCGGCCGGGATCAGGGAAACCAGGAAAAGCTCCCCGCGTGCGAGCAGGACGGGCCACACATCGCCAGGGTTCGGCAACGCGGCGCCGCCCTGCGTGTCGGCGGTTGCGATGGCCAGCGCTCCACATGCAACCGGGAACGCCAGTCCAAACAGCAGCAACCCTTGAATGAGCAGCGCCAGTTTCTCGCGCAGCCAGCCGCCGCCCTCGCCGGGCTTTTCGTCGGGAACATGCACTTGCGTCGTCTCGACTCTGGTCAGGGCCGCCAACTCCGCCGCCGCCTGTTTGTCGATTTCCCCTCTGGCCTGGCTGGCCTGAATGCGCGCTGCCAAGGTGGCCTTGCGTGCCGAGAAATCGACTGTCGCAGCGGACAGCGCAAGCGCGGATGTGTCCGGGCCGCGAGCAACCCCCGCCAGAAGGCAAGACTGCAAGATGGACGCCGGCAGCACGAGCATGGCGGCCAGGATGAAAAAGGGCGCCGTTTTGCGCAGGTATGCGCCGACTGCCCATTGAAAGAGATCGAGCACGCTGCGCGCATCCGTGGTCAGGCGCTCGGGGAAACTTTCGCTCTTCGCCCGCCCTGCCTCGCCGGAGGCGGCGGCGTTCGCGGGCTGGGGAAGTACGAACGGCTTGCCCTTTCCTGGGGGCGGCAGATCCGTCGGTGTCCCTTCTGTGGCTGCTCGGCCAGGGTCGCCGTTGGCGTGGGCGGGTATGTCGACCCCAGGCAGGTCAACCGGGGTGCCCGTATCCAGTGCGATGGGCGCAGTTTCACTGGTGCTTGCGCTTGTCTCACCTTTCGCACTCGGCGTCGGGGTCAGATCGAGGCTGATGACCAGATCGGGGTTGTCCCTGGCCTCCGCCTCGGTGGGCAAGCGGAGCGGCGGCGCGCCTGTCGGCGGCGATTTGACCGACGAGGGCGAGACCCCGAACATGGTCTTGCCTAGGGCCAGGGCGCTCGATTGGTTGCTCGGCGGCAAGGGGCGCGGGGGAGGCATGCTCACGGACGGGGTGCTCTTGGCGGTTTTCGGCGCGGGCGGCGCGAAGGAGGCCGGGACACCGAACAGGGTCTTTTGCGCCGATGGAGCCTGGGCCCCAATGGCCTTTCCTGTCGTGGGACAGACGCGCAGGCTCGCGGCGTGGTCTTGTCCGCAATGGATGCAAATGCTCACGGTGGGGCCTTGTGCGGGTGATTTTAGCCCATCTGGCGACGCGTTGCCCGTTTCCAAATGACGGTAACCCTGCCAGAATCAAGGCGTCTTGAGCGAAGAGACGCAGGTGCTCAGCAAGCCGGCCAGCCTGGTCGGGCAAGTCGTCGGGGGCTACCGGCTGGTGACCGCGCTTCGCAGCGGCGGCATGGGTACGGTCTACTACGCCGAGCACACGGTCATCGGCCGTCGCGCCGCCGTCAAGGTTCTCCATCCCGAGGTGTCGCGCAACCCGCAGCTGGTGTCGCGCTTTCTCATCGAGGCGCGTGCCGCAAACGACATCCGACACCCCAACGTGGTGGAAATCACGGATCTCGGGCAATCGGGCGACCTGCACTACATCGTTATGAGCTTTCTCGAAGGCGAGACGCTGGGTGAACGGCTGGAACGGGAAAAGACCCTCGACGAGTCGTCCACGGTTCGCATCGTGCGCCAGATTGCCTCGGCCCTGGCCGCTGCCCACGACCGCGGCATCGTGCACCGGGATCTGAAGCCCGAGAACGTCTTCTTGCTCAACCACCCCGACTACCCGGACTACGTCAAGATCCTCGACTTCGGCATCGCGAAGCTCATCGGCGCGCAGCAGGCGAACGCGCCCCACAACACGATGATGGGCACGGTTTTGGGCACGCCCGCCTATATGTCCCCCGAGCAGTGCCGCGGTGAAGCCGAGCTCGATCACCGCAGCGATATCTACTCCCTGGGCGTCATGCTCTTCGAAATGCTGACCGGCACGGTCCCCTTTCGGCGCAATTCACCGGCCGACGTACTGCTTGCCCACGTGCACGACAACCCGGAGTCGCCGCTCGACCTCAATCCCAAGCTGTCCAAGCACATTGGCGACGCCATCCTGCGAGCTCTCGAAAAGGATCCGGCGCGGCGATTCTCCAGCATGCGCGAGCTGCGCGACGCGGTCGAGAACGTCGCCCGGCCAGCGAAGGCCGCTAAGGCGCACACGGAGATCGAGGAGGAGACTTTCGAGAAGCGCGAGAAGCGCGAGGCTGCGTTCGTCGTAAGCAAACTCACCGACATCATTCTCAAGCGTCTCGATAGCGACAGCCTGCTCGTTCCTGCCATGCCGGCAATCGCCGTGCAGTGCATGCAACTGCTCGAGGACGCCAACCAAACCTTCAAGCGGGTCGGCGAGGTGGTGGGCAAGGATCCCGTGTTGGCGTCGCGTGTGTTGCGCCTGGCAAACAGCGCAGCTTTTCCTGGCAAGACGCCGGCCACCACGCTCGAACAAGCCATCCCGCGCATGGGGATCGAAGGGCTCAAGCTCGCGCTGGTGCACTATTCGATGTACCAGGCCTTCTCGTCGCGGGATGTGCGCATCCAGTCGGCGTTTCGCGGCATCTGGGAACATTCCCTGGCCGTGGCCCTGATCGCCAAGGAGATTGCCGGGCAGATAGAGGATCTGGGAGCCGTCGACCCCGGAGTGGCCTACCTGGCCGGCCTGCTGCACGACGTGGGCAAGCCTGTGGTCGCCGCCTTGTTGCTCGAAGCGGAAAAGCTCGCGTCTGTGCGCAAATCAGCGGTGCCGTGGATCAGCCACAACGTGTGGCGGCAAGTGGTCGATCGTTCGCACCGCAACATCGGCGTTGGGCTTTCCCGTCGCTGGCACCTACCGGACCAGATCAGCATGGCGGTTGAAAAGTGCGCCGACTACGATCCGGCGGTTCCTTGCGCGTATTCCAACATCGTTTGTCTGGCCAACGCATTCGCTAAACAACAAGGTTTCTACGCGGGGGACGTGGATGCCGACCAGCTGGGCCAGGTGGTCGCACAAGGCAAGCGCCTGCTCGGCCTTAGCGACGAGGTGATGACCTTGTTGTGCACGGACCTGTACTCCCGCGTTGGGACCCTGTTCGAGATCAAGGTCGGCAACCCCGAATCGAAGACGTCCTAGTGATAGAAACCCCGGAAGGGCACTGGAAGGGTTTCCATGCCTGAGGCTCCTGCCACCCAATACCACCCCGCTCGCCTCGCGCGGCCCCGCCCACGCGGCTGCGCGATTCTTGAGTCCAACTCTGTTTCCTTGCGCGCGGCTGCTGCATCTACTGTCGACAGGAAAAACCAGGGAAGGTGTCGCGATGGAACTTGGAAAAAGGAAATGCGTGCCCTGCGAGGGGGGAGCGACGACGCTTCCAGCGGGTGAGGTCAGTCGTATGCTGTCCCAGCTCTCGGGATGGCAAGTGGAGCCCGGGGCCTCCGAGCTGCGCAAGCGCTTCAAGTTCGCCAGCTTTCTGGATACCATCGCCTTCGTGAACCGCATGGCGGAGCTGGCCGAGGCCGAGGGCCACCATCCCGACTTCTGCGTGCGCTACACCAACCTCGATGTGTCGCTCACCACGCATGCCATAGGCGGCCTGTCCGAGAACGACTTCATCCTGGCCGCGAAAATCGACGGCTTGGGCTAACTAGTTAGCCAGCTCGTCCTCTTCGAGCGCGTGCTGCGCTAGCCTTGGGCTCGGGGAGCGTCATGTTGGGCTGCGTGGCCTGAGAAGGCGGTCCAGGTCATTAGAAAAAGCAGGGTCGTCCTGCACTCAATGTGTGAGCACCCACAAGTTTCACCAGAAAGGACGGCACATCATGAGGCAAGGACTGAGTCTGATTCTTACGACAGCGGCAGTGGCGCTCTTTACCACGGCGTGTCCTACAGTAGGCCCCGTCAACAGCGGCGGATCGGGCAATCCCGCGTCGGACATCTGTTCGGGCAAGGGCCCAATCGTGACCATCCCCGGAGCCACGACGACCGGAACTTACAACACCTGTACCGGACAAATCGCGGAAACTCGCTTCGTCAACGCGCTGTGCACCTGCAATGACGCGCACATCAATGGCTACCTTCGTACCCGAGCATTCGACTCCGCCCAGGGCACGACACCGGATCTCGGCGGTTCGGTCGGCATCAACCAGACCTACCTGAACGCAGCTGGATTCACGGACGTAGGAGGCTCGCTCTCGATCGCGGGGAACGACAGCCTGAGCCTGGCTGGGTACGTGAAGACGGGCGCTGACCTCCGCGTGCAAGGCAGCGCAAGGGTTGCCGGGTATACCAACGTGGGGCGCAACATGTGGGTGGGGGACGGGTACACCGACCTCGGCCCGGTGTCGGTCGCGGGCGATCTTCACGCCTCCGGCACGGTGTTGGCGATTCCGCTATTCCTCAAGGGTAAGCGCTACCAGGAGAGCGTGACGGTCCCGCCGCCCTGTCCGTGCGAGGACAAGGATATCCTCGACGTGGCAGCTCTGGTGGCCGATGCCAAGGTCAACAATGACAACGCAACGGCGGGCATCGTTCCGACAATGTTTAACGAGCTGATTGGATACGCTACTGCGACGCTTCCGTGCGGCAAGTTCTACATCGAGCAGATCGGCGGTATCGGCGACGTAGTCATCACCGTCACGGGCCGGGCCGCGCTGTTCGTCGACGGATCGGTCACCAACACGGGCAATCTGGAGTTCCAACTCGGGCCGGGGGCCGAGATCGACCTCTTTATCCGCGACAACCTGACGATCACTGGGCGCGCAATCTTCGGTGAGAGAAATCACCCGGCGGCAAGCCGTGTCTACATCGGTGGTAGCGGCGACGTGAGGTTGGTTGGCACCGGCGACTTCGTGGGCAACTTGTACGCGCCACGGTCTCTGGTCGCGACGATAGGCTATGGCGTCTTCTTGGGTTCGGTGTTCGCCCGCGATTTCGTGTGTGACGGCTTTGCGGACTTCAGCTACGACCTCGCCGTCGGCCAGGCAGGCAACTGCCCGAAGCCGACGCCCACGCCGACACCTACGCCGACGCCTCCGCCAAGCACCTGTACGCAGTGCAATACATGCACGGGCGGAACCGCGTGCGTGGCCGGCAAGTGCGGAGCGTGCCAGACTGATGCCGATTGTTGCAGTCAGATGATCTGCAGCAACGGCCAGTGCATCCAGCCAGGTACGATCTACTGAGGCGACGCCATGCTGGCCTTCTCCGGGGAACCGTCGCCGCTCGCGCGCTGCGTGTATAATCCAGGTGATGCACGCGGCGACTCCTCGGAGATTGCATCGTTGTCGATCCCGACGCTGTCGGTGGTGGGTGATGTCGGATGCTCTGGCCTTCTCGGCACTGCTGGCTTCGGGTCGGGCCAGCGGTGCCGAGCAAGGCGCACCAGCGGAACGCGAAACCGCGGTGTGCCTCGCCTGGGCACCTCGACCCGGCGCTGGTTGTCCGACGGTGAAAGAGACGGAAACCGCGGTGGCAGAGATCGTCGGTCATCGCCTGTCTTCCCAACCATCGTGCGACATTCAGGTGAACGGTTCGATGCGACGGCTCGATGGTGGTGGTTGGGAGGCGGATTTGAGTTTCGTCAAGAGCAACGGTGAAACGCTGGGGGACCGGACCTTGCAGAGTCAGGATGCAAGATGCGCTGCACTCAAGGATCCGCTTTCACTCGTCATCGCCCTCATGGTCGAAGGCAGAGAGGCACAGGCCACTCTGCATGTGCCGGTAACCCAACCATCGCAGACCTCGGTGGCGAAGGCCAACGTCGTGTCGGCGAACCTGAGCGTCTCGTCGGGGCTGCTCCCGAACCTTGGCTTCGGGGTCACCCTCGGGTTTGGGGCGAACCTTGGCCGATGGCTGCCGCTGCGGCTGGACAGCACGTATTGGTTTCCGGGATCGAGCGAGCCGGCGGGGCCGGGCGGCCGATTCTGGGCGTGGCAGGCAGGGGCGGGATTGTGCCCCACCATGATGAAGACGACCACAGTCCAGGGAGCACTGTGTGCGAAAGTCGAAGGCGGCGCGATCCGAGGAACCGGCTTGGGTCTGGACTACCACGAATCCGCCACCAAGCCCTACGGCGCGGGCGAAGCGTATGCCATGTTCTCGTTTCCCCTATTTGGAACGCTGGCAGGGTTCGTCCAGTTCGGAGTGGCGGTACCGTGGCTGCGGCCCCGATTCGTGTACCTCGACGCATCCAGCTCGCCGGTGGAAATCCATCGTCCGCATGCCGCGATTGTTTTCGGTGGTTTTGGCGTCGAATTTGGATTCAGGACGAGCGCGCGTCGTCGCGATGGAGCAATGAAAGCACACGCCAACTATTCCATCGTGAAGGAAGCCTCTCCGGCTGCGGTACAGCCCGACCGTCACACGCCCCGCTCGGTGGCCGAGCTGGGTGCGCGCTTCGTGCCGCAGACGCTTCGCTATCTCGGCGTGCCGGAGGGCTGGTTGCTGGATGCGGCCCAAGACGTCTTCTTGGTGGCCTTGCGCCGGCTGGACGATTTCGAGGGGCGCTCGACCCTCACGACTTGGCTTTATGGAATCTGCGTGCGCGTGGCCCACGGCTACCGACGGCGCAACAAGAGCAATCGGGAATTCCTCGTCGAGGCGTTGCCGGAATTGGCCGCGCCGGCGGCGCAGGAGTCCGCGGTCGAGCAGGGTGAGTGGCGCCGAGCACTGTGTGCGCTGCTCGACCAACTGGACGACGGCCAGCGCGCGGCGTTCGTGCTCCACGAAATCCAGCGTCTCAGCATGAAAGAGGTCGCCGACGCGCTCGGTTGTCCACTGCAAACCGCCTATTTTCGCCACAAGGCTGCGCAAGCCCGTGTGCTCGAAGCGTTCAAACGCCATACGGCTGAGGGAAAAGCATGAAAGACTTTGACGAGCCCCGCCGACTCTTTGAAAGCGAAGAAGCCCCAGCCCAGCTTCGCACCTGGCTCGCCCGGGCGCACGAGGATGTACCGTCGAGCGCGGCGGTCGAAGAATTGGTGCGTGGAGTGGAGCGGCGGGCGAATTTTCCGTCGTCTGCTTCAGGCGACGGTACACGCGTCTTCCGGGCGTCGAGCGCTGCTCGACACTCGACGGAACTGATAGTGTTGGCCGCGGTGGTCGGCGTGGGAGCGGGGGTTTGGTACTTTGGAGGCGCGGAAAAGCGGGACGCTGGCAAGCCGGCAAAAGTCTTAGAGTCCGTTGCGAGGCCGTCCGAGGCACCGCTGCCGCCCGCAGACCAGGGGACGCCGCAGGGGATGGCCGCAGCAAACCTCCCCGAGGATTCGCCGCGACCAGCGCTCGCCGCCACGTCGGGAGCCGTCGCGACCGCACGGTCAAGCGCAAGCAGTTCGGCGCGTCCCATCCGGGCCTTAGGCGGTGGGTCCCGCGCTGATACCGACACAGCCGCGAGTGTCGTGCGCAAGGTCGAGCCCAGCGAGCCAGCCCAGGCCGGGACGAACGCCGACGAGTATCGCTTGCTGCGTGCTGCGCGCCAGGCGCTGGCCGAGTTTCCGGCCCGCGCGTTGGCGCTGACGGAGGAGCACGCCCGTCGCTTCCCGCGAGGCATTCTTGGGCAGGAACGAGAGGCCATCGCGATCGAGGCGCTGGTCCAGCTTGGCAGGGAAGGGCCGGCGCGCGCTCGCGCGCGCTCGTTTTTCGCAACCTATCCGAGCTCGCCCCACCGAAGCCGCATCGAGCGGGCGCTCGCTCGCTCGTGGGGCGCGGCCATTTCGCCATGAGACCTGCAGCCGACAACCTCGGCGTCCACCTTCGATGGCTGTGTGCCCTGCTCTCGACTGGTGGTCTCGCTTGTTCGGTGAGCGACGGCGTACTTGGCGGCCTGTGGGGAAGCGAGCGAGTGGACGACGGCGGCTCCACGACAGGCACGTGTGGGCTTACCAGCCCGGTGGTCAATGTACAGGATCAGGCGACTTGCACCGGGCGCCTCGCTGCAATGCGGTTTACCAATGCCCTTTGTTCCTGCGGAAATCTTCAGATGGCCGACTACCTCGCCACGCGGGGATTTGACTCCAGCCAAGGCGCGTACCAGGCGGGACAATCAGACGACGGGGGCGCGTCGGTCGCGGTCAACGGGAGCTACAGCTCGCTCGCAGGCGTGACGGATGTCGGGGGATCTCTTTCGGTCGCCGGCACGGCCGACCTGCAGCTCGTCGGCATGTTGCAGGTGCGCGGGGATTTCTACGCCGCCGGCAATGTCACTGCGACTGGGGCAGCCACCGTCTCGCGCAACGCCTGGCTGGGCGGCAACTTCGCCGGATTGGGGCCACTGACGGTCACGGGCGATCTTCACCATGCGGGCATCGTCGTCGCCCTGCCGCTGACCGCCGCGACAAACCAGCGACAGACGGTGGTGATTGAGCAGTCTTGTCCATGCCAGGCCTCTGATCTCCTCGACATCGCAGCGCTGGTCAATGCCGCCAAGCTGGATAATGACAACACCAGTCTTGGCGTTTCCAGCGACGTGTTTGCGTCGATCATCGGACCCGCCCAATGGACACTACCGTGCGGGCGAGCCTACCTGTCGCAAATCGGCGGCACTGGGAGCCTGGTTGTTCATGTGATGGGGATGGCAGCAGTGTTCGTCGATGGTTCCATTGATTTGAAGGGCACACTATCGTTCGACCTCGCGCCCGGGGCAGAGATCGACGTCTTCCTGAAACAGGACCTGCTCGTGGAGGGATCGCTCAGCCTCGCGAACAAGGACCGGCCGGCCGCGGGCAGGATTTGGGTCGGTGGCACGCAGGTCAGCAGTCTCACTAGCCCATGGATTGGCAACTTGTATGCGCCGCGGGCTCACGTCGGCTCGCTGGTTGGGCTGGAAGTCTGGGGATCGATCTTCGCAGGCGACTTCTCGAGTGGCGCCTACGCCAGCTTCGTATTCGATCGTGCTGTCCTGGCCGCCGGTGACAACTGTAGTGCGCCGCGTCCGCCTGCCGGCTTGTGTACGCAATGCCAATGGTGCTCGGGGGGCAACGCGTGCATGTCTGGGACCTGCGGCGCCTGCACCGATGACAGCGACTGCTGCAGCCTGTCCGTCTGTGCCAACGGAAGTTGCGTGCCCCTGATCGAGTTGCCGGGGGCCTAGGCAAGGACGCTGCAGGTAGCCAAACCACTGAAGCGGGAGAGAGCGGGAACACAGAAGACAGAAAATAGGAAGGGGTCCGGTTCTGAGAGCCGAACCCCTGCTGGTTCCGGGCTCCGTGTCTTCCCCGACTACAGCGGTGGCCTGGCGTTGTGGACCAGATCCATGAAATAGGACTCGAACCACACGCCGGCCTGGGGCGCGCCCTTGGCAGCGTCTGGCCCGCCACACATTGGATCGTAGCGCGGTTGCGACGGATCGGAAACGCCGTCCGACTCTCCCGGTGGCTTGATCCAGAAGTAGGCATCGATGCCGGGTTCGGGCTCGACGCGCGGACGCTCGCCAAGGCCCGCGCCGTGCACGTTGCACCAGCTACCCCACTTGGCGCGGATGTTCCCCTTGCCGTTGCGGGAGGTGTCGATGATGTAGCCGTGGTTCTTGAAGCCATACATTTCCAGGGTCTTGCCAAGGGTCTTGGCGTAGGTCAGCTCGTTGGGGCAAGGGTTGGTGGGCTCCAGCACGGCGCCGTCGCGGTTCGACAGGTGGGTGTAGTTCGCGGTGTTGAGCGCGAAGCCGCGAATCATGTTGGGGCCGCCCGCTTCGTGCAGCACGGTCTTGAAGATCTTGGCGATCTTGGCGCGGTTGTCGTCCCAGCCCAGCCAACCCGAGTGGGCCGCGTCGAGGTAGACACTGACGTTGGGTAGGGCGAATTTCTTGATGGCGTAGACGACGCCGTTCTTGTAGACGGACTTCGCTTCTTGGCACAGGGGCAGGGCCATGTTGGTGGCCAGGTTGCCGAGCGAGTCGGGTTCGAGCACGACCACGATGGGTTGATCCGGATGGGCCTTGAACTGCGCCGTGATGGGATCGATGAATTCATTCATGTAGCGGGCCTCGCCGTTCTGGGCGACCTTGAGCTCGCCGGCCGACGATTCGGCCGAGCAGTCGCGGTTCGGGAGGTCATATACGACCACCATGGTGAGCGTGGGCTTGCCCGTCGCATCCTGCTGCTTCTTGGCCTCGTCGAGCCAGCCTTGCAGGTTGCCCACGGCTTTGATGGAATCCAGCCACACCGCGGTCGGGTACTTGGCGACCTTGCGGATCGTGTCGGCCTCGTCCGGGTGCCTCTTCGCGGTGGCTTCCACGCTCGCGGTGTACTCGGGGTTCAGGAAGAAGGCGACATCCTTGAACGGGTTCTTCCCCGAGGCCGGGCTCGACGAACCGGTTTCGCCGATGGCTCCCGCGCAGGACGAGACGGCAAGAATGGCGAACAACGCTGGGTTTATGCGGATACGCTGATGCATCGCTGAGTTCTCCTGCCGATGCAGCGTGTTTTGCGCCAGGCCACCATGGCAAAGGCTGCCGCTTCGGCGCGGGCGATACTACACGATCTCGAAGCGCATGGGCCAAGCGCCGTCCGCAAACTGGGGGCGGTGCGCTGCGCAATCCGCTACGCTTGGATGGTGATGATTTCGTTGGCCAAGCAGGCGAGGGCATTGAGGCTGCGCCGCTGCCAGTACACGGACGGGCTGGAGAGAAAGACGATGCGGTATTTTCCCTCGCCGGGCTGTTCCTGAACGGTGCTAATCCACCACACGAAGCACTTGAGGCACGACGAGTTCATGAATTCCAGGTGGCGCATGTCGACGGTGACTTCCTCGGCCAAGCAGCGCTGCGCTTCGGAGTGGACGCCGCGCAAGAAGCGGTCGAGTTGGTTCTTGACTGTGAGATCGGCCGTCCCGGTCAGGTTGACCTGAATCCTTCGCTCGCTGGTGCTGGCGTGCGCGGTGAAGTCGTCTTCCTTCATGGTCTCCACCCAACTAGTCATGCAAGTGTGTCCTCTCCGGCGAGCAGCTCGCCGTGATGGTCACCATGCTCCCTTCGATTTCCAGGGACAGATCAAGCTCGCCCTCGGCGCGGATGCGCGCCAGGCCCAACCCCGATTCGTCCTGCACGCCAAATGTCCTGCGCATCAAGGTCTGGTAGAGCACGAACGGCTCCGCGCTGCCCTGAATTTCGTCGATGCACGCGCGCAGCCGGGCGATGTGCTCGGGCGTGGTTTGGTTGGTCAGCCTGATTCTCGCCGCGCAGCCGTTCGCCTCGAAGTGGACGCTGAGGCCGGTCTTGTCGCCCACGGCGTATTTAGCGGCGTTTTCCAGCAGTTCGTGAACGGCCAGGGACACGCGGAACACGGCCTCCGAATCTCCCACCAGCTTTGAGAAGCTCTCCTCGACGAATCGGCGCACGATCGACACCATGCGCGAGCGAGGCTGAATCTGGAGTCCAAGATTTAGGGTGGAACCTTCTGGCATGGGAACCCGTCTTCAGGGCATCGACACGGTGGTCAAGGGAGTTTAGCCGAACCCATTCGCGATGCCCCTCAAAAACCTGGCCATGCTGGACTCGCGACGCGCGCCTGGGTCATAGTCGGTCCAACGTGCAGACGCGAGGCAACCATGCGCGGTGTTGGTAACTCCAGGGTAGGCGGCCCCATTTCGCTCATACTGGCCTTGGTATTTCCTGCCATGATCGCGGCTGCCGTCGCTTTGGCGTACTACGGTTTCAAGCACGCCGAGGACGTTTCTCGGCCGGTGGAGCAGCTCTTCCGCCAAGAATGCCAGGACTATGCCGAGGGCTTGGCCAGGACGGTGGAAAGCAAGCTCGACCGCGAGGCGCTGTCGCTTTTTGCCAAGATCACGGCCCTGGAAGACGATCCGTCGTCGACCGATCCGTGCGATTTGGATCCGGGTCCGGGCATCGATTCCTTTGTCGTGCTGGGCGAGGCCCGTCGCGTTGAGTGCACGTGGCCGCGCGTTCGCGAGACCGATTCGAAGCGGCGGAAGTCGGCCGATGCCGGGCAGTCGAAAATTACCTGGCTGGGCAAGATCAAGAACCTGGCCTGGTCGCAGCTCGACCTCGACAGCTTCGCCTACCACCACGACGTGCTCGACAGCGGCGGCTCGGCGCTACTCGCCTACACGGCTCGCAAGGCCAGCGACGGCGACCTGTACCACGTGGTGGCCAGGCTGACCCTCGACTTCATCGGCAAACAATGGGCTGACGGCGAGCTCGGACCCGTGCGCAAGAACCGCCGCGTGGCCATTCTCGACGAGTCGAACAACCTTATCGCGGGCGTGCGACCGACCGGACCCGAGGCCCGACCCGGCGGGCGTCTTTTCTACGAAGGCCCGTTCGGCAAGGCGCTCTACCACTGGCGAATCCAGATGGTTCCGCAAAACGCCGAGGAGTTCCAGGCCCAGTGGGAGCGCACGAAAAGCGTGCGCCGGGTGCTCATCGTGCTGTCCACGGTCATCATCGTCGTCGGTCTGGTGCTGGTCTGGCTGGCCATCCTGACCGAGCGACGTGCCTCGCGCATGAAGAGCGACTTCATTGCCAACGTGTCGCACGAGCTCAAGACGCCGCTGTCGCTCATCCGCATGTTCGGCGAGATGGTGGCCACGGGCCGCCACAAGGGCGAGGAGGCGGCGCGCGAGTACGGCGGCATCATCACCCGCGAATCGGAGCGGCTCTCGCACCTCATCGACAACGTACTCGATTTTTCGCGTCTCGAACGCGGCAAGGCCAGCTACCACTTCGCCGAGGGCAACCTGGCCGCGGTGGTCGAGCGCGCGCTCGACGTGTGCCGCTACCGGCTCGAACGCGAGAAGATGAAGCTGGTGGTCGACATCGCACCGGACCTTCCTGCCGTGCGCATGGACGAAAACGAGATGACCCTGGTCGTCCTTAACCTGGTGGACAACGCCATCAAGCACGCCGCCGACGGTGGCAAGGTCGTGGTGACGGTGGCGCGGGCCGCGGGTTTCGTGACCCTTGCGGTGCGCGATTTCGGCCCTGGTATCACGCGCGAAGAACATCTACGCGTATTCGAACGCTTCTACCGATCGCAGAGCACGCGAGAGAGAAATGTACGCGGCAGTGGTATAGGATTGGCCCTAGTCAAACATATTGCCGAGGCTCACGGCGGTCGCGTGACCGTCCAGAGCCCCGTATCCGACACGCCTGACGATGCGAAAGGTTCAGTCTTCAAAGTCTTTGTCCCGGCACCGGTTCCCGCCGTCTTCGAGGGCGGCCAGCCAGGGGCGGCCGCCGAGCGGCCGAGGTAGTTCATGACCAACGCGATTTCCGCGAACGGCCAGGTGGCGAATCGGCGCCGCATCCTCGTTATCGAAGACGAACCGGATATCGCGCGCGGTCTGCGCGACGCCCTTGAATTCGAGCAGTTCGAGGTCACCACGGCGGGGATGGGCCGCGAAGGCATCAAGAACCTGCGCGAGCGCGGCGCCGACCTGGTCATCCTGGATCTCATGCTGCCCGACATCAACGGATTCACCGTGTGTGAGGAGATCCGGCAAAGCCACCCCGTGGTGCCGATCATTATGCTCACCGCGCGCTCGCAAGAGACCGACAAAATTCGCGGGCTCGAAGTCGGTGCCGACGACTACGTGACCAAGCCGTTTTCGGTGGGCGAGCTCATCGCGCGCATCGGCGCGATCTTCCGCAGGCTACATCGCAGCGGCGGGAGCGACGAAGCCATCCAGATCGGCCAGGCGACGATCTACCCGCGTCGTCACGAGCTGGTTCGCAGCCGCAAGACTGTTCCCTTGTCGTTCTACGAGGTGGAGATCCTGCGCTTGCTCCACGAACGCGCGGGCGAGCCTGTACCGCGCGACGAGATTCTGGAAAAGATCTGGGGCGTTTCCGGCTACGGCAGCAGCCGCTCGGTGGACAACTTCGTGGTCAAGTTGCGCAAGAAGATCGAAGAGGACGCATCAAGTCCGCGTCACATCGTGACGATATATGGAACCGGGTACAAACTTTTGCTGTAGTTATTGTCCTGGCGCGGGGATGTTCATCCTTGTCGGCTCGGGCTGATTCATTTCAAGGTCAACCATATGAAAGTCAATTCCGCTTCTCCCGACGGGGGCAGGGTTTCGTTGCAGGTGGATGGTGGCGTCGTCACCATCAGCGGCGAGATCGATCAGGCGAGTCCTAAGCTTTTTCTGGCGCCATTTTTCGAGGAGATCCACGCGGCGGCCGAGCGAGAGGGCTTGCACGAAGTGAAGGTTGACATTCGCAGCTTGAACTTTCTCAATTCATCCGCGGTCAAGGAGCTCATCGCCTGGGTGCTCAAGCGCAATCGCCTGCCGCCGGGCAAGAAGTACGTGCTCGATTTCATCTACGATTCGTCCATTCTCTGGCAGCGCGTGACCATGCCGACCCTCAGCCAGCTCGATCCGGATTTCGTGGTGCTCAGCGACCGCAGCAAGTCGGCGGCGCGGCAGAGATAGGAACCGTCTCGTCGAACACGATGTGCGAGAAACCACTCGCGTTGTCGACAAGTGCGGCGCCGAGGCCCGCGGCGGTGGTCGAGCCCCAGCCAAAGTAGTCACCCAGCCAGTTGGGCACATGGCGCTGCAAGGTCGGCGTGAGGCCCGTCGCGAGAGCGATCGCGTTGCCGTACGAGTGACCGCTATCCGAGGATACGACGTACACCGCGTCGGCCGAATCCGCGTCCTCGCTGGCAGCTCGATACGCCGCGAGTCCCAGTGAACCATCGGTCCATCGCGCGAGCTGCGGGAACAACAAAAACCCTGGCGCGATTCCACCCGCTATTCCACCGTCCGCCGCGGGATCCCCGGCGTCCAAGATGCTCCGCATCGCGCCTGAGCCATCGAGTGCGGTCACGTCGCTGTCGGGCATGGGCGCGCCCAAGGTCATGTGTGCCACGTGCACCGTAGACAATCGTGCCACCGGCACGGCGTAGCTGTCGTGCGTTCGTCCGTACGCGATCCACACCTCGTCGCCATTCGCAACGCACGTTGGGTCTTGGAAGGCAACGTCTCCGGAGGGATCCGACAGCGCCGCAGCCACCGGGGCCGACCAAGTGACGCCGCCGTCCGCCGTGTGCGCGAGACGAATGGAGCGGTTCGCTACATAGGTGACGAAGGCGCCTCCGGGGCGTCCATCCGGGCATGAGGCCGAGAGGTTGGCCATCGCCTGATCGACAACCGCGCGCTGGAAACTCGCACCGCCATCCACTGACGACACCACCAAGATGCCGCCGCGCCGAAGATCGCTGTAGCTGACGACGATGACGTCATCTGCCGTGACGATCATCCATGGCTTGTCGTAGAGCGAATCGGTGATGGGTTCGCTCAATTCGACCGGCTCCTGGAAACCGCTAGCGGCTGCCGGCCAGCGCGCGAATTGGATACGAATGTTGCTGACCTGTACTTGGGGCTGCGCGGGATCGGGTCCAGGCGTCCACGACGCCCACGCCGCGAAGAGCGAGCCTTCCCCATCGCGCGCGAGCGTAACATTGCTGGCCATCTGACCGTTCGGGCTTTCCAGGTAGTGCGGTTTATCGAACCCCGCTGCCTGGCCACGGCGGGTGTAGCCGACGCGGGTCAGGCCGTCGCAGCCGTACGCTTCCCACGCGATGGCGACGTCGCCTGGTCGTGCCACGAAGAACGGCTCGACCTCGAACTTGCTCGCGCCGTCGAGCGAAACGAACGTCTCGCCGGGTCGGCTCGGCCAATCGCTGCAGCCACGCGCATCGGGAGCCGGCTCCCTTGACTGGGCCGATCCGCAAGCCCAGGTGATGAGCGGCAGGACCCAAAGGGGTACGGCTCGCCAATCCATTCGGGGCGAATTCAACGGCATTGCATCGTCTACACCAGAATGGAAGGCCGTGTCTGCTATCGCTGCGCGGTTGCCTCCAGCTTGGCGAGGCGCCGCTCTATCCATTGTGCGAGATCGTCGTAGTGGTCTTGTCTGTAGATGTCGCGCAATTGGCGATAGCGATTGCGTACGTCGAATTTCAAGTTCCACTGCAGCTTGCGCAGGCAAACCGGGCACAGGACGCCAGCCAATCGCCGGGTTCGGGCTGGCGCTTCTTCTCGAACAGATCCGAGTCGAAGGCGAATGGATCGGCGGCGGTTTGCGAGTGCTGGTCTGCTGCCGCGCCAGCCTGGCCCGTGGCACTCGTTCGCCCTGCCTTGCCGGCAGCTCCCCGGCATGAAGCCAGCATCGCCATGCAAACCACGAACAGACGAGCCGTGCGGTTCACAAACATGCAGACAACCGGCGCGCTCGGAAGTTCCCGAATCGTCTTCAAGGAATCTTGTGGCGAAGATGCGAGGTACCATCCAGATTGGAAACACCAGGAACCTTCACCGGGAGATCTCATGCGCACGATTTCGGCATGTTGTCTAATGCTCGCGGCGCTGTCGTTGCAGGCCTGCACGAGCAGCCGCGAAAGTGGCGGCAAGTCAGCGGACGCCGCCCTATCACCAGGGGATGCGGCAGAGGGCGGTCAGGGCGGCACAGGCGGCTACGCGGGCACGGGTGGTAGCGCGGGGAGCGGTGGCAATACGGGCACGGGGGAGAGCGCGGGCACCGGCGGCGCCGTGGCAACGGGTGGGCGCGTGGGGGCGGACGCCAGCACGGGTACGGGCGGAATCGGAGGTTCGGGCGGTGGCGTGAACCCGGATGCCAAAGTCGGCACCGGGGGCAGCACCCTTGTGGACGCAAGTACCGGCACGGGCGGCAGCGCGGGCACGGATGCCGTCGCTGTCGCTGAAGCCGGCACACCGCCCACCTTTTCCGCCGATTTCACCACCGCAGACAAATCGCGCTTCTACAGCCGTGCCGACAACGGCGGCAGCGTCAGCTTCGGCGCGGCCAACCCCAGCGCCGCGGACAACGCAGTGGCCGAGCTCGTCTTCAAGGGCAACGCCGCGCTCGGCCCAGGGGACAAGCTGACCCCGGACTTCGCCACCGAGATCGGCACCAACCAAACCTTCGGCTACGGCACCTTCCGTGCGCGCGTGCAACTGGCCCAGTGCGCGTCCAGCGAAGAGCTGGTGAACGGCGTCTTCACCTACTTCAACGACGGCAAGGATCACGACGGCGACGGGCTCATCGACAACTCGGAGATCGACATCGAAATCCTATGCAGTGATCCGTCCATCGTCTCGCTCACCATCTGGAGCGAATACACCTCCGACACGGCCAAGCAGGGCGTATCGCGCGTGATCCATACCAAGACCGGCGCCTACCAGGACACGCTCAACGACACCACCTCGCTCGGCAGCGGAACCTCGCCAGCCTTCAAGCTGGCCGGCTTCCCCGACCCGAGCTCTTTCTACGAAATGGGCTTCGAGTGGCACGCCACGTCCTTGCGCTACTTCATCGTCGTTGGTGGCAACGAAATCACCCTGTGGACCTACACCGACGCGAAGTACATCCCGTCGCTGCCCGCCGCCTTCCTGTTCAACGTGTGGCACTCGGACGATTGGTGGAACAATCAAGGCACCGCCGACTACCCGGCCAACGACGCCACCATGCGCGTGGACTGGTTCAGGTACTGGAAAGAGTAGGCATTTACAGCATGAGGTCAGCGCGTGGCTGGCCGCCGGTGCGTTTCTCTCTTGGTCGGGCGTTGCACGCCCTCGGCGACTAGGCGTTCATCGAGCCTGCGCTTCGCATAGGCCAACGGAATTCCACGCGTGCGCGCCTCTTCGAGGCTCTCACGCAGGTCGAGCAGAAAGCGAGCACCGCGCGCGAGTTCAGTGGCGTCTCGCCTCTTCTTTGCTGCGTCGTCTGCGATCAACCTGGGCTTCATGAAATCACTCTCCAAGTCTACGACAATGCCTCGTCCGTGGTCTTTCGATCTTTGCGGAACACACCAAGGACATAGACCATTCCTCTATCGACCGCATAGGCTACGCGCCAAAGCACAACCCGGAGTTCCCAAACGGCGGTCACGTCGCCGAACACGCTCCTGGCGAGGTCCGCCAGAGCCGGCGGGGCCGGTTCCAAGGGCTTTCGGTTGCGCGATCTCACCAAGGGTTCGTACACCAGATTCTCGCTGATCGCCTCGATGATGCGTACATGATCGAACGCTCGCAGGTGCTCAAGCTGTGCCTGCGCCCGAGGACTGATGCGCACATCGAAGGAAGCCACGAAGGAGTTCTCGGTCAGGGCTCGTGAGAAGTTGCGTGGAGGGCTGGGAAATCGATAGGTTGGCCAAGGCGCGCGCTTCTCGAAGCAGCGCACGGGCCTCTTGAAGGTCGATTCTGGCTTGGTAGCCATGCTCGTTCAGACGCCAGCCGCAACACGCTCGCGCGGGTCGCGCAATGCCCTGATGTTCCAGCGCTTTCAAACCGTTCGGTGCTCTGACGGCTGCATCAATCGCCCCAAGGTTCGGCGGTACGTGGCAGGAAGCGCTGCCTTCTTGGGAGTGACCGATGCCATTTCCCCATTTCCCCTTGACTGGCGCATGCCAACCGCGGACTTATGACAGCCATCATGTCGGTTCGTGTTCGCATCGCTCCATCGCCCACCGGCGATCCCCACGTAGGGACCGCCTATATCGCCCTCTTCAACTACGTCTTTGCCAAGAAGCACGGCGGCCAGTTCATCCTGCGCATCGAGGACACGGATCGGGCGCGCTCTACGCCGGATTCCGAGGCGGCCATCCTGCGCGCCTTGCGCTGGGTGGGCGTGGGCTGGGATGAAGGGCCGGACGTGGGCGGTCCGTGCGGACCCTACCGGCAGTCGGAACGCAGCGAGATCTACAAGACCGAGGTCGCGAAGCTCGTCGCCTCGGGCGCGGCCTACCGTTGTTTCTGCACCTCCCAGCGCCTGGAAGAGATGCGCGCGGCTTCCAAAGGCAAGTCGTTCGTGGGCTACGACGGTCACTGCCGCGGCGTCGAGCGAGGCCGAGTCGGATCGGCGCGCGGCGGCGGGCGAGGCCTTCGTCATTCGCATGGCCATGCCCAAGACCGGCGAGACCGTGTTCACCGACCGCCTGCGCGGCGAGGTGCGCTTCGACAACACCCAGGTCGACGATCAGATCCTGCTCAAGAGTGATGGCTTTCCCACCTACCACCTGGCCAACGTCGTGGACGACCACCTCATGGGGATCACCCACGTCATTCGCGCCGAGGAATGGCTGTCGTCCACGCCCAAGCACGTTGAGCTGTACAAGGCCTTCGGCTGGCAGGCGCCCGAGTGGATCCACATGCCGCTTCTGCGTAACGCCGACAAGTCGAAGATCTCGAAGCGCAAGAACCCCGTGTCGCTCGACTACTACCGCGCCGCCGGGTTCCTGCCCGAGGCGTTGCTCAACTACCTCGGCACCATGGGCTGGTCTATCTCGGGCGACCGCGAGAAATTCACCCTGGCCGAGATGATCGACGTCTTCACCTTCGACCGCATGAGCTTGGGCGGCCCCGTGTTCGACCTGGTCAAGCTCTCGGCCATGAACGCCGACTACCTGCGCGCCCTCGACGACGCGGGCATCGTCGCGCGCTTGCGCGAGTGGCGGCTGGGCGACGACTACCTCAAGCAGCTCGTGCCGCTCGTGCGCCAGCGCGTGCAGCGCCTGGACGAGTTCATTCCCATGACCGAGTTCTTCTACTCGGGGCGATCTGGACTACACCCCCGTCGCAAAGGATTTGATCCCCAAGAACCGCACGGCCAAGGACGTGGCCGATTGTCTGCTTGGCTTGGTCGAAGCACTCGACGTGCAGCGCGACTTCTCCCACGCGGCGCTGGAAGCGGCTACACGCGCCTACGCCGAGAAGATCGCTTGGGACGCCAAGGAGCTGTTCATGGTGGTGCGCATGGCCGCCACGGCTCGCAAGGCCACCCCGCCGCTCTTCGAAACCTTGGCTGTGCTCGGGCGCGACCTCGTCCGCCGTCGCCTACGGCTTTGCGGTGAGTTTATGAAGCGCATCAAGTAGCTGCTCCAGTACAAAAGATCACACATCATTACAATCCAATGACAATTGCGGGGGTAGCTTGCACGCCATGGACGCCTCCAGCGTGCTCACCACGCTCTACCTGATCATTCTGCCCCTGCTCGCGGTCTACGGGTTCCATCGCTCGTCGCTGGTGTATCTGTACTATCGCCACAAGGACAAGCAGCCCGTCGAGTCGGGCAAGTTCGCCGAGCTGCCTGCCGTGACGGTGCAGCTGCCGCTGTTCAATGAGATGTACGTGGTCGAGCGCCTGCTCGATGCCGTGGCCTCCATCCGCTACCCGCGCGACCGCTACCAGATCCAGGTGCTCGACGATTCCACCGACGAAACCTGCGACATCTGCCGCAACAAGATCGAGCAGCTCATCGTGCGCCACCCCGACCTCGACATCGAGTACGTGCACCGCACGGATCGCACGGGTTTCAAGGCCGGCGCGCTCGACAACGGTCTGCGCACGGCCAAGGGCGAGCTGGTCATGATCTTCGACGCCGACTTCGTGCCCAACCCCGACATCCTCGAAAAGACCGTGCATCACTTCCTCGACCCCAAGGTCGCGGTGGTGCAGTGCCGCTGGGAGCACATCAACCGCGACTTCTCGGCCCTGACCGAGGCGCAGGCCTTGATGCTGAACGGCCACTTCGTGATGGAGCACGCGGGCCGCAATCGTTCCGGCCGCTTCTTCAATTTCAACGGCACTGCCGGCATGTGGCGGCGCGCGGCCATCGTCGATGCCGGCGGCTGGCATCACGACACCCTGACCGAGGATATGGATCTGTCGTACCGGGCGCAGCTGCGCGGTTGGCGCTTCGTGTACCTGCCCGACATCGCGGCCCCGGCCGAGCTGCCCGTCGAGATGTCGGCCTTCAAGGCGCAGCAGTTCCGCTGGGCCAAGGGATCCATCCAGGTCGCGCGCAAGCTTTTGCCGCGCATTCTGGGGTCGAACGCGACCTTCGCCCAGAAGAGCGAAGCCTTCTTCCACCTGACCAACAACTTCGCCTACCCGCTGCTGCTTCTGCTTTCGCTGCTGCTTCTGCCCAACCTGATGTTCCGCACCACCCACGGCGTGCGTGAAGTCCTGATGATCGATCTGCCGCTCTTCTTCGGCACCACGCTCAGTATCGCTTCATTCTACATCACGTCCGAGCGCGAGGTTGCACGCATGAGCGGCTCCACGTCGCATTCGACCTGGGGTACGCTGGCCCAGATTCCACTGGTTCTCTCGCTTGGCATCGGCCTGTGCGTGAATCAGACCCGCGCCGTGATCGAAGCGGTGTTCGGGCGCGAGACCGAATTCGTGCGCACGCCCAAGCACGGCATCCGCGGCAAGCTCGAAACCTGGTCGGGCAAGAAGTATCGCGCCGCCAAGTCGCTGACGCCGTTCTTGGAGATCTTCATGGCCGCCTACTTCGTGGTAGCGGTCCAAATCGCGGTGGCCAACGGACACTACGTTTCCGTGCCCTTCCTGCTGCTTTTCCTCTTCGGCTTTGCCTACGTGGGCGTGCTGTCGGTGTGGCAAGGTGGCTTTGGCCAGGCCGTGCGCGGGCTGTGGCAGCGCGAGGATCGGGCCGTGGTTCCCGTGTCCATCATGTCCGCGCCGCTCATCGCGGCTATGCCCGACGCCACGCCCGGCCCGATCTTGCTGCCCATGCAATCGCGGGCTCCGCGTCCATCACGAACACGAGTCGAAGACGAGTCCCAAGACAGCGCTTCGGCCTAGCTAGAGCTTGTCGGGAAATTCGGGGTGCCGATCGCGATGTCTGCCCATCCCGCGCTGCCTGGCGCGGGCAATCTCTGATTTTCGCCAGTAGGGTGAGCGTTGTCCCCGCGTTTCGCTCATATCGCCAGGGCAATCCCCTTCTTTTCGGCAACGCCCCGAAGCAGCTTGGTTAGGTTCAGCCCAAGCACCGCACGTTGGCCGCATACGCCCATCATCCCGGCTGAGCGTGCCGCCGGGCGGTTAAATCCGTATTTGGGGCACTTGATGGTGCCAATCGACCCTTCGACCATCGCACGCTCCCGGATGAGACGGTCCTTCACTTTGCCTACCACTTCCCACGGCGCGCGTCCTCGGGGTGCCAATCCAATATCGCGCACGCCAAGCTTGCGAAGTCGTTTCACGTTCTCCGTGCTGTACCCACCCCGGTCGTAGGCGTAGGCACGCGGTGCCTTCCCCAACAGAGATGCGAGATCTTCGACCGCACGCACGGCATAGCTTGCATCGGTGACGTCGGTCTTCATCCCGGCCATGGTCGCAAGCACGAAGCCGCCGCGCAGACGTGTGATTCCCCACGACAGACCGAACTCCACCGCCTTGCCCACTTTGCCGCGCACGATCGAGTAGAGCTGGGGAATGTGCAGGTTGATTGCCGGATGCGACGAAGCCCGTGCGCAGCCAGTGGCGAATCTGCGGTACCAACTTGCGCATGGTTTCGTGCAATTCGACGAGCTTGCGCTGTGCGACCACGGCGTGACCGCGCAGTCTGCGTCCCTGCTCGGCCGCAACCGCGAGCGCCTTGCCCAGGTTCTGGTTGATGCCTTCGATGATGCTGGTCATCTGCGCAACCATCCGGTCCTTGGCCGCCTTGGTTTTGCCCTTGGCGAACAGCCGGTACTTGCGCACGTGCGCCTTGGCCGCCCGGAACTTGCCGTACATCTTGCCCACAAAATCCTGCAAGCCTCGTCCCGCTCTCTTCGCCGCCGCTTCGATGGACCTGACGAAGCCGCCTAGCAATCCCATTTCGTTGGGATGCGGAATCGCCGCTTCCTGTGCCGTCATGTCGGCCACTGCGACCCTGGCATCGGCAAGCCCCAGGGCCACGGCTTGTTTCACCACCGCCTCGTTGATAAGCCGGCACCCGTCTTCTCCCAGAAGCTGTGCAAAATCCTGAATCGTCGTGAAATCCGGCGTCCAGTCCGTCTCCGTCAGACCGCACAGGTATCGCGCTGGCGCGTAGTACCGAATCTGCTCCTCCACCTCGCGGTAGGGCATCTTTCGAATCGCCATCAACGTCAGCGCCCCAAGTGTCGCGCGCAAGTTCGGCGGTCGTCCCGCCGCGTTCTTGAGCTTCTTGGCCCGGACTTTTTCCGCCCGTAGTTCCAGCTCGGTCCAATCCACCGTGTCGGTCAAGACCACCATCGGATGATTGTCGGGCAACGCAATCGCGGGTCGTTTCGATCGCGCAAATAGTTCGGGCTGGCTGTTGCCGCCTCGGCGTCGTGCAGACATCGCGGACCTCCTTGGTCACACTTTCCATCAGCCACAATTCGTCGCCGTTGTCGATCCCCCACGACGAGAAAACGCATGATGTGCGACGATTTTCCTGGGGACGGTCAGTGCGAGCCGCCAGCCGCAGGCCGGCCCTTTGGGCGGCCCGGAATTTCCCGACAAGCTCTAGCTAGCCCGGAGCCGGTTGGGCCCCCGTCGGGGCGACCTTGTTCGTGGCGGGTTTCTCCGTGACCGGTTCGGGCACGAGGGGAAAGCGATCGCCGCGGGCGCGCCGCTGCTTGATCATCATCCAGCGACCGCCGCGCAGCTCCCAGCGCTGTTGCAAGGTTGCCTGGCGGACGGACGGATCGCTCTTCTTGTACCACTCGAGCTTGACCTCAACCGTGGCCGCCTCGGACTTGTCCATGAAGTGGACTCCCACGACTTCGTAGTCGACGATGACCAGATCCGTGTCCACCAGGTTCTTGCGTGCTTGAAAGAGAATGTTCTCTTCGGGGGTCATGGACTGACCCAGCACCTCCCATCGCCCCCAGCGGAAATCATCGTTGAACATGCGCGCGTCGCGAATCAAGTCGTCCTGGCGCTGCTGGGTCGGGGTCATGCACCCGAGCATGCTCGAAATGGAGAGCGCACAGAGGAATTGGAGGCCGCAGCGAAGGAAGAAGAAGGGAGCCCCCTCGGCTCTTCCTTCCGAACCCTGTCTTCCTCTATGTCCTCCAGATTCTCTGTGTTCTCTTCTATCCATGTCATTCCCCCAGCCGGCCGAAGACGACGCGTTCGACGCCGGCCAGATCTCGGCGCGTGCCGATGCCGGCGTAGCCCTCGGCGTGCAGAATCTCCATCACCGGGGTGGCTTGGCCTGCCCCGATTTCCATGTCCAGTGCTCCCCTTGGCGCCAGCACCTTGCGTGCCTCGCTGGCCAGACGGCGAACGAGCACTAGGCCGTCCTCGCCACCGTCGAGGGCCAGGAGCGGCTCGCGGCGCACTTCGGGCGAAAGCCCGGCGATGTCCTGGCTGGGAATGTAGGGCGGGTTGCTCGCGATGAGATCGAATGGACCATGGCCTGCGAGCGGCGAGACGGAATCGCCTTGTAGGAACGTCACATCGAGGCCGAGGCGGCTGGCGTTTCCGCGCGCCACCTCCAACGCGTCCGGCGACACATCGACCGCGAAGACCTCGTCGCCGGGGCGCTCCTTTTTCAAGGCCAGGGCGAGCGCACCCGAGCCCGTGCCGATGTCCGCCACGCGCAGCGCTCGTCCCTTCGAGTCCATGGATTTGAGTGATTCCAGCGCCTGCTCGACCAACGTCTCGGTGTCGGGACGGGGCACCAGCACACGAGCGTCGACCTGCAAATCGAGGCTCCAGAATTCCTTGCGCCCCAGGATGTACGCCACCGACTCGCCGGACATGCGCCGCTGCACGAGGGTGCGATAGGCGCCGAGCTCGGGGTTGCCGAGCGGCTGGTCGAAGTGCGTGTACAGCTCGACCCGCGTCCGGCCGAAGGCCTGGGTGGCCAGCAACTCGGCATCGAGGCGCGCACTGGCCACGCCCTGCCGTTCGAAGCGGCCGATGGTCCAGCGCAAGACCTCGAGGATGGTCCAGGTCTGTTTCTGCGTGGGTGGTGCGGGCGGAGACTGACTGGCGAGCACCCAGTGATTGTGCCGGATGGATCCTCGGATTGCGAGATTCCTTGGTTTCGGGGTGCGCGCGGGCTGCTACTATCGACGGTGATGAAACGTCCCTGCTGGGCGAGCTTGGCCTGCGCGAGCGCCTTGGCCTACGCGAGTGTCTGCTTGGTGGCCGACGCGGCCACGGCCACGACAACCCGTCTATTCCGCCAGACGACTGCCAAGGATTTCGAGGAAGGCGAGGCCACGGCCACCATGGTGGCGCCCCCAGGCGAGGTGCTGCCCGGCATGAAGAGCACGCGCGTGGCGATTGATGCGGCTTTTGCCTGGTGTGGCGCCCTTTCGCGCGATCGGAGCACAGCGTATTTCGGCACCGGCGACCGCGGGCGTATCTTCGCCGTCGCCGCCGCAGGGACCGCTGGCGCGAAATTGCTCGCCGAGATCGATGCTCCCTGGGTCACGGCCCTGGCCGTGCGGCCCGACGGCAGCTTGCTGGCCGGCTCGACCCCGGGCGGTCGCATCTTCGCTATCGACGCCAAGACCGGCAAGAGCAGCGTGTTTGCCAAGCTTGGCACCGAGCACGTGTGGGCCATCGAGCACGATGCCGCGCACGCCACGACCTACGCCGCCACGGGCGACGGCGGGAAGATCTTCGCCATTGATGCCAAAGGCAATGGCCGCCTGCTCTGGGATTCGGGCGACAAGCACGTCATGTCGCTGGCCAAAGACGACAGGGACGGCAACGCCCTCCTCGCCGGAACCGCGGACAAGGCCATTCTCTATCGCGTGCACGCGGACGGACGCGCCGAGGCGTTGCACGATTTCGACGCGGACGAGGTTCGGGCCATCGTGCGCGGCAAGGGCGCCACCTACCTGGCCGTCAACGATTTCGATAATCCGGCGGACGCCAAGGATCCTCCGCCCACCGGCGCGCAGCCGGCCAAGGGCACGCGCATCGTGACCGGACCCGCGCCTGCCTCGGGCGCTATCGCGCGCGCCGATGCGGTCAAGGCCAAGGCGGCCATCTACCGGCTCGACGACGACGGCCGCATCGAGCAACTGTTCGCCCTGGCCGACGGCTACTTCACGGCCTTGCTGCTCGACGAAAAGGGCAACCTGCTCGCTTCGGCCGGCAGCCAGGGCAAGATCTACCGGATCGCGCCCGACCGCACCGTGGCGCTGGCGGCTGACATTTCCGAGCGGCAGGCGCTGGCCATGGTGCAAACCCGGGAAGGATTCCTGGTGGGCAGCGGCGACGTGGGTGCCATCTATCGCGTGCGGCCAGCTCAAGGCGCTGAAGCCACCTATCTCAGCAAGGTGTTCGACGCCGAAACGCCAGCACGCTGGGGCCACGTGTGGTGGACCGGTTCGCGTGACTTGGTGCTGGAAACGCGCTCGGGAAACACTGGCAAGCCGGACGCGAGCTGGTCGTCGTTCCTACACCTCGCGGACGTCACCCAAGCCGGGGGCGAAAACACAGGTGGCATCCGCAGCCCGGGTGGCCGCTACTTGCAGTACCGGGCGACCTTGCCCGGCCGCGATTCGGTGCTGAAGGGCATCTCGATCTACTACGCCCCCCATAATCAGCGCGCGCGCATCACCGAGGTCTACTTGGGCGACGCGCCGACGTTTTCCGCACCGGCCGTGGGCGGAACGGCCACCCTCGCCGTGCCATCGGCGGCCAGCGCACGGGCGCATGCATCGACTTTGAAGCTGCGTTGGAAGGTCGAGAATCCCGACAACGACGAGCTCATCTACAAGCTCTGGTTTCGGCTGGCAGGCGATTCCGTGTGGCGTGCCCTGGGCGGCCCCGATCCCTTGGGCAAACCCGAATACGACTGGAACACCGACTCGGTCCCCGACGGGCGCTACGCCGTCCGGGTCTGGGCCTCGGACGAGAAGGTCACGCCCATCGACCGCGCCCTCGACCACTGGTTCGAGTCGCCGCCCTTTCTCGTCGACAACACCAAGCCCGAGATCCTTGGCCTCGCGGCCCACCCGACGACCCCAATGCGCGTCACCGGGCGCGCCCACGACGCAGGCTCGGTGATTTCAGCCATCGAGTTCGCGGTCGACGGCGGCGAATGGCGGCCGGCTCAACCCGACGACGGACTGCTGGACGAACGCGACGAGGCTTTCACCCTGCAGTTGCCCAAGTCGCTTGCGCCCGGACTGCACATCATCAATGTGCGCGCCTGGGACTCCGCCGACAATGTCGGCTCAGCCCGCATCGAAATCCGCGCCGGGAAATAGGGGCGATAGAAGCCGGCGCGACAGCGCGCGCGACTACTTCGCGGTCTTGGCCTTCGCCTTGGCGGCCGGCTTCTTGGCCTTGCGCTCGGTAGCCTTGGCCAAGTCGACCAAACGCGCGTCCGAATAGGCGGCCAAGCGCTCGACGAAGGGTTTGTCCTTGGTGCGGCCCAGGGCCTTGGCCACCTGCTCGACGAGAGCATCGTGGTTGCCGAATTTTTCCTTCACCGTGGTCGCGACCTGATGGAGACGCAACAGCTTGATGTTGGCGGCGCTGCTCAGGCGCTTGCGCAGATCATCCTTCGACTCGTCGCCGCGGTCGAGCAGCCCGACCAGCTTGTCTACCAACTTGTCCTTGGCGCCGAAGGTTTCGTTCACGATTGCTAGGGGTGATTTCTGCGACATTTGGTCTGTCTCCGTCTTTTCGAACAAGCTTAGCGACGAGGGCGCTTCTCTTACCTCAAAACGTGGAACGTCGCCAGAGTCTCTTCGACCGCGGCGATAAAAGAATCGATTTCCGCATCCGTGTGCGCCAGCGAAACGAAGCCGGCTTCTAGCTGAGCGGGTGGAAGGTAGAAGCCGCGCTCCAGCATACCGTGGAAGAAGTCCGCGTAAATCTTGGTGTTTGCCTTCTTCGCGTCCGCGAAATCCGAAACTGGTCCGGGAAAGAAAAAGAGAGTAAAGGCCGATCCGACGCGCTGGATGCACGCGGGAATGCTGGACTTTGCGATTGCGGCATGGACACCAGTTTCGAGACGAGCGCCCATGGATTCGAGGCGTTCGTAGCTCTCAGCGTTAAGTTGGCTCATCATGGCAAGGCCGGCGGCCATGGCGAGCGGATTCCCCGAAAGGGTTCCGGCCTGGTACACGGGGCCGTCTGGCGCCACCACCTTCATGATGTCGGCGCGGCCGCCGTATGCGCCCAGCGGCAGGCCGCCGCCGATGATCTTGCCTAGGCAGGTCATGTCGGGGCGCACCGAGTACCGCCCTTGCGCGCCGCCGGGCGCGGCCCGGAAGCCGGAGATGACTTCGTCGAAGATGAGCAGGGCGCCAGCTTTGTCGCACAAGCGGCGAAGGGCCTGGAGATAGCCAGCCTTGGGCGGCACCAGGCCCATGTTGCCGGGAATCGGCTCTACGATGAGCGCCGCCACCTGGCCGGAGTTGGCGGCAAAGGCTGCGGCCATCGCGCGTTCGTCATTAAATGGAACGATGATGGTGTCGGCCACCGCGGCCGCCGTCACGCCCGCGGATGCCGGGAATGCCCAGGGTCGCGGCGCCCGAACCGGCCGCTGCCAGCAGCATGTCGGCGTGGCCGTGGTAGCCGCCGTCGATCTTGATGAGCTTGCTCCGCCCGGTGAACCCGCGCGCCACCCGCAGCGCCGACATGGTGGCCTCGGTGCCCGAGGACACGAAGCGCATGCGTTCCATCGACGGAAACAGCGCCCGGATGGCCTCGCCAAGCTGGATTTCGCGTTCCGTCGAGGCGCCGAAGGTCGTGCCTTGCCGGGCGGCATCGGTGATGGCGGCTACCACCTGCGGGTTGGCGTGCCCGAGGATGAGCGGCCCCCACGAACCCAGGAAATCGGTGTAGCGATTGCCGTCGGCGTCCCACACGAAGGCGCCCTCGCCGCGCGCCAGGAAGACCGGCGTTCCACCCACCGCCTTGAAAGCGCGCACCGGCGAATTCACGCCACCCGGGAAAAGCCCACAGGCGCGTTCGAAGAGTCGTTGGGAATTCTGGCGGTTCATTCTAGTTCTTGTCCTTGTCGCCGCCCTCGTCGTCGGTTGCCTCGTCGTCCGGCTCTGTGTCCTCGTCTGCCTCTGTGTCCTCGTTCTCTTCGCCCAGATCTTCCTCCACCAGCGGTTGCTCCTCGGCGCGCGCGGCGGCGACCTCGGGCGAGACCTCGTGCTCGCCTTCTTCCTTCTCGGCCATGCGCTCCATGGCGACCACGGCCTCTTCCTCTTCCAGCCGGATGAGGCGCACGCCCTGCGTGTTGCGCCCGATGGTGGGAATGCCGTCGATGGGCATGCGGATCAGCTTGCCGCGGTTGGTGATGAGCATCAGGTCTTCGTCGTCGGTGACCATGCGCAGGCCGACCACCTTGCCGTTGCGTTCGGTGGTCTTGATGGTGATGACGCCCTTGCCACCGCGGTTCTTGGTCGGGTAGTCGGTCGAGACCGTGCGCTTGCCAAACCCGCGCTCGCACACGGTCAGCAACGTGGCCGGCGTCTCGCGCGGAACCGCCGCCATGCCGATGACGTAGTCGTCGTTGTCACGCAGGCGGATACCGCGCACGCCGCCCGCCGAACGTCCCATGGGGCGCACATTTTCCTCGCGAAAGCGGATGGCCCAGCCGTTGCGCGTGCCCAGCATCAGGTCGGAATTTCCCTCGGTGATGCGCAGGCCGACCAGGTCGTCGTCTTCCTGAATGGACAGAGCGATGATTCCCGAGCTGCGGATGTTCTGGAAAGCCTGCAGCGAGGTCTTCTTGATCTTGCCGCGCTTGGTGGCCATGACCACGAACGCGCCTTCCGAGAATTCGCGCACCGGCTGCAGGGCCACCACGCGCTCGCCTTCTTGCAGCGGGATGAGGTTCACGAACGCCTTGCCCTTGGCGGTGCGGCCGGCCTGTGGGATTTCCCAGATCTTCTTGGCGTAGACCCGGCCTTTGTTGGTGAACAGCAGCATGGTGTCGTGGGTCGAGGCCACGAACAGCTGGGCGACGAAGTCTTCCTCGTGAGTGGATGCGCCGGTGATGCCGCGCCCGCCGCGCCGTTGCGGCTTGTACAGATCCTTCGGGTTGCGCTTGACGTAGCCGCCATGGGTGACGGTCACGACCATCTCCTCTTCGGCGATCATGTCCTCGACGTCGATGTCGCCTACGTCGATGTCCAGGATCTCGGTGCGGCGCTCGTCGGCGTAGAGCTCTTTCTGCTCTTCCAGCTCGGTGATGATGACCTGGACCAGAACCGTGTCGCTGGCCAGAATTTCCTCGAGGTGGGCGATGAGCTTTGCGGTTTCCGCGATTTCCGCCTCCAGCTTGTCGCGTTCGAGGCCGGTCAGCTTGGACAAACGCATATTCAGGATTTCCTGCGCCTGGATGGCCGACAGGTCGAAGCTTTCCATCAGGCCGGTCTTGGCCGTCTCGGTGTCCTTGGACGAGCGGATCAGGTCGATGACCGCGTCGATGTGGTCGATCGCGATCTTGAGGCCCTCCAAGATGTGCATGTGGGCCTTGGCCTTGGCCAAGTCGAACTGGGTGCGCCGGGTGACCACGTCGCGGCGGTGCTGGATGAAGTGCTGCAAGGCGTTCTTGAGCGACAGCGTCTGCGGCCTTCCGTCGACGATGGCCAGCATGTTGATGCCGAAGGATTCCTGCATCGGCGTCATCTTCCACAGGTTGTTCTGTACAACCTCGGGCACGGCGTCCTTCTTGAGGTCGATGACCACGCGCATGCCTTCGCGGTCGGATTCGTCGCGCACGTCGGAGATGCCGTCGATCTTCTTTTCGCGCACCAGCTCGGCGATCTTTTCGATCAGCCTGGCCTTGTTGACCTGGTACGGGATTTCGTTGGCCACGATGGACTTGCGCCCGCTCTTGGGATGTTCCTCGATGACCGTGCGCGCCCGCATGAGCAGGCTGCCACGCCCTGAGCGATACGCCGCGCGGATGCCACCCCGCCCGCAGATGAAGCCACCGGTGGGAAAATCCGGGCCCGGAACGATGTCCAAAAGCTCGTCGACCTCGATGTCGGGGTTCTTGATGATGGCGATGGTGGCGTCGATGATCTCGGTCAGATTGTGCGGCGGAATGTTGGTGGCCATGCCGACGGCGATGCCGGACGCGCCGTTGATCAGCAGGTTGGGCAGCCGCGTGGGCAGAACCGTGGGCTCGGTTTCCTTGTCATCGTAGTTGGGCTGGAAATCGACGGTCTGTTTGTCGATGTCGGCCAGTAGCTCCTGGCCGATCTTCTTCATTCGGCATTCGGTGTAGCGGTAGGCGGCCGCCGGATCGCCGTCGATGGAGCCGAAGTTGCCCTGCCCGTCGATGAGCGGGTAGCGCATGGAAAAGTCCTGCGCCAGGCGCACCAAGGCGTCGTAGCAGGCGCTGTCGCCGTGCGGGTGGAACTTGCCCAGCACCTCGCCGACCACGCGGGCGCACTTGATGTACGGCCGGTTCCACACGTTGTTCATCTGGTGCTGGCCGAACAGGATGCGGCGGTGAACCGGCTTGAGCCCGTCGCGCACGTCGGGCAGCGCGCGCGAGACGATGACGCTCATGGCGTAGTCCATGAACGACGACTTCATCTCCTCTTCGATGGACACGGGAATGCGGATGCCTCCCGACGGCGGTGGCACCAAGGGTGGCGTCGGGGGTGGCGGAGAAGGAGGCGAGCTGCCGTCAGTAGGTTCCATGCGGTGGCCGCGAAACCTATCAAGGAGCGCGCTTCAAGTCACGGGGCGCGAGGCGATCGGCCCGTTTCCGTCGAGAAACGAGGCGATTCTTCTGCAATCGCGTGTTGGCCAGCGACGGTCACGTGAACAGCATGAAAGTTATCCGAAGAATAATTGTGTTTCTCGCTACACTTGCGACACGAGCTTCCGGGATTTCCAACCGCACTGTGCGCACGGTCATATTGGGTCTGCTGCCCGCTCCTACATCCACGTCCAAAATAGGGGGCACTGGGCCTAAGAAAGCGCAGTTTAAGATTTTTTTTCTTGCCTCTTTCGTTCCTGGCCCCAAAATGTTCCGGCTGCTGCAATGCGCTCGCATTGCGGAACAACATTGGGTTTCGACGGAGGCTATTACATGACGTGTTCTAAGAATCTTCGGACGGTTGCTTCAGGCCAGTTGCCTGGGGCTCATTGGCATGCTGACGGTCGTCGGCTGCGGCGGGAGCGAAAGCACCACCCACAACGACGGTAGTACACCCATGGCGGTGAAGTTGGTCCTACCACCAAGCCCAACCTCGCCGCCAGCGCGGCCACGGTGAGCGTCGGTTCTGTTGATGTCGGGAAGCTCTCGACAGCAGCCACAGTGGTTATCACCAACAACGGAACCGCTGCGGGCGCGCTGACGGTTACACCGTCCGGCGTCGCACGCCACCGGCTGCGCAGGCAGCCTCGCCGTCAACGCTACATGCACGCTCTCGATCACCGCGACCCCGACGGTTGCAGGTGCGATTGCCGGCAACGTGATCGTCGCAATCGCTGGAGGGAACACCCTCAGCATCGGCGTGACCGGCGCCGCCACGCTTCCGGGCAACTTCACTCTCGACAAGACCGTCATCGACCTCGGAACTCTGGCCGTGGGCCAGGCTGCCCAGGCCACGGTCACCGTAACGGCCGGTTCGGCGCTGACTGGACTTGCGACCGGCGTGCAAGGGCCGGACGTGAAGATTGATTCCACCTCTACTTGCGTGGCGACCCTTGGCGCTGGTCTGAACTGCACCGTGGTGGTGGACTTCACTTCGTCCACCCCCGGCGCCCCGAATGGCGATGCCATCGTGGTTTCGCAGGACGGGGTCACAAAGACTGTTACGATCACCGCCAACGTCGTAACCCAGGCCAAGCTCAGCGCAACGCCGGCCAGCGCCGCGCTCGTTGCGGCTCCGGGGCAAACGAGCGCTCCGACCACAATCTATGTCGGGAACACCGGCGGCATGACGACGGGGCAAATCAGCGTTTCGCTCCCCGCGACTGCAACGGATTTCAAGATCGCCGCCGATACATGCAGCATTGTGACTCTCCCCGGGAACGGAACCTGCACCGTAAGCGTGGTCTACTCTCCGGCCGCCACCGTCGCAACGACAGAGACTGCCACCCTGACCATCACGGACAAGGGTACTGGCGCTTCCTCAGCCGCGGTTGTCCTGACCGGAACCCCCAACCTGCCCTACATCCTGGCGATTACGGGTGGCCCCGATCTCGGATCGGTCGCTCCCGGTGGGACAGGTTCCCCAGTGACTTTCACTATCACGAATTCGTCAGCTACGCCGTCGGGCGCCCTCACGGTGTCTGTCAACGACCCGAATATCACGATTGCGAGCAACACCTGCGCTAGCACGGCGACACTCAACAAGGGTGGTACCTGTACGGTTGGTCTCGCGTTGAGCCCGCCGGCCAATGCCGTCGCTGGATCCGTGGCCGCCCAGTTGACCGTGTCAGGTGCCAGCGGAAGTGTCAGCGCTTCCGTAACAGGCACCATCATCAGCGGCCCCACCCTGACGGCGAGTCCCACTTCGGTGAGCTTCGGCTCCATCACGGTGGGCCAGGCGTCGACCGTCCAGACCGTCACCATTACCAATGGCGGGGCGACGGCCACGAATGCACTTACGGTGACCCTGACGGGCACCGGTGCGGCTCAGGTGGCTCTCACGGGCAATACCTGCAATGCGGCCTTGGCGCCAGCCAAGTCCTGCACCGTTGCCGTTCAGTACACCCCAACCGACACCACGGGCGTGAATGGCTCGATCTTGGTCACCGACGGAACGCTCAGCAAATCCATCCCGATGGTCGGAACGGGCCTCGCTCCCAGCATTATCGGCGCTAGCTCTCCGACAGTCTTCGCCAAGACGCCCGTGGGCAAGGTCTCCGGGACCCAGACCGTCACAGTCCAGATCGCGCCCACCGCGACGACCGACACCGGTGCCCTGACCTCCGCACTTTCGGGCGCCAATGCGGCCGACTTCGCGATTACCACCAACAACTGCAGCGTGCCGCTCTCGGTTGCCAAACCAAGCTGCACCATTATCCTGACCTTCACGCCAAGCATCGTCGGTGCAGAGCAGGCGACCTTGACAGTGACGGGCGCCAAGGGCGGAGTGGCGACAAGTCTGCTCCAGGGAACTGGTCTCGCCCTGGTCAGCCTGGTTGCGTCGGACAACAACACTGTGGTCAACGCAAACACCACAGTAGCCGGTACGACCACGGGCTTGGACTTCGGTTCCACGCCGCTCGGAGTTGCCGGCACCACGCCCACTGGAATCCACCACTACACGGTTGTGATTCGCGGAGCAACGGCTGCCACCGCAACCACGACCGCAGTCACTGTTGCTCTCACCTCGACTGCTACGGCGCCTGACTTTGACTTCGGCGCCCAAGGCGCGACGAACCCGTGCAGCAACCCAACGCTCTCCCTGACTCCCGGTACCCCTGGCACAATCAATCCCACGATCACGCCGCCTACATCATTCGGCACGGCGGGGACTTGGTACACGGATCCGAACGGCTACCTCTACTGCACCTTCCAGGTTCGGTTCAATCCGCAGACCAGCCAGGGCGCCAAGACGGCGACTCTGACCGCGACTTCCTCTGCCAGCGGTGCGCCAGTAACTCTCGCATTGACCGGCTTGGCCACTGGTCCGCTCACGGTGAGCCCGACGAGCTACCCGTTCACGGCTTCGCTGGGCAACGCATCCAGCGACAACAATACGAACGACGGCGGTGTTCTGATTCTCAATCCTTCGGAGCCCTCGGTCTTCACCTTCACGAACTCGGGCCTCGCTGGAAGTACAGAAGGTCCGCTTGTGGTGACTCTTGGCGGAACCAACCCGAGTGACTTCGGAATCGTCTCCGACGGCTGCACCGGCAAGAGCCTCAGTTCCGGCGTTAGCTGCTACGTCACGGTGACGTTCGCTCCGACCGTGGCGGGAACACGGACGGCGACGCTGACCGTAACTTCGACCGCGGACAGCCAGACCGTCTCCGCCACCTTGACGGGCACGGCGGGTGGGCCCTCGGCCATCACTCCTGCTCCGACAGGAACGACTGCCGCCCCGCTGTCTCTCGGCACCGTTGCCCTGACGGGTGCCGGTCAGTGGACCACCATCACGCTCACGAACACGGGGACGTCGCAAAGCGGTCTGGTTACCTACACACTCGACGACACCACGAACTTCACAATCTTCACGCCGGCGAGCTCCTCCGCTGGCTACCCGGCCACAGCATGCGGCAATACCGGGTCCAGCCAGCTCAACGCTACCCAAAACTGCACCATCCAGGTCCGCTTCAATCCGCCATCGGGGACTTCTGGCGCAGTTCCCAAGACGACACTGAGGATAGGCGGCGGTGCAGCAGAGGTTGACGTGATCCTCAGCGGTACCATCGCTCCGCAGGTCACGATCTCTACCGCGACGCTGGCCTTCGGAACAGTGGCGCAGGGCGTCACTACCGGCGCGCAGGTTGTCAACGTGACCAACAATGGTGGACAACCCGTCACCCTAAACATTCCCACTACCCCGACCCTGACCACGCCGGTCGGTGTGAGCGCCACACCGTTTGCCGCTAGCGCGGATGCAACCACTCCCTGTGGAGCCACTCTGGCTGCCGGACAGTCATGCAACCAAGACTTCACCTTCACCGCGGGCACTACCAACGGGGCCTACTCGGCATCCTTCGTTGTTGGTGGCGGGCCGACGCTATCGCTTACAGCAACGGTTGTGTCTCCAGCGACCCTTGCCCTTTACGGCTTCACGAATAGCCCTGTCGCTCTAGGCGCGGTTACCACCAGTTCGAACCCCACGGGGACGCTGGCGGTGTGGTACCAGAACACGGGTGGAGTTGCGGCAGCGCTCCAGGCGCCAACGCTTACAGCCGGAGCCAACACGGTCGCAGGGGAGTTCACGATTGTTAGCGAGGGTGCAAACGCTTGCGGTTCGACCCTCGCTGCGGGGGCAACCTGCAGTGTCGGTGTTCAGTTGGTTCCAACCACTTCGGGAGCGAAGACCGCGAACCTCCAGCTCGCTATCCCCTCCGGGAACACTATCTCGCTGACGATCAATGGTTATGGTCTCAACGGTACTGCTGGCCAGGTTTATGCCCAAGTGACCGGCTCCACGGCGTCCTTCTACACCTTCGCAAGCACGGCCTTTGGAGCAACTGCGGCCACCCAGAGCGTGACCTTGTACAACACCAATTCCTCCAGCTCAGCGAGTGTCAGCATCGACGCCGCCGTTGGCGTTGGCGCAAATACGACACCAGCCCCAGACTTCAGCTTGGTTACAGCCACGGCTGCTGCACACCCCTGTGTAGTGTCAGGTGGCGTAGCTGCAGTGCCGGCCTCCTCAAATTGCCAGGTCCTGGTCCAGTTCAGCCCGACCAGCCAGTACAGCGTCAACAATAGCACTCGCTATCGTTGGGCCGCGCTCACCACTGGCACCGTCGACATCTTCGGCGTCATCGGACAAGTAACGAAACCGGCAACCTTGACCATCACGCCGGTCGCGGCTGGCAATATCACGGTGACGGCGGGCTCGACGCCGGGAACGGGATCCGTGGACTTTGGGCAGATCACTCTAGGGGCCACTGCCACGCTGACCATCTCCATCACGAATGTCGGCGAGGCGGTAACCGCGGGTCAGGTTGGGCTGACACTTACCGGCGCCGGTGGGTGGGCTCAGGCATCGGCACCCTGTGCAGCGTTGAATCCAGGAGCAACCTGCACCGGAACGGTGACTACCTTGGCCGCGAAGACAGTCCCGAGCGCCACTCCCTACACCGGTCTGTCAGTCAATGCTGTCGACACCTCCGCAGGAACAGTCACGGTTCCCTCGGGTTCCTATACGCTGCAGGCTGAAGGCGTCAACGCCGCGCTGGTAATCTTGACTCCCCCAGCCTCGGGGACGACCTTTGCCACCAGCACCGCAGTCGGGGCGACCAACGCAACACCGTTGGTGTTCACGATCAGCAACGGCGACGCCACCTATCAGAGCTCAGGGCCGCTTCAGATCGCTCTCACGGACAGTATCAACTTCAAGTTGACTCCAGCGGCTGGTTGTTTGGCGACAACTGGCTTAGCTGGCGGCGCTACCACCTGCACCGCATCCGTGTCCTTCACCCCAAGCGTCTCTGGTCCGCTGAGCACGACGCTATCGGTAACCGCAGCGCCGGGTACCTCGAGCCCGACGAATCAGACGGCTACCATCAACGGAACGGCCCTGGCTGGTCTCAACGTAAGCGCCGGTGCTACCTCCGCCGCTCCGCAGTTGTTCTCGGTCGCCTCCGCTCCAGTCAAGCACACCATAACGGTAACCAACATCGGTGCCGCAACTGGCTTGCTCCGTACGTCGATCGGCGGAACGAGTGCGGCTCAATTCATCGATGTCCAGGACAGCTGCTATGGTCAGAACTTGGCCAGTGGAGATAGTTGCAACGTAACGGTCGAGTTCATTGGAACGGCGCTGGCGGCCACCGCCCAGACCGCGACATTGACCATCACCGATGGTGGAACCATCAATACGGTGGCGGCCTACCTACAGGCTACCAACTAGGCCACCTGGCCCCACCTAGATAGTCGCTAGCATCGAAGGCCCCGGGAGGAACCTCTCGGGGCCTTTTTCTATCTATGGCCCGCCGCACGTGAACGCCATCGCGGCGACGCGAGCGGAAGCAGCGCATTCGCTACCGGCCCGGGATGTGTCGCCTGCGCAGGTGCAACTGCAGTTCTCGCGCTGGGTGAAGACTGGCAGGTAAATCTTCGATCGGACAGATAGGCGCTACCGCGGTATCGCCCGCCCGGTCGCCGCTTCCAGCTTCCGGTAGTCCTCGATGTGGCCGAGGAAGACGCGCACGATGTCGGGGTCGAATTGGGTGCCGCTACAGCGCTCCATCTCGCCGCAGGCGATGACGTGGGGCAGGGCTTTGCGGTAGGCGCGGTCGGTGGTCATGGCGTCGTAGGCGTCGGCCACGGCGACGATGCGGCCGATGGTGGGGATGCGCGTCGGCTTGCAGGCCTTGCGGATAGCCCGAGCCGTCCCAGGCCTCGTGGTGGCAGTAGCAGCCGGGCACGATGTCGCGCATGAATGGGATGGGTTCGAGAATGCGGCGGCCCTTGGCCGGGTGCGAGCGGAACATGGCCAGCTCTTCGGGGGTGAGCTTGCCGGGCTTGTTCAGGCGGTCGTTGCGGATGCCGATCTTGCCCACGTCGTGCAGCAGGCCTGATTTGACGACGGTCTCGATCTCTTGATTGGGCAGGCGCATGCCCACGGCGATGAGGCGCGCATAGGTGGCCACGCGCTCGGAATGGCCGCGGGTGTAGCGGTCGGATTCCTCCAAGGCGTGGGCGAAGCCGATGATGGTTTGCTTGAAATTCTCTTCCAGCGAGACATTGGCGTGCACCAGGTCTTCGTTGGCGTCGACCAGGCTTTCGTACAGGCGCGCGTTCTCGATGGAAACCGCGGCGCGGCTGCCGAGCACGTAGAGCATCTTGCGCTGGCCTTCGCTGAACTTGGCGCCCTTGGTGTAGCTGTAGGCGTTCAGCATGCCGATGGTGCGGCCCTTGAGCTTGAGCGGAATGGAGCAGAAGCTCACCAGGCGCTTCTCGGGCGGGCCGGACAGAAAACGAAAGGCGCGCGAACCATGCACCAAGCAGGGGCTTGTCCTCTTGCAGAAGCGGCAGCACCTCGTTGAAGTTGAGCGGCGGGGCCGGCTCGTGCGATTCTAGCCGTGGCGAGACCTTGCGCGCGTGCTCGATGAAGGTGCCCGGCAGGTCGCCAGCGTTGCGTGCGTCGCCCGGGCGCTCCAGCATCAGGTTGACGATGTCGGCGTCCACCGCGTCGAGCACGGCGTCGAGCACCAGGTCGAGCACCTTCTCGACCGACAGCGAGGTCGCGATGGCCTCGCTGATCTTGTAGATGGAAAGCGCGTCTTTGAGGCGAAGGTTCTCATGCTGCAGGCGCTGCCGATCGAAGCCGCGCTTGACGATGTGGATGACCTCCTCGACCTTGAACGGCTTGAGAATGTAGTCGTACGCGCCGTGCTTCATGGCCTCGATGGCGGTTTCCACGGTGCCGAAGCCGGTCATGATCACGGTCAGGACCGGGATGCCGAGCTCGGTGATCTTTTCGATCAAATCGAGCCCGTTCATCTTGGGCATCTTGAGGTCCGAGATGACCAGGTTGTAGCTGCGCTTCTGCAGCTCCTCCAGGGCCTGCACGCCGTCCTCGACGGTGCGTACCACGTAGCCCTCCAGACCCAGAAAGTCCGACAGAATCTCGCGGATCACACGCTCGTCGTCGACCACCAGGATGCGCGGGCTGTCCGGGTTGAAGGTGTACTCGAGCCGCTGGCTTACGGCATTAAGCTCGTCGGAGCTTTCCTCGGGAGTGCTGCCCTGAGTGGTAGTGGTCATGAAATGTCGCTTGGCATCGATCAAGTTTACCTCAAAGCAGCGCGGGCGAAGAACTCGTCGAGCTTTTCTTTGCGGAACGGTTCCAGGAAGTCGAAATTGACGCCGCGATCCGTAACCTCCCAGAACTCCTGATCGTTCACAGCCACGAGCTCGGCGCGAATCGATGCCATGCGCTCTGGCTTCTCGCCGCGCATGTCGGCGCTGATGCGATCGGCATGGGTGACGGCACCTTTGCTCATGTAGAAGGTTGCCAGCTTGACTTGCGCCTTGCGAACCCCGCGCAGGGTCTGCTCCTGGGCGTGGGTTTCTGCCTCCTTGTCGATTTCAAGGAAAATCCCGAGCAATGAGTCATGGCAGGGGACGTCGTGGACGAAGGCGCGCTCGCACAGCACGGCCAAGTCGTGAGCGGCGGTTTCGGTGACGAAGCCCAGATCCGCCTTGTGTGCGGTTTGGCCGTAGTAGGCGAGGCAGCGGCCGATCTCCAGCACCAGATCACTGAAATGATGGTCCGACGCCGGCAGAGCCGGCAGGCTCGCCGCGCGACCGTGCCCCTTGCGCATCATGTGCTCGGCGAGCAGGCGGTACTGGTGGAAGATGTTGTAGCAGGCGCGCACGTCGCGCTGGTTGAGGGCACTGCGCAGGTAGGTGTTGAAGTAGCGGATAGCAAGCACAAGAACTTCCCGGTCGCCGTGTCGCAGGGCCTCTTCGGCGATGTAGCGGGTTTCGATGGCCACCACGTGGGCCAGCTCGGGCAGGTGGTCGAGCGCCTCGGAGAATACGCTGCGGAACTGGTGCAGGACCTTCCACTCGACCCAGACCTTCTTGCTCTCCAGCGAGTGCAGCGAATCCGGGGCCAGGGCGATGAAATCGGGGTTGCCGTGGATGCGCGCCCCGAGAACGAACCATTCCGCCGGCAAGCCGGCCTTCTCTTTGAGGAACTTGACCGCGAACTCGCGCAGGGCCGTGACCGCGCCCGTGGCGATGATCTTGTCCTTCTGGGCCGCTGTGTTCACCGCGATGTCGGACAGGTGTTCCAGGCCCGCCACGCAGCTCGCTTGGCGCACGTCCAGGTCGTTGCGATCGCGTCGGGCTACCCCGCGCGCCAGCACGGCGTCCAGCACCTGATGCCCGATGCGCGCGATGACCTTCTCGGGATCGAGGAAGGCGAACACATAGGCGAAGTAGGGGATGAGCAAGAGCAGGCTGGCGGTCACCACCACCGTGGTCATGGCCACCGTCGCGCGCGGCACGAACCCGCTGGTGACCACGATGCTGATCCACACCGCGTTGATGCAGGCCACGACGAAGAAGCCCATGATGGCCAGGTTCTTCTTGTCGCGAAAAAACATCTCGGCGATGCGCGGGGTATACCGAGTTGCAGCGAGTTGGACGACAATGGACACCACGGTGATGGCGATGCCGAGCACCGCCACCACCACCTGCGCCAAGCTGCCGAGGGCATTCTGCAGCGTCTCGGCGTCAAGATCCACGAGCAGGCGCCACGCGCTGAGGTGCTCTGCCGCCGGTGTGCGGCGGCCGAAAAACGCGACATCGAGCAGCCAGAAACCGGCGAAAAGGACAAGCGAAAGCCCGAGCAGAATGCCGATGCCGGCGGGGAAACGCGGGCGCCAGCGCGGCGGCGTGGCCGATATCGCCGGCGCCCCGCCGACCGTGCTGCTGTGTGTTTGATCGCGTTTCACACCCACCTCACCTTCACCCATAGCACGAGGCGCGGGTGCGGAAAATGCGGCATTGCTTGGGCGTCGCAAGGACCTTGCGATCCTGTACTATTCTCCAGTCGCCATGCTTCTCGTCGTCGACATCGGAAATACCCACACCGCCTTCGGCCTCTTCGACGGCGAAACCTTGCGGTTCGACTGGCGCATCGAAACTCGCAGCGAGCGCACGGCGGACGAGCAGGCCGCCATCTTTCGCGGACTCTTCGAGCTGGAGAGTCTGGACATGCACCAGGTCGACGCGGCCATCATCTCATCGGTGGTTCCGCCCGCGACCTTGCCCATGGAGCGCCTGTTCGCCCGATACTTCAAGCTGACGCCTCTCGTGGTGGGGCCGGGGATGAAGACCGGCATGCCGGTGCTGTACGAAAACCCGCGCGATTTGGGCGCGGACCGCATCGTGAACGCCGTGGCGGCCTACGCGCGCTTCTCCCAGGGTGCCATCGTGGTCGACTTCGGCACGGCCACCACGCTGGATGTCGTCACGGCACGCGGCGAGTACGCGGGCGGCATCATCACGCCTGGTCTGCTCATTTCGGCGGACGCCCTCTATCGTGCGACGGCGAAGCTGCCGCGGGTCGAGATTGCCCGGCCCAAGGCCGTGGTGGGCACCAACACCGTGGCCAGCATCCAGTCGGGCTTGGTGTTTGGCTACGCCGGCATGATCGACGCGCTGGTGAACCGCATTCGCGCCGAGGTTGCCTACGCGCCGAAGGTCGTGGCCACCGGTGGGCTGGGCGCCCTGGTGGCGCGCGAGTCTTCCACCATCGAGGAATACGACGAGCTTCTGACCTTGCGCGGGCTCAAGATCCTGTACGAGCGAAACCGTGGTTGAGAACGACCAGACAAACCAGGTCTTGGCAAGGATGTCGTCGTGGAGAGCCTGAAACTCGATCCTCTTGCCGGGCTAGTCTTGCCCAAAGCAGTGGCCGCGCTGGCCGCTGGCGCGTCGCCCGCAAAACTGATGGCCGTGCGCGGGATGGCACCCATGCGGCCCGCGGAATTCGTAATCGCGGTCTATCAGCTCTCGTTTGACGCCGACCCGGCCGTGAAGAGCGCGGCCGAAGCCGCGCCGGCGAGCTTGCCCGACAAGCTGGTGCTCGGTCCGCTGGGCGATCCGTTGCCCGTGCAGGTCTTGCACTTCTTCGCCGAGCGCCTGCCGCCCTCGCGGCATCAGGCCATCCAGAAGATTCTGCTCAACCAAGCCACCGCCGACGAGACCTTCGTTCTGCTCGGGGGGCGCCTCGATGAAGGCGGGCTTGAAGTCATCTTCCAGAACGAAGTGCGCCTGCTTCGTTGTCCCGCGTTGGTCGAGGCGCTTTACTTCAACAAGCACGCCCGCATGTCGTCGGTCAGCCGCGCGCTTGAGCTTTGCGCCCGCAACGGCGTGCGGCTGGATGGCATTCCCGGCCTACGCAGACATGGCTGCGGCCATCATGGCCGACCCCAATGCCGCTGCGCCCTCGGCGGCCGATGACGCCTTCGCGGCCGTGCTGACCGCAATGCCGAATGTGGCGGTACCGGCCGAACCCGGCGCCCGAGGGGGACAAGGTCGGTGCCGTGGAGGAATCCGAGCCGGATGGTGAGAGGACGGTCAGCGCCTCGTTCATCAAGTTCGACGAGCTCAAGATCTTCGAGAAGATCCGTCTTGCCACCATCGGCAACGCCTACTGCCGGTCGGTCCTGATCCGCGATTCCAACCGCTTGGTCGCCATGTCCGTCGTTCGTTCGCCCGCCATTACCGATGGCGAGATCGTGGCCGCGGCTGCCAACCGCGCGGTCTGCGACGACGTGATTCGATTCATTTCCAATAGCCGCGAGCACACCAAGGACTACGCGGTTAAACAGGCGCTGGTGAACAATCCCAAGTGTCCGCTGGCATCGTCGCTGCGCCTGCTGAGTTTCCTTCGTCCCGACGACCTCAAGGCCATCTCGCGATCCCGGAATATTCCCGGCGCGCTGGCGACCGCGGCCAAGAAGCTGCTGCAAACACGAGGCAAGCCCGGTGGGGCCTGAGCTGGAAAAGGGACCGGTCGAGCCTGCCTTGCCCGACCGGCTCGGCCTCATGCTACTCGCGCCGAGAGTCGGACTTCGCGGAGTCATGGACCGCAAGCGGGGCGCAGTCCGCGATGCCTTCTACCTGGTCTTTGCCTCAGTCGTCGCTTTTCGGCTGCCGGAGCTGGTGCGGGCGGTGCTGTCGTTTTCGCGCATTTCGCTGTCCGGGGGGTTGACCCGGACCATGGCCGTGGTGGGTGCCGAGCTGCGCAGCGCCGCGTTCGTGACCCTGGTCGCGGCTCTGGTCATCACCATCTTCGCGGGCCGCGGCCGACGGGATCCATCGCTGGCTCTCGAGCTCGGGGCCGCTTGCTACGTTCCCTACTTCTGCATTTGGAGCCCGCTGCGGCTTCTCGACATGGAAGCGCTCCTTGGCAATGTGCCGGTCGCGGTCAGCCAAGTGGTTCGAGTCCTGGCGTGGATCTGGGTGGCGGGGCTCGTCGCGTTGTCCTTGCTCCTCTTGCGCCGCGCGGGCCAATCGACGTCACCAGACATCCCTATCCCCATCCCCACACGCAGCCGCGTCGCCGGGTTATCTGTGCTCGCCGTTCCCGCACTTGCCCTCGTGCTAGGGACAGTGTGGAGCGCGCGACACTACGAGCTCTTGCGTCCGCTCGGCCGTTCGGACAAGGCCCCGGACTTCACGCTCGCACGGGTCGACGGCAAGCCCGGCAACGTCAAGCTCGCCGACCTGCGCGGACGCGTGGTTTTGCTCGATTTCTGGGCCACCTGGTGTCCGCCGTGTCTGGCCATGCTGCCGACGCTGCACGAGCTTTACCAAGAATGGCAGCCGCGCGGCGCCGAGTTCATCGGCATCGACTCGGACGGGCCCATGATTTCGCGCGACGAGCTGCGTGCGTTCTTGGCGAGCAGGCCGCTCCCGTACCCGGTGGTAAGCGACGACAAGGAAGTAGGAGGGCTTTACGGCGTGTTCTCAATTCCGCACATCATCGTCATCGGGCGGGACGGGAATATTGCGCGCGTCTTCGTGGGTGGCGTCAGTCGCTCCCAGCTCGACAAGGCCCTCGGCGCCGCGAACAGCGGCGGCAGTCCCTAATTTTGTTCCTGGGCGTGCAGGGCATAGACTTTTGTCATGCGCATGCGGCGATACCTCCTTGCTGAGTGCCTGGTCTTGGCCTCGGCCGTGGCGGGGACAGCGCTGCTTGTCCGTGGCGTCGTTCGCCTGGCTTTCGCCGATAGGGAGGTCGCGCGACCCATGCCGGTGCAAGGGTCGCTGGCTGGCGAAATCGGATCCAGCTACGCCTCCCAGCCCGGACGTCGCGCGGGAATCGGCGGGAACCTTCATGGGTTTGGAGGACGACTTCCTCATCGCGCGCCTGCGCAGCCAGCCCATCGTACGCATGAAATTCAACAAGGGCGGATCGTCGCTGTCGTTTCGGGTCGATTTCGCCGACGGCTCGCGGGCGGCCTTCAAACCCGCGCAGACCAACCTGCAAACGGTTCCGCGCCGGGAAGTCGCGGCCTACCGGATCAATCGCCTGCTTGGGCTCAGCGCGGTCCCGCCTGCCACGCCCAGGATGGTTTCCCGTGAAGACATGTTCTCGCACCTGCACCCGGAAACTGTGGCCATGCTTCCGCGCATTCGCGCCGAGACCATCTTCGATCCGCGCGGCCACACCGCGGGGGTGGTGATGTACTGGGTTCCCGTGATCAAGGACTCGGGCCTCGATACGCCCGAAGGCATCGTCCAGAGTACGCACTGGCTGACCCACGGGCAGACTATTCCCGACGAGAAGCACGGGCTGGCGGCCCAGCTTGCCGACCTCTTGGTGTTCGACTTTCTCATCTGCAACCCCGACCGCTACAGCGGGGGCAACATGCTCACAAACGAGGACGGCTCGCGCTTGCTCTTCATGGACAACACGCTGTCGTTCTTCATCGAGCCCCAGGGCAACGAAAAGATTCGAGCCGCGCTTGGGCGCAGCCAGCGCTTTTCGCGACGACTGTACCAGGCGCTCGATCGCATTTCCGAGGAGACGCTGTCGCGCATTCTGGCCCAGGCCTCGGAGGGCGACTACGAGATCCTGACCAAGCCGGAGATCCGCGCGGTGGTGGCCAGGCGCGACTACGTCCAGAAGTACATCGACGGCTTGGTGGCGACCTACGGCGCGAGCGAAGTGCTGTACTTTCCGTAGCACCCTTACCCGAGCTCGATCATTCGTTGCATGGCGCGGGCGGCCCCGGCGCGCACCTCCTCGGGAACGGTCACGCGGCATTCGGCGGGTTCGTCGCGCAGGGTAGTGTAGACGTTCTCGAGGTCGATGGCTTTCATGTGCTCGCACAGGCGGCACGGCTTGTAGAACTGCTTTTCCGGGTGCTCCAGCTCCAGGCGCACGACCAGTCCGCATTCGGTGAGGATGGCCAGACGGGTCTTCTCGGGATGGGCCTCGACGTACTTGGCCATCTGCGAGGTGGACATGACCTCGTCGGCTGCCTTTTGCAGCTCGGGCTTCACCTCGCCATGCACGATGACCACGGCGGCTGGATCGTCGCGGCGGATCTTCGCGATGTCGGCGACGGTCATGTTGTGGTGCACGTGGCACGCGCCTTCCCAGGCGAATACGCAGCCGGCCAGTCCTTGCCGCTGGCCCTCGCGCAGCAGGGGCTCGATGCGTTCCAGGTACTCCTTGGGGTGGAAGGCGTGCGGATCGGGCGGGGGCAGGTACATGCGCCCCGTCTTGATGGCGACCTGGTAGGCGAGGTTCTGATCGGGCACGAACAGAATGTCCGGCGCGCCCAGCCGCTCGGCGATTTTCACCGCGTTCGAGCTGGTGCAGCAGGCATCGGATAGCGCCTTCACGTCGGCGTAGGTGTTGACGTAGGTCATGGTGACGAACTTGCGGCCGAGCCCGCGCAGGAACTCCTGGCGCTCTTCCAGCTCGTCCACATCCACCTCGGCCAGCGAGCACAGCGCGCGCTGACTGGGCAGGAAGACCGGTACCTGCGGCGCCAGGGTGTAGCACCCTTCGGCCATGAAACGGACGCCGCAGAAGACCACGATGCGGGCATCCACGTCGCGCGCGCGCACCGCCAGCTCGAACGAATCACCGACCGTGTCGGCGATGGCCTGCACCTCGGGCACCTGGTAGTTGTGCGCGGGCACGAAGGCGCGCTTGTCGGCCTTGAGGCGGCGGATCTCGTCCCACAGCCAGGCCGTGCGCGCGGCCCGGCTTTCCTCGATCTGTCCGCCGCGCACCAGGCGTTCGATGGATACATCCAGCATCGAGCTAGATCTACCAGCGCGCGGGGGCGAACGCTATGGCGCGCGCTTGCCCGAGCTCGGCGCGCGCGCGCACCTGGGCCGCGTGGCGCAAGCGTCTTGCCCGTTGGTCCGGCGCCCAGCGCGTCACGCGCATCCTCGCCGTGGCCCGGGCCGATCACGTCGCGCAGGTAGGCCTCGTACTGGAAGGTGTCCGAGTGCTTTTCGTTGTGGCAGTGCACGCAGACCGATTCGGGCGTCTTGAGTGCGCCCAGCGAAGGGCGATTCCTTGCCGCGTTTCTCGACGTGGATCGAACCCGGCCCGTGGCAGACCTCGCACTGAATGTCCTGCAAGCCGCGCGGTGTAGCCCAGGCTGGAACCGCCCACCTCGCCGTAGCCGGTGACGTGGCAACTCACGCAGTCGTCGTGGGCTTCCTTGCCGACGTCGACCAGGGTCTTCCAGGCCTGGGCGTGGACCGTGTGCTTCCAAAAGCGGGCGGCGGGCTTGTGGCACGAGACGCATTTCTCGCCGCCCACGTAGGATGCTCGTCCGGGCTCCGCAACGACAGGCGGCTCGGCCATGCGTAGATTGGCCGCGCCGATCGCGCGATCGAGCTTGTGCATGCTGGCCGACAAAGTTGGATCGCGCGGCAGCGTGCGCCGAACTGGAACCAGAGAATTCGTGAAGTACGAGCCCGAGGCCGGCGCTTTCCATCGGCCGTCGCCAAGTTGCGAACGCTCGGCGCGCAGCTCGTCGCGTTCGCGCAGCTTCGCCGCCACGAACGCGGGATCCGCACCGGCTTCCTTCTGCCAGCGCACGATGTCGGCGTCCATTCTCGCGATCGTGTGGTCGAGCTCGGCAGAGCCGATCCTTGGCCTGGGCGGCGCCGCCCGCATCGACCAGCGGCTCTTGGGCAGGCGCGCGGCCCTTTGCCGCGCAGGACGATCTCAAGGCGCCCAACCCGCTGCAACTCCTCGGCGGGCGCGACCACGTAGGCCGTTCCGACCGCTTCGGCCCTGGCCATGCCCTGGCCCACATGCTTGCCCACCACCACGAAATCGGCGCCCGTGGTGCGGGCGAGATTGCGCGCCAGTTGCCGCTCGACCGGAGCCAAGAGCACGATCACCTCGGCGCCGGCGGCGCGCAGGCGGGCGATTTCCTGCTGTGCCACCGTTGCTGGGTCTTGGGCAGAAAGGCCTGCTTTCGCTGCCAGATCCGGATCGGCGACGCCGAGCACGCCGATCTTGATCGACCCCACCGTGGCGATGCGTGACGGCTCGACAAAAGGCTCCGAGGCCAGATTCACGGCCAGCCGCTTGGGCGCGACGCCGCCTGGACCCGAAGCCAGGTCGCTGTCACCGAGCGCGCCGCCGCCAAACGGCACCTTGACGATCTCGCGCGCCAGGAACTCGGCTCGCAACTGGGCCGCCGGTTGTTCCCTCTTCGAGGTTTCGGTTGCCGCGTAGGCAAGGTTGCCGGCGTCGACAAGTAGGGCCGACCGGTCGCGGCCGGCCGCGGCCCTGACCAGCGCGGTCACGCGGGCGAAGTCACCCAAGGGGTCGCTGGTGCAGCCGCAAGGTTCTAGCGTTCCATGGGTTTCGGCCGTATAAAAGATGACCGCACGTCGTTCGTGTTCGCCCGGCCCGGCGGCGCTTTCCCCAGCGCGGACGAGGTTCACGACGGCCAGGGCAAGAACCAGGAAAAAATGGCGCATTGGCGCGGGAAAAATCCCATATCTTGGCGCTCCTGTCGAAGGGTTGTGCCAACTACGTCGATGACGCGATGAGAATGCAGGTGGCCGCAATCACCGAATATCGACAATATTCGTCCGAATCAGAAAGAAGCACCTTCGCCTTGACAATTAGCTGCGTTATAATCACTCTCACCCGCTGGCTCACGACGAGCTGACAAGGAATCTAGATCATGGCCGTCACTCTCAGACTCACCCGCTGCGGAGGCAAGAAGTCTCCCCACTACCGTGTTGTTGCCGCCGATGAACGTAGTCCGCGCGACGGCCGGCTCATCGAGCAAATTGGTATCTACGACCCCAGGCAAAACCCGCCCGCCGTCAAGCTCGACATGGCGAGACTGGATCACTGGCTCTCCTGCGGCGCCGTTCCCAGCGAGACCGTCGGCCAGCTAATCAAGAAGGCTCGGCGTTCCGCCGAAGCCGCTCCTGCCAAGGCGTGAATCGGTGACTGAGGGCGATCCGTCCCCCTCCGCGGTACCGTCTGACAAGGCGCCGGCCTTGCGCGAGCTCGTGCTCTATCTTGCGCGCGCGCTGGTCGAGCACCCGGACGAGGTCGTGGTCGAGGAGATAGACGAGCCTGATGCCACGGTGTTCGAGCTCAAGGTTGCCGAATCGGATCTAGGCCGCGTGATTGGCCGCCAGGGACGAACCGCGAAGGCGCTTCGCACCGTGCTCTCGGCCGCCTCGGCCAAGATGAAACGACGGGCGATCCTAGAAATCATCGAGGACTAGCAACGAATGGGGCTGCAGAGCCCTGCGGGTGCATGCATGGAATCGGCGTGGCTGCCCTTCGGAATCCTGCGGCGTCCGCATGGAACCTCGGGCGAGATTCCACTTCGGCCTTTCAACATCGAGGGCGCCCCGGACGTCGTCCCTGAACCGCCCGCACCGGTTCAACTTGTGCGCGGCCAGGAAGTCACCGAGGCCAAGCTTGTCGCATGCCGGGCCGTGCATGGGGAGTTTCTGGTTCGCTTCGATGGAATCGAAACGCGCGAATCCGCCGCCGCCTTGGCCGGCCGGGAACTGCACCTGCCTCGCGAGTCCTTCGTGCCGCTCGACGGCACCGAGTTCTTTGTGGAGGATCTCGTCGGGTGCGAGGCGTTTCTAGGCGACGGTCAGCGCGTCGGCCGGGTCACGGGTACGTTTTGGAACGGAGCCCACGACGTGATCACGATTGTGCGCGACGACGGCAGCGAGCGCCTGCTTCCCGTGGTTGCCGAATTCATCAGCCAGTTTGAAAGCGCGGCGCGTCGTCTGGTTGTCGACCTTCATGAGTGAGCAATCGCCATCCTCCTGGGCGTCGCCGCTTCTCGACGTGGAGATGCTCTCGCTGTTCCCGGAGATCTTCGATTCGTTCCTGCGCACAAGCCTGGTCGGCAAGGCTATCGAAGGCGGCATCGTGCGCGTGGCCTGCACCAACCCACGCGACTTCGCCCGCGGCCGGCACCGCCAGGTCGACGATGCCTCCTACGGCGGCGGTCCAGGCATGGTCCTGCGTCCAGAGCCTCTGGCCGCCGCCATCGAATCGGTCGAGGCCGCCCGAGGCAGGGCGCACCGTGTGCTGCTCTCACCTGCAGGCCGGCTTTTCGATCAGGCGCTGGCGCAGGAGCTGGCCGGGCGCAAGCGGTTGATGTTGATTTGTGGCCGCTACGAAGGCGTGGACGAACGGATCGCCGATCTCTTCGCCGATGATGTCATCAGCATCGGCGACTACGTGCTCGCGGGTGGCGAGGTCGCGGCCACGGTCATCGTCGAGGCTGTGTCGCGCCTGATTCCCGGTGTTCTCGGGTGTGAGGCCTCCACGGTCGACGAATCGTTCTCGGCCGGTCGGCTTGAGTATCCGCAGTGGACGCGTCCCCCTGAGTTTCGTGGCTTGGGCGTGCCCGAGATCCTGCTTTCCGGCAACCATGCCCAGGTGGCAGCCTGGCGCCGGCTTGAATCCACGCGCAGAACCCAATCACGGCGTCCGGATCTTCTACTGCGTTACCCGCTGACCGAAGACGAACAGGCCCTGCTCGCGGGCGGTACCAGCAAACGGCGAAAGAAGCCAGCCCCGCAAAGATGACGGATCTTTCCGGTGGATATTGACTATGTGCCGCCTTCCGCGTAGTAAATACGCCCCCTACCCAAGAGCGGAACCATGAGCACCCATCCCCTGATCCGAGAAATCGAAAACTCGTTCCGCCGGGACAACATCCCGGATTTCCGTCCTGGCGACAGCGTCAGGGTGCACACGCTCATCAAGGAAGGCGACAAAGAGCGCGTCCAGATCTTCGAGGGCGTCGTGATCGACCGTCGCAGCGGAACATCGCTGGCTTCGTTCACCGTGCGCAAGATCTCCTACGGGGTTGGTGTCGAGCGCGTGTTCCCCCTGCATTCCAGCCGAATCGAGAAGATCGAGGTGGTGCAGCGTGGTCGGGTTCGTCGCGCGCGCCTCAACTACTTGCGCAAGCTGCAAGGCAAGGCCGCTCGCATCAAAGGCGAGCGCCTGCAAGTGACGTCGGGGGACGCGGCGGTCGTGGCGCCGGAAGTTGCGCCCGCGGCCCCTTCGGCCTAGCCCGATACCGCGTGAAACGCATCCTCGACGTGCACGAGCTCCGGCGAACTGTCGTCGAGGGCGAAGGTGACGCCTACGACGTCGAAGCGAAAAACCGGGGCTTGTGGGCGTTCTTCGTCGATGTACATGCGGGCGGCGCGAAGAATGCGCGCCCGTTTGCGCGCATCGACGGTTTCGAGCGGATGGCCACGCTCGGTCCCCGTGCGTGAGCGGACCTCGACAAAGACGCAAAGCCCTTCCGCGCTGAGCACGAGGTCGAGCTCTCCTTCGGGCCTGCGCCAATTTCGAGCTAGAATCTTGTATCCGCGCTGCTCTAGGTAGTCAGCCGCCAACTGCTCGGCGCGCATACCGAGGGCCTGTTTCTTGGTGAGCACGCGATCCGCCATGAGGGCTCTCTCTCCCTGCGTTCACGGGCTGTTGCTCGGCCAGAAACTTAGACTATTCGCACGAAGCGGCCCCGTTGCCTTGGCAGGCGATCGGGGTTGGGGCGCCAGTTGGTGGGAGGAAGTCTTTGCACAGACAGAGTTTCTGGCAGCAGATCTTGCCCTTGACGAAGGCGATACCGCAGGCAAAGCCCTTGGTGCAGCGGGTGTCGCGCGGGTTGCTCTGATCCCGTGTCTGTCCATCACAGTCGCTGTCCTGCGAGCAACTGGCGGAGCAGTAGGCCGTGGTGGGAGGAACCGGCATCGTCGCGCCAGCTTGAACCACCGGCTTGAGGCAGATTCGGCTGGGGCACTCGAGGGCTTCCGAGTTGTACACCCCCTGTGCGGCGCTGGCATCCGTCAGAACGTCGCAGGGGCGCCCGATGGCCTTGTCCTCGCAACCCGTGTTGCCAAACAACGCCACGCCGGTTAGCAGCAATATGCCGACAAGAGAGAGTCGCAGCAGAGCAGGTCGTACTTTGTGGGTTTTGGCACACGGATTCTGGCTCATCAAAGGACTCCTTCTGTCCGGTTGGGCCGCGAAGATATTCAAGTACGGCTAGGCGCCAAGGACGGTCATCTTAGCGAGGCAAAGCATCATGTCAACAGGGAATCGCAGTTCCAATCACCCTCGTTTTGCTTCGCGGATCCGCGATGTTAGAGAGCGTGGCGGTGGATGGTTCTCGCTTGACACAGCAGATCGCCCTGCCTAGGATGGCACGGTTTTGTAGCCTATCAGCGACGATCATGTACTGCTTCCCGATGATAGGTCGGGAATGCTGTGCGTGAGCACCCACCTCTTTATTGATCCCGGATTGTGTGTTGAGGTCGGCGAAAACGATTTCGAATTGCAGGCCATTTCATCATTTGCCCGTCCAGTCTTCCCGGGCGGGCGCCATCTTGTGAGGTCCATCCATGAGCCGTGAAAAGGGTTGCGCTCTGTTCCTCGTGTTCGCGTTGACCATGGCCGTTGCTCCCGACGCCATGGCGAAGAAGAAGAAGACTTCGGGCACGGGGCGATTCGTCCGAATCGGGATCGGGCAAGGGCAAAGCGAAGGCCGGCGCGGCATTGACGAGCGGCGGAGGAGCCGATTCTATCGAGCGCGGTGACAAGTTTTACGGCAGCAATAACTACTATATGGCCTCGATCGAGTACAACAAGGCCATCGAGGATCAGGGGGGCGACGAGCTCAGCCGGCAGACAGCCGAGTTCAAGATGGGCAAGACCCTCTACAAGTTGCACTTCTTCTCCGCCGCCATCAGCTACTTCGACCGCATCGTGCAGAAGGGCACCGCGCACCCTCACTACAACGAAACCCTGCAGTGGCTGGCCGCACTCACGCGCGACGTGCCCGACTCCGCCGGTGTGCTCGAAAGGATCGGCAGATACGACCGGTCCGAGCTTGAGAACCCTCAGCTCTCGGCCGTGCGCGACGAGCTCTACTTCCTGCTCGGCAAGTTCAACTACACCAAGAACAAGTTCAAGGAGGCGGTCGAGCTCTTCAACCAGGTGAACCCGAAGAGCCCCTTCTATGTCCAGGCCAAGCTGTTCGAAGGCGCGACCTACGTCCGCGAGTACAATGCCAAGCCTGCCGTGGAGGCCTTCAAGGAGGTCTTGCGCGTCGCCGAGGAGAGCTCGGATCCCAAGGTTCGTCCGTTCCAGGACCTGGCCAACCTGTCGCTAGCCCGCGTCTTCTACTCGACAGGCCAGTTCGTGCTCGCAACCAAGTATTTCGACCGTGTGTCGCCGGATTCCTATGACTGGCCGAACAGCCTGTTCGAGTCGTCCTGGGCGAACTTCATGCTCAAGCAAGCCGGATACTCCAAGGCGCTCGGCAACATCCACACGCTGCGCGCGCCGTTCTTCGAGTACTTCATCAAGCCCGAGTCCGCCGCCGAGGCGCTGACCGTCAAGGCGACCATCTACTTCTACAACTGTCTCTTCGATCGTGCGAACGACGCCATGATGGAGTTCGACGAAACCGTGCCGGATATTCGCAAGGGCCTCGATGAGATGCTCAAGAAGTACAAGGACAATGCGGAATTCTTCGATGCCGCGGTCAAGGTCCGCATGGGGCGTTCGGGGATGAAACCTGTCGTCGAGCGCGCGGCGCGCGCCGTGCTCACCGACCGCAGCTTGGCCAAGCGCTTCGAGTACGTGCGCGAGCTCGACAAGGAGCTGGCGGCGCACGACAAGGCGGACGTGGCCTGGCAGTCGACCGCCGTCGCGAACAACATCTTCTCCGATATCGGGGTCAACCGCGCGCTTATGGTCAACGAGGCGGGTGAGATGGCGCGCAAACGTATCGAGCGCCTGGTCGGCGAGTTCGCCGCGCTCACCGTTCGCGTGACCAAGATCAAGTTCGAGATCCTCGAGGGTGAAAAGCGCCAAGAGGAAGATGATCTGCGCAGCGAGCAGGCGAAGAGCCACGACCGCAAGGCCAAGGACATCGTCACCATCAACGTCGACGACGAGCACCAGTTCTGGCCGTTTACCGGCGAGTACTGGCGAGACGAGCTTGGCTACTACCGCTACAAGCTGGCCAACAAGTGCGGCCGAACCGAGGCTCCGGAAGGCGCGCCACAGCCGGAAACTGCCGCCCAGAGCGGCGAAGGAACCGAGGAAGGCGCGACAGCAGGCGCGACGCCCGTCGAGGGTGCGGCACCCGCCCGCGGTACCGCTGAGCCCGCAGGACAGTAGGGATATCTGGGACTTCCACCGAGGGACAAGGAATCAACCATGACGCGTAATCGACTCTCCGTTCGCTATGTCTCGCTCGCCGCCTTTCTCACGGTGGTCGCCTACGGCGGCCAGGCGGCGTATGCCCAGGCGCAGGGCCAGGCCAAGTTCAAGAAGAAGGAAATCGAGGTTTCGGGTGGGACGCAAACCGAGCTCACCAAACCCAAGGAGCCGGTCAAGGAACAGCAAAAGCAAACCGGCCCCACCCTGACCGTGGACGCGTTTGTGGGTCAGCAGCGCGACAAGATCAACAAAATCACGGACAAGCAAATCAAGTACATGCTGGACTTGGTTCACAACTCGACCGACGACGATCCTCAGAAGCCGGACTACCTCTTCCGCCTTGGGGAGCTCTTCGCCGACAAGCAGCGCAACATTTCCTTCGAGGCGCGCGGCTTGGACCAGAAGATATTCGAGGCCCAGCAGGCGAAGAACAGCGGCCAGGCCGCGAGCCTCAAGCAAAAACAACAGCAGTACGAGAAGGCGGCTGAGAAGTTGTCCTTGGAGGCGGTAAAGAGCTACGTCGCGGCCTCCAAGTTCCCGAAGTACAACCGCATGGACGAGGTGCTCTTCCGCCTCGCTTACCTTCTGCAGATGATTCAAGAAGGAAGATCAGGCACGCGAGTTCTTCCATCGCTTGATCAAGGATTTTCCCCAGTCCAAGTACGTGCCCAACGCCTACCTCTCCTTCGCCGAGTTCTACTTCGGCAAGGGGGAGATGGAGAACGCCGGCAAGTTCTACGAGAAGGTCGAGCAGTTCCCCGGTTCGTCGGTGTTCGGCTTCGCGCTCTACAAGAAAGCCTGGGTCGAGATCAACCTCGGCAATTTCAAGAGCGCGCTCGAGATTTTCGTCAAGGTCATCCAGCTCTGCCAGAACGGCAAGATTCCAAAGAACCAGTCCGGCCCTCTCGAAAAGGAAGCCAAGAAGGACTTGGTCAAAGCCTACGCAAGAACGCCTGGCGCCAGCCCGGACAAGGCGTGGGACTTCTTCCAGCGCATGGGCGGCGATTACGCCCCCAAGATGCTTGAGTCCTTGGCCGAGCTCTACTGGGAACAGGGCATGTTCCCCGAGTCGTCGAAGATTTACCGCAAGATCATGTCGCTTAACGAGAGCTCGCCGCGCTTGTGCGAGTGGCAGAACAAGATTCTGCGCAACACCCTATCGGCCGGCAACAAGAAGGACCAGGTCCAGGAGCTCAAACGCCTGGGCAATGTCTACGAGGCGATGCTCAAGAAGGAAAACGTCAAGAAGGACGTCATGAGCGAGTGCAAGAACTCCTTCCACGATACTGGCAAGGAACTCGCGCTCATTTGGCACAAGGAAGCGCAGCGCACCAAGAACGCCGACACCTACCAGCTGGCAGGTATGGTGTACAAGGAGTTCCTGAGCCACTTCAACAAGGAGAAGGACACCGCGGAAATCACCTTCTACTACGGTGAAATCTTGTGGCAGATGGCCTCGTGGAAAGAGGCAGCCGAAACCTACACCCATGTCGTCGAGCTGGATCCCAAGGGCAAGTACGTGAAGGAATCCGCCTACGCTGCCGTGCTGGCGTGGAAGAACGCGCTCAACATCGACGACCACGGCGACTCGGTCGACAAGGACAAGAGCAGGGAGAAGGACCTGAAGCCGCGCGAGATCCCCGAGTACCAGAAGAAGATGATTGGCGCCTTCGATACCTACATCAAATACGTTCCCGACGCGCCGGAGTTGACCAAGATCAAGTACCGCAAGGCCCGCGTCTTCTACGACTACAACCACTTCGACGAGGCCATCGTGCTGTTTGCGGACATCGTCGATCACCATGTGAACGACGAGCTCGCCATCTATTCGGCGAACCTGCTGCTCGACTGTCTCAATATCCTCAAGCACTACAAGGAACTGCTCGCCACCGTCGAGAAGTACCTGGCCAACCCGGTCCTCATGAAGGATCAGGAATTCCGCAAGCAGATGGTTTCGCTCAAGACCGACAGCTTGGTCGCCGAGGCCAAACAGTACGAGAAAGAGAAGAACTACAAGGAGTGCGGCATCTCGTTCGTGGCCGCGGCCGAAACCATCCCCGACCACAAGGATCATGCCCAGCGCCTCTACAACGCGGGTCTGTGCTTCCAGAACGCCCGCCTCGTTGGTCAAGCCATCAAGGCGCGCGAACAGCTCATCGCAGCCCATCCCAAGGACACCCTGGCCCAGCGAGCGCTATTCCAGATCGCTTCGGGCTATCACCAGCTGGCCTACTACTCCGAGGCGGCGAAGCGCTACGAGGAATTCGCCGGCAAGTTCCCGGGTGAGAAGCAAGCCTTCACCGCGCTCGGCAACGCCTACTCGTTCCGCATCGGCCTCGGCGAGTTCGACAAGGCGGTCGAGGACATGAACAGCTTCGTCAGATACTACGGCGACAAGAAGCCGGCAGATGCCGCCAACGTCGTTTTCCAGATGAGCGAAGTCTACGAGAAGCAGAGCAAGACGGACGAGTTGGTCAAGCACCTCGACGCCTACCTCAAGAAGTGGGGCGCCAAGGGTGGTATCGACAAGCAGATCCTGGCGCACTTCAAACTGGGCGAGATCGCCTGGAAGAAGTCCTGCCCGCAGGAAGGCGTGAATGGCGCCTGCATCAAGGTCGATCGCGTCGACGATGAACGGAAAGGCCAAGGCGATCTACCAGATCAACCAGGGCATCAAGGACAGGAAGAAGAAGCTGAAGGAGAAGCTGCGCACCCAGTGCGGCCCGCCCACCAGCTCGAAGATCACGGTCTATGACCGCTCGAAGGTATCGTCGGAAGGCCAGAAGCATTTCGACGAGGTGCTGAGACTGTGGGCTCAGGGCGACGCCGAGCACAAGCTACAAACGCAGGTGCCGAACCCGGGCGAAGCCGCCGCGCGTGACGTGTTCATGCGCTTCGCCGTCGCCGGTGCCGCGTTCTACAAGGCCGAACAGGTGTACGAGCAGTTCCTCAAGGTCAAGTTCCCGCAAGGACTCGACTTCCAGCAACCCACCCAGTTCGATTCCAAGAGGGTGGCCGAGGCCAAGAAGAAGAAGTTCGAGGAATCCCAGAAGAAGTTCCTCGTCTACTTGACCGACAAGACCAAGCTGGCCGAGCGGTTGGCCGGCCCGAGCAAAGAAAAGAAGGGGATGTACGACTTCGTGCTCGACTACCACGTGGCCCACTGGACCATCGCGGCCTCGGCGCGCATCGGCCAGATCTTCGCCGACTTCGTCAACCAGCTGTACACAGCTGAAATCCCCAAGGACCTCAAGGAGCAGGACGAGTGGGGGAACCGCCCGCGCGAAATCTTCTGCGACGCCCTGGTCGACAAGGCCGAGCCCATCGAGTCCAAAGCCGTCGTCGGTTACGACCTCTGCCTCAAGGCCGCGACCGAGCAGTCGTGGTTCAACGAATGGTCGACCATGTGCGAGGTCGAGCTCAACCAGCTCAAACCCAGCGAGTACCCACTCGCCGCAGAAGCCAAGCCCGAACCGGGCTACGTGTCGACCCCCATCACCCCATCTGCCGTCGTGTCCGAGTTGCCCGACGACGTTCAAGTGATTTCGAAAGAGTAGGAGCCAGGAATGACCATGCATGGACGACTAGAAATGTGGTCACTCAAGACCCTTTTTGCTGCTTCTGCCTTGGCCCTGCTGGGCGCAGGCTGCGCATCCTCGAAGTCAGCCGAGAAGCGGGCAGCGCTGCCCGACGAGGAGGAGGCTCGGGCGCCGGGAGAGGCGGCACCCAAGCCCACTGCCTCGGCAGGCTCGGCCAACAGCGGCCCTGCCGACATCCCCCTAGCGACCAGGAAGCTCTCGGGCCGACAGGTCACCGAAGATCAGAAGGCGGACTTCGAAAAGGCCGCCGCGGAGTACCAAAAGGCGAAGAAGACCGGGACGCTCAACCCAGGAGATTGCAGCTCGCTGGCCAGCGCTTTCAGGAAACTCGCGGACAAGGTGCCGTCGCTTCTTGAGGCGCGCAACAACGAGGCCACCATCTATCTCGAATGTGGGCGCAAGGACGAGGCGGTCAGCATTTGGAATTCGATGGCCAGTGGTGCCAAGCCCTACGCGCCGGCGCTCGCGAACCTCGGCTACTTGGCCTGGCAGTCCGGCAACAAGGCCAATGCGGAATCGCTTTTCAATCGCTCGGTGCAGGCCGATCCATTGATCGGTTCGATCTTCGCGCGCATCAACCTGGCGCAGATCATGCGCGAACAGGCACGAACTGCGGGCGAGGGACAGAAGAAGACGCTCAACGATCAAGCCGTGCGCCATTTGCGAACGGTGTTGGCCTTGGACGGCAACAGCTTGCAGGCCTACGCGGGTCTGACCTATATCTACTTCGATCTCGGTTTGCCGGAAGCCGCGAAGCTGGTCGGTGCGCAAGCCATCAAGCGCGCCAAGGAAATTGCGACCGGCGTCTTCGAGGACGAGTCCAGCGTCGCCGAAGAAACGGCCAAGAAGGGCAAGAAGGTCAAGGCGAAGAAGGAAAAGGAAGAGGCCAAGGAGGAGGGCGCCAAGGCTGCCGCCGAGGAGACGATTGGCGGAACCGGCTACACCACCGAGATGAAGAAGGCAATCGGGGTCGTCTACAACACCCTTGGTATGATCGCGCTCTCCAAGAAGAACTACACCGAGGCGATCAAAAACTACACCCACGCGGTCGAAGCCGACCCGGCGCTCTACGAAGCACGGCTCAATCTGGCCGCGTTGTCACTCAAATTCCGCAACTACGACATCGCGGAGCAAAATCTTCGCGAGGTCCTGAAAGCCAAGCCCAAGAACTACGAGGCCGTTATCGGGCTCGGCGTTGCCCTTCGCGGCAACAAGAAGTTCGACGAAGCAGAGGCTGAGTACAACCGCGCCAGGCAGATGGAGCCGCAGCGCCCCGAGGCCTACTTCAACCTTGGGGTTCTTTACCAGGAGTACAAGGGCGGCAGCGACAAGCCCATGCTGCAAAAGGCGCAGGGATACTATCGCGACTACCTGTCCCGCTCGCAGTCGGCGAAGATGCGCAAGGATGCGGAGAAGCGCATCAAGGACATTGACGAAACTTTCGCAGCGCTCATCGAGGCCGACAAGATGATGAAGGAAGCGGAGGAGATGCAGCGCAAGGCCGAGGCGCAGCAGAAGGCCATGGAAGAGCAGATGAAGAAGCAGGATGCGGACGAAAAGGCGCGGGCCGAGGCAGAGGCGAAGAAGGCCGAAGATGACAAGATTAAGGCCGAAGAGGCCAAGAAGAAGGCTGAAGAGGACAAGATCAAGGCAGCCGAGGACAAGGCCAAGAAAGCTGAGGAGCAGAAGCAGAAGGATAGCGAAGCAAAGTCCAAGGCGAACAATGACACGCCCGATGGGACAGAAGCGCCTGCCAAGTCCGATGACGCTGGTGACAAAGGTGATGCCGCGAAGAAGCCGGCCGACACCAAGAAAAAGAAGAAATAAGGGGTAAGCTTTCTCTTCGCGGACGGTTTCGAAAGAAAGTTTGGAACTTTGTCCGATTCCAGTTGTCAGTAGGGGCGGGCCAAAGTGCCCACCCCGAAAGAGTAAGGAGAAGACGCTATGAAGACTCTAGCAATGATAGCGGTTCTGAGCCTGACAGGGGTGGGGAGTGCGCTCGCACAAGAAGCGGGTGATAACGCAACCTACAAGTCCAAGACGGTGTACGACTTCGAAGACGATAACGTCGAAGGCGACCTGCAGCGTCCTGATGGCGAGTTGGTGAACTCGATCAACAAGGCCCAGCACGAGAGCCTCATCGAAATTCGAAAGAACTTCATCCCTGAAATGCTCAAGTCGCTCGAAGACATCTAGGCACGGGCGTTGGCCTTGATTGGGTCAATCCCCTGATTGGATACTTCAGCGCTGGCGGCGGCCCCAGGCCGCCGCTGTTGTAAGGAAGACAAGGAGAACGCCATGGCCAACGCACCCATCCCCATTCAATTTCAGATTTACAAAGGGGATCAGCTGGTTCGAGAGGAGATCCTGAACGAGCCGGTCATCAAGATCGGCAAGCTGGCCTCCTCGCACCTCCGGCTGGAAGACGAGACGGTCTCGCGCATGCACGCGGTCGTCGAGGTCACCGGACCGGGCGAGATCCAACTCATCGACCTCGGTTCCACGCGCGGAACGACGGTGAACGGCGAGCGGATCAACAAGGCGATTCTCAAATCCGGGGATCAGGTTCAATTTGGTGACACTCGCGTGGTTGTCAACTTTGGCGCCGCCGCGGCCGACCCGGACGCAACTCCCGCACCGGCAGCTGTCCCGGCACAAGCGGCGCATCAAGCACAGCAATTTCCGGCAACGATTCAGTTCGCTCCACCACAACCGGTAGCAGCCACTCAGCAGTTCGTACCGCCGGCGCAGCCGCAGTTCGCGCCGCCGCAGCAGCAGTTCGCTCCCCCACAGGCACAAGCCCCCCAGGCAGCATTCGCGGCGCCGGCATTTGCGGCACCGGCGGGGCATGTCGCGGCCGAGGTTGAAATGTTCGACGGCAGCAAGGCCATCGAGGTTCAATCGGTCTACCGCGGAGTCGTGATCAACACTCGCCACCTCACGGATGCATCAGGCAAGAGCACGGCGGGACAGTCCAAGGCACTCATGGTCGCCGGAGCGTTGGCTGTGATCGTCGCGCTTGCTACCTTCTTCTTCACCATCATCAACGCAGGACATGAGAAGGAGAGGTACGAGAGGTACCTGACTGACGGCGGCGAGGCCAAGAACTTCCAGTGGGCGCGACAGTCCCCGGCGCTCGACTTGGTCGTCTTCGGCGGCTTCGCCCTCGGTATCTCCCTGGTGTACATGGGCCTTAAGCGGCGCACGAAGTCGTCCCCCAACTACATCATTGGTTCCGATGCCCTGGCTGACACCCCGGTCGCCTCGGAATTCATCGGAACCGGCGCATTCTCGCTGGTGTCGACGACAGGCGCGGACTTCATGGTCAACGTCACGCCCAGTATGTCGGGCGAAGTTCACCTCGACGGCCAGGCCATTCCGCTGCCGCAATTCGTGCAGCAGCGCGGGCCCAGCTTCTCGCTGGGCGATCGTGGACGCGCCAAGATCGACTGTGGACAGACCACCTTCCTGGTCAGCGCCACGCCGAAGCCACGGTCGCTCCCAGTTCCGTTCTTGATTTGGCGCTGGAGCGAGCAGGCCTACACCGTCGGCACCGCGGCGGCCCTTCTGCTCTTCCTGCTCATGATTTTCTCGGTTCCACCGGATCCGAAGTCGCTCTCTCTCGACCTCTTCAACGCGGACAGCCGCTTCGTCAACTTCCTCATCAAGCCCCCGGAGGAAAAGGAAGAAGAGATTCCCGAGTGGCTCAAGAAAAAGGGCCCCGACGAGCAGGGCGGCAAGGGTAAGCGCCACAAGGGCGAAGAAGGCAAGATGGGCAAGAAGACCTCCAAGAACAAGGAGGGTCTGTACGGCCTCAAGGGTCCGAAGGACAACCCAGATCCACACCTGGCCAAGAAGCTAGCCGAAGAGAACGCCAAGAACGCGGGTATCTTGGGCGTCCTCAAGATGTCTGAAGGTTCGCACCTGGCCTCCATCTTCGGTCGCGACACAGCGGCCGGTTCGGATGCGGTCAACGTTCTCGGCGGTCTCATCGGAAATGAAATCGGTGAAGCCTACGGCGTTGGCGGTCTTGGCCTCGTCGGTACCGGCACGGGTGGCGGTGGTACGGGTGAGGGCACCATCGGTCTCGGCAACTTCGGTACCATCGGCAAGGGCGGCGGCGGCGGCAACGGCTCAGGCTACGGTCGCGGCGCTGGTGGTCTTGGCGGTCGTCGAGCCAGGGCTCCAGACGTCATCCCCGGCCAAGCGAACGTGCGCGGCTCTCTCGACAAGGAAATCATCCGTCGTATCATCCGTCGCCACATCAACGAGGTGAAGTACTGCTACGAATCGGAATTGACCAAGAAGGCGGATCTCTCCGGTCGTATCTCGGTTCAGTTCACCATCGCGGCCACGGGGCAGGTCATCGCCTCCGTGCTCCAGAGTTCGACCATGGGCAACATTCGCGTCGAGAACTGCGTGGTGCAGTCGGTTCGGCGATGGGAGTTCCCGAAACCGATGGGTGGCGGTATCGTCATCGTCTCGTATCCGTTCAACTTCACTGCCGGTGGTACGGGCGACTAGGACCTTGGGGTCCGCATGACCGTGAAGACGATTGCCCTAGGAACAATGGAGGTCACTATGAGGCGCTATTTCAATGTCGTCGTCGCCCTAGCCGTGCTTCTGCCGGCATGCGACGCCTTCGTGTGCAGCCAAAGCCGGATCAAGGCCATCGAAATTGCCAACAAGGGTGTCGAGTACTTCACGAATCGCGCCTACGAGGCGGCCGAACGCGAGCTGCGGCTTTCCATCCAGACCGATCCCAGCTACGAGAAGGCGTACTACAACTTGGGCAAGGTCTACCAGGCCCAGCGCAAATGGGACAAGGCGGCCGAGGCCTTTGAATCGGCCGTGCAGCGCAGCCCAGACAACGCCAACTTCCACTACGATTTGGGAGAGGCCTACCTCGAAGGCAAGATGCTCGACAAGGCCGAAGGCGCGCTCAAGAAAGCCACCGAGCTCGATCCCAAGCTCTTCAAGGCGTTCTGGCGACTGGGCTTGGTGTACATGTACGAAGAGAAGCCGAAAGAGGCAGACACGGCGTTGCGCCAGGCCATTGAGCTCAACCCCCGCATGGACAAGCCCTTCGTGGCACTTGGGCAACTCTATCTGAACTGGGACGCCGACAAAGAGGCGGCCCAAGTCTTCGGCGAGTGCGTGCGTGCCAATGAGAACAGCGCCGAGTGCCACAACTTTCATGGCGTTGCCCTCAAGCAGCTCAAGCAGTTCGACCAAGCCGTGCGGGCATTCAAGGAGGCCGCGGACCTGGACAACAGCCTGTTCGAGGCGATCTACAACTGCGGCATGACCTACGCCGAGTGGTACGAAGAGTCCCACTCGAACGAGCACAAGACCCTTGCCCATGACTATCTGCAAAAGTACGTCGCCACGGGTGGCGGCAAGGACGGTGCGGCTTCGGGCTTCATCCGCGCCGCGAACGACAAGCTGTACGCGTTAAGCGGTCCATAGTCATGGGAACCCTGGGAGGGTTCCCAAACCCTCCCGCGCCCTGGCTTTGGCGGTGCAAAGCCCCGCCAAAGCCAACGCGATCGTCGCGGGCGTGATCGCCGTGGGGATGGGTGGCGGTGGAGGCCTAGCAAAGTGGGCACCAGAGGCTCTTTCGCTTCTGGTGCCTTCGTCGTATCAAGGGTAATCTCGTGCTGGCTGCGCTGCGGAGTTCCATGTCACATCGGTCTGTTGGCCACAAAGGTGCGTCTATCCTATTCAGAACTTCATCACCACCGGGCCTCATTCTCGTTGTTTGTATTCCGGAGCGCATGATATAAAAACGCTCGATTTTCCGCGGTTTTAGCCCAATTCGGGCGGGAGACGATGGCCACCCGGTTTCGCCTCCTTTTTGGCCCCATTCATTCCGGAGGAACACGTGGGCATGGATCCGACCTCGAACGGCACCCTTGATGACTTTCCCGCCGACCTGCGCACCCAGGCATCAGCGGCGCTAGACGCCGAGCGCCAGTCGATCGAGAAGGGGATCGACGCGTGGAAGAAGTTGGTGGGAAGTGCGCCCACGACCTGGGAGCCCAGGCGGGAGCTTGCACGGGTCTACAAGCAGGCGGAGCGCTGGAAGGCCTGCGTGGAGATCTTGAAGGAAGCTGTTGAAAAGGCAGCCTGGCCCGTCCCCGACGCGAAGGTTCCGCTGCTCCTCGAGATGGTCTCGATTTACCGCGATCGCCTCAAGCTCGACGTCAACGTCATCGATTCGTACAACCGCATCCTCGCGATTCAGCCAGGCAACGTCGAGGTCATGGACGCGCTCATCGCACAACTTGAAGGCAGCGCCAATCCTCGCTGGCCAGACATCATCGCGCTCCTGCGCAAGAAAGCCGTCATCGCGCAATCCGCGCACGAGAAGGTTGCCTTGCAACTGCGCGTTGCCAACCTCTACCTCGAGAAGTTCCAGAACCAAGCCGAAGCCATCAAGTGCTTCGAAGCGATCCTGGAGATCGATCCGGCGAATCCGGACGCCGTCACCTTCCTTAAGCAGATGTACGAGAAACGCCGCGACTGGGAACGGCTCATCGCGGTTTTGCGCCAGGAAGTCGGCCGTATCACGGATACAGCGGAGCAGGCGCGCCGCTGGGCCGAAGTGGCCAAGCTCGCCACCGAGAAGCTCAAGAAGGCCGCTGTCTCCATCGAACTGTGGAGCAAGGTCATCGAGCTCAACGATAGCGACGCCGAAGCACTGGCCGAGCTGGAAAAGCTCTACGAACGCGAAAAGCACTGGGAAGACCTCGCGGCGATCTTGCAAAAGCAGGTCGCCCTCACCAGCGACTCGGCGAAGCGCGGCGCGCTCTTGCCCAAACTGGCAATCCTGTACACCGAGAAGCTTCAGAAGCTGGATCTGGCCATCGCCGCGTGGAAGAGCTTGCTCGACTCCGAGCCCGACAACCGCCGCGCGCAGGACGCTTTGCGAAAACTGTATCTGCAAAGCAAGGACTGGGACGCGCTCGAGGGGTTCTACTCGGCGCAGAGCAAGTGGGACGAATTCGTGCGCGTGCTGGAAAGGCAGACCGAGTCCGAGGACGATGCCACGCGCGTGGGACTGTGGAACAAGATTGCCTCGCTCTACCAGGACCGTCTGGCCAAGGCCGACAAGGCACAGAAGTCGTTCGAAAAGACCCTTTCGCTCGACTCGGGAAACCTCGTCGCGGCCGAGGCTCTGATCCCCATCTACGAGAGAAGCAAGGATGCGCGCAAGCTCGCTGGGGTGCTGCAGGTACAGCTTCTCCACACCACCGAGCCGGCACTTCGCCAGGAGCGCATGCTTCGCATCGCCCAAATCTTGGATGCCGACGCGGGCGAGAAATCCTCCGCCCTCGCCATTGCGTTGCAGGCAACAACGGAGAATCCCCTGGAAGCCTGGGCGCTCGAAGCGGGCCAGCGCCTGGCCGCCGAGACCGGTGAGTGGGCATCCTTGGTCCAGGTATACGAGGCCGCACTGCAGGCGCTGAAGGGCACGGACAGCTTGCCGCTTCTCGCGACGGTGGCGCGCGCCTATGAAAAAGAGGTGGCCAACTATCCTTTGGCCATCGAACGCAACAAGCAGGTGCTTGCGCTCGCCCCAAGCGATGAGCAGGCAGTGTTGGCGCTCGAACGACTGTACGTCGCAACCGGCCAGCACGAAGAGCTGCTGGCCATCTACGACAAGAAGCTGAGCATGGCCGCCAGCGAGCAGGAAAAGCGCGAGGTTCGCCTCCAGCTTGCGCTTCTCTACGAGGAGCAGGTGCACGACGTGGAGCGGGCGCTTGCGCTCTACCGCGACATTCTCAAGACCGATCCCGACGACTTGCAAGCGCTGCGCGCACTTGGACGGCTCTACCAGTCGACCGAGAAGTGGCAGGAGCTGGCCTCCATCATTGAACGCCAGTTGGCCCTGACCGCCAACGATGCCGTCGCATCGGCCGAGCTGAAATTCGCCCTTGGCGAGGTTCTGCAGAAGTACCTCAACGACCCGAAAGGCGCGGTCGAGGTGTTCCAGGAGGCGCTCGCCCTCGACCCCAACCAGGCGGACGCGCGCGCGGCACTCGAAGCCTACCTCGGCGTCAAGAAGCACCAGATGGCCGCCGTGGCGGCCCTTGAGCCCATCTACGAAGCCCTGCACGAGATCGATCGCTTGATCGAGGTTCAGCGAATCAAGCTCAAACGCGAGAAGGATTCCGCTGCCAAGGTTGCCTTGCAGTTGCGCATCGGCGCCCTAGAGGCCGAAGCAGGCCGGGCCGAGGCAGCCTACGACGCATTTGCCGCTGCGTTCTCGGAGGATCCCTCTTCCAATGCCGCTCGGGCCGCGCTCGAACAGCTGGCCGAATCCATGGGCAAGTGGGACTCGCTGGTCGAGATCTACAGCAAAGCCCAGGCCAATCTCAAATTGGAACCGGCGCTCGAACGCGAGATCCTGCTGGTCATCGCCGTGGCCTACGATGAGAAGCTCAACCAGTCCGAGAAGGCGGTGGAGTTCTTCCGCATGGCCCAGGAGATCGAGCCCGAGGACGCCTCGGCGCTCGAAGCCCTGGAACGACTCTATGCGCGCACCGAGCGCTGGCCGGATCTGGTCGAGACCCTGAAAAAGAAGGCCGATCTGGTCCAGTCGATCGAGGATCGGGAGAGCATCCACGGCCGAATCGCGACGATTCTGGAAGAGGCCATCGGCAATCCCGACGAGGCGATTGCGGCGTGGAAAGAAGTTCTGGGCGACAATTCTGGCAGCTTGGTCGCGTTGCGGGCCCTCGATCGGCTGTTCGTGCAAAAAGGCATGGCCCTGGATCTGGCCGACAATCTGCAACGTCAGCTCGATCTGGCCACTGAGTCCGAGCAGCAGGTGGCTTTGCTCTGGCGGCTCGGTCGGTTGCGCCAGGTCGAGCTCGACGACGTCTCGGCCGCCATCGAAACCTATCGCCGCTTGCTCGAATTCGAGCCCGTCCACCAGGACACCATCGCCGCTCTCGAAGGGCTGCTGTCCCTTCCCGAACACGAATTGGCCCTGGCCGAGCTGCTCGATCCGGTGTATCGCGGGCGCAGCGACTTCGCCAACCTGGTGCGCGTGCTCGAGATCCAGTCGCGCCACACCCCCGACGTGCGGCGGAAGATCCAGCTTCTGGACGAGATCGCCACCGCGCGCGAGGACGGTCTTGACGATCCGGCGGGTGCCTACGAGGCCATCTGTCGAGCCCTGGCCGAGGATCCCCTGGATCACCATACCCAAACGCGCGCCGAGCGGCTGGCCAAGGCGCTCAGTTGCATCGACAACCTGGTCGCCCGCTATCAGGCTATCGTCAAGACGGTTCAGGTCGACGAGACAAAGAATGCCGTCTATCACGTGATCGCCGCCTTGGCAGAAAACGAGCTAGGCAGCGCGGAGATCGCAGCCGAGGCGTACCAACAAGCCATGGCGGCCTCGCCGCGGGATCTGGAAGCCGCAGACGCGCTCGAGCGCATCTACACCCGCCTCGCGGACTACACCAACCTGGTGCTCCTGCTTCAGCAGAAAGCCGAAATGACCGATGCGGTGCCGGAGAAACGCGAGCTCGGCACGCGCGCCGCCAAGATCTGGGAAGAGGTGCTCGACAATCCCGAGAGGGCCATCGACGCCTACCGCCAGGCCCTGTCTCTCGACGAGGGCGACGGAAGCGTACTTGAGAACCTCGAACGCCTGTTCATTCGTCTCGAGCGCTGGAGCGACCTCAAGGACATCTACGCCAAGCAGGCCGAGCTGGCCACCGATCCGGCGCAGAAGAAGGCACGGCTGTTCGTTCTTGGTCAAGTCTACGACCGCGAGCTGCAGGATCCGGCGCGGGCCGTCGAAACCTATACGTCGGTGCTGGACATCGATCCCGACGACGTCGAGGCCATGCAGGCGCTCGACCGCTTGTACGTTCAGACCGAACGTTGGTATGACCTGCTCTCGGTGCTCGAACGCGAAACCGAGCTATCCGGCTCGGCGGCGGAGGTCGTGTCCCTGCGCTTCCGCATCGGCGAATTGTGGCGGGAGACGCTGAACGATTCGACCCGCGCGGTCGAGGCCTACAAGCGTGTTCTGGAAATGGATCCGACCCACGAGCCCACCATGCGGGCCATCGAGGGCATGATGCAGCGAGGGGAAGAGCCCATCGCCGCCGCCGAGGTATTGCAACCGATCTACGAATCGGCCGGCGATTGGGACAAGGTTGCGGTCACCTACGAGGTGATGATCGCGAGCACTCAGGAAGCCGTCCGTCGCGTGGAATTGCTTGGGATCGTGGCTGGCATCTACGAACGGCGTCTGTCGAATTTCGATGCCTCGTTCGACGCCTACTGCCGTGCCATGCGCGTGGATCCGGCCAATGCCGAGGTCATCGCCCACCTTGATCGGATGGCCGAAGCCAGCGGGCGCTGGTCCGAGTTGGCGGCGGCCATCGAGGCCGAAATCGAGCGTGTGATGGACAGCCAGTTGCAGGTCGAGATGCTGATGCGTCTGGCCCGCGTGTACGAGGATGAAACCCGCGAAGTGGACAAGGCCATCGCAACGTACAAGCGCGTGGCTGACGCCGAGCCAGATCGCAAGGACGGACTGGTCGCGCTCGACCGTCTCTACACCATGACCGAGCGCTGGCAGGATCTGACGGACATCGTCCGCCGCGAGATCCGCCTGTCGGACACCGAGGATCAGATCGTTTCCCTTACCTACCGGCTCGCACAGATCTTGGAAGTTGCGCTGGGCGATCTGCCCAAGGCGGTCGAGGCCTACCAGGAGATTCTGGGTATCTCGCCGCAACACGAGGAGACGCGCACCATGCTTGAGCGTCTCATGACGAGCGGAACCATGCAGCGAGAGATCGCCCAGGTTCTCGAACCGCTCTATCGCGTGGGCGAGGAGTGGGAAAAGTTGGTTCGCGTCTACCAGGTCGAGCTTGTCTCCGAGTCGGATCCGGAAGAGCGCCAACGCATCCTGCGCCGCTTGGCGGATATCACCGAGAGCAAACTCGTGGACCAGATCGCGGCCCTCGACTGGTGGGCCCGCGCCGTCGTCGAAGCACCGTCGTCCGAGCAGGCTCTGGACGAAGCCTTGCGGCTGGCCCGCGCCACCCACCAATGGGAAGCCTACGTCTCGACCATGGCCGAGGCCGCGAGCAAGACCAACGACCGCGCCGTTCGCAAGGACGTGCTCATGCGCTTGGCCACCGTGTTCGAAACCGAGCTTGGCGACTTGTCGCGGGCCGAGGAAGTCCTGGCCCAGATCCTGAGCTTCGATGCCGACGATGCGGAGGCGCTGGCCTTCCTGGACCGCGTCTACGACAAACAGGGCGACTTTGAAAAGCTCGCCAGCGTGCTGCGTCGGCGCATCGTCGTCACCGATGACTCGACCCAGCTCGTCGAGTTGCACCTCCGCCTCGGCAAGGTTCTGGCCGACGTCATCGACGACCCCGACTCGGCCATCGCCAGCTACCTCGCCGTCCTCGAACACGAGTCTCGCTCGCCCGAAGCGCTCGAAGCCCTCGAGCGCCTGTACTTCCGGGCCGAGCGCTGGGAAGACCTGTACGGCGTCTACGAAAAGATGCTCGACATCGCCCCGGGCGACCACGCGCTATCCGACTGCTATGCCCGCATGGCCAAGATCACCTCGGACGTGCTGGGGCAACGCGAGCGCGCCGTCGAGCTGTGGCGGCGCGTGCTCGATCTGCGCGGAGCCGATCCGCTGGCCCTCTCGGCCCTAGCCGATCTGCACGAGCAGGCCGAAGAGTGGCGCGACCTGACCGAGATTCTCGATAGCCAGATCCGCGCCACCGAGGATCCCGTGGCCCGCATTCCCGTCTACAAGCGCCTTGGCCGGGTGTGGGGCGAAAAACTCGGACGCGAGCGCAACGCTCTCGAATGCTGGCAGAAGGTCGTGGAAATCGATGCTGGCGACGTGGAGGCCCTGGGCGCCATCGCCAACAACTACCGCAGCGCCGGTGCATGGGAAGAGCTCTCCGACATCTTGCGACGGACGATCTCCCGTCGGATCCCATGCTCTGAGCGGGGATGAAGTCAAGGAGCTGTACGCGCAGCTCGGAGAGCTCGAGGGTACCACCCTCATGCGCATCGACCCCGCGGTCGAGGCTTGGCGCCAAGTGCTTCAGATCGATCCAACGGACTTCCGTGCACTGGCTGCGCTCGAAACCCTGTTCACACAAGAGGCGCGCTGGGAAGAGTGCGTGGAGGTTCTCGAGCGCCGGGTGGCAGCGCTCTCGTCGCCAGACGAGAGGGTCGAAGTGCTTATGCAAGCGGCGTCGATCTGGGCGGACAAGGTTGGCGACGGTGGAGCGGCGGCGGAGGCCTACGAGCGCGTGCTCGAAATCGAGCCGTCGAATTTCGTGGCCTCGACCAGCCTCGAAGAGCTCTATCGTCATCGCAAGGTCTGGCCACGCCTCGTAGAGCTCCTGCTCGCGCGCATCGAATATGTCGAAGGCCCCACGGAACGCATCAAGCTCTTCCGCGACATCGCCGCCGTCTACGAAGAGGAGCTGTCCGATCGCGATTCGGCCTTCGTGACCTTGCAGGCGGGGTTCCGCGAGGACTACTCGAACGACGGCGTGGCCGCGGAGCTCGAACGGTTGGCCACCGCAACCAGCAAGTGGAACGAGCTTCTGACTGAATACACCCAGGTCGCGCAAGGCATGACCGATGCCACGCAGGCCGCGGATCTGTGGGTCAAGATCGCCCGCTGGTACGATTCGGCCCTGGACCACACCGAATACGCTATCGCCTCGGCCAAGAAGGCGCTGTCGCTGGATCCCAACCACGTCGATGCCATGTCCGCACTGGCGGATTTCTATCGCAAGCTTGGCCAGTGGAAAGAGCTGGTCGCGATTCTGTCCAAACACGTGGACCTCGAACCGGACACCGAGCGCAAGGTCGAGGTTTTACTCTCCCTCGCTGAGACCTTCGAAGTTCAGTTGTCCGACGCTGGGCAGGCCACGGCCTGCTACGAACAGGCCCTGCGCTGCGATGAACGTTGTCTGCCGGCCATCGACGCCCTCGAACGCCTGCACCGCCGCTCCCAGTCTTGGGACCGCCTGGCCGAGGTCCTTGGCAAGAAGTCGCAAATCGTCAACGACGTCGAATTGGCCGTCAAGCTGCGCTTGCAGGTTGGCGAGTTGTGGGAGTCGCGGCTTGGAGACAACGAGCGCGCCGTCGAGGCCTACCGCGAGGTCCTCACCGTCGATCCGCAGAATTTGCAGGCGCTCAAGTCCCTGGAGCAGCTCTACCTCAAGGCCGGCCGTACCGATGCCTACCTAGAGGTCCTCGAGCACCAGCTGGAAGTAACCCCCGCCGACACCGAACGGGTGAGCCTGTACCTGCGCATGGCACAGGTTTGGGAGCAGCAGCCAGGCAAGGCCGAAAAGGCCATCGAGTGCCTGCTGCACGTGCTCGAAATCGACAATCAGCAACTCAGCGTCTACCGCGACATCGAGCGCCTGTTCCGTGCCGATCGCAACTGGGACGCCTTGGTCGACATCTACCGCCGGCACATCCAGGTCGAAACCGAGGCTGCGGAGCGGACCGCCATCCAACTGGCGTTGGGTCATCTTTTCGAGGAGGAGTTGCGCGATCCCGATCGAGCAGCCGAGTCCTACAACGACATCCTTGGCTTCGATCCCGATCATACGGAAGCGCTCAAGGGTCTCGCGCGCATCTACGAGCAGACCGAGCAGTGGGATCGCGCGGTCGAGATCATGGAGCGGCTCGTGAATGTGGTCGAGGCCAATGAGAAGGTCGACCTCAGCTTCCGCCTGGGCAAGATCTTCGACGAGCACATGCAGATGCCGGAGTCGGCCGAGGAGCGGCTGTCCGACGCACTCAGCATGGATCCGGCGCACGTGCCAAGCATGCTGTCGCTCATCAATCTGTACAAGCGGCGGGGCGATTCGCTCAAGGCCGCGCAGATGATGGTGCGCGCCGAAACCTGTACGCAGAACGTGCTGGAGAAGACGCGCCTGCTCTTCGAGGCCGGCAAGCTCTACCAGATCGATCTCGGCGACGAGCAGAAGGCCAAGGCGCTTTTCGCCCGAACCCTCGAGTTCGATCCCGAACACGTCGAAGCCGGGTCGCCGCTGGCCGAGATCTACTACCACGGCCAGGAATGGGCGCCGCTTATTCCGGTGCTCGAGATGCTGGCGCGCAAGACCGACCGTCGCGCCAACAAGGAACTGCACGTCCTCTACTACCGTCTGGCGAAGGCGGCCGACAAACTCGGCGAGCAGGAAAAGGCGCTCAAGTGCTACCGTCAGGCCTACGAGCTCGATCCGACCCATTTGCCGACCTTGGTGGACCGCGCCGACCTGCTCTACCGACGCCAGCAGTGGGACGACGCCTTCAAGCTGTACCAGACCGTGATGGTCCAGCACCGCGAATCACAAACCGAGGCGCAGATCGTCGAGATCTTCCACCGCATCGGCACCATCAAGATGAAGGTGGGCGAGCGCGCGAAGTCGATCAACATGTTCGAGAAGGCGCTCGAAATCAATCCCGGTCACCGTCCGACTCTGGAAGCTCTGGCGGCTGTGCACGCCGAGGCCGGTGAGTGGGAGGCCGTGATCAAGCAGAAGCGCGCCCTGCTCACACACAGCGAGAGTGCGGAAGAGAAGTTGCGCTTCCACGAAGAGATCATCGCCATCTACAAGGACAAGCTGGGCAACCAACAAAAGGCCATCGCCGCGTATCTGGAAGCCCTCGACGTCAAGCCCGATGCGCGCAACCTGCTGGTCGACGTGCTGGAGCTTCTCCACGAAACCAAGCAGTGGAAAAAGGCGGTCGAGATCCTCATGCGTCTTGCCAACCTGGAGACGGGAAAGGCCAAGGCCAAGTACCTGGAAGCCGCCGGTATCGTCACCAACATGGAGCTGCACTCGCCCGACGAGGCGGTGGAGATGTTCAACCATGCCCTCGACGAGTACCCCGACAGCTTGAAGCCGTTCGAGCGCATCGACAAGATCATGACGGCGAAGAAGGACTGGACGAACCAGCAGCGCAACTACCGCAAGATGATCAAGCGGCTCGGGCAGGACGTGTCCACGCCCGAAAAGAAGGCCACGCAACTGGCCCTGTGGCAGGGCCTGGGTGAGATTTACCGCTCGCGCCTGAAGATGTACCGCGAGGCCGCCGAGGCCTTCGAGGTGTGCGTGCACCTCGAAACCGAGAACGTGGCACGCCACCAGATCCTGGCCGAGCTGTACCAGGTGCAGGGGCCAGAGTGCTACGACAAAGCGATTCGCGAGTACCGCTTGCTCATCGCCCGTGCCAAAGAGCCCAAGGACATGGTCTCCTCCTTGAAGATCCTGCGGCGTCTCTACGCCGAGCTGGGCAAGTACGATCACGTGTGGTGTGTCGCCTCGACGCTGGCCTACCTCAAGCAGGCCGACGCCGAGGAGATGCGCTTCTTCGAGCAGTACCGCACGAAGGGCCTGGCCCGGGTGAAATCCCGCCTCACCGAGGAGAATTGGCAGAAGCACATCTTCCACCCCAACGAGGATCGCTACGTTTCGGCGGTGCTCGCCAACATCAGCCAAACCGTCATCGCCATCCGCGCGCAGGAACACAAGGACTACGGGGTCAAGCGCAAGGATCGCCGCGATCTCGCCAGCGATCAGTTGATGCTCAGCCGCGTGTTCGTCTACGCCAGCCAAATCCTGGCGGTCAGCATCCCCGAGCTCTATCTGCGCCAGGACTGGGCCGGCGACATGGAATTCGTCAGCGCGCGCGAGAAGCAGCAGCTCTGTCCGGCCATCATCGTCGGGTCGGGGCTTCTGCAAGGCAAACAGGAGAAGGAGCTCGCCTACGCCCTTGGCAAACGACTGGCGTTCTTGCGTGCCGACCACGTCATGCGCTGGCCGCGTATCGTTCCTCAGGTGTCCGAGCTCAAGGCGTTCTTCCTGGCTGCCCTCAAGCTGGTGAACAACAAGGTGCCCATCAAGAGCGACATGGAACAGCCTGTGGCCGAACGCGTGGAGCTCTTGCGCCGGTTCCTGCCGCCGCAACTGATGGAGCAGCTGGCCGAGGTCGTGCGTCTATTCTTGGAAAGCAAGGCTGAGGTGGATCTGCACAAGTGGGCGTTGGCGGTCGACTTCACGGCGACGCGCGCCGGGTTTCTGCTGTGCAACGACCTCGAGGTCGCCGCGCAGCAGGTGCTGTCCGAGCCCATCGCTGTGGGAAGCGCGGATCCCCGCGACAAGGTTCGCGATCTGATTCAGTGGAGCGTTTCGGAGGAATACTTCGAGTTGCGCAGCCACTTGGGTCTGGCCATCGGATAGTCCGCGATGCCGGTCGCGATAGTAGTTATTCTGGCGGGCGTGGCCGGCGCCTTCGTGGGGCTGTGGTTCGTCCTCAAGGCCCGGGCGCGCAGCGCTCAGGGTCGCCACACCCGGGTACAGGAGATGGAACGGATTCGCGCCGCCGCCGAGCGCGAGGGCCAAACCGTGCGCATGCAGGCGGAGGTCGCGGCACGGGAAGAGGCGCTTACGATGCGCGGCGAGGCCGAGGCCGCCCTGCGTACCCGCCAAGTCGAATTGGCCGAGCTCGAGGCCACCTTGGCTGGCAGATCCGTGCTGGCCAGCGAGGAGGCACGCGCGATCGAGGAGACTCGCAAGGAGCTGGCGGACCGCGAGATCCCACTTGCCGAAATCGAACGCGGGACGAAAAGGCTCGAGGCCGAATTGGCCTCGCTGCGTGGGCAACGGCTCAGCGAGCTCGAACGAGCGGCCAAGACGACAGCTCGGCAAGCGGCACAGTCGTTGGTCGACGCCGAGCTCGATGAGGCCCGAGTCGCGGCGGCGCAGCTCGTGCGCAATGCCAGCGAAGGAGCCTCGGTTTCCGAGGTTGGCCGTGCCGCCAAGCGCCTCATGGGGATCTCGGCGGGCCGGATGGCCGACCACTTCTACTCGGAACGGGCTCAATCCATCATCGCACTTCCGGAGAGCCGCGGTGATCGGCCGGTCATCACGGCGGACGACCTCAAACTCGTGGAAGGCGTGGCAGGGGTTTCCTTGGCTTTTACCGAGGAGGGAGATGCCATTCGCGCCATTCGGATCGATGGGCTCGATGGCGTGGGCCGCGAAGTGGCCCGTCGCTTTATCGGCAGGATGTTGCGCAGGCCCGGACTTCAGGGGGAGGCCTTTGCCAGGGTCGCCAAGGAGATCACCACGGAAGTGGATCGCGAGATCGTCGATTTCGGGCAGCGCGGGTTCGCCGTGTTGAAACTCGATCGCGCACACGCCGATATCGTGAAGCTGGTCGGCCGGCTCAACTTCAGAACCAGCTACTCGCAAAATCAGTGGGAGCACAGCGTAGAAGCGGGATTCCTTTGTGGGATGTTGGCCGCCGAGTTGGGGCTTGACGTCAAGATGGCCCGGCGAGCGGCGTTGCTCCACGACATCGGCAAGGCGCTCACGCACGAGCTCGACGGCTCGCACGCGGTCATCGGCGCTGACTACGCCCGCCGCTTGGGCGAGAGTGAAATCGTCGCCAACGCCATCGGTGCCCACCACACCGACGAGCCATTCACCAGTTCCTACGCGCACTTGGTTGCCGCGGCTGACGCCATGTCGGGAGGGCGTCCCGGATCTCGCCGTCAGACCGAGGACAACCACATGGCCAAGTTGGCCGAGATCGAGCACATCGCGCGGAGTTTTCGCGGCATTGCCGAGGCCTTCGCCGTTCAGGGCGGACGCGAGGTTCGCGTCTACGTCGAGGAAGAGCACGTGAGCGACGCTGGCGCCACCAAACTCGCGGCCGACATCGCGCAGGTCATTTCGCGCGAGATGACCTTCCCCGGACAGATCAAGGTAACCGTCATTCGCGAATTCAAGGCCGTGGAATTGGCGAGTTGATGAAAAGCCGAGAGCACAGAGGTTCTGGAGAGCGCAGAGCCCGTTGTACAGGAGGTTTTCGGGGCCAATGCATCTGAATGTTCCCCCTATCATTCCCTACGCCGTGGGCGCGTTGCTCGTGCTCTTCGGCGTCCTGCGTGTGAAGTACCTCGGGGCACCGCGCACGCCGCGCATCACCGAGGAAGACAGCCAAACCTCCACGAACCCCGAACCGGTTCGCGGCAAGGAGCAACACCGTCACCTACGCATGGGCGTGGTGTGGGTTCTGCTCGGGCTCTTTCTTCTAGTCTCGACCTACGTGCAAGCGCACCGACGGTAGCTGCGGGCTAGTCCCAGCTACGAATCAGGACATTGCAGGCATTTCATCGTGCAGTTGCAACATGCCGGGAATTGCAGAGGAAACCATAGCGTTGCCGACGTCGCCTCTCACGATGGCAGTGGTCGCGCTGTGCATGTAGCGTCAATCCTTTCAGGGAGAGATAAGCAATCGAGCGCCTCGTCATGGTGTCACGTACAATAAGATTGCGAGGCTGTCGGTGACCGAGAAGCGCGACGAGACAATCCTGTTCTTCCCTGGCGAGATTGGCGAGCGTGCCCTGCGGGCGCGGCTGGTTGCTGGCGATGATGCCGCGTACGAGGATTGCTATCAGCGATACGCCCCGAAGCTGATGCGCTTGCTTATTGGCATCCTGCACAACAAGGCCCGGGCAGAGGAGATTCTGCAAGACACGTTCATCGCGGCCTTTCGAAGCGTCGGTCGCTTCCGTGGCGAGGTCAGCATTTTGAGCTGGCTAGCGCGCATCGCAACGAACCGGGCCTACAACGTGCTCCGCGACGAGTCCCGTCAAAAGCGAACCGCACCGCCACCTGGGAATGAAGCCGTATCGAGATTTGAACCGCAGGTCGAAGGCCGTGACTTGGCCCGCAAGGTTATCGGGATTCTCGACCAGATGGATCCCTCCAAGAAACTAGCCCTGCTGCTGCAAGCCGAGGGCTGCACGGTGGCGGAAATTGCCGAGATTTCCGCGGAGCCGCGCGGAACCATTCTGGCTCGCCTGTCGCGCAGCCGGGCCGAGCTGTCACTGCGCATGGCCGAGGCCGGGCTTGTCACACAAGAGAAACTGGCTAGCATGGAGGAGCACACATGAGTGACTGTCTCTCCTTGCGCGAGCGGTTTTTCGCGCCCGGGTCGGCAAACGCCCCCGAGTGGATGGACCATTTGCAGGGCTGCCCGGAGTGCCGGCTGGCCCAGCAGGGCATGCCGCTCGTGGATCGCGCGCTGGCCGAAGTGGCGCAATGGCCGGTGGACGTGCCGTGCTTCGAGGCGGTCGCCAAGGCAGCCCAAAGCGCCGCGCGAACCCAACGCCGACGGCAGACCGTTCGCCGGTCCGTTCCCTTCCTGTACACCGGGCTGGTCGCCGCTGCGGTGGCGGCGGGGTTCGTTGCCACGATCTGGATCGGCCGCGTTCGCTCGGCCGCGCCCAAGCTGCTTGCGCCAGGCGGCGAGATCCGCGCCACGGCCGACGCCAAATCCGCCATTCTCGGCAACGGCGTTCGCATTCGCCTCGACGCTGGCTCGCTCAAGCTCGCTATTTCGGACAAGGAAGCGCAAACCCTGCTCCTGCCTTTGGGCCGCGTCTTCGTCGAGGTTCCCAAGCTGCCTGCGGGCTCGACGCTCTCGGTGCGCACGCCCGATGCCGAGGTGCGCGTCCATGGTACGCGTTTCCAAGTCACTCGCACGGGCAAGGACACGCAGGTTCAGGTGGTGGAGGGCCTAGTGGAAGTGCGCCCCGAGGGGATCGGCCGGCCGGTTCAAATGCTTCGTGCAGGCGAGTCGGCCACCGTGGGCTCCGCCGAGGCGTACCGCGAAGGCTTGCGGCTTTCCACGCTCGATGCGCTCGATCACGGCGAATTCGCCGCGGCGGAAAAGCAAATTGGAGAGATGGTTGGATCGAGCGCCGATCGTTCGCAGCAGGCGGAAGCACAGGCGCTCTTGGCCTGGTCGCTTTCCGCGCGCGGCAAGCGCGGCGAGGCCATCCAGCGCTACCGGCAGGTGATGACGCTTTTGCCCGCTGGACTCGGGCCCCTGTGGGCCGAGAATGCGTGCGCCGAACTTGCGATCCTGATCGAACAGGAGAGTCCGCAGGACAGCGCATCCGCGTGGGCGGAGTGTCTTCGCCGTTTTCCGGATGGTGTTCACGCTGGTTTGGCCAGATCCAGGGCACATCCTCGCAAGGGTAGGTAGTGACTGCGGCGCTGGTGGTGTTGCTCGGTCTGTCAGCCCCACTGCGCGCTCCCGATCTACAAGTCGAGGCCGCCACCGCTGCGGGCGTGGACTTGCCTGAGCTGGCGGACGCGGTGGCCCGGGCGCTGGTGGCAAGTGGCGCCCGGGTTGTGCTGCGCGGTCCCTCCAGCGGATCGTGTCTCTATTGTGCCAGGGTCGCGGTCGTCCAGGCCGGGCAAGGCAGCTGTCGCGTGGAAATCAAACAAGAAGGTCACGCCGCTGCGGCCACGTTGAACTTTCCAGCGGGCAGCCCGCTTTTCGATCGCGCGCGCGCCATCGCCATCCAGGCGCGCCTGCTGGTGACCTGGGAGACCAGTCCGGATACCCGGAACAAGGCAACTGCGGCTCGACCGTCAACGCGCAAATCCGAAAGGAAGAGAGCGATTGAGCCTCCGGTCTCCGAGGCTCAGGTCGCCGTCGCCGCGTCCATGTCCCCCGCGCCAATCAAGGAAGCTGAGCTTGTCGCCGAACCTGTTCCCCTGCGAATTCCTGATCCCGTGGTCGCTCAGGAACGGCGCGGCGATGCTGTTTTGGTCGCGCCAGTCGCCCATGTCGACCGGGTTGACTCGAAATCTGCCGCTAGGCAGACCGAGAGCATGGCGCCTGAAACCATGCGTGCCAGGTCTTCTCGCGGACCGTCGGTGGAAGTTGCCTCGGTCAGTCTTCGGCCGCAGGAAAGATGGTGGCCGTGGATCCCTACACTGGTTGGTTCAGGCGCGACCGTGGCGGCGGGGATCTGCGCGGTGGTGGCGCGTGACCGCTACAACGCCCTGTCGGACAAGTCTCAACCCTTCCAGTCCGCACAGGCCTTGAAAGGCGAGGGGCAGAACTGGCAGCTTGCCAGTTTTGTGCTTTCGGGGGTGGCCGCGGCGGGCCTGACGACGGGACTGATTGGATTCGTCACGCGTTCGCCCGAACGATCCTCCCTATCGGCGGTTGCGACGCCGATACCAGGGGGTGGCATAGTCGCCGTCGCAGGAGATTGGCCATGAAGTCCGGCGGAATGGCTAGCAAGGCGATGCTTGCACTGTTTGGCTTGGCATCTTGCAATTTCGACGCTGCATTCAATCGCTATTGCGATCACAATCCCCTCTGTCAGGCAGATGCAGGACCGACGTCGGATGTGGGGCCGGATGCGGAGTCGGATGTGGGGTCGGATGTGGTGCCGGATGTGGTGCCGGATGTGGTGCCGGATGTGGTGCCGGGCAACGAGGTCAACGCCGCGGATTCCCGGTCGACTATTCTTCCGCCCAAGACCTGCTCTTCCCCCAATGACTGCTCAGGCCCCAACGAAGTTTGTCTCCCCATCAACCAGGTTTGCGTGATGACGTGCAACAGCCCCGCGGATTGCCCGGCCTGGCTTGGCAGTTGTTCGAACACACGCATCGGACCGACGCGCGGGCCGAATTTCTGCGCCTGTACGGCACTGAGTTGCAACAGTTACGCCCCCGGCTTCGTGTGCGATTCCGACGGCTCGTGCAAGCCGATTTGCAAGACCGACCAGGATTGCCAGGGCTTCCCGTTGCCGCGCACGTGCGACCTATCGACGGGCTTGTGTATGCCCATCCCCCAGACCTGTTCGGTCAGTAGCGACTGCCCTCCCATGCAACCGCGCTGCGATCCCGCAAGTCTCGTGTGTACTGGATGCGTTTCTTCCGCTGATTGCGCTGGCCGGTCTGATGGTGGTTCCCTGCAATGCGGTCCGGCCGGCGGCTGTATCGGCCCCCAGTTCGGGCCTTGAGAAAGAAGAGGCAGTCGGATACGAACGGAGAAAACACGAAGAGCCATGGGGAGCTGTGCTCCCTCATGGCTCCTCGCTATTGGGACGGAATTTGGCGGTTTGTGCTAGCCACCTCGTGTGAAGCCGCCGCCATCGGGTCGGGTGAAGCCGCCGCCGCCATCGGGTCGGGTGAAGCCGCCGTCGCCCTGGCCAGGAGGCGTGAAGCCGCCGTCGCCCCGGCCAGGAGGCGTGAAGCCGCCGTCGCCCTGGCCAGGAGGCGTGAAGCCGCCGTCGCCCCGGCCAGGAGGCGTGAAGCCGCCGTCGCCCTGGCCAGGAGGCGTGAAGCCACCGTCGCCCTGGCCAGGAGGCGTGAAGCCACCGTCGCCGAAGTTGGGTGGCGTGGGGGCTGCATCAACGGTTACCGTCGAGGATCCACCTACACCGCCGAGCGGGACATTTCCACCTGTTCCTGGCTCACCACCATTCCCTGGCATGCCGCCATTCCCCGGCTGGCCGCCGTTCCCTGGCTGGCCGCCATGCCCTGGCTGGCCGCCCGTGCCCGGGTTCCCGCCCGAATTTCCTCCGGTGGCCGTGGATCCGCCCGAACCCTGACTACCGCCTGTCGCCTTGGCCCCGCCTGAACCTTGACTGCCGCCGGTGCCTTTGCTACCGCCAGTTCCCGAGGAAATCCCGGTGCTCGATGAGCAAGCGCCCAAGCCCATCGCTACAAACAGTAGTCCTGAGGCTGCTGCCAATACCATATTCCTTGTCGTCATTCGAATTCTCCCCGCATGGTTGTTGCCTTCGCATAGACACCACCACTGGCCGCTTGATTGCAATCCTCGCAGCGAATTTTGGCTGCCAAGTCCCGAGGCGCATGGGGGCGTCTGGGCGCCTGCTCAACCGCTGCCGTTCTGCCGGTCGCGTGTCCGCTACAAGGAATTCACGATGACGCGCAGATCAGCGGCGTAGCGGCCAGTTGGCGCCAATTGGAGGTAGTGCTGGTAGGCTTGCTTGGCCGCCTTGCCGTGACCGGCGTTCTGCTCGGCCCCGCCCAGGAATACATACGCGTCAGCTGCTTCCGGATTCGCGGCAATGGCCTTCTTGCTCCAGGCGGAGGCTTGCGTGGATCTGCCGCGATCGAATTCTATTCTGGCCAGCGTGACCGCGACGTCGGCAGCGCTTGCATCGTCACTGACGGCGGCTGGACACACGGCAAGGATGTCTTTGCTGCGCTTGCCCCGAATCGCGTCCTGGCAACGCGCTTGGGTGTTGTCAGGGACTACCTGCGCCGCGGGCGCCGCTTGTGCCGCGGCAGGTTCTCTGGGCGCGGGTTCGGGGGCGCCCTGGGTTCCCTCGGCCGCTGGGTTGACAATGGCCAGCGGCGTTGGCTCAGGCGGCGGAGTTTCTGCTTGGACCGGGACGGCCAGGGCAGTTGGGACTGCCTCCGGCTTTGCAACGACAGCCGGCGGGGACGCATGCGAGTTGCCTCGCCACAGCGCCGCGCATCCCAGGATCGCCATGGAAGCCCCCACGATGAGCAGGGACTGACGTGAAAGGAGCGCGTGCTTCTTCTTTCTGGAATCCTCAAGATCTTCAAACCGTTCGACCTCGACGGCCAGGCTGGCGCTGTCGTCGCCCTGCTGGAAAAAGTCCGTTTCGAACGTGTCGAAGTGTCTGTCGTCGCTCATCGGCTTTAAATCCAAGACACCGTCCCGAGCGGTGCGATTGCCTGGGCAAAGAAAATTTCTGGGTCGTCGTAGAGCGCCAATCGCTGTGAAGGACAACCGGCCGCCTACGCACCATGCAATCAAACAGACGCTGAAGGTGTCTGCTCCTGTCAGACTGGATTTGTGACTAGCTGTCGAAGGTTCCGGAATCACGAGAGGCAAGATCCATGAAGAGAACAAAACTAATACTTTGTCTGGCATTGGCTGGCGCCATGGGCGCTTGTGGTGGTCGCAGCAAACTTCAAGTACTGAACGAAGCCCATGACGGAGGTGGCCTTGACGGCAGCGCGGGGACTGTGCGCGCTGACGGAGCGCCTATCGACACGCTTGCTCATGCTGACGGAGCAGCCGCGGACGTAACTGACCGCGGCGACGTCATGTTTCCCGATGCCAGGAGGGACGTTTCGGCTTCCGACGTTCCTTCTGGGGATAGTGCCGAGACTGCCAGAGATGTGCCGGCGACCACCGACGGTCGGACCGACGGCCCAACGACTACGGCACGTGACGGTGCGCCCGATGCCGTCGTTGCAACGTTGTCGAGCATTGAAATTTCGCCCGCGGCTCCAACGGTCCACATCGGGACCCCCCTTTCAGCTGTGATCACGGCTGTCTATTCCGACAGTAGCACGAAGGATGTGTCCAGCACCTCATCGGTCGTTTCGAGCGCAGCATCCATTGTCACCGTTTCCGGGACGACTCTGACCGGGGTTGCGACTGGCACGGCGACCATTACCGCGACGTACCAGGGGAAGACCGCGACCACGCCTGTCACGGTGGTTGCTTCGCCTCTCCAGTCCATCGGCATCGGCTCGGTGGGGACGATAAATGTTGGTCAGGAGGTGAATTTGGTGGCTACGGGGGTGTTTGCCGATGGCAGTAAGCAGAATGTGACCGCTCAGGCGAACTGGACGTCGTCCAACGTGACCATTGCGAGCATAGGCAACGCCAGCGCCACGGAGGGGCAGCTGACTGGAGTGGCTGCAGGCACGGTTACGGTGACAGCTTCCATTGGAACGATTATGGGGACCGTCCAGGTATCGGTGACGAGCTCGCCTATTGCAGCCATTCAAATCACTCCCACGCTCCCCACGCTACAACAGGGGGTGACCCAGGCCTTCCAGGCAACCGCTACCTACGCCAACGGAACCAGCGGCGATGTAACCCAGCAAGCTACGTGGGCAACGGGAAGTACGGGTGTTGTCACTGTAGTCGCCACGGGAGCGACTGCGGGTCTGGCCACTGCTCAGGGCGCGGGAACGACTACCATCACGGCCACGCTAGGCACAGTCAGCGGGACAACATCAGTAACGGTGATCTCGACGGTCCTGACGTCGATCACGGTGACCCCGGCCACGGCCACGATCATGGTAGGCACCACAAGAACATTCACGGCCCAGGGAACCTACCAAGATGGCACGACCGCCAACCTCACTGATTCGGTGACATGGTCGTCGGGCAGCGCCACCGTCCTGTCGGTTTCCAACGCGACCGGAACCCAGGGACTAGCCACGGCATTGGCTGCGGGAACGGCCAATGTCCAGGCGGTATTCCTAGGCGTGACGGGAAGCGCGGCCGTGACAGTCTCCGCGGCGCCACTGATCAGCATTTCGGTGACGCCCAATACGCTCAACGTGCCTCTAGGGATTACATCCCCACTCAAGGCTACTGGTACATACGGGGTTGCCGGAGATCCAGCCACACAGACTACGCAGGACGTGACCACAGCAGCGACGTGGACAGTACAGAACAACTCGATCGCCACGGTGGGAAACTCCTCTACCACGGCTGGTGAGGTTACAGCGGTGGCGGTTGGCAGCACGACCGTGATTGCGAGCCTATCTGGTTTTACCGGATCGGCGACCGTGACCGTCAACACGGCGACCCTGCTTACGATTAGCGTGTTACCAGCTACTGCGAGTGTAAGCGCGGGGAATACTCAAGCCTTCACTGCAACCGGGAACTACGACAACAATACGACGACGGATCTGACCACCATGGCGACTTGGTCGTCAAGTAATACGGCTGTGGCCCAGGAGTCAAATGCAGCCGGAAGCAACGGCCTAGCGACATCCCTAACTCAAGGGACGGCGACCATAACAGCGTCCTACAACGGCGTGCAGGGGAGTACGCCCCTTTCCGTCACCTCGCCCAATTTGGTGTCGATCACGATTGCGCCAACAGCGGCTACCATAAAAGCTGGCGCGACACAGACGTACACTGTCACCGGGGTGTTCAAGAATGGAACGACGAGCACGAGCCTAACCGGTGTCACATGGTCATCGTCATCAACCGCGGTCGCGACTATCGCGGCAGGGGGAGGGCTAGTGTTCCCCGGGGCACCCGCAGTTGGGGCCACAGCTACCGGCGTGGCGGCAGGAACTGCAACCATAACCGCGACCTATGCCACTGCTGGTGGCGCCAGTTTTAGCGCTACGGCGACGCTCACGGTGACGGCGGCTTCTGTAGCGACGCCGACAGCGATTCGGATTACACCTGCGACCGCCTCGATTGCCGTCAACGGAACCCAGACGTACGCGGTCTACGAGGACTTCAGCGATGGAACGAACACGACTCTCACGACCGGCGTAACCCTGACCACGTCCGACGGGACGATCGCTGCTGTGACGACAGTCGGCTTGCCCGGCGGCCCCGGCGGTTTTGGCGGCATTTTGCAGGTCACTGGCGAGGGCGCCGGTACTGCAACTATTACTGCTACCTATACGACCGGAGGCGCGACCTTCACTGCAACGGCGACACTCACTGTCACGGCGGCGATAGCGTCCCCCACCCAAGTCGGGCTCTACATCAGTCCAGGAACAGCATCGGTGGCTGTAAATGGGACACAGCAGTTTAGTGCCCATGCCACGTACAGCGACGGCACGAGCAAGGACGTGACCAACAGCACGGACACCTCATGGACTACCTCGGACGGAACTCTGGCCACCGTTACTAATGCCGCAGCCGGGGGAGGGCGAGGAGCAGTGTTTGGAGGTGGCACAGGCGGACTTGCTACTGGCCTGGCTGCTGGAACGCCCACCATCAACGCCAGCTATGGTGGCTTCAGCGCAACGGCGAGTCTTACTGTCACGTCGGCGGTCTCCAACCCGCAGGTCGGGCTCTACATCACGCCAGGTGCGGCATCGGTGAAGGTAAACGGGACGCAGCAATTTCAGGCCTTCGCCACCTACACTGACGGCACAGCGGTCGCAGTGACGAACGATGCCAACACCTCATGGGGAACGTCGAATGCAACCTTGGCCACTATTACCACCCCCGGGAGCGCCGCGGGTCCAGGAGCGATATTCGGAGGCGGCGCGGGCGGCCTTGCTACTGGCCTGGCTGCTGGAACACTCACCATTAACGCCAGCTACGGAGGCTTCAGCGCTACGGCTACGCTGACCGTGACGTCAGTTCCGACGCTCATTGGCCTAGTGATAACCCCAGCGACGGCCACGATTCACGTCGGCCAAGATCAGGCCTTCGTGGCCACGGCTGAGTATAGCGACGGAAGCACGGCAACGGTTACCACGTCTGCCACTTGGACCACGTCTGACGCGAGCATTGCGGTCATGAGCGCCATGGGTGGCGCTGGGCGAGGTGGACCTGTAGCAGTTGTGGGGGGGGCCACTGCGACCGGGCTTGGGGTTGGCAGCGCGACGGTCAGCGCGAGCTACACCGAGAGCGGGGTCACGAAAACCGGATCGGCGGCCCTAACCGTTACCGCTCCGACATTGCTGTCACTTGAGATCACGCCGACCACTCCAACTGTGTACTTGTCGACAAGCCCGACGCAGGCATTCGTAGCGACTGCTATCTATACTGACTACAGCACCGCGACCGTGACAGCGTCGGCAGACTGGTCGTCATCCAATGGAGCAATCGCTGTTATATCGAACACCGGCGCGACTACTGGCCGGGCCACTGGACTGGCTGCGGGCACCAGCACTATCACAGCCGCCTTCAACGGGATGTCGGCATCCACCACTCTAACCGTGGCCTCGGCAAAGCCGACGAAGGTCCAGGTGACGCCGACCAACCCGACCGCACATCTTGGAATCAATCAGAGCTTCGTGGCGGTGGTTCTCCTAGACAACAGCACCACTCAGACGGTTACAGGTAGCGCGACGTGGACGTCTTCGGACGTGACGGTGGCAACGGTCGGGGCCACGGGTGCCTCCGCCGGGGTGGCCACGCCGATCAAGGCCGGCACGACGACCATCACCGCAACCTATCAGGGGCTGGCAGGGACTGCTGTGCTCGCAGTGAGCGGCGCGGCACTAAGCTCAATCGCCATCACGCCGACGCCTTTGGGCGTCGTGGTGGGTGGACACCAGCAGCTTATTGCTACTGGCACATGGTCCGATTCGACGACCGCTGACATCACGAATAGTGTGACATGGTTATCGAGCAGCGATGCCATCGCCACGGTGTCCAACGCATCTGGCTCACGCGGTCTGTTCACAGCGGTCACCGCCGGCGCGGTCACAGTTACGGCTGAATTCCAGAGCGTGAAGGGTACTCTGGCTGGAACCGTAACCGCCTCACAATGAGTTGGGGCTCGCGCTTGACGCTAACCCGGGTGTGGGGGACATGCGCCGAGCCAGCATTTCAAATACTCTGACACCAGCGAGCAACTGAGGCGAGTTTCGCTGGATTCGTCCCTGGATGCCGTGTTTGTGCTCTTCTCGCTCCCGCACACGGCATCCAGGGCGAGGTCGGAGCCCGTCGCTTCAATCCCGACATGCGGCACGGTCCGGTACCGGTGCCTGAAACATGGCACTCCGCCACGCTGACCCTTTCAGACACGCTCTCGAGAGGGGAGCGCTGGGAGGTCCATCTGCCACGGCTTTGGCAAAAAGGGTGCAATCGGGCGGCAGGCAACGGTGTCAAGGTGGAGAGCAGGCCGACTATGCGCGAAGGCAACACCATACGGGGAGAATTCGAATGAAGACAAGGAATCTGGTATTGGCTGCGGCCAGCGGGACTATTTATTGTGTCGCTGGGATTGGGCGCGTGTTCATCGAGTAGCGGACTTTCTTCAGGGACCGGGGGCAGCAAGGGCACGGGGGGTAGTCAAGGATCAGGAGGAGTCGAGGGGACGGGTGGCAGTCCCGGTTTGGGGGGAACCGCATGGACCGTAGCAAGCTCGGGTGGCAACAAGGGCATGGGCGGCCAGCTGGGGTACCGGCGGCAGTGGCGCTTTCAGGGGCGCAGGTGGCTCCTCACGGTGACCGTCGATGCTGGCCCCACGCCGCCCAACTTCGGCGACGGTGGCTTCACGCCTCCCGGTAGGGGCGATGGCGGCTTCGCGCCTCCCGACTGGAATCGATGGCGGCTTCACGCTTCCCGGTAGGGGCGATGGCGGCTTCGCGCCTCCCGGTATGGAATCGATGGCGGCTTCACGATTCCCGGTATGGGCGACGGCGGTTTCACGCCTCCCGGTAGGGGCGATGGCGGCGGCTTCACTGGTAGGGGCGATGGCGGCGGCTTCACGTTTCCCGGTACGGGCGATGGCGGCTTCACGTTTCCCGGTGATGGGCCCTAAGCATGCACAAGAGGACGAGGGCACGCACCCGGTCGGCCTTGTGGTGATGGATGGGGCGAATGTGAATTGAGGCTGCGGAAGGCACGCTCGACGTCGGCTAGTCGCTTGTACGAGTCGGACCACCTCTTCACAGGCTAGACGTTCAGCGCTGACGGTCGTGCGAACGACATAGATCCCGTCGAGCGCTGCCTCGCTTGCGATGGCGTTCTCGTCGCGCTCATAGCGAAAACTATCGTCGGCGATGGTCAGCTTGAAATGCTTGGCGATCGTGTATTGGCCCAGGACCTTGCCCACGCGCAACCCAATCTGGTCCTTGCCACGCAATGGTCGCTTGGTCCGAACAACGGCCTTTGCAACGATTTCGAGATCCCGTGTATTGCATTACATGGGAACACGTCCTGTGACACAAACAACGAAAAGGGCTCAGATTCTTCGGCTCTGCGCGGAATCTGAGCCTCGAATCACGGGGAACTTCGGCCTAATGCTTGGGCCACAGCCAGGCCGCGCCGCGCACGCCGCTGGAGTCGCCGAACTTGGCTTTCACGATGGGGGTCGTCACCTTGTCGGAGAAGACGTACTTGGGCAACACCAGGGGAACTTCGCGGTAGAGGCGTGCGATGTTGGACACGCCGCCGCCCAGCACGACAAAGTCGGGGTCGAGCACGTTGATGATGACGGCCAACGCCCGCGCCAGGCGATCCTCGTAGCGGACCATGGTGGCTAGCGCTGCCGGATCGCCGCTTTCCGCCCGAGCGGCAATTTCTGGCGCTTTGAGATCCTGCCCCGTGGCCAGCCGGTGATCGCGCGCGAGGCTCGGGCCCGCGAGAAAGGATTCGTTGCAGCCGGGTCGGCCGCAGAAGCAGGGCTGGCCCGGCCTCTCGTCGTCGCGTGGCCAGGCCAGCGGGTTGTGGCCCCATTCCCCGGCAATGGCGTGCTGGCCGACGAGTAGGCTGCCATTGACAACGATGCCTCCGCCCACTCCAGTCCCGATGATGACCCCGAAGACCACCTGTCCCCCCGCACCGGCGCCGTCGGTGGCCTCAGACAGCGCGAAGCAGTTGGCATCGTTGGCCACGCGCACTTCGCGGTCGAGCACCCGGCTGAGATCCTTGTCCAGCGGGTTTCCGATCAGCTCGACCGTGTTGGCGTTCTTGACCAGACCCGAGGCCGGCGAGACGGCACCCGGAATACCAACCCCGACCGTGCCATTCTCATCGCACGCTTTCTCGATGTTCGAAACCAGCGAGGCGACGGCCTGCACAATGGCTGTGTAGCTTCCTTTGGGAGTTGGGACGCGCAGCCGCTGTCGCTCAACCCCGTCTTCGTCGATGGCGATACCCTCGATCTTGGTGCCACCGAGGTCGATTCCAATTCGCATTTTCGTTGCTACTGTACACTTGAGCTCGGCCATTTGGGCACCTACGAAAGCATGATCGTATGATTTCACAAGCCCTGCGGGTCAAGCTACACTTGAAATCCACCGAGCGATGTGAGTATCGGCGGGTTTTGCCCGACGTAACTCACCACGGAGATTCGAAGGAGAGGAGCGGATGCCCAGGCACGCGTCATACCTGAAGTCGACCGCGCATGGCGCCGCGTTGATGGCGGCCATACTTTGCGGCTTTTCCGCATGCAAGGAATCCTACACTCCCCCACCCTTGCCCAAGGTCGTCAAGGCGGCGGAACCGGGGAGCCACAACGTCGCGAAAGAGGTTAGCTACCGAAGCCAGTCCGGGTCGCCCATCGCACCCTCTGTGATTGCAGACGATCCGGCGCCCGCGCAAGTCCAACGGGTGAACGCCCAGCCGGCCGGACCACGGCAAACGCTGAATGGAGATCCGAATGGACTCACGCGCGACGTGCTCAATCGGTCGATTCAAGGCGCCATGGGATCCCTAGCCGCTTGTTTCGCGTCCCTGACCCAAGATCCGATGGTGTCGGTCTCGTTCGAGGCCGATCCCAGCGGAAAGCCAAGTCTCGTGCGTGTGGGCGGCGCGCCTGCCGACGCCGAGCACTGCATTAGAAACGTCGTGCAGAACATTCGTTTCCCAAGCTTCGATGGCAAGGGTGTGCAAGTAGACCTACCGCTTTCCTTCCACCGCGTAGCACACTCGACGCCGCAGGGAGGCCCATCCGCGGCACAACAACCTCCCCCTGGCGTGCCCTTGTTCCTGGAGCCCTAGTCGCGTGGGTAGCGGCCGAGCTTTGCTCGGCGCGAACCATCGTGCGCGGCCGAGCGTAGCGAGAGGGTGGCAGGGCGGGGGCAGGTGCCGCGGGTATGGAAACCCTTTCAGGGTTTCCATATCACTAGAAGCGCATGCCGCGCTTGGCGCGGAACATGAACCATCGGTATGTCAGATAGGCTGCGCCACCGACGGCTGCCAGACCCACGATCGGCCAGTGGTAGACAAACAGCACGCCCGAGCCCGCCCACGTCGAAAGCGCGAACAGGCCTTTCTTCTTTGCTTCCGCTTTGTCTTGCGACATGAGGCTCTGGGTCATGGCGGTTTCCTGGACGGCAATCATGTAGCCAGGCCGACCTTGGCGCAAGATGCAAACATGTCTGCGCAGGCCCATTGCACGTGCCGCCAGACCCGTGGTATTTGCGGTGCAAAGGAGAACGCCATGCGATTGCTGCTCTCGATTATTTCAGTGTTCGGCCTGGTGACCTTTTTCGCGCCGCCGACCGAGGCGAAGTCAAAAAAGGCTGACTCCCAAGTCGAGGCCGAGCCGGCAGAGGCCGCCACGGAAAACAACGCGTGCGGTTGCTATCGGGACAAGGACGACAAGTGTCACTGCATCAAGGTGAGCAAGGAGAAGCTCAAGTGTCAGTGCGAGAACGACTGCGAGCCTCCTGCGTGTACGGCCAAGCGCCAACACGACGAGGAGAAGGCGGCAGAGCTGGCCCTCAAGAAGGCCAAAGAGCGAGACAAGAAGGCCCAGGAAGAGGCCAAGAAGGCCCAAGCTCAGCGCGACAAGGAGAGAAAGGCCGAGCAGGCCAAGAAAGAAAAGGAAAAGGCCAAGGAAAACTCCGATCCAGCCTGGAAACTGGAGTAGGCACTCGATTCCGGGTGCGTCAGTCCTTGAATAGCCAGTCCGAATAGTCGCGTCGCAAAACAGGGGTCGACGGATTGCGCCGTCGATCCCTGTTTTGATTTTAGGCCAGCTTATGCCAGCATCGTCCGCCCCGTAAGTAGGGGATGCCGTCGCCTATCCGCGAACCGGCGTCCGCGCAGGAGACAAGACACGAAATGAAGAACGCAGGACTCGACAAAGATTCACTTCAGATGCTTCTCGATACCATCGGTTCGTTCGGAAAGCAGAAGTTGCCCGCCAAGGTTCGCCTTGACCTCGATGAAAGGGATGAATTCCCGCTCGGCCTCATTCAGGAGCTGCTGGGGCCGGAAATCGGCCTGCACCTGCTCTTCATCCCCGAGGATTTGGGCGGACTCGGCGGCTCGGCCTACGACGTGTATCGCGTGTCCGAGGATATGGCTCGCCTCGACCTCGGCGTGGCCACCGCCTTTCTTGCCATCTTCCTCGGTACCGACCCCATCGTCGTGGGCTCCACCGAAGAGCAGCGCAGGCACTGGCTTCGCCGCATCGGCGACGAAGGTTTGATCGTCGCGTACGCCGTGACCGAACCGCTTGCCGGTAGCGAGCTTTCCGCCATCCGCACCAAGGCCGATCGGGTGATCGAGAACGGCGAGATCAAGGGCTACAAGATCAATGGCACCAAGCAGTTCATCTCCAACGGCGGCTTCGCCCAGCTCTACTCTGTGCTGGCTGCCACCCCCGACGGGCCAACCTTCTTTCTCGTCGAGAAGGGCACCCCAGGGCTCGTGCCCGGCAAGCACGAGAACAAGCACGGCATTCGCTCGTCCAACACCTCGCCGGTCATCTTCGAGGACGTTTTCGTGCCCAAGGAGAACCTCCTCGGCGGCGTCGAGGGCAAGGGCCTGATTCACGCCCAGTCCGTGTTCGGCTTCACGCGCCTGATGGTTGCTGCCTTCGGTTTGGGCGGTGGCGTGCAGGCCATGCTCAAGGCCATTCGCTACTCGCGCGAGCGCGTGCAGGCCGGAACCACCTTGTCCGAAAAGCAGGGCTACATGGACAAGCTCATCGTTCCTCACGTGGTCAAGCTGGAGGCAGCGCGCGCCTATATTGAAGAGGTCGCGCGTCGTCTGGATGCCGGCGAGCCCGAGCTGCAGACCGAAGGCGCCATCGCCAAGCTCTTCGCCACCGAGGAGGGCAACGCCGCCGCCGACGCCGCGGTTCAGGCGCTGGGTGGCTATGGCTACACCAAGGAGTACGAGGTCGAGAAGGTTCGTCGAGACGTGCGCATCACGACGATCTACGAAGGGACAAGCGAGATCATGCAGTGGACGGTGTCGCGCGACAGGTGGCGCGTTCACTTGCAGGAGCGCGGCGGTTTCTATCGCCGCATGGCCGAATCGCTGGAAAGCCTGCACCGCGAAGATCCCAAGGTAGGTGCCGATGTGGCAGCCCTGGCGGTCCGAGCTGTGCTTGAAACCACCGAGCGCTGCCGCGTCTCTCGCCTCACGCGCCACCAGCACGTGCTGTTCCAGCTTGGCGAGCTGATGACCCGCGCGGAAATCGCGGCCAATTTCGCCCACTATGCAGCCGGCCGCGGCGCCGCGAAGTACGAGCCGTTCTTTGCGCCCAAGGCGGTCAAGGACATGTCCAGGATTTGCGCGCGCGAGGCAGCGCTGGACGTGCTCGGCGGCGCGATCCGACTGGTGCGTGGCATGGACGCCGTAGACGACGCGGGCATGGCGGACTTCGAGCGCTCGCTGCAAACGCAAGCCATCCATGCGTCGGCCAAAGGGCTCATGGCCGATCTGGATATCGTCGCCAAGGCCATCGTGGGGCAAGATGCGGCGCGACCGCAGTGACCGTCATAGCTAGAGAATCGAGCGAGATCGAGGCAGCGCGACCTGACTGGGCGACCCGCCTGGAGCCGCTACCCGAGATCCAATTTGGAGGAAAAAAGTAGATGAGTAGTTCGACACGAGATCCGGCCGACCGTGCTGTCGCGGTGGTGGGCGTGGGCGCCATCCTGCCCGACGCGCCCGACGCGCAGCACTTCTGGCAGAACGTGGTTGCCGGCCGGGACTCGATCAGCGACGTCTCCCCCGATCGTTGGAATGCCTCGGACTATTGGGATCCCGATCCCAAGGCGTCGGGCAAGACCTACTCGAAGATCGGTGGTTGGGTGCGTGGCATCACCTTCGAATCGACCAAGCTCAAGATTCCGCCGCGCGTGGCCGCGTCCATGGACGACGGGCAAAAGTGGGCGCTCCTATGCGCGGGCGAGGCCTTGCGCGATGCCGGCCATCCGGACCGCCCGCTCGACAGCGAATCGACCGCCGTGATCCTCGGCAACGCCATGGGCGGCGAGCGCCACTACGAAACCGTGCTGCGCCTTTCCTTCCCCGAGTACTCCAGGGCGCTCTACGAAACCGCGGCTTTCAGGGCCCTGCCGGCGTCCGCACGCGACGCCATCCTGGCCGAGTTCGCCGGTGAAATCGCGCGGCGCTTGCCTGACACCACCGAAGACACCATGCCGGGCGAGCTGACCAACATCGTCGCGGGTCGAGTGGCTGCTGTCTACAACCTGCGCGGCCCCAACTTCACCACCGACGCCGCGTGCGCGTCGGCCCTGGCGGGCGTGCAAGCCGCCATCGACAGCCTTGTCGATCACCACTACAACGTGGCTCTGACCGGCGGCATGGACCGCAACATGGGCGCCACCACCTTCGTCAAGTTCAGCAAGATCGGCGCCCTCTCGCCCGATGGGTCGCGCCCCTATGCGGCGGGCGCCAACGGCTTCGTCATGGGCGAGGGCGGCGCGTTTTTCATCTGCAAACGCCTGGAAGATGCCGAAAAGGCGGGCGACAAGATTTACGCCGTGATTCGCGGCGTGGGCGGGGCCAGCGACGGCCGCGGCAAGGGCATCACCGCCCCCAATCCCATCGGACAACGCTTGGCCATCCAGCGTGCCTGGAGGCGCGCCGGACTCGATCCGGCCACCATGACCCTGCTCGAAGGTCACGGTACCTCGACCCGCGTGGGTGACGTATCCGAAATGGAGAGCGCGGCTAGCGTGCTCATGGAGGGAACGCCCATCAAGCACAAGATCGCGCTTGGCTCGGTCAAGTCGCAGATTGGCCACCTCAAGAGCGCGGCTGGCGCCGCGGGCCTGCTCAAGGCCGTGCTGGCGTGCCACCACAAGATCCTGCCGCCCTCGATCAACTGCGATGTCATCAGTCCGGCAATTCCGTTCGACAAGATCCCTTTCGAGGTCAATACCAAGGCGCGTCCGTGGGAGCGGCCATCGTTCGCGCCCCGACGCTGCGGCGTCTCGGCCTTTGGTTTCGGCGGCACCAACTTCCACGTCGTGGTCGAGGAGTACGTGCCTGGGATGCTGGTCAAGCGTCAGCCCATGGTGCAGGTCCCGGCCTCGGTTTCAGCGGCCAGCCCGGGCACGGTGTCGCAGTCCACGCCGGCGAGAGATGATCGTCCCGCCATGCTCGGGCACATGCTCGCGCTGGGCGGCACCCACCCGGGCTCGCTGAAGGAGCAAGCCATCCAGGCCATGGCAGACGCCAAGGCCGGCAAGGTCCCCGACGGCGCGCCGCCCGGGGCGCAGTTCCTGGGCGCGCAGGCTCGCCTGGTCATTGCCTTCGATGCGGCGGGCGATCTGATCAAGAAGTGCGAATTCGCCATCGAAGCCCTGGACAAGAACGACGCGCGCAAGTGGCGCGTTCTGCAGACCAAGGGCATTCACTTCGGTCGCGGCCCGGCCGGCAAGGTGGCGTTCCTGTTTCCCGGCCAGGGCTCCCAGTACGTCAACATGCTCGCCGACGTGCCCGATCCCATCGTGCGCGAGACCTTCGCGGAAGCCGACCGGACGATGGGTCCGATTCTCGGCCAGCCGCTGACCAGCTACGTGTACAAGAACGCCAACGACGCGGCGGCGATGGAAGCTGCCGAGGAGGCGCTCAAGGACACGACCATCTGCCAGCCCGCCATGGTGGCCACGGATATCGCCATCATGCGCATGCTGGGCAAGCACGGCGTGTTTCCCGACATGGTCATGGGGCACAGCCTGGGCGAGTGGGCGGCGGCAGTGGGCGCGCGCATGCTCAACTTTTCCGAGGCCTTGGTCGCGGTCAGCGCGCGGGCGCGGGCGATGGCGTCGGTGTCCATCGGCGACAAGGGCAAGATGGCTTCGGTGCTCGGGCCGACCGACGAGATTGTGCGACGCCTGCCCGAGATCGGCGGCTATCTCACGCCGGCCAACATGAATAGCAAGAAGCAGACGGTGATCGCCGGCGCCAGTGACGCCGTGGATCGCGCGGTCGAGTATTTCAACAATCTGGGCATGACCGCGCAGATCATCCCCGTCTCGCATGCCTTTCACAGCAAGGTGGTTGCGCCCGCCGCGGACGCCCTCTACCGAACCATCTGCGAGATGCAGATCGCCCCGCCCAGCATTCCGCTGATCGGCAACATCGACGGCCAGCTCTATCCCACCGACAATATAGAAACCATCAAGCGGCGTCTGGCCGACCAGATGGCGTCGTCGGTCCAATTCGTCAAGGGCATCGAAACCTGCTACCGCGAGGGCGCGCGCATCTTCCTCGAGGTCGGCCCCAAGCGCGCCTTGCAGGCCCTGGCCGAGAGCGACCTCGAGGACAAACACGATGTCCTTTGTCTGTCGACCAACCACCCCAAGCGCGGCGGCGTGCGCTCGTTCCACGATGCCATGTGTGGCCTGTACGCCGCCGGTATTCCCAGGCCCGAACAATTGTCCCGGATTCCAGAACTGCGCGCCGCAGCCGAAGGTGCACGCGGCCCGAGCGAGAACACCACGTCAGCGAATGGAGCCTCCATCGTCATGAGTACGGATCGAACACGTCCATCTGCCACGGCCGGCCAGACCGACTACGAGAGTCTGGGACGACTTTTTGCACGATTCCTCGACGAGGGCATGGCGCTCTACAAAGGCGGCGAAACCGCCCTGCCCGCGCCGTCCGCGCAGGCGGGATCCATCGTCATTTCCGGCGTGGGACTGGGTTTGCCCGGTGAGAGCCGTCGGGTCTTCGACGACGCCAACATCGACCGCATCTTGGCCGGTGAATCGTTCATCGAGCCGGTGCCGCAGAGACTGCGCGAGCGCATGCTGGGCAAGAACATCGTGCGCTTGCATAAGCGCGAAATCGGCGAGCCGAGCCTCGAACCCATCCAGTCCGCGGATGAGGTCATCCGACTGGCCGGACGCAAAGGCGCTTTCGATCTGAACCGGGACTTCGGCGTGGCCAAGGAGCGAACCGAGGTTTTCGACACGACCACCGCGCTGGCCATCGGGGCCGGCATCGAGGCCTTGCGCGACGCTGGCATCCCGCTGCTGCGCAATTACCGGCGCACCACCACGGGTAGTTATCTGCCCGACCGCTGGCGCTTGCCCCTGGCCATGTCCGATGAGACCGGCGTTATCTTCTCGTCGGCTTTCCCGGGCTTCGACAACATGGCCCGCGAAATCACACGCTTCTACGAGGCACGCGAGCAGAAGACCGAGTTCCAATTCGACCGTCGCTTCATCTTCCAGGTGTTGTCCATGGGGCACGCCCAGTTCGCCGAGATGCTCGGCATTCGCGGGCCCAACACCCAGGTCAACTCGGCCTGCGCCTCCACCACCACGGCCATCGCCATCGCAGAGGATTGGATTCGTCTGGGCCGTTGCCGGCGCGTGATCGTCATCGGTGCCGACGAGCTTACCTCGGACAACCTGATGGAGTGGATGGGCGCGGGCTTCCTGGCCACCGGCGCTGCCACGACCGAAAACGTGGTCGAGCGCGCGGCCCTGCCGTTCGACCGCCGCCGCCACGGCATGCTGATGGGCATGGGCGCCTGCGCCCTCGTCATCGAATCGGAAGACGCCGTCCGCGAGCGTGGCATGCGCGGCGTGGTCGAGCTCTTGGGCACGGAAATCGCCAACAGCGCCTTCCACGGCTCGCGCCTCGATGTGACCCACATCGAAGCCGTCATGGAGAAATTGGTCGCGCGGGTCGAGCGCAAGTACGGGCTCGAACGTCACGCCATGGCCAAGGAGCTGGCCTTCATCTCCCATGAAACCTATACGCCGGCTCGCGGCGGCAGCGCCGCGGCCGAGGTGTTCGCCCTGCGCAAGACCTTCGGCTCGTCAGCCAACGACCTGGTCGTGGCCAACACCAAGGGCTTTACCGGGCACCCGATGGGCGTGGGCGTCGAGGACGCCATGGCAGTCAAGATCCTGGAGAAGCAGATCGTTCCGCCGGTGCCGAATTTCAAAGAGCCCGATCCCGAGCTGGGTACGCTCAACCTGTCCAAGGGTGGGCACTATCCGGTGCGCTTCGCCCTGCGCCTGGCCGCGGGCTTTGGCTCGCAGATCGCCATGTCCCTGTTCCGTCGCATTCAGGGCGTCGAGCAGCGTGTGGCCGATCAGCCGACCTACCAGCGCTGGCTGGCGGAGGTTTCCGGTTACGATGCCCCCAGCGTCGAGGTCGAGCAGCGGACCTTGCGCATTAGGGACGAGGGACAGCCGCGGCGCGAGCCTGCGCAGTCGCGCTGGCTGCCTGGCGCGGGGCCCAGCGCGGTTGTCGCGGAGGCGAGGGTGACGGTTCCTGCACCGGCCGCGGTTCCGGTGCCGGCCACGGCCCTTCCTTCGGGAGCTTCGGGACCGACCCCACCCCTGCCCTCGGGACCGCCTGCCCCTCCTCCACCCCTGCTCGCTACGCTCGCACCCTCGCCGCTCGCTTCGCTCGCGCCCTCGACGGCCACGGCCACGGCTACTGGAGATTCTATTCTGGAAAAGGTGCTTGGCATCGTGGCTGAGAAGACGGGTTATCCGCGCGACATGCTGGATCCCGATCTCGATCTCGAGGCGGATCTTGGCATCGACACGGTCAAGCAGGCTGAGGTATTCGCGATGGTGCGTGAGACGTTCAACATTCCCCGCCAGGACAACCTGAAGCTGCGCGACTACCCGACGCTTCGCCACGTAGTCGGCTACGTCGAGCAAAGCAAGGGCGGGGCGGTCCAAGCTCCGACACCGATACCGACTCCGGCTCCTGCACCGGCTCCGATTCCGGCTACGGCCACGGCCACGGCCACGACCACGGCTACGGTTGGCGGAGAATCTATTCTGGAAAAGGTGCTTGGCATCGTGGCTGAGAAGACGGGCTATCCGCGCGACATGCTGGATCCCGATCTCGATCTCGAGGCGGATCTTGGCATCGACACGGTCAAGCAGGCCGAGGTATTCGCGATGGTGCGCGAGACGTTCAACATTCCCCGCCAGGACAACCTGAAGCTGCGCGACTACCCGACGCTTCGCCACGTGGTCGGCTACGTCGAGCAGAGTAAAGGCGGGGCGGTCGAAGCTCCAACACCGATACTGGCGCCAGCCCCTGCTCCGATTCCGACCCTCCCTTCGGGAGCTTCGGGACCTACACCACCCCGGCCCTCGGGACCGCCTGCCCCTCCTCCACCCCTGCTCGCTACGCTCGCACCCTCGCCGCTCGCTTCGCTCGCGCCCTCGACGGCCACGGCTTCGCAAGGGTCTGTCGTCGCGAAGGTGCTCGCCATCGTGGCCGAGAAGACCGGCTACCCAAGCGACATGCTGGAGCTGGATCTCGATCTGGAGGCGGACCTGGGCATCGACACGGTCAAGCAGGCCGAGGTGTTCGCGATGGTGCGCGAGACCTTCGGCATCCCACGCCAGGACAACCTAAGACTGCGCGACTACCCGACGCTTCGTCATGTGATCGGCTACGTGGAGCAGAACCAAGGTGGTGCGGCCGCCGCACCCGTGACGGCCGCACCGGCGCAAGCAGCGGCACCCGTTGCACCGACGCCTGTCGCGCCACCCGCCGCCACAGTGGCACCGAGTGCCCCCTTCGTGGCGACGCCAGCGGCGGCAACGGCTGTATCGGCCGCCGGTGGCGGTGATCCCATCGCCGAGAAGGTGCTCGCCATGGTGGCGGCCAAGACCGGCTATCCCAGCGACATGCTGGAGCTGGATTTGGACCTGGAAGCCGACCTTGGCGTCGACACGGTCAAGCAGGCGGAAGTCTTCGCGATGGTACGCGAGGAGTTCAACATCCCACGCAAGGACGACCTGAAGCTGCGCGACTATCCGACCCTTCGCCACGTCATCGGGTTCGTGAAGCAAAGCCTCGGCGCTCCGGCAGTGCCTGCTCAGGCTGCCGAGACTGCGCCGGCTGCGCCGGCGCCCGCGCCAGTGCCAGCCGCTGCCGCGCCAGCCCCCGAGGTTGCCGCCCCCGCCCCTGTGACGGCGACACCCGCCATCGAGGTGTCGGAAGCAAACCCGTTCGAAAGCGGCGTGCTTCGTCGTCCGGTCGTGACTTTGCGTCCCCCGCTCGCCGCTTGCAAGCGCACGGCGGTTCGCCTGGAAAAGGGCAGCCGTGTGATCGTGGTCTCGGATCGCGAAGGCGCTGGTCGCCTTCTTTGCGACGAGCTTGAGCGTCGCGGGGTCCAGGTGCTACGCATCGACGCGCGACCCGAGCGCGCTGAGATCGAAAATGCCCTGCGCGAGTGGGCCGCTGCGGGCCCCATCGCGGGTATGTATTTCCTCGCCTCGCTCGACACTTGTCCCTCGCTGCGCGACATCGATCTGGTCGAGTTCCGCAAACAATATCGCGAGCGTGTGTTGCTCCTGCATGGGGCGGTGCGCGGGCTCTACGATGCGCTCGCCAATCCCGGCACCTTCCTCATCGCCGGCACGCGCATGGGCGGCCACCACGGCTATGGCCCGGGCGGTGCGCGCAATCCCATCGGCGGCGCTGTCATCGGCTTCGTCAAGGCCAGCAAACGCGAGCGGCCGGAAGCCTTGGTCAAGGCCGTGGATTTCCCCGAGGACATGCCCGGTGAGGTGGTGGCGCGTGCCCTGCTCGACGAGACCGAGCGCGATCCGGGCGCAGTCGAGATCGGGTGTCAAGGCAACCTGCGCGTCACGGTGGGCGTGCAGCTCTTCACCGAGCCACCCAATGACGCCAAGTCGCCCGTTGCCATGGATGCGAACGCCGTATTCGCGGTCACCGGCGGCGCTGGTGCCATCACCGTGGCCATCGTGCGCGATCTGGCGGCCGCTTCGCGCGGCACGTTCTATCTGCTCGATGCGCGCCAGATGCCGCCCGAGAGCGAGCGACCGCTGCTCGAAAAGGTCATCAAGGATCGCGAAGGCGCCAAACGCGATGTGTTCGAGCGCCTGAAGGCCGAGAAGGGCCGCGCCACGCCGGCGCAGGTCGAGGAGAAGCTCTTCGATCTCGAACGGCAGGCCGGCATCCTCGAAGCCCTGCGCTCCGTGGAAGATGCAGGTGGGCGCGCCTTCTACCGCCAGGTCGATGTGCTGGACGGCAACGCGGTCAAGGCCGTAGTCGAAAACATCCGCCAGCAAAGCGGCAAGCTCGACGTGGTCTTGCACGCGGCTGGCCTCGAGCGCAGCCGCTCGCTTGACCGCAAGCCGGTCGAGGAATTCGACCTGGTCTTTCGCGTGAAGGCCGACGGGCTCTTCAATCTGATGGCGGCCACGCGCGACCTCGACGTCAAGGCCATGGTGGTGTTCTCGTCCGTGGCTGGACGGTTCGGCAACGCGGGCCAGGCCGACTACAGCGCGGGCAACGATTTCATGTGCAAGACGGTCTCGTGGTGGGCGGCATCGCGCCCGGATTCGCTCGGCATCGCGCTCGACTGGACCGCCTGGGGCGGCATCGGCATGGCCACACGCGGAAGCATCCCCGAGATCATGAAGCGCGCAGGGATCGACATGCTCGATCCCGCCGAGGGCTTGCCCGTCATCCGCAACGCGCTTATCACCGGTTACTCGGGCGAGGCCGTGGTGGGACGCCGCCTGGGCATCCTTGTGACGCCACTCGATGCGGACGGTGGGCTCGATGTCGACGGCAGCCTGCAGGCGCGTGCCAAGGACAAGTCGCTGCCCTTGCCCTTCACGCAAGTCAGCCACAACCTGCACGATGGCCTGGTGGCCGAGATGAAGCTCGATCCCAAGGTCGAGCCCTTCCTCTACGACCACGCCATCGACGGCATTCCGGTGTTGCCGGGCGTGATGGGCATCGAGACCTTCGCCGAAGCGGCCTGGTTGCTCGTGCCCAGCCACCATGTCGTGGGATTGGAGAACCTGCGCTTTCTCGCGCCCATGAAGTACTACCGCAACGAACCGCGGGCGGCCATCGTGCGCGCGCGGGCGGTGCTGGGCGAGCACGGTCTCGTGCGTGTCCACACCACGCTGTCATCGGTGCAAAACATCGTGGGGCGCGAGCCCGAGGCAAAGCTGCACTTCTCGGGCGTGGTCGTGCTGGCACCGTCGGCGCTCGAAACCCAGTACGTGCAAGCGTTCAATCGCACTCAGCCCGAAATCGGGCGCGAGGCCATCTATCGCGTGTTCTTCCACGGTCCCGCCTACCGCGTGCTCGACCGAGTCGAGAGCGCGGGCAAGAACCAGGTCATCGGTTGTATGACGGCCAATCTGCCGCTCGACACTACGAATCCAAGTCACGCCAGCCTGGTCGGGCCGCGCCTCATCGAGCTGTGCTTCCAGACCGCAGGGGTGTGGGAGATCGGCAAGACTGGGCAACTCGCCTTGCCGGCCGCGGTCGATCAAGTGATCGTGCGCGATCCGTCGGCGGGCAGCGGCCCCTTGGTCGCGGAAGTCACCGCAAACGAGGGTTCCGACGGCTTGTCGTTCAGCGCTCGCGTGCGCGATGGCGAGGGCAAGGTTCACGTCGAGCTCCTGGGCTATCGCACCTCGCGCATGCCGAACACGCTGCCCGAGGACGAAGCCGGCCCGTTCCGCAACGTGGTCGTCTAATGTTCAGCTATCGGCTGGTCCACGCCGGCGAATTCCCGTCGCTTGCGCAGGGGATCGCCTGGCCAGATCTGCTCAGCCCGCGCGAGGAGAAGCTACTCGCCGGCCTCGGCCTCGTGCCGAGAAGGCGCAAGTGGCTATTGGGCCGGGTTGCGGCCAAGCGTCTGGTGCGCGACATGCTTGGAGAGGATCAGGTGCCGGAGAAGAAGATCAGCGTGCTCAACCAGCCCTCGGGAGAGCCATTCGTGCTCATCGAAGGCAAGGGCGGGTGGGAATATTCCATCTCGATCTCGCATCGAAGCGAGGTCGGTATGGCCGCGGCACCGCTGGAACGAAGCGCGCGCATCGGCGCCGACGTGGAAACCGTCGAACCGCGCGATCCCGCGTTGGTGAGGCAGTTCTACACCGAGGGTGAAGCTCAAATCGTCGAGGCCGCGGGCAACGATCGCGACGAAATCGTGGCTCGCATCTGGAGCGCCAAGGAGGCGGTTTTGAAGCTCCTCGGCCTCGGCCTGCGTATCGACACGCGCGGCGTGCTGGTGGATCTGGTTGGCGAGGCATTCGCCGGATGTCCCGAGGGCTGGCAACCCGTCGACGTGAAGGTGGTGGCCGAGCTCCCGCGGCAGAGCGTGCTCGACGATCTACGTGTGATGTGGAGGCGCGAGGCGGGGTATGTGCTGACCGCCGCCGTGGCTGGGTAGCGCTGGTGAGCTTGAAGCTGACGGTGGACGCGTTCAAACTGGTCTGCACATGCGTGCGGTTGGCATTGTGCTGGTCCTGAGCGCCTGCAGCGGCGCGGGCGGCACGCGCGGCGGGGGTGACGCATCCCTTGATGGCGTGGATTCAGGCGTCGTCCTCGACGCCAGCGGACCGAGGCCGGACGGGTGCGCGGGGATCTGCAACGCCGTCACCCCGAGCTACCCGGTCGTCCAGCCGACCGGCGGCCAGGGCAACATCACCATGTATGCCACCGGGCCGAGCGCGGGCGGGGCCTGCAACTACGGTGCGACGAGCGTTCTCTACTACGCCGCCGTGAACGTCAACGTGGCGCCAGGAGATGGTCAGGGGCAGTGGCAAGGCGGGCGAATCTGTGGCCAATGCGTCGAGGTCACGGCCTTCACCTCGCAAGGACCCGAGTCCGTCGTCGTTCGTATCATGGACAAGTGCCCTGACGGGGACTGCGGCACGGACCTTGGGGGCTCGGCGCCCGCGGCCATCATGCTGGACGGCTTCGGGCGTTACGACGGAAGCTGGCGCTTCGTCTCGTGCACGGGCCACCCGGAAGTGTCCGACGGATCGCCCAGCCTGTTCGTCAGCGACGGCAGCAACGCCTGGTGGTCGCGCGTGCAAGTTCGCAATCCGCCTTGGCCGGTGGCTTCCATCGCGTGGCAAGACCCCGCAGGGTCGTCCCACGGCGCGTTCCCCTACGCCGCCGACCCCGAGAACACCTTCGAGGTTCCGACGGAAGTGTTGCAGTCGAGCGCGACCACCATCGCCATCACCGTGCAGTACGCGGACGGAAGCACGGCGACCGCGCAACTCAGCCCCAATCAACTCGCGGATGCGGGCTCGTCCTATTCGCTCGATTGAATTCAAGGCGCAATCAGATCCTGATAGCGACCCGGCTCGCCCCGCATCCACGGACGGTAGCTGTTGATGAAGTCCACGCGCTCGCCGATGGGCGGATGGCTGGCGCGGAAGATTTTGTAGAGCAGGCCGGGGCGGGGCACGGCGAGGTTCTGTTGTTGCAGAGCCACGAAGGCGGTGGCGGCGGCGCGGTTGTCATGGGTCAGCTCGAGGCCGAAACGATCGGCTTCGTGTTCGTGGTGGCGCGAGAAGGCCAGCGCAGCGGGCGTGATGACCAGCGAGAACAATGTCAGCAGCAGCATGAGCAAGGGCAGCGAGGCTACGTCCGAGAGCTCGTGAAACCCCATGCGCGCGCCGAAATGGCCCAGCACGAAGCCAGACAGGCGGTGGGCGCCGAAGAGGCCGACAAAGGTGAGCACGGTGGACAGAAGGATGCTGGTCCAAACGTGCCCGAGCACGTAGTGGCCGAGCTCGTGGCCAACCACGTACTTGGCCTGGGCCGGTGATAGTCGCGCGATGAGGGTATCCCACAGCACGATGCGCTTGCTGCCGCCTACGCCAGTGACGTAGGCGTTGACCTTGGCCGTGTCGACGCTTTTGTTGACCTCGAAGACCCGCGCGCCTTCGACGCCCGCGCGCTTGGCTACGGCCAGCACCTCGGATTCGAGGACCTTGTCTTTCATGGGGCCGAACTTGTTGAAGAGCGACGCGATCCACAGGGGTGTGACGATGAGGGTGAGGGTATAGAAGGGCAAGGCCAAGGCGCTCGTCCACAGCCACCAGCGCTGTGGGCTCTTGGCCAGCAAGAGATAGGGAACCCACAGCAAGAGCACGCCGAGGAGAAGGCCAACGCCGAGCCCCTTGGCCTGATCGCTGGCCCACTTGGAAAAGCGCTGCGTGGAAAGCCCGTAGGCGTGCTCGCGCGCGAAGCCGATGTAGAAGGACAGGGGAAGCTCGACGAGAAAGAGCAACACCGAAAACAGTACGAAGTAGATGGCCAAGGTCGGATAGAAACGTCCGCCCGCGAGCTGGCTGGCTAAGGTGCGCAGCCAAGCCGACAGTCCGGTGAAGAGAAGGAGCAAGGGCAGGGCGATGGACAGCACTTGCTCCGCGGCCCAGATGGCGTTGTTGCCGTGGTGGTAGTGCAGGGCCTTTTCAGAAGGCGCGGGCACCTCCACCGGCGCTTCGCCGTTCGCCTCGGCGCTGGCTGCGGCCGGGCCGTCGAGGGGAGCTGGCGAAGGCGCCGCACCGGGGAATGGATCGTGGGGGACCACGGTTTTCGCAGCGGCGACCGAGCTCCAAACACCGGTGATGGCCGCAAGGCCAAGCGCGATCCCTAGCACATAAGGCATGAGCGGAACTATAGCGCACGCGATGCGCGCCTGGCAGGACGCCACGGCGATCGGGACCTATTGCCGCTAGGGCTGGCACGCCCCGGCAACGCAGGCCTTGCCCGCTGGGCAGCGGACATCGCAGCCGCCACAGTCGTTGGCATCGCTGGCCGTGTTCACGCAGACGGTTCCACAGCGCTTGAGTCCGGCCCCACAGGTGGTGGTGCAAACTCCTTTGACACAGAACTGGCCTGCGGGGCAGGCCTGGCCGCAAGCGCCGCAATTGTTGCTATCGGTGTTGATGTCGGCGCACAAGGTTCCGCAGAGTTGAACATTGGCAAGACCGCCGCAGTTCGGTGTGCACACTCCCTTGATACACACGTCCCCAGGCTGGCAGACGAAGCCGCAGCCGCCGCAGTTGGTCTCCGAGGTTTGGGTGTCGAAGCATCCAACAGGCGGACAGGCGGTCAGCGTGCCGTCGCAGGTTGCAGAACAGGCACCGTTCGTGCAGACCTGGTTGGGCGCGCATTCGTTGCCGCACTGGCCGCAGTTCGAGCGGTCAGACTTGATGTTGGCGTATGAGGTGCCGCAGCTCGCGAAGGCGCCATCCATGGTGCTGACGAAGGTCGCGATGTCGACGCAGGTGGCGTCGACGCAAGCCTGGCCAAGCGTGCAGGCCACGCCGCAGGCGCCGCAGTTCCAGAAGTCGTTGCGCAGATCCGCGCATCCCCCGCCGCACGCGCTGACGGGTCCACAATGGTCGATGCACCCGGCTTGGGCGCAGATCTGGCCGGCAGCGCATACCTTCCCGCAGCCGCCACAGTTGTTGCGGTCATTGCTGGTGTTGGTGAGACGGCCGCCGCAGCTCTTGATGGGCGGCGTTTCGGTGAAGGCCACGCACTGTCCCTGCACGCACATCGTGCCCCCCGGACAGGTGGTGCCAATGGCGCCACAGTTGTTCTCATCTGACGCAAGGGCCACGCAGCTTGCGCTGATCGAGGTCTGGTTGGGGGGACAGGTGTCGGTGCAAACGCCCGCCGAGCACGTCTGTCCCGGTGCACAGATGGTCGAGCAATCGCCGCATTGGCCGAAGGAAGACTTGGAGGCGCAACGGTCGGTGCACAGCTGGGCGTTGTCGACCCGGCAGGATTCCACGCAGGTGCCTCCGATGCAGCTTTGCTTGGGTCCGCAGTGAACGCCGCACGCGCCACAGTTGTAGTTGTCGGTCGGCAGGTACGCGCACGTTCCGCTACAGTTCGTCGACGGGGGCGGGCAGGTGGTGGTGCACTGGCCGTTGACACAGACTTGGCCGTTGGTGCATTCGTTGTAGCAGTCGCCGCAATTGGTGAAGGACGTGGCCGTGTTCACGCAGGTGCGGGCACACTGCTTGAGACCCGCGGGACAATTCGATTGGCAAGCTCCGCCCGAGCAGACCTGGCTTGCGGAACAGGCCGCGCCGCAAGACCCGCAGTGATTGGGATCGGCGGTCAGGTCCACGCACGAGCCCTGGCAATTCGGCCCCGCCGTGCAGGCAACGGTGCAGGCTGCATCCGAGCAGGCCGTGCCCCCTGTGCAGACATCGCCCAGCGCGCCGCAGTTGTTGGAATTGGACCGCAACGCCACGCAGGCATAGGTCGGTCCTTCGTTGGAATACACCTTGGCGGGGGTCAAATTCCCTGCACAGGCAGCGGCGCAAACGCCGTTGGTACAGATCTGGCCGTCCGGACAAGCCGTCCCGCAGGCGCCGCAGTGCTTGGCCGTGTTTTTCAGATTCACACACAGCGAGTCGCACAGCGTGAGATCCTGCGGGCACGCGGCCGAACACGTGCCCCCGACGCAAACCTGCCCCGTCGCGCAGCTTGTGCCGCAGGCCCCGCAGTTTTGTGGGTGCGTAAATAGGTCTACGCATCCTTTGCCGCACAGGGTGCGCCCGACCGAGCAAGTACCATCGGCCAGATCGGTGTAGACCGGCAGGGTCGTCGAGCTACTTGAGGAACAACCAACGAGCAGGCCAACGAACAGGGAAGCGACGATACCCAGGCAGCGTTGTGACATCGCGGACTCCTGATTGAGTTAAAGGGATGGATGGCAGACTAGATGACGGACAAGGCTAGCAAGGAAATTGCATTTGACCCGCATTGAAGGTTGCCGAGGATCTGCCATCTTTGCACTTGTGGCCCGCCTCCTTCATGCCAGCACTGAAGATCCGCGTCCCTGCTCCTATCTGCCGGACACTCGGGCCTCGCTAGAGCACCGGGTAATGCTGGATGTTTCGCCCGAGGAGGCGGATGAGCTTTTGTGCCGCGGGTGGCGCCACTTCGGACCGGGTTGGTTCCGGCCGGCCTGCACCGGCTGCCAAGCCTGCCTTTCCACGCGCATCGTGGTGGACGCCTTTTCGCCCAGCCGCGGCCAGCGCCGCGTGCAGCGCCTGGCCCACCGGCTGCGCGCCCAGGTTGGCAGGCCCATCATCGACGAGGTCCGCCTCGATCTGTTTCACGCCTGGCAGCGTGATCGCGCGCAAGCACGCGGGTGGGAAATGTCCGAGCTCTCCGTGCAGGACTACTTCATGCGCTTCGCATTTCCGGCACGCTTCGCGCTCGAAGTCGCCTACTACGATCAGGAAGCCGATGACCGTCTGGTCATGGTGTCGATTTGCGACAAAACGCCGCAGGCGTGGAGCGCCATCTTCTGTTTCTACGATCCGACCTACGCGCGCATCTCGCCCGGTATCGCCAACATTCTCAGCCTCGTCGACCTTGCGCGCGCCACGTCGCGGCCCTACGTCTACCTTGGCTATTGCGTGCTGGCCTGCCAGTCGCTGCGCTACAAGGCCGGCTTTCAAGCGCAAGAGCTCCTGGTAGGGCTGCCTGGTGAAGGCGAGACGCCGCGCTGGGATCGCATCGCCGCCCCAACTGGGCTCGCCTCCCGATTCGAACCTTCCGGCGGCTAAGAGTTCTCCGTCGAAGCGTCTACGCTTCACGCATCCAGTCTGATACTTTTCCTCGCATGAAGATCTGGATTCGTGTCGTGGCCGCAGCCGCCTTCTCACCCATCCTTCTCTCCGTTCTAGGATCCGGCCTGCTTGGCTGCGCCACGGGGCAAAGGAGCGGTGCCGCGCAGGGATCGGCATCGGCCTGCGATTGTCCCTGCGCGCGCAAGAACGGCAGCGCGCAGGTGGCCGTGCCCGGCTCCAAGCCCGCAGCCCCGTCTGCAGTCGAAGGGGCGGTGTCGGTCACGGCCAAGGACCCAACTTGGGGCAACCCGGACGCGCCCGTCACCATCGTCGAGTTCAGCGACTTTGAGTGCCCGTTTTGTTCGCGCGCGGGCGAAACGCTCGATGCGCTGAGGCGGATCTACGGGCCCGACCGCTTGCGCCTGGTGTGGAAGAACTATCCCTTGCCGTTTCACAACAACGCCCGGCCCGCCGCGGAAGCGGCCATGACCGTGTTCGCCCTGGGCGGCGCCGATGCTTTTTGGAGATTCCACGATCTCATTTTCGGCAACCAGATGGAGCTCGCGCCGGAAAACTACCTGCGCTGGGCCATGATGGTCGGTTTGGACGGCGACAAGTTCCAGGCCGAGCTTTCGGCCAAACATCACGCGGCCAAGGTCGACGAGGATGTGGCGCTGGCCACCCGGATGGGCATCCGGGGTACGCCCGTGTTTCGTATCAACGGCATCCCGCTCATGGGCGCGCAGCCCATCGGCAGCTTCAGGGAAATCATCGACCCTCAGCTCGCGGCCGCGAAGGAGCTGGCGGCAAGCGGAACGCCCGCCAAACAACTCTATGGCGTGCTCTCGGCCAAGAACGCCCAGGCCGCCCCGGCCCCGGAGCCTGAGGAAAATGCCGTGGCACCCGAGCCGAGGGCACCGTGAGACCCAGGCCGTGAGAACAGGGCATGAGAACAGGGAATCCAGGGAATGCGGCGCCGGGTGATGCTTGGCGCAACGCGCGTGCGGAGTTCTATTCTTGTGGCCGGTGCGTGGCGGTGCGAAAATGGATGGACTTTCCTGTTCTGTGATGCCCGCTTGGAATTCCGGCGAACCTCTGCCCCCGAACTCCTTTCCGAACAAAGCCCATGACGATTCGTTTTGCACTCGTTACCATCACCGTGTTCTTGACCGCTGGTTCCGTGCGGGCCGAGGACTGTCCGAACGACATTCCAGAAGACAGCGGTGTCCGGCGGGCGCAAGCCAAGAAATGGTTCTCCAAGGGCCAAGCCGCTTCCAGCGAGGGCGACGACATTGCCGCATTGAAAGCCTACCAGTGCTCGCTACGTTACGTGCCCCACGGATTTACCTCGTACAACATCGCGCAGATCGCTGAACGCATCGGCGATCTGGAAGTGGCCATCGCCAGCTACAGCCAGTACTTGCTGCTCGTTCCGGACGCCAAGGACGCACAGGAAGTGAACGACAAGGTCACCGCGCTCAAAGAGCGTTTGGCCAAGGCGAAAGAGAAGGAAAAGGAGATCATCGTCGCGGCGCCAGCACGCCCGGCCGAGCCTCCGCAAGCGGAAGGGGAGGTGGGGCAGCCCAAGCCTGCAAAGACGCCTGTCGCTGAACCGGCGAAGCCCGTCGAATCCGTCAACGAGGAGCCGTCCCCGACCAACTATCGTCTGGCAGCCTGGATCGTCTACGGCGGCGCGGGTGTGGCGCTGCTGGGGGGGGTGATCGCGAATTTCATGGCCCGCAGCAAGATGGACACCTGTCGCTCCAAGTGGGCCCAAGATCCAGTCAACAACCGGTCCGAGGCTGAATCCGCGTGTAGCGACGCCAAACCCCTGGCCTATACGTCCTACGTTCTCTTCGGCCTAAGCGCGGCCGCGGCCGCGGTGGGAACCGTCCTCGTGCTTCGCCCCACCGAGTCCAGCGAAGTGAGCATGAACCTCATGCCCGAAGGCGGCCTGTCGCTCGGTTGGGGTGGGAAGTTCTAACTTCCCTGCCAGTAGCGGACCTTGCCCGTGTCGGCGTGGATGAAGTGCGTGCGCGGATAGTAGCCCACGCCGCCCAGGTGTAGCCCGCGCACGAATTCGCGCAAGACCTCGGTGGTCACGCCGTGAATGCGGAAATCGACCGCGGTGCCTTGCATGTGCTGGCTCTCGCGAGCCACTTGGTGCCCCTTCTTTCTCAGCATCAGGTTGTATTTGGGCGAGCGAAAGCCCGACACGATGTCCACCCGGGGCGCGTGGAATCGGATGGCCGCAGCGGCCAAAACGCCGGCGAGCCGCGTATCGGCCTGGGTCGACTGCTTGGTGTAGTGATCGCGCAGGAAGAGTTGGAAAGGGTGTTTGTAGGGCTGGCCAGCGATGAGCGGTAGGGCTTCGCGGTTCCAAATGTTGAATAGGGTTGTTACGGGGATGATGCGCGTGCCGACGGGCTCCATGGCTTCGGCCAGGCGCGCTTCGGCCTGCGCGCTGGGGGTGGGCGCGGCCCTTGGTGGCGCCGCGGTCGCCTTGCGCTTCGGCGCCAGGTCGGTGTCGCGCAAGTGCACGCTCGGCCGCCAGGCCTTCTCCAGGCGTGCCATCTCTTTCTTGCTGCGCTCGCGCAGCGGCGGCGCGAAGTGCGGCTCGCGCTCGTCGGACAGCGGGGCCAGCGACTCGGCGGGGACGATGGCGTCCACCATGGCCTGCCCCTCGGCTGCGGCGGGCAGCGCGGAAGCGCACAGAAGAACGAGCACGGCGTACATGCCCGCCCATCATACCTGGTAGACGTGGCCTGCGATATCGGACAGGATGGTTGCCCTCAGGCGGGCGTGGGCCACCCCTATCACAGCGAGGTAGACAACATGTTCAAGATTCAGACACTCAACAAGATCGCTTCCATCGGACTCGACGAACTTCCGCGTGATTCCTTTGAAACCGCATCCGAGATCCTGAACCCCGACGGAATCTTGGTGCGCAGCGCGGACATGCACGCGCTGGACCTGCCCGCCTCGCTCAAGGGCATCGCGCGCGCGGGCGCCGGCGTGAACAACATCCCCATCGACAAGTGCTCCAAGCGCGGCATCGTGGTGTTCAACACCCCGGGCGCCAACGCCAACGGCGTCAAAGAGCTGGTCATCGCGGCCATGTTGCTTGCCTCGCGCCGGATCATCCCCGGCGTCGAGTGGACGCGCACGCTCAAGGGCAAGGGGAAGGAGGTCGGCCCGCTGGTCGAAAAGGGCAAAAACGACTTCGTCGGTCCTGAAATCAAGGGCAAGAAACTCGGCGTGGTGGGCCTGGGCGCCATTGGCGTCATGGTGGCCAACGACGCCCTGGCGCTGGGCATGGACGTCATCGGCTACGATCCCTACATCTCGGTGGAAGCGGCTTGGGGCCTGGCGCGCACGGTTCGGCGCGCGACCAGCCTGGACCAATTGCTCGCTCAGTGCGACTTCATCACCTTGCACGTGCCCCTGATGGACGCCACCAAGGGCATGCTCGGGCGCGAGAAGCTCGCCATCATGAAGAAGGGCGTGCGCATCGTGAACCTGGCGCGCGGAGCGCTGGTCAAGACCGCGGACATCAAAGAGGCGCTAGCCTCGGGTCAAGTCGCAAGCTACGTGACCGACTTCCCCGAGGACGATCTGCTGGACGAGAAGAACGTCATCCCCATCCCGCATCTCGGCGCCTCCACGCCCGAGGCCGAGGACAATTGCGCGGTCATGGCCGCGCGCCAGATGAGGGATTTCCTTCAGTTCGGCAACGTGAAGAATTCCGTGAATTTCCCGACCTGCGAAATGCCCTACATGGGGCGCACGCGGCTCGTGGTCGGCAACGCCAACGTGCCCAACATGGTCGGCCAGATGACGACCGTGCTGGCCGCCGACAAGATCAACATCATCGACATGATGAACAAGAGCGCTGGCGAATTCGCCTACAACATCATCGACGTCGACGGCACCGTCACAGAGGCGATGGTCGATAAGCTGCGCAAGATCGACGGCGTGATGATGGCGCGCCTGATTCCAAAGGCGTAGGTAGACGGGCGGCTGCCTGCGCAGTTCAGGCAGGCAGCCAGCTGCGTGTCGGGCACGGCAGCAGTCTTCATAGGGCAGCGACGAGGTATCGTAGGTCCCGATCTGGCGCGCCAGCGCGACGGTCTCCTTCTTGTCGTAAATGAGCAGCGGGCGTAGCACGATGTGGCGGGGGACTTCTCCAAGCCGACCGCGGTGGCATCGCCATTGTGTCTCACCCGTTCAACTTCGCCCCCGGTGCCGGGAACTGAAGTGAAGTGCCCAGAGTGACCGGCGTTACTCGCGATGTTGGGAGCGATGTTGTGAGGCTAGTCGCGGCGATCACCACCGTGATACATTGGTGGCATGGTGTCGCGGGCGGTATTCGCGATTTGCGCTGTTGGCTGTGGCGGCGTGGTGTTGCTGGCTTGCAGCGGCGATAGCACAAGCAATTGCGCCAGCGCGTGCGAACAGACGATGGCGACTGGACCCCGGATCGACGTTGTGCCCAATGGCGCTTCGATCACTGCCATCGAGACACTCGTTTCTCAGTCGACTTCCGGCGGAACAGCAGAATGCGGCGTTGGTTGGTCGGGAGCGTCCATAGGGGGCCCATGGTACCGCCAGAGCCCGTTTGTCCGGCCCAGACCATCGATGCGGGTTGGGTCGCCGACCCGTGTGCCAAACGCTACGCTTGCCCCTCCACCCAGCACGAGCTCGATGGAGGATCTGCCTGCACGCAAGCGTGGATTAACTTGCGGGCAGATCACTGCTCGGTCACCGTCATCTCCACGGCGGGCGAACGACAGTCCTTCGACGTAAGTAGGACCGGCTTGGTCTACCGCTACTCCTGCCACGCCGCCATGGGCGAGTGTATCGAGATCGTGCAGTACCCAGTTTATCCGATAGAGCTCACCATCACCTTTGCGCAACCCGATGGTGCCACGGCGGAGAACGACGGCGGCGGGGCGGTGGATTGATCGCCTGATTCAAAGAGACCGACCTTGTGGAGTCAATAAGGCGAGAGTGTCTCGAACCGCCCGCCACACCGACGCTCGTGGCCACGGAGTTCGAGGTCGCGATTCGGCAGCTGTCCGCTTCGCCTGAATCTAGACGGTGTTTCGGACCAGAGGTACTCTCGCCTCACGGAGGCGGTGAAGTGATTTCCAAAATCTGGCCATTGTTCCTTAGTCCGATTGCATTCTGCATCCTTCTTCCCCAGGCAAGCGTTGGCCTGGCAATGGATGCAGGACAAGCTGGACTACCCGATGGCGGCCGCATTGCCGTACTCCATCCCGCCCTGCTTTCACCCGAGCATGCAAGCGTTGGAGGTGCGCCGCGCATGGCGGTAGATGGTGGAGGGAATAGCACCACTGCGCCTTCGCCTTCCACTCGTTGCTTTCCGACTGTGCCGAACCGATGCAACGGTGGGCAGTGTGAGCCATCCCCTGGTTGGCTTCGCAACTGCAAGCTGATCCTCAAGGGCGACGTGGCCCACATCCGCGCAAGAATGCGCAGCCATGATTTTGATGATTTTTTGGCACGATGCCACGTCGACGTTGCTGAGAGCCTTGTGGGGGCGGGCGTGTGGTCTGCGTCCAAGGCTTCCATGCTTGAGAGCAGAGTGGACGAAGAGGCTCGCGCAGGCAGCGCGGAAGCAGTGGAAACGCTAAAGGGAGAACAGCGCAAACTTCGGGAATTGTCGGAGCAGCAATTGCGAGAGGGATCTGACTATTTCCTCAGGGCTCTGGAGCTTCCTCAGCTCGACGAACGCGATCGGGTTTTGATGAAGCTTGCGATCGCATACGCCACGGCCGACCGTAATCCTGAGGCCATGGGTTCACTCCAGCAATTGATAGATCAACACCCTGATTCGGCCTATCTGCCTGGGGCCTACCTTATGTTGGGTGAGCTGCACTTTGTCGAAGGCCGTTGGAGCATTGCACAGGAATTCTACGACAAGGTTCTTGCACTTCCATCTTCATCCGCAACTGCGTGCGCCGTGTACAAGAAGGCATGGGCAGTCTACAAACGTGGCTATCCCTATTTGGCTCGACGTGTCTTCATAGATTGTGTTGAGCTCTTGCCTCGGAAGAGGCCGGAAGCGGTATTCGCCGAGGCTTGTTTGAGGGACGCCAGGAGCTTGGGGTTTTCTCTCAAGTGGTTGGGAGCAGAACTGATTCCTCGCTGAGGTGATTCTCAATACTCCGCCGGCACTTTTTCCAGCTCCGCGATCGCGCCGCGCGCGATCGCGGTTCTCGACATTGATATTGAAATCTGGGCGATTCAAGCCTTTCGGGGCCGCACTCAACTCGATCGTCATGGCGCGGTTCATGGCGATCGTCTCCACCGACTCCCGGTGAACGCTCTTCCGACCGTGAACGCGGCTCGCCTATACGACAATGCGTTCGCAGTTGGCCGCGATGGCCTCGGCTTCCTTGGCCACGTCGAGCTTGGCCTCGGCGGCTTCCACATCGGCCAGCCTGGCCGCGGTGGCCGGGTGCGCGGGAATGAAGAGCGAGCAGCAATCTTCATAGGGCAGCGATGAGGTATCGTAGGTCCCGATCTGGCGCGCCAGCGCGACGGTCTCCATCTTGTCGTAGGTGAGCAGTGGGCGCAGCACGATGTGGCGGGCGGCGTTTTCGATGTTGGCCATGTTGATCAAGGTTTGACTGGCCACCTGGCCCAGGTTCTCGCCGGTGACGATGGCGTCGGCGCGGGCGCGCTTGCACAAGATGTCGGCCACACGCACCATCATGCGCCGGTAGAGCACCACGGCCAGCTCGGCCGGGCCGGCTTCGCGCAGGCGCTGCTGCGTTTCCGTGAAATGCGCCACGTGTAGGGTGTTGGCCACCTGCCAGCGCGCCAGAATGCGCAGCAGCGACACCACCTTGTCCTTGGCGCGCTCGCCAGTAAAGGGCGGTGAGTGAAAGGTCAGGGCTTCGAGCGCCAGCCCGCGTTTGGCCGCCAACCAGCCCGCGACGGGCGAATCGATACCGCCCGAGAGCAAGAGCAGTCCGCGCCCCGACACGCCGACCGGAAGTCCACCGGGCGCGGGCCGGATCTCGGCGAAGATGTAGACCGTGCTTTGCGCGACCTCGATGCCGATGCGCAGGCTGGGCTTGTGCACATCCACGCGCATGCCCAGGGCGTCGATGATGGCGCCGCCCACGTGGCAGTCGATGTCGTGCGAGCGCATGGGAAACTTCTTGTTCGAGCGGCGGGTCTCGACTTTGAAGCTGCGACCGAGGTCGGGATTGCGGGCGATGGCGGCCTTGGCCTCGGCAAGCGCGGTGGCGGTGATGGACTCGAGGTTGGTTTCTGCCTCGGCGCCGGCCGAGACCGACACCAGGCCGAAGACGCGCTCCAGGCGAGCGCAGGCATCGTCGCGAGATTCGTCGGGGACGCGGACCAGGATGCGGCCGTAGGGCGTGGAGACTTTGGCTTCAGGCAGATCGCGCACGGCCCGGCGGACGTTGTCGGACATGGCGCGCAGGAAGAAGCCGCGGTTTCCCCCCTTGAGGAAGAGCTCGCCGAAGCGGCACAGAATGGAGATCATCGACCTCCATTTACCACTCGATGGACTACCTTTGCGACCTCGGTGATCGAAAGAGCGAGGGCGCGCGCTGCCTGTTCGACGTCGTCAGCCGTGGTCAGGCGCGACAGCGAGAAGCGGAGAACCCCTGTGTCTGCGGCGACGCCGAGCGCGCGCTGGACGCGGCTTTGTTCGCGGGCATGCGACGAACAGGCGGCGCCTTCGGAGGCGAATACGCCGCGGGCTTCGAGCGCGTGCAAGATTGGCTCAGCGGGAAGACCAGGCAAAAGAATGCTCGCGATGTGTGGCGCGCGCGGCGCGGACAGGGGCACCGCGGGTCTGGCCTGCGGGACGGCGGCGAAGATTTGGGTTTCCAGACGGTCGCGCAGCTCGCGCACACGGGCCGCAGCCCCAACGTCCTTGCGCGTCTGCGCCGCGGCCACGCCGAACCCGACCGCCGCGGGAAGATTCTCGGTGCCCGAGCGCAGGTCGCGCTCTTGTCCGCCGCCGCCGTAGAGCGGGGCCAGCCGCTTGCCCTTGCGCAACCAGAGCGCACCCACGCCCTTGGGCCCGTGCAATTTGTGGGCGGAAATGGCGATGGAATCGGCGCCCTTGGTGCGCACGTCGAGCGCTTCGAGTCCGGCGAACTGGACCGCATCGACGTGGAAGTGGATCTTGCGCCCGAGCGCGCGCACGGCGCGGCCGATGTCGGCCACCGGCTGCAAGGTGCCGATCTCGTTGTTGACCAGCATGATGGCGACCACCGAAGTTTCCGGCCTGACCGCCGCCAGCACGGCATCGGCCGTCACGCATCCGTTCGCTTCAGGAGCAACCGTGTCGACCTGCCAGCCTTCGTCGTGGCCTTCGTCGTAGCCTTCCTTGCCAAGCAGGCGCGCCGAATTGAACACCGCTGCGTGCTCGATCGCGCTGACCACCATGTGGCGCAGGCGGGACACGCGCGCCGAGCCGATCACACCGAGGGCATTGGCCTCGGTGCCGCTGCCGGTGAAGACGATCTCTTCGGGCTGGGCATGCACCAGCGCCGCGACTTCCTCGCGTGCCGTGGCCAGCGCCCTCGCTGCCGCCGCGCCCAGCCCGTGCAGGGAAGAGGAATTGGCGAAGTGCTCGCGCATGGCACGGCCCATCGCCTCGATCACTTCAGGCGAGGGGAGCGTGGACGCGGCGTTGTCGAGATAGACGGTCATTTCACGGAGGAAAGCAGCATACCCTCGTCGTCGTCGCCCTGCACATGGATGTGGCGACTAGACTGGCAGTGCTTTCAAGGACGCAATGACGTGTTCCTGCTCCTCCTCGGTCATGCCGTGGAAGAGCGGGATCATGATGGTCTGGTCGCGCGCCTCTTCTGAATGGCGCAGGCGAAGGCAACGGCCCTGGCGATGAAGTTGGACGTCGCACGGCTCGGGGCCGCAGGACCAAGGCGTGCTCGCGTAGGCGGGCTCGGCGTGCGCGTTGCCCACGCCCCGGCGCGAGGCCACGCCGCGGTCGAGAAGGTGCTGCATGATCTCCACTTGCGACCGTCGGGCACCTGCGCGCATGCGCAAGGGGTAGCTTTGGAAGTTGGCGCGCATCCAGGCGAGCTCGCGTGGGGGCGCCAGGACGGGATGATCGTCGAGGGCCGCGCGGTAGCGCTCGGCGAGGGCGCGGCGGGTGGCGATGGTTCGCGGCAGGCGGGCGAGCTGCGTGCGCCCCATGGCCGCCTGCATGTCGGTCATGCGGAAGTTGTAGGCCGGCTCGTTGAAGGATTCGAACACCACACGCTGGCTGTCGTGGCGGATGGTGCTCGACACCGACATGGCGTGCTGGCGCAGCAGGCGCAGGCGCGCGGCCAGCGCCGAGTCGGCGGTGGTGATCATGCCGCCGTCGCCGGTGGTGATGAGCTTGCGCGGGTGAAACGAGAAGCAAGCGGCAAGGCCGTGCGGCCGGCCGATGGCTTGCCAGGAGTCGTCCACCCGCACCTCGCTACCGATGGCGCAGGCCGCGTCCTCGATGACCGGGATTCTGCGCCGGTCGGCGATCTCCAGGATGGCGGGCAGGTCGCACGCAAACCCGAGCTGGTGCACGCACAGGATGGCGCGCGTCTTTGGGGTCAGAGTCGATTCGAGCAGACCTGCGTCCATGCCGTAGGTGGCGGGATCGATGTCCACGAAGATCGGACGCGCACCGACCGCGACCACGGCGTTTGCGGTGGCGATGAAGCTGTGGCTGACCGTGACCACGTCGTCGTCAAGTCCAACGCCGAGGGCGCGTAGGCAGAGCTCGAATCGCAGCCGTGCAACTCGAAACCGCGACGGCCTGGGGCGCGCCGATGGCGCTTGCCAGTTCGCTTTCGAACGCCGCGACCTCGGGCCCCTGCGCCACCCAACCCGAGTGGACAACACGGGCGACAGCGAAGGCCTCGGCCTCGCCCAGCTCTGGACGCACGATGGGGATCTGCATGCATCGAGGATCGCCCGCGCCGGCCGTCGGTTCAAGTTATTGACCCGGCCGTGAGAAGCCGGCTTGGAGGATCCGAGCAGACGTCCTAAGATCAGGATGATGTCGTCTTCACTCAGGCTCAGTTGGACGACCAAGCACCATCGCCCGGACGTCCGCCGGACGTCCGGCTCGGCGTCCGACAAGAGTTGCCCCTCCCGTCCGAGCAGAGACGCAAGAACGATTGCCCGATTCTGCTTGCCTGTTCGGGACCGGATCCGCACAGCTTGTCGTGGCCCGTGTGTTGCAGCATTGCCGTCTGGACGGTCGCACAACCCTCATCAAGGAGCCCCCATGAACAGCCTCATCTCCACGTTCGCCAGACTATCCATCTTGTGCATCTTCGTGCTTGCGGCCGGATGCGGTTCCGGCCAAATCAGCGGGACCGCCGAGACAACAGGAATCGTGGCAAGTAGCGGCAGTGGTGCTGGCCAGCTCCATCATTCCCTCGGCCTATGCACGCCATCCAGCACCTTGCCAGCACCCGTGAACGGCATTGTCGCGGACTTTTCTCCCGCGGGCGGCGGTGCCAGCGGCCAGGGGATCGAGACCTCGGGCAGAGTCGTCACCTACGCTTCTCCAAAGCTCGTCGGCCCTGGATCCATGACCTACTCGACAACGGGAGGCAATCTAAACATCAAGATAAGTGCGCCTGCGACCTCGCGTCCACAGCTGCTGGGCACCATGATTCAATTCGATAGTTGCATCGATGCCAGCGCATTTACGGGGGTGCAATTCACCATCAGCGGTTCCTTCTCTGGCTGTTCAATGACATACGCCACCGGCGACGTCGAGCACGAAGATATGGCGCTGAGCTCAACCTTTGCCTCTGGCGAGGCCGGCTCGTATGCGCCCCAGGACAAGATCTCGGCCGGCGATCTGAGCTCGACTCCGCGGACAATCAAGCAGCCCTTCGTCGGCACCGACATTCAGGGCAACCCTCCTACGCCGATTGACCCCACCAAACTGATCTTCACGCTTTGGCAATTCATCGTTCCGATAGCGGCCGACGATGGCAGCTCCACTCCGGCGTGTGTCGCCAGTGTCACCATCGATGATGTCAAGTTCTACCACTAGCCTTGGCATCCTCGACGCTTTCGCCGGCTGGAAGTCATTCTTGTGGGGGACATATTCGACGATTGGAGCTTCCCCCGCGACATCGACTGGTCAGCGACTGCGAGTGCGGCAAGCAGTAGAATATGGGCATGACAAATCACCGAGCCCGAAACTTCGCCCGATTCGTGCTGATCGCAGCCCTCATCCCGATCGGCGGTGGCTGTTCTTCGTCGAGTGGCAAGGAACCGGACGCGGCTCCGCCGGACGCCGCGGGCACGGGCGGACAGGACGGCGTGAAGGGCTCGGGGGGCGCGGTGGGGAGCGGTGGCGCAGTGGGCACAGGAGGCGTCCCGGGGACCGGCGGCAAGACGAGCGCCGGTGGAACTACCGGCTCGGGGGGCGCGGTGGGCTCGGGTGGCAAGACGGCCACGGGTGGAGCGGCTGGTACCGGCGCCGCGATGGGCTCGGGTGGCAAGACGGCCACGGGCGGTGCGACTGGCACAGGCGGCGCGGGCGGCGCGGGCGGCACACTCGGCACAGGCGGTGCGACGGCCACAGGCGGAAGTGTCGGCGTGGACGGCGGCAGCCCGAGCGCGTGCATCGGCGCGGCCTTCCTCTCCTCGCTGGGCAAAGACACCGTGCTCATCGGCGGCTCGATGGCGGACGCAACCGCGGCGAAGGCGCCTTTCGATGGCCGGTACGTCTACTTGTCCGGCGGTCTCTTCGACGGCACCGCGCCTTGTGGCTCATGCACCACGGGATGCACGGCAGGTGGGTCAACGTGCGCGAGCGGGTCGTGTGGGTGGTGGGGTTGCTGGCAGGACGTCCAGGCGACGCCAGGTCAATACGTCATCAGCTTCGTCAGTGTCAACGAGAAGGCATCACCCAAGCAGATCCCGATGTTCACCTACTACGAGGAGCTGCAGACCTCGGGCCTGACCGAGGGCAAGACCCAGGTCGCGGCGCTCAACGACGCGGCCTTCCTCACGCGCTACCTGGCCGACTGGCGCTTCGTCTTGCAGAAGATCGGCACACACGTGGCGCTCTTGCATATCGAGCCGGATTTCTGGGGCTATGTCGAGCAGCTCAATTCGGATCCACACGCGGTGCCCGCCAAGGTCACGACCGCGAACGCGACCGACTGCGCGGGCTACGAGAACAGCGCGGCCGGCGTCGCCAAGTGCATGATCCACATGGTGCGCGTTTACGCCCCCAACGCGAAAGTCGGGCTGCATGCCTCGGCGTGGGGCACCAACATGGACGTGTTCGGCAACAGCGACGCCAAGCTGGACGTGGTCGGCGAGGCGAAGAAGATGGCCACCTTCCTGACCGCGCTCGGCGCCCTTGACGGCGACTTCATCGTCTCGGATCCGTCGGATCGCGACGCCGGTTACTACCAGTCCACCGGCCGCAACACCTGGTGGGACGCCGCCAACGCCACCTTGCCCGACTTCCATCAGGCGTTCACCTGGACCAAGACCCTGGCCGAGACCATCAACCTGCCCGTCATCCTCTGGCAGATCCCGGTCGGCAACATGAGCCAGACCAACACGACCGATCACTGGCAGGACAATAGGCTGGACTACTTCTTTGCGCACATGGATGAGATCGTGGCCGCGCACGTGGTGGGGCTCTTCTTCGGCGCGGGCGCCACCGGTATGACTACGCCCGAGAGCGACGGCGGCAACTTCGTCGCCAAGACCATCGCCTACCGCGCCGCCAGCGGCGCGAAGGTGTGTCCCTGACTTCCCGCCTCGCCCCACGCAGTGGGGACGAACTGGACCATCGACTGGACCCTGCGCGAAAGCGAGCGGGCAAAGATTCGAGTCATCGTGAAGCGCATCCTGAACATGTACGGCTTCCCACTGGACCTACAGGAAGAAGCGGTCAAGACCGTCCTGATACAGGCCGAGCTGTTGTGTGCGGATTGAGTGTGGACCGCGATGAGAAGAAACATCAGCTTCCGTCCATTGTCACCGCGCGTGTGACGCCGATTCACATGCTGCCGTGAATCCGGCCGGTGAACGCACCTGCCGCCGAGGGCAAGACTGGCTATAACTCGGCGATTTCGCATTGTGAAAGGGCCTCTGGCGATTGGCCCAGAAATTGAAAAGACCGATGGGAATGTCGGCATGGTCGCCCCCTCTTCGATGGTTCGTGGTCCGCTTGATACTGGTTCTGGCGGCGCTTCGAACCCCAACCCAAGGAAAACCAATGGCTAAAGGACCTCTTTCCAAATCCGACCTGATCCAAACCCTCGTAGAGAAGCATGCCACCAACCTCACCCGCAAGGACGTGAAGGGCATCCTCGATTCCGTGGCCAGCATCGGTCACGCCGAGCTGAAGAAGAACGGCGTCTTCATCGTTCCCGGCCTCGTGCGCATGATCGTCGTCAAGAAGCCCGCCACCAAGGAGCACAAGGGCATTAACCCCTTCACCAAGGAGCCGACGGTCTTCAAGGCCAAGCCAGCTCGCAAGGTGATCAAGGGACGCCCGGTGAAGGCAGCCAAAGACGCCGTAGCATAGCGAAGTTGTTTCAGAAGGCTTCATTCGCCAGAAGGATTCCAACTGCGGCAGCGCAAGAACCCGCGGCGCTCTCCCTGTGCCCAGCACGGTGTGGTGTTGGCAGGTGGATCGATCATGGGGCTTGCCCTGGCCGGCATGGCTTGGTGGGGAACTGCAGGCGCCAGTCCCAGCGCGGATGCGGGAGCGGGCGCGACCGCGGTGACCTCGACATCGGCAGCGAGCGGCGCCAAGGGCGCTCCTACGGCCCCGGACAAAACCGCGGTGCTCGATCGCCTCGGCCGCCTCAACCAAGCGGGGCAGTTCTTGTTCGGTCAACAGTCCGCGACGTTGTGGGGCATGTATCTCGATGGGCGGTTGGTTTCGACTAGCGCGTGGTTCGACTCGACGGCACGAACGGGGCGCTTCACTCGCCTGACCGGCTGCTCGGTCCGCGCGAGCAAGAGCCGTTCACGGCGGCGCAGAAGAAGGTCATGGATCCCATGGATACCGCGCGAGCGCGCCTACGCGACCGTCTTGTTGGGGAGCTGCGCGCGGCCGGTCTCGCGAACGAGAGCCCTGCGCAGGCTGGCGCCACCTTGCGCCTGCCACAGGTGACCTCCGCAAGACGTGCGGACACGTACGTGGCGCAACGTCGCCGGTACTACACTGAGGCCTACGCGGGCGACGATGTGTTCGACGTGCTGGGCATCGACCTCTACCACCCCATTGCGCGCCCCGCGAACCACGCCGACCTGCGCCTGTTCCGATTGCAACTGCGCGCGCTCGCCGAAGAAGCAAAGGCGCGAGCAAAGGTCTACGCCTGGACCGAGGCGGGCACGCTCCGCCTGCAGCTACTTCAGCTCGCCCGCCAGACCGCGGTCGGTCGGGCGCTCCAGGTTCACAGCCAGGCCAGTGTAGACTGTGCGCTGGCTCGACTCTTCGATCCTTCCGACCGAGCGGAACTGCTCCGCCACTACCACCTCGCCGCCGCAGGTCCAGTCGCGCTTAGCGCCCGTGAACGCTCGCAGGTCGTGTCGAACGCATCAGAGGACTGGTTCAACCAGCAATTGCTCGTATTGGCCAAGGAGGCGAAGGTGGCCTACGCGCTGGTTTGGCACACCTACTACGATAGCGCCGCGCCTGATCAAGATTTCTACTATTTCGTTCCCCACCCTGGACATCCTGAAGCGGCCAGCTACCAGCGCTTCTACTCCGACCCCGCGACCTGTTTTCTTCGCGACATCTGCGCTCCCTGAACGCGTGCGTCTCGAGAGGCGCTTCGAATACATTGCCGGACGCTGCAGAGGTGCGGAAGCGCTGTCCATGCTTCGTGAGCCAGTGCCATAGCATTACGGCGACGCGGTAGACCTCAAGAGTTTTCCCTTTGGCCACCGTTTCGTCACAACCGTTGGTCAGAATGAAGACGAGGAGGTCCCATACACGTCATGACCGACGACAATCTGAATCCCGACCAAATACCGAGCGAGCCCGTACCTGCCGGCCGGCAAGCAAATGGGGCACCTCCACCCATGGCCGATGAAGATCGGTGGGACCATGAACCCACCTGGCCAGGCGGAGAATACGGCAACGACAACGATCTCGTGGCAGATGGAACCTGCGATGACGAGGACAATGATCGATCCACACCGCAGCTGGCCGCGCCTCTGAGCCGCCGGCGATCATCCCTGTGGAACGAGGCCATCGCTAGTATCCGCGCCTCGAAATCCGGTTGAACGCGGTCTTGATAGGCGTCTGTACATGCTGCCTGCTGCAGCTGCCTACTTCTTACGCCCCCGGCCCGCCAGCTTGGGCAGCGCCAATCTCGTTGTCCACGCCGCAAGTTTCGTGGCACCAAGCTCGCCAGATCGGCTACCGTCTGCCGCTAGTTCCCAATCCAAGGAGAAGCCATGGCAAAAGGTCCTCTTTCCAAGTCCGCCCTGATTCAAACCCTCGTCGACAAACACGCCACCAACCTCACCCGCAAGGACGTGAAGGGCATCCTCGAGTCAGTGGCCAGCATCGGTCATGCCGAGCTTAAGAAGAACGGGGTCTTCGTCGTTCCCGGCATTGTGCGCATGCTCGTGGTCAAGAAGCCCGCCACCAAGGAGCGCAAGGGCATCAACCCCTTCACCAAGGAGCCGACGGTCTTCAAGGCCAAGCCAGCACGCAAGGTGATCAAGGGACGCCCGGTGAAGGCGGTCAAGGACGCCGTGGCGTAGCCAAACTGTTTCAGGAGGCGGGCACCGGAACCGCGGCTGGGTGATCGAGAGATCTGAAACCACGCCATCCGCCGCGCGCTCCAGACCAATCTGTTCAGCTTCGCAGTCATGGGCTACGGCAGCAGGTGTTTCGGATTGAACGCCAATACATATAAGTGTGCTACACTCAGGTTCCGCAGGGACAGCAGTAGAACGCGACGCCTGCCGGAGTTTGCAGCCCAAGCCGGCAGCCAACGGGAAGGTCGACTGATGGTGCCGCGGCCGACGGGCCGACCCCGCCGTAGCTCAATCCGTACTCAGACACCGTGCATAGATTGCTGCAGCCGATCAGATCCCCCTGCACCAGAAAAGGTCCGGGGCAACCAGTCGCGTCGCTGCTAATGCAATCCTCAGTGGTTCCACCCGCATAGCTGCACTGAAGAAGCTTCCGGCGGGCGGAATACCCAACTTGTGCAGCATCGGTAGGATTCAGACTTGCCAGCATGGGACACGCGGTTGGTGGGCCGTCGACGAGGCCAACGTCTTTCCCTGCCGCAGCATCGGGTGTGGGCGCACAGAGGGAACAGCCACAGGGATCGGGGTTCGGGTGAGTGCCCCCTAAACAGGCAATCGCCGGGCACACGATCGGTTGACAGATGGGCAGGGTGTCGGCTCGGCCGGCGTCTTTCGCCACGCCGGCATCAGGAATCGACGCACCGACGGGACAACCGCATGGATCGTACAGCTCCGCGCTTGTGAGACCTTCGGCGTCATCATTATCTCCGCCAGCGATGAGCACCTTCTCGTTCGACAGCAGTGTCGCCGTGTGGTCGTACCTTGGCGCGGTCATGCTACCAATGCCTGCGAATGTCCCGGCCGCGGGGTCGAATAGCTCCGCACTCGCGCGAGTCTCCGTCTCACTGAAGCCACCAATGTTGGTGAGATGGTATCCGCCGGCGATGAGCACCTTCCCGCTCGGCAGCAACGTCGCCGTGTGGCCGTACTTTGCCGCGGCCATGCTGCCCGTGGCGATGAATGTCCCGCTTGCAGGGTCATACAACTCCGCGTTCGCGATGCCACTGGCGTCCCCTTCGCCAGCGATGAGCACCTTCCCGCTCGGCAGCAACGTCGCCGTGTGGCCGTACCTTGCCGCGGCCATGCTGCCGGTGGCGGTGAATGTCCCTCTTGCAGGGTCGTACAACTCCGCGCTCGCGAGACCGTTGGGGCCATTGCCTCCGCCGGCAACAAGCACCTTCCCGCTCGGCAACAGCGTCGCTGTGTGATCGTTCCTTGCCGTAGTCATGCTACCCGTCGCCATGAATGCTCCGCTGGCTGGGTCGTACAGTTCTGCGCTAGCGAGATATCCGTTGTCCCCTACGCCGCCGGCAACAAGTACCTTCCCGTTGGGCAACAACGTTGCCGTGTGCGCCTCCCTCGCCGCAGTCATGCTACTTGTCGCCGCGAACGTACTTGCCACTGGGTCGTACATCTCGCAGCTTCCTAGCGATGTGCTGCCATCGGTGGTGCCACCAGCGATGAGTACTTTCCCACTCCCGAGCAGCGTCGCTGTGTGCCAGAATCTCGCCGTGGCCATGCCGCCGGTGGCGGTGAATGTTCCCGTAACCGCATCGTATAGTTCCGCGCTCGCGTGAGTCCCAGCCTTGCCGATATCGCCGATGCTAATCGTATAATATCCTCCGGCGATGAGCACCTTCCCGCTCGGCAACAACGTCGCCGTGTGCGAGCCCCTCGCCGAGGTCATGTTGCTTGCTGGCAGGAAAACTCCTTGCAATACCGTGGTACTGCCAGTGGCACATGCGGTTCCGCCTGTGCCTGCTGTGGCACATGTACCCGCGCCTCCGATCCCGCCTGTGCTTCCTCCAGTGATGCCGGCAGCACCCACCGCTCCACCGGTTTGGATTGCGCCGCCGGCTCCACCGCGCCCCGCATCCGCCTTACCATCGAGTAAGCCCAAACCGGACTGGCTACACCCCATTCCTGCAATGCCGGCGGCTACCAGAAGGGCCGCGATGGCAGCGGATATCTTGTCCATCGAGTACTCTGTGTGAGAGGGCAACGTACCAATCGACATGAGTATGATCTCCTACGGGGGAGGTGGAGGTATTGCGGCGCATGACCAGTAGCCAGCCTGTTGGCCAAAGATACAACTCTCGTTCGAGGCGCAATCGCTGTTGTTAAGGCAAGTGTCATTTGCGGTGTGGCAGTCATAGGTGAGCTCGTTCCAACTGGCTTGGCTTGGCGAGTAGAAGACCCCTAGGCCACAGTCCGAGTCGATGCGACAATTCATGGAGCAATCTGCATGCCGCTGATCGCGCGCCAGCTCTAGGAGTGATTCTGCCGTGTTGACGCGCATATCGAGTAGGGCGCTATCAAGAATCTGAGCCCAGCCGCGAAATCCCAGTCATTCTTTGCCGCAGCGATGTGCGCCAGAACTAGAAGGCGAGCCTTGTCTCTTGCGTGTTGTCTACGCGCGGGGGGATGAACCGCAAGAGACGACTGCGGGCCGGATATGCGACGAAGCGGTGCCGCAGACAAGATGCAATGGAAACCAGAGCGACTGCCAGTGTTGTACTTTTGCGGGTCTTCCGACAGATCGGCGTCGAGCCTGGAGCCCATCACGCGGCTCACGAATGCGTCCGCATCGCCAAGGGCTGGCGGCGCGGCTAGATCATTTGATGATTCATCGGATGCGCTGCCTGGCTGCAACGACCGCACGCGGCCAGTCGGCGCAGGAAACTTCCGTGCTTCGGATGGGGTAGACTTAGGCTCCATGAGCGGCCACATCCCCATCGCGTCCCATTCCTTGCCGGACCACCACGAAGCATGCGAGCAGACGGTCGACCTCGAGTTCCTGCCCGCCACCGTCTTTGCGCTTCTCGCTCTCGCCGGCACCGGGCTTGCTGGCTGTGCAAAGAGCGAGGTCGTTGCGGGCGGCGCCAATGGCGGTGCGACGGGCGGGGCCGCCCGACAAGGCACGTCGGGGGCCGGCGGTACCATCCAACTCACCATCGACACGACCTCGACAGGTGCACCACCAAGCGTGGACGCCGAGGTCACGAGCCAGATGGTGGGCTGCGACGGCGGCGACGGCTGCATCTGCCCTCCGCTCAACGTCGTGGTCCTGGGCAAGCCGGGCAAGTGGGGCGCGAACCCCAACGGGGATCCCGACACCGCCTTGCAGGACTGGCTAAACAGCAGCAGCGCCGGAACCGCGCGCGTCGACAACTTCACCAACCGCGTGACGTTGACCCCAGACTTCTTGGCCACCTACAACGTCATCATCCTCGCCTCGCTGTCGGACGACTCGAACATGGGGCCATGGTGGACCTACAGCGCTGACGAAATCGCCGTCTTCCAGGCGTGGATCCAGAACGGTGGCGGCGTTATCGCGCTCACCGGCTACGCTAGCGGCAACGAAATGGCCCCGGACAACCAGCTCATCGGCTTTTCTGGCATCACCTACAACAGCGACGGCGTGTGGGGCACGTGCACCGATTGGGCGATCTGCACCTGCACCCATTCCAACACGCTGTCGGATTGGATCCGCACGGATCCCGTGATCGCCAACCTGAGCACGGGCGTGACCTTGGTGGGCTACGAGAACGGGCACTCCATCAATGCACCCGCCGATGGCCACGTCGCCGCAACCGTGGCCGGGACGAATGCCCTGGTCGGCAAGATCGTCGGCAAGGGGCGTGTGCTGGCCTATGGCGACGAGTGGATCACCTACACGAGTCAGTGGACCGGCGTGGGCGACCCAAGCACGACTGATCCCGGCTGCCAGGGCGAGCTCCCGCAGGACAAGTATCAAATATTCCAGTTCTGGTACAACATGATCCGCTGGTCACAGCCAGCCGCCAACTGCTTCACCATCGTCGACGCCACAACGCCCATCATGATCTGGTAGCGTCGGCAAACAGCGCAGCCGCGTCCTCGGCCCCCAGCTCCTTGAGGTAGAGGCCGAGCGCTCCGCGAGATGCCCGCTTCCCCTCAGTGGAGCGAATCTTCGAAAAGCGCGGGCTGGCGATCTCGCTGAGCGCGGTGTCGTTTCCGTCCACGTGGCGGATTTCCTTTGGCTTGTTCACGCGAGGCGATCATGGTCGGCGCGATCGGAACACCGCGCTCCGGCCCGATCATCTCCAATCTCGATGATAGTCGAGGTCAGAGTCTTCGCTGGAGGCGACATATGCCTTGATCAGCACTATGGTTTGGGTGGAGATGATCGGGACCAGACCCATGGTGTTTGCTGTGAATGATTTCGATGTCCTGCTTGCCGGGAGGAGGGCACCCCTGTCCGATAGCTCACGAGAGGTAGCCGCATGAGCCCAACCCGCTCGGCCGAGTAAATGGCCGGCCTCGTCCGCGAGTTATGCAAACTTCCCCAAGAGACCGAATGGGTCGAGTTCAAGGAGAACAAGGCCGAGCCACAGGAGATCGGTGAGTATCTCTCAGCTCTCGCCAACGCTGCTGCCCTGGCGGGCAAGGCCTTCGCCTATCTCGCGTGGGGCGTGAATGATGAGTCTCATCGGGTCGTCGGCACGTATTTCGTGCCGACGGTTACGAAGGTGGGTAACGAGGAACTTGAGAGCTGGCTGCTTCGACTGCTCACGCCCAAGATCCAATTCCGATTTTTCGACATCGACATGGACGGCAAGCTCGTCGTCCTCCTGGAGATAGAGCGCGCTTCACGACAACCCGTTCAGTTCCAGGGTCAGGAGTACATTCGCGTAGGGACGTACAAGAAGAAGCTCAAGGACTTCCCGGAGAAGGAACGCGCGCTTTGGCGCGTCTTCGACCGAATACCCTTCGAGGATGGAATTGCCCGAGAACATGTGAGCGACGACGAAGTCTTGAGGACCATCGACTACCCGAGTTACTTCGACCTACTTGACCGGCCTCTTCCCGACGGCAAACAGGGCGTACTCGAAGCGCTGGAAGAAGACACCCTCATCCGCAGATGCGACGCTGGTGGCTGGAACGTGACCAACCTTGGCGCCGTGCTATTCGCGAGACGCCTGGACGACTTCGCAGGGCTTGGTCGCAAGGCCGTTCGCGTGATCGTCTACCAGGGTAACAACCGAATCGAGACGGTCAAGGAACAGATCGGCGGCAAGGGCTATGGGAGCGGCTTCGAGGGGCTCATCGCGTTCATCAACGATCTGGTTCCGTCCAACGAGGTGATCGGGCAAGCGTTACGCAAGACCGTACCGATGTACCCAGAGCTCGCGGTTCGCGAACTCGTCGCCAATGCCCTCATCCACCAAGATTTCTTCGTCACCGGGGCGGGACCCACGGTGGAGATCTTCGCCGACCGAATGGAGGTCACGAATCCAGGTGAGCCGCTGGTAGCTGCGGATCGATTCTTGGACACGCCCCCCAAGTCTCGCAACGAGGCCCTGGCTTCTCTGATGAGGCGCATGGGCATCTGTGAGGAGCGCGGAAGCGGCGTCGACAAGGTTGTGTCTCAGACGGAGTTGTTCCAGCTCCCCGCACCACTCTTTGAAGTGACGGGGGAATCGACCCGCGCGGTGCTTTTCGCGCATCGTCCACTGACCAAGATGGACAAGGATGACCGCGTGCGCGCCTGCTATCTCCACGCTTGCCTGAAGTACGTCAGCCGCGATTGCCTGACGAACACCTCTCTTCGCGAGCGCTTCGGGATCGACCAACAGAACGGCGCCACGGCCTCTCGCATCATCAAAGAGGCTGTGGAGGCGCGCGCCATCGCTCCGGTCGATGAGGACGCTGCCAAGAAGCTCATGAAATACGTTCCGTGGTAGGCCTCGGGGCGGCGACCGGTGGAAGGAGGGGTGCCGTGACTTCATTTGATGGCCGCCCCGATCGCGACCTTGCCATGGCAAAAAACATGTGTTTTTGCAATGAGTTAGGTCATTTGATGGGTATTTGATCGAGAGGATCTTGGCTTATTGCAGCTTTGCCAATGGGGCCAGTAGACGCGAGAGCATCGCGGATGCGACACGAAGCAACATGACACCATGTCGGCAAGAAACTCTCCCAATGGGGTCCCAAAGTGCGTGACGACCAAATCTCGCCGAATCCAACCATCACGCTTTTGCGGCGCGGACTCCTCGGACACCGGGTGGAATCGGAAAGCCCCGCTGGGCGAGGTCGCGCCAGAGGTTGCGTTTGAGGTGGTAGACGGTCGCCCAGCTCGCGCGCAACTTGCTGGCTGCTGCGGGGTTGATTTCGTGAATCGCGGCTAGCCAGTCGGCGGATTCCGAGTACTCGGCGGTTGAGGCCCCAGGATCGGGCACGAAACGAACCGCATTTTCCCGCCAGAAAGCGACGATCTTGGGAATGAGGGCCTTTCCCCCGAGGGACTTGCACCAGTTTCGCCGGGTCGTCGAAACACGTTTCTGCGCGTCGGAGTCTGCCTTGGAGAGGAGATACCAAAGCCTTGGCGCCAACTTCTTCATCGTTGGCAATGTCGTGTCCAAGTCGCGCGTCAAGATCGCCAGCGCCCGTAGGGACTTCTCTTGGCCTGTGGGTTGAGCCCAACGCGGGTTCCAGGCCGCCTTCGGCTTGGCGGCCGGTTCCTTTCTGAACTCATCCAGCAGGACGCGTACGGTGGTGTGGAACATCGCTGCTCCGCTGGGACCGGCCCACGCAGCGTCGACCAGGGCAGATACCCAGCCGCCACACGGCACCGGATCGCTATCTCTCCAGGTGTGGAGCGTTCGCCTGACAATCAACTCGCGCCAGGCGGCGAAGAGTCGGTCACGGATCGCGTGGAACTGGGCCGGAAAGGCATGGAATGCCTTGAGCATGGTCGCGCCATCCTCCGCATGACGAAGCGCCGCGATCTGTAGCGCGAGCGCCGCAACGAACTCCGGCTGCTTCTGGGCTTGAGCGGCCTTCATCCAGCAGCGGAGCAGTGTGGACAGTTTCGTACTCTGGTCGTCGCCATGGTTCCAGACCTCGCGCTCCACGAGAAGCTCTTCGCATGGTTTCCAGCGTTCGCTCGCAGCGAGCCGCAGGCGCGAGCGCAGAGCCTCGTCGATGATGTCGGTTGCCTTGGCGAATGCCTTGCGCTTGACCGCGTCCTCCACCAGCGGCAACGCCAAGGTCCAGTTTTGTGCGATGTTCGCGCGAGAGATCTCAACGTGAAGTTCGGGTTTCCAGCGTTTCGAAAGGTCGCGCAAGATCTCCGCCCAGCAGTCGTACGCGCGCGTGAATGCCTCCGTCCAACGTGCCGACAAACGCTGGCGCTCCATGCTCGCGAGAACGCTTTGACGTTGCTCGTGGGACAGCCCACGAACGAAAGTCTTGATGGCTTGGCCATCAAGCCCGACCTTCTGAAGACCTGTCTCAAGATCGCGAACTTCGTCGAGGAATGCGGCTGCATCGCGACCTTTACCTTGTGCAGCCTTCCATTCCCACTCGAGCAGGCACTTTGTCGCCTTGGGACCGAGGCAGCAGTCTTCACCGATGCCCTCCACGACCCAGTCGGGCTGGCCCGCATACAGTGCCTCGTCCATCTCGCTAACCGCCTGGGCAAAGCTGAAGCCAGGATCGATGCCCTCGGCGATGACCCTCGGAATCAGGCTGTGTATTTTCGCCGCGACCGCGTCCAGATCCAGTCCGATGGAATACGTGTCGATGTACGGAGGCTCCCAGTCAGCGTCCTGATGAACGTAATCGCCACTTTCCGCGCCGGATTCGCCGACGATTCGATCCCATTCTTGCCAAAGCTGAGCTTGATCCGATTCGGTGGACAGGTTGTTTACGTCGTTCCGTCGTCGGTTAGCATGTTGTCACAGTCGCAAAGAGAGGTCACGCCGCTTCCTTCATTGCCAGTTGCTCGCGGTGCCTTTGTTCGGCCTGGGCAGGCGAAATGTAGCCGATGGACGAGTGACGCCGCTGCTGGTTGTAGAACACCTCGATGTAGTCGAACGACTCCCTCTTCGCGTCAGCGTAGCTCGCGAACTTTTCCCCCAGCTCGAATTTAAAGGTCGAGAACCAGCTCTCCATCGCAGCATTGTCGTAGCACTCGCCACGGCGGCTCATACTGCATACGATGCCTCTGTCGTTGAGCATGTTCTGGTAGTCCTCGCTGGCGTAGGGGCTGCCCTGGTCCGAGTGGTGGAGCAACCCGGCGTCTGGGCAACGCCTTCGGGTAGCCATTTCTAGTGCCTTAAGCACGAGGTGTCGGTCGTTGACGGCAGACAGTGCCCACCCAACAACGAATCGCGCGAACAGATCGACGATCACGGCCAGGTAGAGTTTGCCGCCGCTCTCGCCTATCAACAATTCGGTGGTGTCCCCCACCCAGCGTTGGTTGGGCCGCTCGGCCTGGAATTGGCGATCCAGGATATTGGGCGCCACCGGCTGGTCGTGCTCGCTCATCGTGGTGCACTTGTACCGGCGTCGCCTACGGGCCTGGAGCCCTTCTTGCTGCATCAGCCGGATGACACGCTTGCGACTGACGTGCTCACCTTTCGCGGCCAAGTCCGCGAGCACGCGCGGACTGCCGTAGGTCTTGCGGCTGTGCTCATGGGACTCCTTGACTAGGACTGCCAGCCGTTGGTCGTCGCGTTGGTGCTGGGACTCCGGACGTGCGCACCAGGCATAGAACCCGGTGCGCGAAACACCAAGAACCCGACACCAAAGCGAGAGAGGCTCGTTGGCCTTCTTCTCGGCGATGAGCGCGAACTTCATGCGCTCTCCTTCGCGAAGAAGGCCGCGGCTTTTTTTAGGATGTCCCGCTCCATTCGCAGCACACGGTTCTCACGCCGCAACTGCGCCAGCTCCGCGCGTTCCTCGGTTGTCAGACCGGTCTTGCCCTTGCTCCTATCTGCTCTAGCCTGATTCATCCAGCCGCGCAGGACCGATTGGGACAGGTCCAGGTCATCGGCGACCTGTGCCACCGCTTTCTTCTCATCCAAGACCAGCGCTACTGCCCCTGCCTTGAACTCGTCAGTGAACGTGCGCCTCGGCCGTCGGTGTTTCGTCTTGTCTTCCATCTTTGCCACGGTATCCGCCTTTCGTTGGGTGTCCACGAAAACGGATCAAGCTCAAGCCGGTCCCATTCCTGCCTGAGCTTTCCTTTCCCCGCTGCAGGCATGGCGACCTTTTGAGCTCGGGCAGGCTTGCACGGCGGATCGAGCGCGGGAATCAACGCCGCCGCAGTCTCCGGGGCGACTCGGGCGAGTAGTCGTTTTCGGGAAGCGTCGTCCAGAACCAGGAGTGAGGACGCAACCACACGGCGAATTTCTTCCTCGGAGAGCGCTTCCTCGAGACGTCGAAGCAATGAGTCCTCCTCCAGCAAAGCCCCGGAGGCCTTCTTATGGGAGGAACGCCTAGAACGCGGGAACATAGGCGCAGAGTATCATGCGCCGTATATGGCGAATCAAGCACACACGGCAGTACCGCGAGCGACATCCTCCATGTACGATCCCACCGCTTGGGAGAAAATGATCAGCAGGACCTTTTCGCCAAGGCGATCGATGAAGCCGAGGCGGAACTTAATCGCCTGACCCGACTATGCTCCCGTCGGTCGAGCGCTTTTCCATCGCCGTACTCCCATCCTCCGGCCTCTCCGCGACTCGGTAGAAGGCGTCCTTCCGCCCGCCGTGCTTCACGAGTAGCCCGCCGTGGACCAGCTTATGTAGCCGGCGCTGGAGCGTACGCAGGGGTGGCCTGGGTTCCGGTAGCACCGCCAGGACCGTAGGGCTGGTCGCACTGCCGTGTTTCTCGACGGCCTCGAAGATCAGCCGGTCCATCTCATCGGGTGGACGCAACATCATCCACGGTAGGCGGTCATCGCTGTCCTGGTGGCGCTGCAAGTGCGCCGCGCAATCCGCAAGCGCGAGGCTGACATGGTGGGTGAAGTGTTCGAGGACTCCAGTGAGATCCCCGGAAACCACGGCCTTGGTCGCCACGTTTCCCCCCTGACGTAGCGCCAGCGCCTCGCGGCCGTGCCTGTACAGCGTCACGACAAAGAGCCCGTGCGGATCGAGATCTCCAGCGCGCAACTCGTGCGCGACGACGGCATCAATGCCCATGCGCGCGAGGCCCAGGATCTGCATCTCGGATAGCGCCCAGTAGAGGACGGCCGCGCGCAGGAGCGGCTCGCGGGATAGGAGGTCGTCCTCAGCGAGCCAGGAGTAGACCTTCTCCATGCGCGGGTCAGTTTTCACAGAGCTGCGGTGCAGCTCAAGCAGGCGACCGTGCTCACGCCCGGCGAACTTTGACCATGCCGTGGTCCCGGCCTTGTCGCCCCGGGCAGCGAGATCGAGGTAGGCGGCGCAGGTTTGGGGGGTGCTCGCCTCGTGCCGCTCCCCATACCGGTTCGCGGCGTCTACGAGGATAGTAGCACGCCGGATGATGTCCTGCTTTGTGCGCCGACGCGGCGGCAGGAAGTCACCAGCAACGACGTGGGCGACCTCATCTCGCTGCACGCGGTGGCCCACGCTCGCGCAGAGATCCGCGATACGGGCCCGTGTCGCCTCAGCCTCGATCCGCTTGAGGCCGTAGTAGGAGAAGCGCATTGCCGAGATCGCGCCCGCATACCGATACGCGCATGCGACGCTGCGAACGATGGTGGGTGTAAGCCTGTACTGGAGGCAATCGAGCGGGATCTCGTCCGAGGCACAATCTGGGATCTTGTGGTCGTTCCGGCGCTTGGTCATATCAGCCCCAGTTTCTGAGCAAGGACGCGCGCAACAAGGCGGTTGCCCGCGTGAACAGAGGCCGCCAAGGGCTCGAACCGGCCGGGGTCTCCCCCATGCGAATCTGGTGCTCGAAGCTTCCGGCCTAGCATCCTTGGTCCTAGTATCTTGCCAGCCATCGGACTGCCGACCTGACCGCTCTGTTACGCTTGTCGACATCTGAGCTGCGGAGCCCGGCAAGGTATTTTCGGTTGCCGCTATATTCCGCGAAGCCGTTCGCCAGCGCTGCCCTTCTGAATTCCTGAAGCCACGAGAACAATGCCTGGTAGCGAGACGTAAGGGCACTTCGCAGCTTCGTCGTGTCTGCCCTTCCGATGAGGAAGCGACGAGAGACCACAGGATCGGGCTCGCCGATTGCTGTCATCAGCAGGGCTTCGCGCTGCTCAGCCTCTCCCAACAGCGAAAAGCCAGGAATGAATCCAGTATTCCTCTTGCATCTCCTTAGGTCATTGCGCAATACCGTGTCGCCACTCACCTTCATGAGAATCTCAATGGCAGCCCCCTCGTTTGCAAAAAGCCCAGTGATCGCTTTGTCGAGTACCGCACCTGCCGCCGTCGCCTCGTCAAGGTTGGGCGACGCCGAAGACAGCGAGCCGGTTACCAACTTGCACTGGCTGAACGACGGGTACACTCGCCCCTTCTTCGCTGCATCACAGATGGCTTCAATATCTTTGTAGCGTCTACCGTACTTCTTCACGCGAAGAGGTCCGAGTTCATCAATGAAGAAGAAGAGTTCGTCGGGCTTGAGATTTTGAAGCGTGTTGAGAACCTGCTCGACCTTTTCCCGATATTCAGGGTCCGGGCTCATGAGAACGCGCCGTGCCTTCTTGATGGTGTAGCCGGAGCGCATGAGGAGATCGCCGATGGTAGAAAGGCCGATCCGTTGGCCGTAGGTGCTCTCGTGCGCTTGCGCGAGCGCCGGGCGATTCCAGTTGGACCGATTGATGTTGAAGGCAAGGGGCTTCTGATGAAGGATTTCCAGGATCTGCTTTGCCTTCAAGCCGATGGGAGGTCGAGGCGCCTTGGGGTTGCGTTTCTTCGATGCGGACAGCCCATGTGCCCGGTGGGCTGCTGTTACCTTGCGCAGTGTGGTACGGCTCATTGAGAGGACGTGAGATATCGTACGGCTGCCAATCCCCAGTGCTGACATTTCGACTGCGACGCCCGTCCGCCACTGCGAATAGTGGCCTCGGCGTCCAGCATCGACCACGGTTTTGCGCTCAGCCTGATCCAGGACAAATGGCTTGTTGCGGACGTTGCCCCACGAGAGCGCGGTCAGGGCTGCGCAGTAGGATTTCCCGCGGAACATGCATCGGTATAGGTCGGCCACAGCGGTCTGAAAAGTCAGGTCACTTTCCAGGTCCCGATTGTTGTACGTAGGCCGGGTGAGACGATCGCGAACAATGGTGAGACCACCCTGAAAACCCTCCTCACGAAGGAGTTCATGAAGGCGAACGGCTGTCAGACCTTTGTGTGTCGTCAACCAGAAGTCGATTCTGGTTTGAAAACGGTCTAGCTTCGATCTGCGCGGCACGCGGGGCGGTTTGGCAACGCGCGCCAGGGCCGACGCTCCCGTCGCAAGCCGTAGCGTCTCCTCGGCAATGAGAGTGCGCACCGTCTTCCGCGCTATGCCCAACGTGCGGCCAATCGCTCGGCAGGATTCACCGCGTGCCTGTCGTCGCGCAATCTGGCCTGCCAGCCAGCGGCGCACTTCACCTTGCATCGGCATGCGCCGTAGCGAGTGCGTCTCGCGCCCACAGTCGAGAACTTCTCCAACGAGTGATGCAGGAGACCTCCGCGACGCGTTCACAGAGAGCCTTGATAATCGTCATCTTCCCTGCCTTTGCTGGTCCAGTCACGTGGGTGAGGACACGCTGCCTCATCAACGGGCCTTGCCCTTCGATCTGGAGGAAGACCTGCCAGATTCTTTGTACGGTTTGCTTCGTCTCGGCACCTTGTCCGCCGGTCCTTCGCTCTCGATGCGCAGACGGTGCTCGACCTCCTCGCGGCTGCGAGTCACCTCGACACGCAGCTCCTCCTCGGTTGGCAGGTAGTGCTGGTAATGCGCAGCGAGAATCTGCTTGTTATCCTCGGGCAGGGTGATGTTCACCACTGCATCGTTCTTCTCGGAGCAGAGGATGATGCCCACGGTGGGCTGCTCGTGCTCGGCGCGCTGAAACCGATCGAACCAGTTCACGTACATCATCATCTGGCCAAGGTCCTGATGAGTGAGCTTGCCGAGCTTCAGGTCGACGAGCACAAAGCAACGCAACAGCCGGTTGTAGAAGACGAGGTCCACGTAGAAGTGGTCGCCGTCGAGACTCAGCCGCTTCTGCCGTGCCACGAAACAGAAGCCCTTACCCAGCTCCAGGAGGAAGTCCTCCAGGCGATCGATGATGGCCTGCTCCAAGTCGCGCTCAAGCCAGGTGTGGCGTTCGGGCAGGTCGAGAAACTCAAGGACGAATGGCTCTTTGATGACGTCGCGGGGGACGACAACCTCGTGTCCCTTCCTGGCGAGAGCAAGCACCTTCTCCTTGTCGCGGCTCTTGGCGAGTCGCTCGAAGAGGAGCGAGGTGATCTGCCGCTCAAGCTCGCGGCTGGCCCAGCTTTCGCGGGCGGTCTCGATCTCGTAGAAGGCGCGAGCCGTCGGATTCTCGACGCGCATGAGGACCAGATAGTGGGTCCAACCGAGGTGTGGCGGGAAAATGGCGTTCTCGAAGGTGCCGGATTTGGACAGCAGTGCTGTCCGAATCTCCCGAACGCTCGATTTGGACACCGGCGCTGTCCATTTGTCGGTGGTGCTCGGATCGGGGAGCAGCGCGGAGCCATTGGGAAAGGTGAGGTAGAACAGGCGCACACGGCGAAGGGTACGCGGTCCGAATCCTTTCCCGTAGCGGGCGGCCAGACGCTCGGCGAGGCGGTTCATGAGTTCCTCGCCGTAGCCCGCGCGCTCCTTGCCGTGTTGCTCGACCTCGACGATCTCCCTGCCGATGAGCCAGTAGGCGTGGACCATGGCTGAGTTCACTGTGCGCGCGACGCGGCCCCGCGCTGCCTCGATGATCTCGCCGACCCGCTCGAACAGCGCCTCTTCGCGACGGTTGGCTAGCTTCGTCATGACGGCACACTTCCTCCCTGGCACCTCACCAGTGGACTCTACCGGCTCCGCTTATATGTCATCTGAGTGGCGTATACAATGCGGATGTCGCAGTAGCTTGGTAGACGCACTCCGCCCGGGTAGGGTCGAGGGCTGGTGCGGTAGCGACGGAACTGGCGGAGCATCGCCCGCCCGACACGAAAGGATCGTGCAAGTCGGTGCCGGTCCGCGAGAAACAGTCCTGGAGGCTCCACTCGTCGAGCAGTCCCATGATGAGCAGCCCCATGATCGCGGTCGCGAATCATGTACTTGGGCGCTGCGCCCTTGGGGAATGCCTCAACGATTTGCTGGGCGGTCCACTGCGCGCCAGGGTGGCTGGCGTCGGACGTCCCTTTCTCGACCAATACGCGATCCGTTTGGTGCAATAGTGGTACAGAGATCCGGCCTTGCGCTTCTCATGCCTTCGAGAAAGTCGAGATTTCCTCGCGGAATCAGCGGTTTGCAAAAGCAAGCGCGGCGGCTTTCGAACCCACCACCCCCGGCCTGCGGGCCGGAAGGTTTTCGCGCCCACAGCCTCGCAACGGATCGGAATTCACGAATAATCTCGCAAACTTTCTGCGCGCCCAGCAGGAATTGAACCTGCAACCCCCGGCTTAGAAGGCCGGTGCTCTATCCAATTGAGCTATGGGCGCAAACGTCTAGTTGCGCGGACCTAGCTATCTTTTGTTCTTCGGTGAATTCCTGCTTTCTGCCCACTGTCTGCACAAGTTGACCATCGGAGCGCCCAAAATCTACCACGTTCCCCGTCGGACGCGTAAGGTCCACCGCGACCATGTCGAACGCCTTGGCGCCGAAAAAGTCCGGCGCCACGTGCGCGTAGTGCTGGGTGGTGGAGGTGGAAGAATGGCCCATGATCTTGGCGAGCATTTCCATGTTGCCGCCGCTTATGACCCACTGTGATGCGAAGGTGTGCCTCGTGCAGTGGGGCCATGCCCTCCCGCCGGATACTCTCGACCTCATGTCGATGGTCTGGTTCGCCACCAAGCATACCGGCTGTGTTTAACCATTGCCGTTGTCCATTATGGATGTAACAATGATGGATATGTCAACGACTGTTCTCGACGCCATCATCCAGCTCCGGCGTGCCGTGGCGCGCGTGGCCACACTGACTTTCACCGGGGACATCAGCGGCCGGCAGGCGGCCATTCTGCGCGAGATCGGAGCCTGCGGGCCCGTCACCCAGGTTGGGTTGGCACGCGCGACGGCGAGCGACCCGTCGGCGCTGGTTCGCATCCTCGACGACCTTGAGAAGCGCGAATTTGTCGAAAGACATCGGAGCGAAACGGATCGACGCGAGATGCTGGTCTCGCTCACGGCCAAGGGGCGCAAGGTCCTGGGACCGCTGAGCGTTGCGCACAAGCGGCTGGCGGATGCCACGGCGGCCGCACTGACGGGGGACGAAAGACGCGTCTTCGTCGCCTTGGCGGAAAAGATACGAAGCTCTCTCACCACGCGGGTCGAAGGTGTTTCCCTGGCGAAGGCTGTCGATGGGCAGCGCTAAACCCGCGGTGGAAGAAACCGAGCCGCCGAAACCCGACGGGAATCCGTCGGAAGAGAATCCTTCCGCTCAAGCGTTCAATCTTGCAACACTCGCGCCTTCGTCGAGTGATGGCTGCTGTGGCGGCGGTGTTGGTCGGGTTGTTCGGATTGTGGTGGTTTCACTTCCGGCCCTTCGTGTCGACCGACGATGCGCGCGTCGCGGCTCCGATCATCGTCATCGCGCCCCAGGGCTCAGGCGGGCGGGTCAATCGGGTGCTCGTCCGCGAGGGGCAAACCGTGAAAGCCGGTGATACGCTCGTCGAGCTAGACGCAGCTGCGGAACGTTCCCAGGTCGACAAGACCCGCGCCCTGGTCGCCCTCGCGGACGCTCGGGTGGGCGAGGCCGAGGCGCAGCTTCGCATCGAGCGCCGGCTGTCCGAGGTGTCCGAGCGTCGAGCGCGTGCCACCGTGTCCTCGGCGCAGGCGTCTGAGGAGCGCACCGCGCGCGGCGCACGCGCCGAGGAGATCGAGAAGGCGCGGGCCGACGTGGCCGCGGCCAAGTCACTCGTCGCCCAGGCGCATCGCGATCTCGATCGGGCCGAAACCTTGGCGCGCGATGGAGCCATTGCCCAGGTGGCGCTTGAAACCGCGCGCACCGCGGATGCTTCCACGCGCGCGGCGCTTGAATCCAAGACCGCCGCGCTCGATCTGCTCGAACATGGCAGCCGCCCCGAGGACATTTCCATCGCCCAAAGTGGCGTCGTTGCTGCCAAGGCCGGTCTTCTCGATGCGAGTGCTGGCACCGATCGCGTTGCCTTCCGCTCGCGCCAGGTAGAGGCGGCGCAGGCCCAGGCGGGACAGGCGCGCGCCGATCTCAAGCTGGCCGAAGTCGCGCTCGCGCGCATGACGCTCACGAGTAGCGTGGACGGTGTGATTGTGCGCGTAACCGTGGATCCGGGCGACTACCTGTCACCTGCCCAGGGCGCCGTGACCATCGTGGATCTGGCGCATGCCTGGATCGCCGCCAACGTCGAGGAGACAGCATCGGGCCTGCTTTGTCTGGGACAGCCAGTGGCGGTCTCCATCGACGAGGGCGGCGAGCTCACGGGGCGCGTCGATGTGATCACCCAGTCGGCCGCCTCGTCCTTCGCCCTCATTCCGGCGGACAACGCCGCGGGCAACTATACCAAGGTGGTCCAGCGCATCCCCATCCGCGTCGCCATCGACCCAAGCCCACGGATTCACACCCTGCGCGCGGGTCAGTCGGTCGAGGTCAGGATCCGGGTTCGATGAGGCAGGGGGCCGTCGCAGTCAGCATTCCGGCAGACGATGTGTATCGCTGGCGCGTGCTCGGCGTGGTCATGCTGGGTACCTTCATGTCGGCGCTCGATTCGAGCATCGTCAACGTGTCGCTGCCCAACATGATGGCGAGCTTCGGCGCCAGCGTGGACGATATCGAGTGGGTGGTGACCGGCTACATGCTCGGCTTTTCGACTTTCATGCCCCTGACCGCATGGCTGCGCGATCGGGTGGGCTACCGGGTGCTCTACATCGCCAGCCTCGCCGTATTCATTGCTGGCTCCGCTCTTTGTGGTATCGCGCCCAACCTGCCGGCCTTGGTTCTTGCTCGCGTGATTCAGGCGTTCGGCGGTGGCGCCATCACGCCGACGGGGCTGGCCATGATCGCCGAGGTCTTTCCGCCCAAGGAGCGCGGTCGCGCACTTGGACTGTGGGGCGTGGGCGTGGTCGTCGGCCCGGCGTTCGGCCCGACGCTGGGCGGGTACCTCACCGAAACCCTCGGCTGGCGTAGCATTTTCAACATCAACCTACCCATCGGCATCGTCGGACTGCTAGCCGCGTCCCGCATTCTTCGCGTCGACAAGCCGCACGCCCAGACCTCGCGCGGCTTCGACCTTCCCGGGTTCGTGCTGCTGACCACCTTCCTCGTCGCTGCGTTGCTTGGGCTCTCGAACGGCAATCGCGAAGGCTGGAGCTCGTCCTACGTCGTCACTTGCGCCCTGGTCACCAGCGTCTCGTTCGTTCTCTTCCTGGCCGTGGAAAGCATTGTTTCCGCGCGCATTCTCGACCTCGGACTCTTCCGCAGTCCCCAGTTCACCGTCGCCATGGTTGTGACGGCCGCCCGCTCCGTCGCGCTCTACGGTGGCATCTTTCTCTTGCCCTTGTTCTTGCAGGATCTGATGGGCCGCAGCGAGATCGATACTGGGGCTCTTGCTGCTTCCCGGCGCGCTGGTCATGGGGATGGTCATGCTGGTTTCCGGCCGGATTGCGGAGCGATTCGGCACGCGCACACCGACGATTGTTGGCCTTACACTCATTGCCTGGTTCATGTGGACGTACCGCAGACTGGACGTGACCACAAGCACATGGGACGTGCTCTATCCAACCCTGATACGCGGGTCGGGCTGGGCCTACTGGTGACGCCGGTGATGACCGCGGCCATCAATGCCGTGCCAACGACCAAGGCTGGCATGGCGTCTTCAATGTTGAGCCTGATACAGCAGATTTCTGGTTCACTCGGCATTGCCATCCTTGCCTGCGTCCTCGGGCGCAGAACGACTTTCCACCTTGCAGTGGTGGGACAAGGTCTCGCGGCCGCAAGACCGGCGTTGGCGGACGCCACGCGCAGCCTCGTCCTGCGTGCCGTCGAGCTGGGCTCGCCACCCTCGGTGGCGAGGCTGCTTGCGGGATCTCTCGTCGCGCGCAAGATTGCCGAGGCTGCGTCGGTGCTGGCCTTCAACGATGCCTTCCTCGTCGGCGCCGGCATCGTCGGCGCGGGCGCCATCCCGGCGCTCTTTCTCGCATCGAAGTCCAAGGCGAGCGCACGCGGCGTGCCCGCGCCCGCCGAGCTTGCGGACTAGCAGTGATCGGATCCAAGGAGAACCCATGAAAACCATCAACGGCGTTGAAATTTACGAAACCCTCAAGGAGATTGTCGATCCGCCTCACACGTGTCTCGTGGTGTGGGACGTTCAGGTTGGCTTGGTCAATCGCATCTTCAACAAGGATGCCTTTCTCGCTTCCCTGCAACCGCTAGTCGAAGGCGCGCGTGGCCGGATGCCCATTGTCTACACACTCATCACGCCGTTGCCTCAAGCCTACCAATCGGGCTGGGGCCTGCTTTCCATGATGCGCAGGTTTGGCGTGGACGATCCGGCGAAGCTTCCAACCTTCATGGCTCCTGGCTCTCCCGAGCGCGAGATTCCGCAAGCGGTGAAGCCCCAGGCCGGCGATCTCCAGATCGAGAAGGCCACGGCGAATATCTTTCTTGGCACCAACTTCGAGCTCATGATGAAAAACCATGGCGTGAAGAGCCTGATCTTCACCGGCATCGCCACCGAGATGGGGGTTGAGCTCTCCGCCCGCGATGCGGCCGCGCGCGGGTTCTATCCGGTCATCGCTACGGATTGCGTTTCCTCCATGAACCAGGACAGCCACGATCGCTCGCTGGCCAATCTGGCCAGGTTGACGACCCTGGCCACTTCCAAAGAGATTCTCGCTTGCCTGTAGCTGCTTTTGCCGTTGAGGTCCAAGGGCTGGTTCGCCGCTTCGGCGATCTGGCGGCGGTGGATGACGTTTCATTCTCGGTCCCAACAGGCCAAATCTTCGGACTTCTCGGTCCCAACGGCGCCGGTAAGTCGACGACCATCAAGATTCTCTGTACGCTGCTCCAGCCTTCCCAGGGCACGGCGCGCGTCGCCGGACAGGACGTGGTCGCGGCGCCGTTGGCGGTTCGCCGCTCTCTCGGGCTCATCTTCCAGGATCCCTCCGTGGACGACCGCCTCACGGCGCGCGAGAATCTGAAGATCCATTGCATGATCTACCGTGTGCCACGGGGCGAGCGGCGCGCACGCATGGACGAGGCGCTCGCGTGGATCGGCCTGACCGCCGAGGCCGATCAGCGCATGCGCACATTTTCAGGTGGCATGCGGCGGCGGCTCGAAGTCGCTCGGGCGCTCTTGCACCGGCCACGTGTGCTCTTTCTCGACGAGCCCACCTCTGGTCTGGATCCGCAAACCCGTCGCGCCATGTGGGAGCGCCTGCACGAGTTGCGCGAGCGCGAGCGCCTCACCATCTTTCTAACCACCCACTACATGGAAGAGGCGGAGAATTGCGACCGCCTGGCCATCATCGATCACGGCAAGCTGATCGCAGAAGGCTCGCCCGAGGAGCTGAAACGCAGGGCCGGCGAGGAACGCGTCACGCTCAGCACGGTGGACGACGAGAAGGCCGCGCAAGAGCTGCGCCTGCGCTTTGCTGTCGAACCGCAGACCACCGAGCGCGGTCTTGAGTTCGCGGTGTCTCATGGCGAGGAGTTCCTGGCGCAACTCGGCCATTTTCCCGTCGAGCTTCGACGCTTGAGCTTGCAGAAACCAACCCTGGAAGATGCCTTCATCGCCCTCACCGGGCACTCCATCCGTCCCGACGAGGCGTCGAATCGCGACGTGCTTCGCCGCATGGTGCGCATGCGGAGGCGGTCATGAACGAATTGGAGGCTGCGTGGGCGCTAACCTGGCGTGACCTGGTTCGCTTCGTGCGCGACCGCGGGCAAGTCATGGGCGCGTTTGCCCGGCCGCTGCTGTGGCTGATCTTCATGGGCAAGGGGCTCAGCGCCTCGGTGCGGCTTACTGGAGGCGTGGACTACCAGCATTTCGTTTTCGCCGGTGCCATCGCGATGGCTGTGCTTTTCGGCGGAATGTTTCAAGGCGTGACCATCATTTGGGATCGAGAGTTCGGCTTCCTCAAGGAAGTCCTGGTCGCGCCCATCTCGCGCGTGACCATCGTCCTCGGCAAGATACTTTCCGGGACCGTGGTCACCATGGTGCAAGGTTGCCTCACACTGATCTTTGCCCCGCTCGTCGGGTTGCACCTTGGCGTGGGTCCGTTCTTCGCTCTCCTCGGCGTCATCGCCATTCTGTCGCTGGCCATGTCGGCCATGGGCGTGGTGCTCGCGACACGGATGCAGACCTTCGAGGGGTTCGGAGTCATTTCCAACTTCGTCATCATGCCGCTCTACTTTTTGTCGGGCGGTGTCTTTCCGGTGGAACGCCTTCCCGGATGGATGGCCGTTCTTGTGCGCGCAAACCCGGTGACCTACGGCGTGGATCTCATGCGCCACGCGCTCGCTCAACCGAGCGCGTTCGGCGCTGGGCTGGATCTGGCCGTGCTGCTGGCATTCGCCGGGGCGATGATCGCACTCGCCCTACTCTGGTTTCGTCGCGAGTAGCACGGTGCGGGGTGTGCCTCGGAGACTTCCTGTCTATACTTCCACCTGTCCACTCGTCACCACCCCTTACCAGGAGGACCTCAAATGACGTTCAAGATTCCATTGGCCATCGCGCTGTCGGCCACGTTACTACAAGTCTATTCGGCCGCGCAGGCTGAAGAACGCAGGGAAGAACGCCGAGAAGAGCGAGGCAGGTCCAACCCGCCCCCGCGCCCAGCGCCGCCCCGTTTCCAGGAGCACCCGCCGGGAGCCCATCCCCACGGCCCCATCGTGCGGCCGCACGCGATTCGTGTCATGAGCCCCCGGGTCGTCAAGCATGGCGAGCACCAGTGGCGTCATTGGGAGCATGCCGAATTCTCCCGCCCGGTCTACTACTGGAACTGGGCCGTCATTCGCAGCATCACTTGCATTGCCGAAGACTCCTATGGCGATCAGTACCCTGTGACCGAGGAAACCTTCTCCGGTTTTGGTTTGGTCCACATGACTACCGTTGAAGACGACGCGCTCGATCGCTGCTACGCCGAGTCGGGTGGAGACCAGAGCTGCTATCTCGCGACTTGTTCTCACTTCTGAGCGAGTTGAACGCTGCCACACGGCATCGGACCTCTGCATCAACGATTCGGACTGTGCTCCGGTCGATGCGGGGACGGTCACGCTCCCCCTGAGCCCCCTGCGCTTACAACGTGCAAAACAGTCGCTGGGAGTGCGCCCAGCTCACTTGCGGTCTTCCGTGATCCTCTTCGTTTGGGATGAAGCGAAGCTCGTGTGCCCCTTGCAGATGCGCCCCCCAGTTTTTCCACCGCCGAACTTTCGGCCTTGGCATGCATGACCCAGATTCGTAGGGGCGGCCTCGTCTTGCATAGCGATAGCCTACTGTGCGAGGTCGCCTTTCACGAGGTCATAGTTGAGGCAGCCAGCCCCCTCGCGGTACTCGTCCATTCTTTGTCATGTGCGGCGACCGACACACCTCCGACGATGAGCCCGACCGCAGCCAAAGCGAAAGCGGCTGTGGCGCCATGAAGTATCCTTACATCTAAATCCCTTTCGACCCCTGCCGTGGCGACCCCTGCTGCGACGGTTCGTGCGGGGTCGTCGACCCTGGTGGAAGTGGTCGAGAGTCAGTGTGCTGTCGCCCCGCTGTCTGTGCTGACCATCAAAGAGCTGACATTGACGGGTTCGAAATCAGCCAGGGTGACGTTCGCCAAACAGGAGAGGTCGTCGTCATTCCAGCGACTGTCCGGCGTCCCGATCAATCCTCCCGTCAGGCCATTGTCCGCCAGAATGATTCCGTAGTTCCGGAAGCCGGTGATGATGATGTTTGCTTGAGGGCTCGTGGACGCGCATGAGGGGGTGGCGGCTGAGGCCTTTAGCCGATAGATCTCCCCAGGCACTCCAGAGAAGGTGCATGCGCTCGGGGGAGTGGACTGCGAGAGCAGGTTGCCAGTCGATATCCCGGTACATGAGCCCTGTCCTGCCGTCTCCGTCGCAGGCCACACCCAGTAGTTGAGGGTATGGTTCGTCGTGAACCGGATAGGGTGTTGCACGACGCCGTTGGGTACGCTGGGAGTCCCCGTTCCGATGACCTCATCAGCATTCACGAGCAATGGCCCCACCGGCAAGCCCGCTTCGTCCGTCGTGCCGTTGCCCTGGGGAGTCAGCGCGTTGGAGGTCACGTCGCTCCACATGGCGTTCGAGGAGTCCGTCCAACCCTTCGCGCCCAGGTAAACACCTTGCCACATCTCGTACAGCCCGGGAGGGTTCCCTCCACCGCCCTCCACATAGACCGAGACATGCCCATCCCCTCCAGCAGCCTCGGAAACGGCAGTGCCTTCGACGGGGGCGTAGGGAGGGAGCGGTCCAGAGGTGTAGTAGGACTGGTACAGTGTGGTCGCCACTGGAACGTCTGGCTGGTTGTATGGAACCTTGATCGCCGGGATGCCGTTCGGCAGGTTGAGGTAGGCGGCGTTGCCAAAGAACACCCTGATGTGCGAAGCCTGATAATCGCTGTAGATGGGAGCAGCCGGCGAAGTGTCGACCGGCAAGCCCGTCGAGGCAGCGTCCATGCGATGGTGGAAGATGGAGTTCGACGGGAAGATCGAAGCCAGGAAGGCGTTGTTTCCGGCGATAGAGAAGGTAATGGAAGCGGTAACCACATGGTTCGCCGAGTCGGCGACTTGAAACTGGACGCCATACGTTCCCTGGCCGCCGACGAGGGCGCTCGAGACCACGCCTGTCGAGCTGTTGATCGACATGCCCTCGGGGAGCTGAGCATACGAAGAGGAATTGGTGACTGAGAACGTGTACGGACTCGTCCCGCCGGAGGCCGCGAGCGTGCAACTGTAAGCCTGACCCTGTGTGGCCGCCGGACAGTTGGCGGTAGTGAATTTGAGTGTGGTGCCCGCTGCCATCGTGCCCCCCGAGCTGACTGTGCCGCCCGTGCTGCCCGTCATTCCCCCGGTACTTGTCGTACCCCCGGTGCCTGTCCCACCGGCGGAGCTGGTCGCGCCTCCGGTGCTGCCCGTCGTGCCCCCCGAGCTAGTCGCGCCTCCGGTGCTGCCCGTCGTGCCCCCCGAGCTGGTCGTGCCTGCGGTGCTACCCGACGTGCCCGCAGAACCAGCCGTGCCTCCGGTACCCGTGGCACCCGCGAAACTGGTCGCGCCTCCAGTGCTGGCCGACGTGCCCCCCGAGCTGCTTGTACCTGCGGTGCTACCCGACGTGCCCGCAGAGCTAGTCGCGCCTCCGGTACCCGTGGCGCCCGCGAAACTGGTCGCGCCTCCGGTGCTGGCCGACGTGCCTCCCAAGTTGTTCGTACCTGCGGTGCTGCCCGTCGTGCCTCCGCTGCTGCTCGTCGTGCCTCCGCTGCTGCCTGTGCCGCTCCCTCCACTGCCTTGACTGCACCCGGCTGGCAGCGGCCGCGACGACCAACAAAACAAAATTCACTACGACCGAACACGCGCGATTCGACATGGGATATCTATTTTGCGCCTGCCCGGCTCCGAATCAAATCCCGATCTCTTGGTGTCCGCCGTCCCACGCAGGAGGCCACAAGCCAGCACCGACTAGCGGTGAACCACTTCGATATCGTAGTTCTCCACGACGCTGTAGGGAGTTGTACTGAGGGCGCCGGCCGTCGCCGTTTGATCGTAGTTGCCGCATTTGAAATAGAACGTCTTGGCCATGATCGTCGCGCTGGGTGTGTGCGCGTACACATCGTTGCCGTTGATACTGACCGCAAGGACGCCGTTCGAAAGTGACAGCGTATAGGCATATTGGGAGCCGAGCGCGACCGGCGTCTTCAAGTCCACGTAGGTGCCGGCGCCGGAAGCCTCTTCGTAGAGCAGCTCGAAGCCGCCCAGACTGTTCGAGTACTCCAGCTCGCAAAGTGGAATGGAATCATCGCTGTTGAAGACCTGGGCCACCGTCGTATGTCCACTCGAACCGCCACCGACTTGCAGTGCCCTGCCAGAAACGGCCATCGTGTTGGTGCCGGTGGCGGCCCATGCGGCAGCCACGCCAGCTGCTGTCATCTCGCGCAGTTCGGTTCGACAATGCAGCGACCCCGAGGTGGTCACGCCGGTGGCCGGATCCATGAAGACCCGGCCTCCATCGGCCGCCTGATAAAAATAGTCATTGGAGAACCCCGCCAGCAGTTGCTGGGGTGAGATGATGGCGGGCGAGGTTCCTGTGCCAACAGGCAATTGTAGGGACCAAATCGACAAGTCGATGGCAACCGACAGCTTCGCATCGATGGCGATGGATCCGCCTCCCCCCAGGCCCACGGGGCCACCCGATCCGGCGCCGAGAACGCCGCCTGAACCGGCGGCTTCCTGAACGATCCCCTCATCGCGCGCAACTCATAAGCACTTGATATTGCTGGCGATTGAAAAACTGCGAGGATTGACTTATCCACAGCAAGTTCTGGTACATGGATTCCATGAGCCACGAGACGACGACTCCTGGAACTAGATTGCGCAAGCCACTCGCAAAGAATCGGTTGCGCCCGGCGGACACACAGCGGTTTGTTGAGAAGCTTATTGGAGAGGATTTCCACGCGAAGAGAGTGCTTTCGCTAGCCAACGGGGTAACCGGCGTCATCCACGGCGCCACGCTGGGCATTCACGCCATCGGACAAGGGTTGGCGCAGGCTCAGGGACTGAATCCAAGGCACGCAGTCAAGCAGGTCGATCGCCTGATGAGCAATGCGGGTATCTCGTGCGATACCTTCTTTAAGAACTGGGTCTGAACGATCCCCTCATCGCGCGCAACTCATAAGCACTTGATATTGCTGGCGATTGAAAAACGTCGAGGATTGACTTATCCACAGCAAGTTCTGGTACATGGATTCCATGAGCCACGAGACGACGACTCCTGGAACTAGATTGCGCAAGCCACTCGCAAAGAATCGGTTGCGCCCGGCGGACACACAGCGGTTTGTTGAGAAGCTTATTGGAGAGGATTTCCACGCGAAGAGAGTGCTTTCGCTAGCCAACGGGGTAACCGGCGTCATCCACGGCGCCACGCTGGGCATTCACGCCATCGGACAAGGGTTGGCGCAGGCTCAGGGACTGAATCCAAGGCACGCAGTCAAGCAGGTCGATCGCCTGATGAGCAATGCGGGTATCTCGTGCGATACCTTCTTTAAGAACTGGGTGCCTTTCGTGCTGGGCGCGCGTGAGGATGTCTACGTCGCGCTCGACTGGACTGAGTTCGATGCCGACGACCATTGCACCATCGCCTTGTATCTCATCACGTCCCACGGACGAGCGACGCCGTTGCTGTGGCGAACAGTCAGGAAGTCAACCATCGAAGGCTGGCGCAACGACCATGAGGATGACCTCCTGGCGCTGTTCGCCAAGCTGCGTCCGGCGCATACCAAGCGAGCGACCGTGCTGGCAGACCGAGGGTTTGGGGACCAGAAACTCTATCCCTTCCTTGTTTCGCTCGGCCTGGATTTCATCATCCGCTTTCGAGGAATCATCTACGTCGAGGCATCCAACGGCGAGGTCCGACCTGCGACACACTGGCTTTCACCGAGCGGACGAGCGGTCAAGCTTGCGAACGTCAAGGTCACCTCCGACCGGACGCCGGTGGCTGCGGTGGTAGGCGTGCACGCGCGCGGAATGAAGGATGCCTGGCATCTGGCGACGAGTCGATCTGATCTCAGCGGCGCACAGGCAGTCAAGGCGTACGGCAAGCGCTTCACCATCGAGGAAACGTTCCGCGACGCCAAGGACGCACGCTTTGGAATGGGTTTGAAAGCTACGCACATTGCGGATCCCGAACGACGAGACCGACTCCTTCTCCTGGCGGCCATCTCCCAGGCATTGCTCACGCTTCTGGGTGCCGCGGCGGAAGAAACCGGACTCGACCGCAAGCTCAAGGTCAACACGGTGAAGCGCCGGACGCATTCGCTATTCACCCAAGGCAGCTATTGGTATGGAGCCATTCCAATGATGCCGGAGGAGTGGCTTGCGCCCCTAATGGCCGCATTTGGCCGCCTAGTTTCCGAGCAACGGGCTTTTGCTCAAGTGTTTGGAATTCTTTGATGCCTATGAGGGGATCCCTCAGGGCGGCTTCACCAAGCCCCGATCCGCCCGAGCCCAACATCCCTCCCGTCCCGGTGTTCCCGCCAGCCGGGATGGCTCCGCCCAGCGCTGTCGACCCAGCTCCGAGGGCTCCGCCGTTGGCGCCAATGAATCCGTCCGCTTCCGCGTCAGAAGACAGCGCAGTCACCCCGGCCCCGTCCACGACCTTGCTGCCTCCTCCTGAACAGGCAGCGACGCAAACGCCCAAGCTCGCAATGAATAGTGTTCCAACGTGCCGGATCATTCGCGACCTTCCGACGCCCAAGTCGCGCCTAGAGTTTGATGTTTCCGCCAGGGTCGTCGGCCCCCATGCGTTCGCGCCGGGCAGCAGTATCGTCGGGCGGCGGCGAGGTTCGGGCGACTGAGAGGATTAGCCACTGGCCTTCGCGGGAATCCTCGGGCAGCAGCGCGCGCGGGATGGTGAAGCTGCGTTGGTCGAACAGCAACCTGACGCTGTCGTCTTCGATCTCGTCGATGAACAAGGTTGTCGTCTTCTGTGCATGTTCGCCGCGTTTCTCGGTCATGGCGTTTTGAATACCTCCGCGCGCCCACGGCCGCTCACCGTGACCCTGGCGCCGTCCATCTCTACCGCAATCGTGCCGTCCAGGTCGGTGCGAAAGACTTGCGTCCCCACATGCGCCAGGCGTGCCAGCGTTTCGGGATGGGGATGTTTGGCATCGCCGGCCTCGGTGCTGATGACCGCTGCCAGGGGCATGACCGCGTTCAAGAATCCGATCGTCGACGAGTGCCTGCTGCCGTGGTGCCCAACCTTCAAGACGGTGGCACGCAGATTCGCACCGCTTTCCAGAAGCCATCTCTCGGCCAATTCTTCCGCATCCGCCGCGAAGAGGACGCTGCCATTGCCATAGTCGAGGCGGCTCACCACGCTGTTGGCATTCACGTCCGAGTCCGCGCCCTCGATGATAGGGAACGGCGGGCCGAGGAGAAGCAGCCGGGCGCCATCCCCGAGCTCGACGATTCGTCCGCGCTCCGCCTGGCGAACCGGCACCTGCCGGCTTTCGAGCACGTGTAGAAGCTTGCCGTAGATGTTGCTCTCGTGGGGATAGGGTGCATCCAAGTACAGGCGCGCGCCACACGACTCGATGACATGTACCAGCCCGCCCAGATGGTCGGCGTGGCGATGGGTGAGCAGGATCATGTCGAGCGGGCACGCGTTCTTGCTGCGCAGAAACGAAAGGATGCCTGGGCCCGCCTCTGCCAAGCCGCCGTCGATCAGCACCGTCTTGCCCGAGGGCGAGGTGATGAGCGTTGAGTCGCCGTGCCCCACGTCCAGAAAATCGACGCGTAGCTTGGCCTTCCGGGGGGACGGGGCGGTGGTAGCCGCCCAACCCATGTACGCGCAGAGGCACACGGCAATCGTCGCTAGCACGCGGAGCCGGTTGCGCGTCGACATGGTCAGAGGGTAGGGCGAGAGCGGCCGTACAGGCAAGAAAGAGATAGGTGTGCATGCCAACCTATCGGCGATCCCGCGCCAAAGTTGCTTGCTCGGTTCTTGCGGCCGGCGATGTCGCCCCACTGGAGGGCGGCCCTACTCGCGGAAGGCAAGAACTGGATTCATCCAGGCAGGTGCCCTATGTTTCGGGCACATGCCGCAGTCAGATCAAGGCCAACACGAGGTGGGCGCGGCGTCTCCGCGCAAGACGCTGATCCTGCTCGCGGCGTTCGCGCTTGCCGGCGTGATCTTCGCCGGAGTCTCGTCCTACGATTTCATCGCCCACCTCGATCGCCAGGTGCACGCCATCACCTGCTCCATCATGCCCGGCATTGGGCCCAAGGACACAAGCGGCGCGTCCGGGTGCCACACCGTGCTCATGAGCCCGTATTCGTCGGTTCTGCGCGATCTGACCTGGGGCGGGATCCCCATCGCCTTGCCGGCCCTCGGCGTGTTTGCCTTCCTGCTATTTCGCGCTGCCGATCTGCTGCTGCGCAAGCGGATGGTGCGCGGCGAGACCGGTTTCATGATCGCCGCCACCGCCCTGCCGGTGCTGACGTCGATTGTCTACGGCATCATCTCGGCGACGCAGATCGGGACTTTCTGCAAGGTGTGCGTGGGCATCTACGCCTCGTCGCTGGGTGTGTTCGTGACCGCCATCGCCGCGCACATCTTGACCAGTCCGTCGCACCAGAAGGACAGCAAGAGCAAGGGCGGCATCGTGAGCGAGTGGGGCTTCTACTTCGTCGAGGGTCTGGCCATGGTCGCGTTGCCGGTTCTGCTCTACCTCGCGTTCAAGCCCGCCTACTCGGATTCGCTCTTGCACACCTCGGGGCTGCGCCATCCCGAGGACAAATATGGCGTCATGCTGGACATGCACGGCAAGGGACAAGTACCGGCGGTCGAGGTGCTCGATCCCTTGTGCCCGGCGTGCAAGGGCTTCTCCGAACGCCTGGCGGCGAGTGGCCTCGGCGATCAATTGCAGATCAAGCTCGTGCTCTTCCCTCTCGACAAGGAGTGCAACTGGATGGTCGGCGAGTCTCTGCATGCTGGGGCCTGCGCGGTCAGCGAGGCCCTCCTGTGCGCCGGCGATCACGCGAGCAAGGTGCTGGACTGGGCCTTCGCGAACCAAGAGGATCTGCGCGCGCGCGGCGGCGGGGGACAATCCGCGGTCTATGCGCGTATCAAGCAGGACTTCCCCGACCTTGCAAGCTGCGTGGGCCAGCCCGCGGTGCGCGCACGGGTCAACAAGGGGTTGCGCTGGATTGTCGCCAATTCCCTGCCCGTGCTGACCCCTCAGCTTTTCGTGCGCAATCAGAAGTTGCCCGACGAGGACACGGATCTTGGTCTCGATTACGTACTCTCGCGCGTGCTGGCCCAAGGTGCGACAGCGGGTGAGGTGCAGCGATGAATAGTGGAAGGGCGCATCTGGTGTTGCTTCTCTGTGCCGTGGCCGGCATCGGGATTTCGGTGTCGTCGTGGACGCGCGCTGCGGCTGTTCGTCTGGCTGAAACCCAGGGCAAGGCGCCAGAGGTAGCGACGGCCAGCGCTTCGGACATGGGCTACTGCTCGGGCGACCTCAAGGTGATTCTCAAGCGCGTGCTGACCTCGTGTGGTCTGGTCGCCGGGGGAACTTCGCGTGGCTGCCAGCCCTTGCAGGCGCGCCAAGTGGCTTCCATGTCGGGCGGCGATTTCAACGCACTCTTCTCGCCGCTCGCCGATCGCGCTGCCATCATCCAGTTCGACAAAGACAGCGCCGACATCGATGCCGCCGCGGCCGACTTGCTTGAAAAGACCTTCTCGGACCGCCGAGGTGCCTCGTACTTCTTCGTGGTGTCGCGTGCCTCGCCCGAAGGCTCGACCGAGCACAATCGCGATCTCAGCCATCGCCGCGGCAGCGCCGTGCTCGACCACATTCGAACCAAATTCCAAGATCCCGACATCGATCAAGAAGTCGGCCTTCTGTGGCTGGGCGAGGAATTCGCGCAGCTCGATCAGCAGTTCTGTCAGTGGAAGCGCTCGCGCACCGGCGACGCGTGCGGCACGACCGAGCTCAACCGTTCGTCGTTCATCGCCTGGATCGACTGCCGGCTATGAAACGTACACTGTTGGCTTTGGCACTGTGTGCGGCCTGCAACGAAAAGAGCACGCAGCCCGTGGCGTCCTCGCGCTACGAGGCAGTCAAGGCGGTTTCCGATCCGGCGGCGGGCTGGTGCGACACCTCGTTCCCCGGCGTCGCTCCCCGCCTGACCCTACCGCCGCTGGCCGCGGCGAAGACTGGCGCCGGTCCAGCCGTTCTGCCCAAGGGCAAGCGCGTGTGGGTGAATCTGTGGGCCACCTGGTGCCAGCCCTGCTTGCGCGAGATGCCGCTCTTGCTCAAATGGCGGGACGATTTGCGCAAGGATGGCGTCGACGTAGACGTCCTGTTCCTGTCGCTCGATGAAGATGCGAGTGCGTTCGACAGCTTCCTGGCCAAGCGCAAGGACATCGCCGCGGCCAAGGTCGCGCGCGTCGCTTCCCAGCACGACTACGAACAGTGGGCCAAGGCGTTCATGAGGGATCCTTCCACGCCTATCCCCATCCACATGCTCGCCGCTTCCGACGGCAACCTGCGCTGCATCCGCAGCGGCTCGCTACGCGAGGGCGACTATCCAGCGGCGAAGTCGGTCTTGCGCTGAACGTCTGGACGAATCCCAGCTAGTTCCGCCTGTCTTCGCAAGCGACTACAATGGCGGGATGCTAGCACTGCTCGCGCTGTTTGGTCCCAAGCAAGGATTGCGTATTCCCCTCGCTGGGAGCCTGACGCTTGGCCGCGGCGCTACGGTTGACTTGCAACTGGTGGATGGCAAAGTCTCGCGCGAGCACTGCCGCATCGACGCCACCGGGGCGCGGGCGATGATCGAAGACCTGGGCAGCCAGAACGGCACCTACGTCAACGGCGAGGCCATCAGCCGGCCAACGCCGGTTGCCGAAGGCGACGAGATCATGGTCGGCGACACCTTGCTGCTGGTTGCTGGCGACCAAATCGAAGTCGCGAACGCTCGCTACGGCGCAGGCACGCTGCTGGTCTCGGCGCAGGGGCGCGCGAGCACGGCCGCGAATCCTGGCCCGCCGCTGCCTGGGCAAACGGGTAGGGACGGCATGCGCGGCCTAGGCGCGCTGGCGGCGCGGCTGGCGACGGCGGGCAACGAAGAGGATGCCGCCGAGGCCGTGCTCGACGCCATCGAGAGCGAGCTTGCGCCCAAGCGCGCAACGTTGCTTCTGCGTGTGTGGCAGGGGCAGACCAAGGAACGGGTCGTGGCGCTTGCCACGCGTGGCGAAGGCGCGGTGGTGTCCATCTCGCGCACCCTGCTCGAACGGGCCGCAACGTCGCAACGGGGGGTTCTGGTCGAGGACGCCATGGACAGCCGCGAGCTGCGCGGCGTGCGCAGCGTGGTCTTGCATAGCCTGCGTTCGGTGATGGTGGTGCCCTGGGGCCCGCGCGGGGACGGTTTGCATGGCGAGGCGCCGCGCGGTTTCGTCCACGTCGATCGCGCACCAGAGCGTCCCTTCACATCGTCGGATCTCGTTTGGCTCGAGGCGGTGGGGCATCTCGTGACCCTGCGCCTGGGCGAACGCCCCGGACCGGCGGCAGCCGCGACTTCGGAAGGTCCCGTCGGTGCAAGCCCTGCCTTCGTCGCCGCCCTCAGTTTGGCCACGTCAGCGGCACGCGTGGATTCGACGGTGCTGCTCTTGGGCGAAACCGGAACCGGCAAGGAAGAAATCGCCCGCCTCATCCACAGCCGCAGTCCGCGCAATCGCGGTCCGTTCGTCGCCATCAATTGCGGGGCGGTGGCCGAGAGCCTGGCCGAGAGCGAGCTGTTCGGTCATGAGAAGGGCGCCTTCACCGGCGCCACGTCCACGCGCCTGGGCGCCTTCGAGTGCGCCGATGGTGGCACCCTGTTTCTCGACGAAATCGGCGATCTGTCGCCGGCGTTGCAGGTCAAGCTGCTGCGCGTGCTGCAAGAGCGTGCGGTGGTGCGGGTCGGCGCCAGCTTGCCCCGGCAAGTGGACGTTCGCATCGTGGCCGCCACGCACCGCGATCTCGCCGACGACTTGAAAGAGCGGCTTTTTCGCGAAGACCTCTATTTTCGCATCAACGTCCTTGCCATCACGTTGCCGCCGCTGCGCGATCGGCGCGACGACATTCCGCTGCTGGCGCGCGTGCTGCTCGAGCGCATCGCCGGGCGACTGGGTTTGCGTTCGCCGGGCCTAACACCTGAGGCGGAAGCGGCGCTTGCCACCTGGGAATATCCCGGCAATGTGCGCGAGCTGGCCAACGTACTCGAACGCATCCTCGTCCTGCGCGATCCGCGCGATCCTGGCCCCATCGATCGCGACGATGTGTTGGCCGGAATCGGGCGCCCCATGCGTGCGCCTGCCAGTCCGGCCGCGACTTCGAACCAGGATGTACACGAAGGCAAGCTCGCCGATGCGGTGGCGCGGCTCGAAAAGGGGAAAGTGGAGGCCGCCCTTCGCCGGGCTCGCGGCGTGAAGAGCCACGCGGCCCGGATTCTCGGCATCAGCCGGCCCACGCTCGACAAGAAGATCGCGGATTTCGCCATCGACATCTGGGCCAAGGATGCCGGTGATGGCTAGCCGGCCCCTACGCGAGCGATTCGTTCACGATGGTGGTTAATTCCTGGTCGGTGAGAACGATGGGATTGCCGCGCATGCTGCTCGCGACCTTGGCTTTCTCGACCAGCAGCTGAACGTCGTTTGCTTGCACGCCGAGCGCCGATAGTTTGGGAATGCCGAGTGCGGCGGCAAGACCTGCGGTCCAATCGACGGCATCACCACCGACGGCGAGCAGGCCGTTCAATTCCCGGTAGCGGCCGAGAACGGGGCTGTGCGGATCCCGGCGCACAAGCGCCGCGATGTTGGCGCGCATAACCGCGGGCAGAAGCGCGGCACAGACGGCTCCGTGCGGGGCTTTCCACATGCCGCCCAGGGGAGCCGCGAAGCCGTGCACGGCTCCGAGTCCGGAATTGGCCAGACAAAGACCGCCAAACAGACTCGCCACCGCCAGATCCTCTCGACGTTCGGGCGTCAGACCGTGCTCGAACGCGGGCCCTAGCGAGCGGGCGACGCGAACCATGCCTTCCCTGGCCAAGGCCAGTGAGAAGGCGTTGGCTCGAATCGATACGAAGGATTCAAGCAAGTGCGAGAGGGCGTCGAGGCCGGTCGGCGCCAGGACGGACTTGGGCATGCCGTCGAGCAGATCGGGATCAACTAAAGCAAGCATGGGCAGCAAACGCGGGCTGCGCAGGCTGGCCTTCACCTTCGCCTCGGGCGAGGCGAGCACGGAATTCTTGGTGACCTCGGCGCCCGTCCCCGCGGTGGTGGGAATCGCGATGCACGGCAGGCCCGGCCGCGGAAGCGGCTGCGCCTTGCCTACGATTTCCATGTAGTCGAGCAGGTCGCCGTCGTTGCCAGCCAGCACGGCGATGGCCTTGCCAGCGTCGACGGCGCTGCCGCCTCCGAATGCCACCACCGCATCGCACTTCTCGCCCATCGCCAGGGCACGGCCTTCCCTCACCATGTCGAGGGTGGGCTCGCTGGGAATGGCACAAATCACCGTCGGCAATTTCAGGTCGGCGCGAAAGGCATCGCTTCGCCGCGCGGATCGCCCGGTGACCAGCAACACCCGCTTGGCACCAAGCGCACGCAGGGCAAGGCCGGCCTGCGCCGCGGCCCCGGCGCCGAAGACGATGCGGCCGGGCGCGGCCAACTCAAACGCGATTGCGGCCATCGATCTCCCAGATTGCCGCCGGTGTGACCGTGGCGTAGGACTTGTTCGTGCGCGGTTCGGCCATCATGGGCGCTACGGTGTCGCGCCAGGTTTGATAGTGCGCGGTCTGCTTGTGCGCCGCTGCGCCTTCTTGTCCTCGGTAAACCTCGAACAGCACGAAGCGCCTGGGATCGGCGCTCTCTTGCATGACGTCGAAGCGCACGACACCGGGTTCGCGCAGGCTGGCCGTCGCGTTGGCCAAGCTGGCCGCGCGAAAAGCCTCGATCGATTCGGGCAGCACGTGAACATAGATGACGACCGCAAGGTACGAATCCGGCATGGGTGAACCTTACTGGGTGCGACCAGCAATGCCAAGTCCATGCTCGGGCCGGCGAATCCGGATTTCTTCACCACAGAGACACGGAGAGCACGGAGGCCGGAAAGCAAAGGGTTTGCGGATTCGGATTCGAACTACTTCTCCATCCACAACCTCTGTGCTCTCTGCGTCTCTGTGGTGAAATCTCCTAGTACCCGAGCTTGGGCGACAGCAACCGCTCGGCGTCGGCGACGCCGATACCTTTGCGGGCGGCGTAGTCTTCCACCTGATCGCGGGCGAGGCGGCCGACGTCGAAGTAGCGTGACTCGGGATGGGCGAGGTAGATGCCGCTCACGCTCGCCGCCGGCCACATGGCAAAGCTCTCGGTCAAGGTGATGCCCACGGCGGGTGCTTGCAAGAGGTCAAAGAGCTTCACCTTCTCGCTGTGCTCGGGGCAGGCTGGGTAACCGAAGGCGGGGCGAATGCCGCGGTATTTTTCGGCGATGAGATCCTCGTTGCTGAGTTTCTCGGCCGCGCCGTAGCCCCACTCGCGGCGGACACGGGCGTGCAACCATTCCGCGAAGGCCTCGGCCAAACGGTCGGCCAGGGCCTTCACGATGATCGAGCTGTAGTCATCGCGCGCTTGCTGGTATTTCACGGCGAGCTCGTCGAGCCCGATGCCGGCGGTGACGGCGAAGGCACCGACATGGTCGAGAAAGCGCGACTCGCGCGGGGCCACGAAGTCGGCCAGACAGCGATAGGGCGCCTCGCCGCCTTGTTGGCGCAACATGGGGAAGCGAAGCAGCTCGCGCGAGCGGCTCTCGTCGGTGAAGAGCACGATGTCGTTGCCCTCGCTTGCCGCGGGCCAGAAGCCATAGACCGCCGAGGCGCGAATGAGCTTGCCTTGCACCAGCTCGTCGAGCTTCTTCTTGCCGTCTGCGAAAAGCTCGCGGGCGGCGGCACCGTATTTCGGGTGTTCGAAAATCGTCGGGAATTTTCCGCGCAGCTCCCAGGCGGTGAAGAAGAAGGTCCAGTCGATGTAGGGGACCAACTCCTCGAGCGCTTGGTTCTCAATCACGCGCCGACCAAGAAAGGACGGCGTGGCGACATCGCTGGCCTTCCACTCCATAGCCGGCTTGCGCGCATTGGCCTCGGCGAACGGAAGCAAGGGCCGCTTCTTCTTGCCCGCGAAGAGCTGGCGCGCGTCTTCTTGTTCGGTCCGGTTCTTCGTGTCGAAGACCGCGTGCTGTTTCTCGTCGAGCAGCGCGCTCACCACCGGCCCGGCGCGAGAGGCATCGAGAACGTGCACGGTGCTGGCGTGGTACTTGGGCGCGATCTTCACGGCCGTGTGCTCGCGGCTGGTGGTGGCGCCCCCGATGAGCAGAGGCAGGTTGAGCCCGCGCCGCTCCATTTCTTCGGCCACATGGGCCATTTCGTCGAGCGACGGCGTGATGAGGCCGGACAATCCGATGATGTCGCACTTTTCGGCGACGGCTGTGTCCACGATTTTCGCGGTCGGAACCATTACGCCCAGATCCACGACCTGGTAGTTGTTGCAGCCAAGTACGACCGACACGATGTTTTTGCCGATGTCGTGTACGTCGCCCTTCACCGTGGCCAGCAGGATCTTGCCGCGCGGTTTGCTGGTGCTGGTCTTTTCGGCCTCCATGAAGGGCAGAAGGTGCGCCACCGCTTCTTTCATGGCGCGCGCGCTTTTCACCACCTGGGGCAGGAACATCTTGCCCGCGCCGAAGAGATCGCCCACCACGCCCATGCCGGCCATCAGCGGTCCCTCGATGACGTCGATGGGCTTGCCCAGTTTCAGCCGCGCTTCTTCGACGTCGGCGGCGATGAAATCCGTGATGCCGTGGACAAGGGCGTGTGCGAGCCGCTTCTCGACGGTCTCTTCGCGCCAGCCGAGATCTTCCGCGCGCTTCTTGCCTTCGCCTTTGACCTGTCCGGCAATCTCGATCAGGCGCTCGGTGGCGTCGGGTCGGCGGTTCCAGATCACGTCCTCCACCCGCTCGCGCACGTCGGCTGGAATGTCGGCGTACACACCGAGCTGCCCGGCGTTCACGATGCCCATGTCCATGCCCGCCCGGATGGCGTGGTACAGGAACACCGTGTGCATGGCCTCGCGCACCGGATCGTTGCCGCGAAACGAGAACGACAGGTTGGAAATGCCACCCGAGATGCGCGTGCCCGGACAGGCCGCCTTGATGCGCGGGATGGTCTCGATGAAATCCTTGGCGTAGCCGCTGTGCTCTTCCATGCCGGTGGCCACGGCAAGCACGTTGGGATCGAAGATGATGTCGCTTGCATCGAAACCGGCTTGATCGATGAGCAAGCGATAGGCGCGCTGGCAGATCTGCACCCGGCGCTCGCTGGTGACGGCCTGGCCTTCCTCGTCGAAGGCCATCACCACCACCGCGGCGCCGTAGCGTCGCACCGCACGCGCCCTGGCCAGGAATTCCGCTTCGCCTTCCTTGAGCGAGAGCGAATTCACGATGCCCTTGCCCTGCATGCACTTGAGGCCGGCTTCGATGACCGACCACTTCGAGCTGTCCACCATGATGGGAACGCGCGCAATCTCGGGCTCGCTGGCGACGAGGTTCAGGAATTGGGTCATGGACTTCTCGCCGTCGAGCAAGGCCTCGTCCATGTTGACGTCGAGAATGTTGGCCCCGCCGCGCACCTGATCGAGCGCGATGGCCAAGCCCGCCGCGAAATCTCCGGCCTTGATGAGATTGGCGAACTTGCGCGAGCCCGCCACGTTGGTGCGCTCGCCGATCATGATGAAGTTCGAGGTCGGCCCGACCGTCAGCGTGTCGAGCCCAGCCAAGCGAAGATCGCTCGATTTGTTTTCAGGCAGCGGGCGGGGTCGCAGGCCTTCAACAGCCTTGGCGATGGCGGCGATGTGATCGGGCGTGGTGCCGCAGCAGCCACCCACGATGTTGAGCAAGCCGGCCTCGGCCATTTCGCGAATCAGCCGCGAGGTCAGATCGGGGCTTTCGTCGTAGCCGCCCATGGTGTTGGGCAAGCCCGCGTTGGGGTAGCAACTGATGTGGCCTTGCACCAGGTTCGACAGCTCGACCATGTAGGGACGGATCTGCGTGGCGCCGCCGCCGCAGTTGAGGCCCACCGACAAGGGCCGGGCATGGGCGATGGACGTGTAGAAGGCATCCAGCGTTTGCCCGGAAAGAATGCGCCCGCTCTTGTCGGTGATGGTTCCCGATACCATGACCGGCAAGCGCAGCTTTTTCTCGGCGAATACGTCTTCGATTGCGCAAAGACAGGATTTGAGCGAGAGCGTGTCGATGACGGTTTCGGCCAAGAGAAGGTCGCAGCCCCCGTCGATGAGGCCGCGCACTTGCTCGGCGTAGGCGTCGCGCATCTCATCGAAGGTCACCGCGCGAAAGCCGGGGTCGGTGACCTTCGGTGAAAGCGACAGCGTCTTGTTGGTCGGCCCCATGGCGCCGGCCACCAGGCGCGGCCGCTCGGGTGTTTTCGTGGTCCACGCGTCGGCGGCCCTACGCGCGACTTGCGCGGCCGCGACGTTCAGCTCGTAGACCACGGATTCCAGTTGGTAGTCGGCCTGGGCGATGCGCGTGGAGCTGAAGCTGTTGGTCTCGATGATGTCCGCGCCGGCCTGCAGGTAGGCGCCGTGGATTTCTTCCACCATCGCGGGCCGGGTGAGCACGAAGATGTCGTTGTTGCCGCGCAGCTCGTGGCCGTGTTTTGCAAATCGTTCGCCGCGGAATTCAGCCTCGCCAAGCCTATGGCGCTGGATCATGGTGCCCATCGCCCCGTCGATGACGAGGATGCGCTGGGCGAGGGCGGAATGGAGATAGGCGATGCGTTCTTCGCGGTTCATGGTGTTTCCTTGGCGGGTTTGGCGAGTTTGGAAAGGCTGTCAGGTTTGCGAGCGTATGCACTGATCACGGCAAAGTGGGGTGAACGCTTTTCGCGCGAGGTGATCCCGCAGCGCTCGACGTCGAGGCCGGCCGAGCGGGTCAGCCAGCCATGCAGCGTGGCTGGGCGAAATCCCTGGTTCACATGGCCGTAGGGCGCCGTCTGCTCCTTGTGGTCGTGGTGGGCCAGGGTGCTGACGGTCAGATCGCCGCCCGGCCGCAAGACGCGCGCGGCTTCGCGCAGAGCCACCGTCGGCTCTTTGGTGTAGGTCAGGACATTGAGCAGGAGCACGTGGTCGAAGGTTCCATTGGGAAAGGGCAGGGCGTGGAGATCCCCGGGCGCGAAGGCCACATTGGCAAGCCCAGACAGTCGTCGCTGGGCGGCCTGCAGGACCTTCTCGCTGCGGTCGAGGCAGGTCACGCTCCGGCAGCGCGAGGCCAAAACGGCCGCGATGGTGCCATCGCCCGAGCCGGCGTCGAGCACGTCGCCGAGGCGAATGAAGGGCAGGAATCCCAGCATGGTCGCCTCCCAAGTCCGACCGGGCGAGTAGTGACGATCCATCTGACCCGCCACCGATTCGGGCCAGCTTCCGGGCTTCTCCCGTGCGCGCAGCACGTCCTGGCAGCGCTCGCGATCGGCGCGCAGAAGCGGCTCGCCCCGTGTCTCGGCGACCAAATCCCACAGGCGGCGAATCTGTTCCGGCATGGCGAGCTCGTTGATGGCGTAGAAGGTCGACGCGCCTTCGCGCCGGTCGCGCAACACCCCAGCCTCGCGCAGTTTGCCGAGATGCGTGGACACGCGCGATTGCGGCATTTCCGTGATCTGCGTTATTTCCGCCACCGAGAGCTCGTTTCCGTCCAGAAGAGATGCGAGGCGAACTCTTGTTGCATCGGCAAAGAGCCTCAGAATTTCAATGGTTTCCGATAGCTGTATCATCGTTATATCCGGATAATATGATGATAGCATAAATGAGGAATAAGATTAGGCTTGAAACTCTCAAGGCCGCACTAACGTATGTCGATATGTCCCCTGTGACACCAAGCACGCCGGGGAGCGGTACGCGCTTCTCGGAACGCTATGAGATCAAGAACCAGGCCGGCATGGGCGGCATGGGGACGGTGTACCAGGCGCTCGATCGGGATAGCGGAACCCTGATCGCGCTCAAGATTCTTCATTCGCGCACCACCATCGAACAGGCGCGCTTCGATCAAGAGGCGCGCGTGCTGGCTGAGCTATCCCATCCGGGGATCGTGCGCTACTTCGACCACGGCGTGACGCCGAATGGATCGCCCTACATCGCCATGGAATGGCTTGAAGGCGAAACCCTGGAGGACAGACTCGGGCGTGGAAACCTCGGCCCCGTCGCGGCGGCGCACCTTGCGCGTCTGGTGCTGGAAGCGCTGTCGGCCGCGCACGCGCGCAACATCGTTCATCGTGACATCAAGCCGGGCAACATTTTCCTGGTTGGCTGGAAGCTATCCGAAATTCGCGTGCTCGACTTTGGTATCGCGCGCAGGGTTTTCGACGCCAAACGCCTGACGCGCAAGGGTTCGACGGTGGGCACGCCGCTTTACACCTCGCCCGAGCAGGCGCGCGGCCGCGCCGACGTGGACGGTCGCGCGGATATTTTTTCCCTGGGGTGCGTTCTGTTCGAGTTGCTCACGGGCGAGCCACCGTTCACCGGTGAAACCCCGCTTGAGGTCATGACCAAGGTTTGCGCCGGGCGCGTGCCCGAGCTGGCCAGCCGCCGTCCGGGAATTCCTATGGCCGTGTCGTCGCTGGTGCACACCATGCTTTCTCCCGATCCAGCCCAGCGGCCGCAATTGGCGGCGGCGTTGGCCGCCGAGTTCGCGGAAGTCGTGAAGCTGCTGGGTGGAATCACTGGGGAAAACGCCGCGGCCACCCCGCCCACGCACGCCAGGTGTGCCAGCGTCAGTGAGAGCGAAGACCATCTGGCCTCCGCCATTCTGGTGTCCCTGGGCAAGCGCGAATCCGAGAGCGAGCCGGGCTTGTCCGCGGAAGATCGTCGACGGGGCCCCAAGGCCGCAACGATTCCCACGCCGGGCACGGAGCGTCCAGGAAGAAGTGCGGATGACGTCCGGCTGGCCGAGATTCGGCGTCTACTCGAGCTCTACGCATGCGAGATGGATCGGCTCATCAATCGCACCTTGCTTCTCACGGCGCCGACCGTATCGACCGCGCAAGAGCAGGTCATCCAGCTTGCGTCCGCCGCCCTGGCGTTGCGCAATCTAGAGCCGGACGCCAAGATTGCCATCGCCACGGGGCGCGCCAGCTTCATTGGCCGCTTGCCCGTTGGGCGACTGATGGACAGCTTGCCCGTGCTCATGGACGGACAGGAGGACGGCACCATCCGCCTGGACGACACCAGCAGGCGGCTCTTGCCGGCGCGCTTCGTGGCCGGCGGACTGCCGGGCAATCAACTCCTTCTCGACGAGGCTGCTCCGCCCACCAACGAACGGCTGCCGGAAGCCGGAGGCCTTGTCAGCCCATTCCTTGGCCGCGAACGCGAAATGGCCTCGCTGCAATCGCTTTTGGAGGAAACCCGGGACGAGAAAGTGGCACGCGCGGTTTTGCTCCTCGGTCCGCCTGGTCAAGGCAAAACAAGATTGCTGCGCGAGTTCTTGAGCGGAAATCCCGAGGCGTCTTTGCCGGTTGTGGTGGCCCGCGGCACGCTCTTGCGTATCGAACGGCGCTATCCGGCCCTAGCATCGGTGCTGGCCGCAGCAGGTATCGACGTGCAAGGCAAGTCGAGTCAGCACGTGGAAGAAGCGCTGACGGCTTGGATTGAGAGTCGCTGCGCGTCCGGCTGCTTCCTTCTCGTCATCGAGGATTTGCAGTGGGCCGATCGTCCCAGCTTGGAGCTCGTGGATCGGCTGATGCACCGGCTGCACGACCGCCCCCTCATGGTCATCGGCGTGGGACGCGACGAGGTCGAGGACAGGTTCCCGGGGCTGTGGGGCGCGCGTTCGGTGCGCCGCTTGCGCCTGCGACCATTGCAGCCCAAGCAGGGGCTGAGCTTGCTACGCTTCTGGATTCCGTCGGTATCGCGGGCGGCTGCGGATTTCGTGCTCGACCGCTGGGAAGGAAATCCGCAATTCTTGGAGGAGACGGCGGTGAGTGTCGACAGAGGCAAACTTGCGGTGCCCGAGGTGGTTCACGCCGTCGTGGAGGGGCGGCTTGAAGGCGTCGAGCCCGACGTGCGCCGGGTGTTGCGTGCGGCAAGCCTGTTCGGCGACAAACCCTTCTGCGTGGAAGCCCTCATTGCCCTGCTCGGCGAGTCCGCCCGCAAGGGCATCGCCGAGTGGCTAGAAGTCTTGATCATGCGGGATTTCATCGAACGTGAGGTCAAGGCGGGCGAGGCGAGCTACCGTTTTCGCGAGCGACTGGTGCGGGATGCCGCCTACCAGATGCTCACCTCGGCGGACCGTGTCCTTGGCCGCCGACTCGCGCGCGGGTGGCTGGAAAGCGCAGGACGCACCCTGCCCGAGTACTTGGCCAATTCATCAGGGCTCACCGGACGCCGCAGCGCCGCCGGCGGGTAGGCTTCAACCCATGGCCGCAGCCAGATCCTTGGCCGGGTCGTTGCTGGTGAGGCGCACGTCGAACTTGTCTTGCAACACCTTGAACACGCCGGGCGTGATGAAGGCGGGCGGATTGGGGCCGATGGCGATCTTCTTCACGCCGAGCGAGAGCAGCGTGAGCAGCACCGCCACGGCTTTCTGCTCGAACCACGAGACGACCAGGGTGAGCGGCAGATCGTTGACCGTGCAGTTGAACGCGTTGGCCAGCGCCACGGCGACTTGAATGGCGCCGTAGGCATCGTTGCACTGGCCCATGTCCAGCAGGCGCGGCAGTCCGAGGTGCATACCGTAGTCGTGCTCGCGGATACGGAACTTGCCGCAGCCGAGAGTCAGGACGAACGAGTCGGGTGGGGTCAACTTCGCGTAGTCGGCGAAATAGTTGCGCCCGGGCTCGGCGCCGTCGCAGCCGCCGATGACAAAGAAGCGGCTGATCTTGCCAGCCTTGACGGCGTCGACGATGGTGGGGGCCAGGGCTAGGATCGCGGAATGGTGGAAGCCCACGGTCGACTTCTTGATCGCTGAAGCCGGCAGCGGCGGGCACGCCTTGGCCTTGGCAACAATGGCTGAGAAGTCGCTGCCGTCGAGGCGCGTGCCGCCAGGCACCGCGGTCGCGCGCGTGGTGAACAGGCGGCCGGCGTAGCTTGCCGGCGGGATGAGCACACAGTTGGTGGTGGCCAGCACGGGGCCCGAAAAATCGGCGAATTCAGTTCGTTGTTTCTGCCAAGCACCGCCGAAATGGCCGGCCAGGTTGGGGTGGTTGCGAAGGCTCGGGTACATGTGCGCGGGCAACATCTCGCCGTGGGTGTAGACCTTGACATTGGTACCGCCGCACTGGCGAAGCAGGTCGTCCAGATCGACCAGATCGTGGCCTGTGATCAGAATGCCAGGACCGGCCTGCGTGCCTTCCGACACCTCGGTGGGCGAGGGCTGGCCGAAGCGTCGCACGTGACCTTCGTCGAGCATCTGCATCACGCGCAGGTTCTTTTTTCCCAGCTCCATGGCAAGCTGGAACAGGGTTCCGACATCGAAGTTCACGTTGGTCATGGTGGAGAAGAGCGCCTCCTCCATGAACGCGCTCACACTTTCGTCGACCATGCCCAAGCGGCGCGCGTGGTGCGCGTATGCGGCCATGCCTTTGAGGCCAAACAGGATGGTTTCCTGCAGCGACTGCACGTCTGGATCCTTGCCGCAGACTCCAGGGCCCGTGCTGGCACAGCCTCGGCTGAATTGCTCACATTGATTGCAGAACATCAGGTGCTCTCCTTTGTGGATGGTGATGTGCCGAAGATGACAACTTCGCGCGTTCAGCGCCTTGATCTGGATCAAGCGACCGCGCAATCTTTGCGCCATGGACAAGGGTGGAATCATCTCCGACTGCTCGCTCTTTCACGGCGTCAGTCCTGCGCACCGGCGACGGCTGGTGGACATGGCGCGAAGAGTGACATTTGCGTCAGGCACGCTGGTGTTCCGGCAGGAGGATCCATGCCCTGGCATCTACTGCGTGGGCAGCGGCGTCGTGCGTGTGTACCGGATCGGCGCTGGCGGCAAGGAGCACACGTTGCACATGGCGGGCGCCGGGCAGACCTTCGCCGAGGTCGCGGTCATTGGAGGCTTCCTTTGTCCGGCCTACGCCGAGGTCACGCAGGCCGCACAGTGCGCGTTGCTGCCGGCCCCCGCCTTCCTGGCCATGCTCCGCGACGAGCACGCGTTTTGCCTGGAGCTGCTGGTCGGGATGAGCCGCTGGGTGCGCCACTTGACCGGTCTCATCGAAGACATCGCTTTGCGCGATGCCAGCGGTCGCGTGGCCCGCCATCTGCTTCAGACCAGCCAAAATGCGCGCAACCGAGACGGCGGAATGGTGGGGCTTGCTGGATTGAAGAAGCACATCGCCTCGCACCTCAACCTGACCAGCGAAACCTTCTCGCGCGTGTTGCGCAAGCTGGCCGATGCCGGCGTGGTCGAGCTGGTCGACGAGAAGCGCCTGCGCATCCTCGATCGCGACGCCCTGGAGAGCCTCAGCGGATAGTCGGCGAGCTCTTGATGCTACTTGCGCGGCCCGCAGTACTTGACTCGACCCCGCTCAAGAACCAGTAGGTGCGTGACGCTGGGGGGGATTTCGTCCACGTCGTGGGTTACGTAAATCATGGCGGCACCAAGCGACGCGACGGTCGCGGCCATGGCTGCGCTCAGCGTTGCCCGACCGGCGGAATCAATACCTTGGCAAGGTTCGTCGAAGAGCAACAGCGAGGGCGAGTGAACCACAGCTCGGGCCAGCAGGGCCAGGCGCCGCGCCTCGGGCGCCAGATCTGCGATGGGTGTGTCGGCGTGCGCGCGCAGTCCGAGACAATCTAGCCAAGTCAACGCGAGGTGCACTTGTTCGGCGGTGGTGCTTGCATGCACGCCGAGCGAGCTGGCGAATCCCGATAGCACGACTTCGAAGGCTCGCGCGTTTGCGGGATAGTAGGTTTCGAGCTCGGGCGACGCCCAACCCATCCACGACTTTTGATCCCAGATGCTGCGCCCCGGACCGAGCTGCTGCCCCGCGACGCGCACGTCATTGGCATAGACCTGTGGATTGTCGGCTAAGAGCAGGCTGAGCAAGGTGGACTTGCCGCTGCCGTTTGGACCCAGCAGCGCCCAGTGTTCGCCCTGGGCCACGCGCAGGGTGATGTCGTCGAGCAGAGTGACCTCGCCGTGGCGCACGGTCACGTTGGTCATCTCCAGAATGGGAACGTTCGCCGGTAGCCGTCGCGTTTCGACCTTGAGGATAGAGAAGACGCGCGCCGAGCCCGCAGCCCTGCGCGCGGCCGGATCTTTCTGGCGCGTTCCCACTTCTCGAATCGTTCCGGCCTCCACACGCAGCACGTGCGTGATGCCGGCGGGCAGGTCGCTCTCCCGCTCGGTGGCCAGAACGACGCCCGTCCCTTCCGCATCGAGCTCGTCCAGGATCTCCAGCAGGCGACGACGACTGTGCTCGTCCAGGCCCGCGCTGGGATCGTCGATGAAGAGCAGGCGGGGCTGGCGCAACAGCGCGCGCGCCAGAACGAAACGGTGCAGCTCGCCGTTCGACAGCGCCACCACCGGGCGATCGAGCAGTGGCCCGAGATCGAAGCGCGCAATCTCGCGCTGCCGTGCTCGTTCGAAGTCGGGCGCGCCTGCATCGTCCAAGATCGCGAAGGGATTGCGCTGCTCGACGTTGGCGCGCGCAAGTAGGTCGGACACGGTGGCGGTGCCCCACGACAGGGAGCCGTGCCAACGGTATTGGTGAAACTGCCGCGCCAACAACCATTGCTGGTGCTCTTTCATCGAGGCCAGGGTCAAGGACCCGGGCGGCAGAACACCGAACACAGAATCGGCGAAACGGGGATGCCCTTCTAGAAACGGATGTCGCAATTGTCCCGCGAGCAGCCCCAGCTTGCCCATCAGCCCGGCGACGAGCAGGCCCTTGCCGCTGCCGTTTGGGCCGAGGATCGCCCAGCGCTCGCCGGGCCGGATGGTCAGCGAGCAGCCCGCGAAGATGGGCCCCCGCGGTCCGCGGAACGTTGCGTTCTCGGTCTGCACGTAGGCTGGCTGTCGGTGGGTCGTCATGGGTGCTGCCGACAAAGTCTACCCGAACGACCGAGGTGGGGAAGTTCGAGCGGGCATTTCACGGGTTGTCTCAACCTGTGATCTTGCGCAGGCTATTCCGCAAAATTTGTCGGTATGCCTGTGCCGATATAGACGCACGGTATTCTGCGCATTAGTCTGGCGCGCAACCTAGTTGCCGGAGGCGAACCATGGATCCCAAACAGGTGCGCAGGACCATCGACAATCTGCTCGCGGATCTCGTCCGAAACCCGTCGCTTGGGCGGCCTCAGTCGTTCATGGGCCGATTCGGCCGGCCGGTGGCCCTAGGTGTCGCGCTTGGTATCGGTGGCGTCGCGGGTTGCAGCAGCGGCTCGGACACTCGCGACGCGCTTCCGGCCGCAGCCGATGTCTATGGTGCGGACAGTTTCTTTCTGAGCCCCTCCGATGCTCGTGATGGTGGACCCATCGACGCGCGTGATGCAATTCCAGCTACGGTCGACATCTACGGTGCGATGATCGATGCCCTGAATCTTCCGCCGGATGCAGTCGACGGCGCGACAGCCGATACGCTCGACGCGCTTCCTATGCTGGCCGATGCTTACGGCATCGTGATGGATCTCCCACCGCTCCCGATAGACACAGCCGACGGCGCGAAAGCCGACACGCGCGACGCACTCCCACTCGTGGGTGACGCCTACGGCATCATGGACCTTCCGCTTCGCGTGGATACCGCCGACGCGTTTTCCCCAGCCGTCGACGGTTCGCCCGTCGACAGTTCGCCCGTCGACGTCGACAACAAGGGTTAGTCAAGCGCCCGCGCCCGATGCTCGATCTCTTCCGCCAACTTGGGTTCGTGCCCTTGCGCTGCACCTGGGAAATCACCCTGGCGTGCAATCTGCGCTGTGGCCACTGTGGCTCGCGCGCGGGCGAGGCGCGGCCCGATGAGCTGACCACGGAAGAGGCCTTCACGATCATCGACGATCTTGCCGGCCTCGGGTGTCGGCACGTTTCGCTGGCGGGCGGCGAGCCCACTTTGCGACAGGACTGGGACGTGCTGGTGGCGCGCCTGCGCAGCCACGGGGTGAAGGTTGCCGTGATCTCCAATGGCCTCACCTGGTCGGACGAGCTTACCCAGCGGGCCAAAGCTTCCGGCGTGGATTGCATGGGCTTCAGCCTCGATGGACTCGAGAAGACCCACAATTGCGTGCGCAAGGCCGGGGACAGTCACCGCAAGGTCTTGCAAGCCATCGACATGTGCTTGGCCGCTGGCATCCACGTCACCGCCATCACCCACATCACGCGCCGGAGCTTGCCAGAGATCGAGCAGATTCACGCCTTGCTTGGCAGCCACGGCGTCGGCACGTGGCAGGTGCAAATCGGCGTGCCTATGGGCAACATGGCCGAGGATCGCGCCGTGGTGGTCGACAGCGCCGACGTGGCCGCGCTGGTACCGCGCTTGGTGGCCCTTCGTCGCGGCGGTCGCCGGCCGCACGTGGTGGCCGCCGACAACGTGGGCTACTACGGCGACGTCGAGGAAGAACTGCGCGAGCCGGGAAGCCGGGTGAAGTTTTGGGTGGGCTGCCGTGCCGGCCTGGAGGTGCTGGGCATCGAGAGCCACGGCGACGTGAAGGGGTGCTTGTCGCTGCCATCAGGACTGAACGGCCGCACCGATTTCGTCGAGGGCAATTTGCGCAAGCAGCGCTTGCCCGAGATCTGGAACAACCCCGACGCCTTTGCTTATAACCGCAAGTTCCGCACGGAAGATCTGAAAGGGCCGTGCGCGGGTTGCGAATTCGGCGACGTCTGTCGCGGGGGGTGCACCTGGACCTCGGTCGCCCACTCAGGCCACCCGCACGACTTCCCGCACTGCTACTGCAAGGCCATGAGCTAGCTTGCGGCTCCGACGACCGGGACGACCAGGACCGGACAGGGCGCGTTTTGTACAACCTTCTCGGCCACACTGCCCAGGAGCAAATGGCCGAGGCCATGATGCCCATGACTGCCCATGACGATCAAGCCGGCGCCGATGCGAGCGGCGTGTTCGGTGATGGCCGCGTGGGTGCGACCGGATGCCGAAGCTTCGGTGCAGACGATATTCTTCGCACGTACCTCGGCCACGGTGCGCTCTAGTTTTTCCGCGGCCTCAGCCATCGCTCTCTCGGACGCGATGGGCATGGAAAGGATATCGGCAGGCGGAGGCAGTACCAACGTCGCGCCCAGGTCGACGTGCAGGATCTCGATGGCAGCGTGAAAGGTCTGGGCCATGGTAACGGCCGCGCCCAGGGCCGCGGTCGAGGCCTGGGAAAAGTCTGTTGGAAACAGAATCAACTTCAAGTCGTCGAGGTTCATGTTCGCTCCATAGTATACCCGCCCCTGCACCTTCGCGTGCCGGTGTTGCCGCACACGAAAAGGCCCAAGCAAACGAACGAAAGAGGCATCGTCCGTCCGGCCAGTGCGGAGCCATCCGGTGGAAGTGTGGAAAACGACGCCCTATCTTAGGTCGCCCCGACCAGCTACAATTCGGTTCGTTTCCCTCAAGCTGAGGGGGCATCGCGGACGGAAAGCACGGCATCAAAGGATTGGCATCTTTGCGACCTATTGTTCTCGCACCAGGGTTTCAGAACTACGCATGGGGCGATCCCAAGTTCATCCCCGAGCTCTTCGGGCTAGCAATCAATGGCCGGCCATATGCGGAAGCGTGGTTTGGCGCCCATCCTGCGCTCCCGTCGGTTGCGGACGTGGACGGCCGGAAAGTTCCGCTCGATCAGCTCTTGGCGGAAGCTCCCGCCGCTATCCTTGGCCCCAAAGTGGCGGAACGCTTTTCCGGCCTGCCCTTCTTGTTCAAAGTCCTGGCAGCTGCCTATCCGCTCTCCATCCAGGTTCATCCGTCCTCGGCGCAAGCCGTCGCGGGTTTCGAGCGCGAGAATGGCGCCGGCATTCCACGCGGGGCTGTACATCGCAACTATCGAGATCAGAATGCCAAGCCTGAGCTGTTCGTCGCGCTGACACGGTTCCAGGCTCTTTGTGGTTTTCGGCCCGTTGACGAGATCGCAGTCGGGATCGCGGGTGTTCCCGAGCTGTCGGCGCTGCTTCCCGGCTGGCAGCTGGCATCGAATCCTCTTCAATCGCTGCTGAGTGCGTACTTCGACCTTTCTGACGATGAGGTGCATTCGGCGCTCGCGCGGTGGGTACGTCGTCTCGTCGATTCCCAGCCGCTGCCGGAAAGTGCCGAGGCATGGATCGTTGAGGCGAATCGGATATTCGCGGTCGCTGGCCAACCCGACCGCGGGCTCTTCTTCTTCCTTTTGCTCAACCTCGTCACCCTCGAACCCGGACAAGGGTTGTTCCTGTCGGCTGGCACGCCCCACGCATACCTACGCGGCGCGGGCACCGAGGTCATGACCAACTCGGACAACGTGCTGCGCGCCGGGCTGACCGAGAAGCATGTCGACCCGAGGGAGCTCATGTCGATCCTTCGGTTCGAAAGCCAGCGTCCACAAGTGCTTGGAACGCCCGTCGGGGACGGCGCAAACATCGCCTACTCGACCGCGGCAGATGCCTTCGAGCTTCATCAGCTAGGCGTGGGCATCACGGCAACACCCGAGCGCATAGCAAGTGGACCCGAGCTTCTTTTCTTCCTCGGCGACACACAAGGTTCGAGTCTCCAGGTCGAGTGCGCGTCGAATGCCGCCCCGTTGCCGTCAGCTGGCTGCTGTCTCATGCCGCACGGGACGCGGTATCGCCTGCGCGCGACCGGGACCGGCCGCGTCCTACGCGTCTCCGTTCCATTGCCGTCGCCGCTGCGGGAGTTCCGCGGCCATCCCGCTTCCCCCCTGGCATTCGGGACCAGCGGCTTGCGCGGGCTCATCACCGACATCACCGACCTCGAAGCGTACGTGAACACCCGTGGGTTTCTCGACTACGTGGCCTCGATCGGAGACGCCCCTGCCAGAACTCCGGTCGCGGTTGCAGGCGATCTGCGCCCGAGTACGGATGGCCCCGATCGAAGCATCCTCCGCGCTGTTGCACGTGCGGTCGCCGCTGCGGGACACCAGGTCGTGTACTGCGGTCGGATCCCGACACCGGCGCTCACCGCCTACGGCATAGCCAAGGGCTGGCCGAGCATCATGGTGACTGGAAGCCACATCCCTTTCGATCGCAATGGCATCAAGTTCAACAGGAGCCATGGCGAGGTTCTGAAGGATGACGAGGCCCCCATCCTCATGGCCGTGGAAGTCGCACGGCGCGTGGAATACCTTCGTCCTTCGGGCGAGTCGCTCTTCGCCGACGATGGCATGTTTCGCTCGCCAGCGCCGCCCCTGCCCCCGCTCGACACCGAGGCCCGCGATCGCTACCTTCGCCGCTATCTCGATTTCTTTCCAGCCCATGCGCTGGCCGGACTGCGAATCGCCGTGTACGAGCATTCGGCGGTCGGTGCCACGGTGTTGGTCGAGATCCTGCGCGGGCTCGGCGCCGAGGTCTTCCCATTCGGGCGTTCTGCCGAGTTCGTGGCCATCGATACCGAGGACATCTCCGAGGCGCGTTTGCGCGAGATGCAGACGCTGGTTGACAAGGCGCGCGCCCAATTCGGTGTGCTGCACGCGGTTCTATCCACCGATGGGGACAGCGATCGTCCTCTCTTGCTCGAGATTGTCGAGGATGGTCGAGTGAAGTTCTTCACCGGCGATCGGCTTGGCATCGTCACTGCGGACTATCTCGGTGCGGACGCGCTGGCGGTGCCCGTGACGGCCACGGATGCCATCGATCGTCACTTCGAGAACAGGGACGTACAGCGGACGCGTACGCGCGTGGGATCTCCATACGTGATCGCGGCGGCAGTACGGATGCAAGGACATCGCCGTGTGGGATGGGAGGCCAACGGGGGCTTCTTCACCTTTTCGGAAATCGAACGCAATGGCCGCCGGCTCGCCCCGCTACCAACCCGGGATGCCATGCTGCCTTTGCTGGCGGCTCTGCACACCGCCTGCGAGCGGCGAGTCCGACTGGGGGACGTCTTTGCGGCGTTGCCAGCCCGCCACGGCGCCGCCGGCCTCATTGATGGCGTGTTGCCCGAGAAGAGTCGGGCCCTGGTGGCCGCCATCGCACCGCCCGATCCCCGCATGGTAGCCGCAATCTTCGGGAACGGCAGGCCCCGCTGCATTGATGTGGACGGTGTGGAGGCCGAGGCTTCTGACGACGTGGCCCGGCGTTTGGAGAGCCTCCGCACTTGGATAAGTAGCCATTTCGACGCTCCTCAAGGTTTCGGCGCGATCGGTCGCATCGAGTTTCTCGACGGCATGCGAACCTTGTTCGACAACCACGACGTTGTCCATATCCGCCCGTCCGGCAATGCGCCCCAGCTCCGCGTCTACGCCCTAGCCGACAGCGAAGACCGTGCGCGGACCATTGTCGCCATGTCGATTCGGGAGCCAGATGGGGCGCTATGTGCATTGCTGGCGGAGGCCGAGGGACGGATCACCGATAGGTGATTGTCGGAGAGCCACTGCGGCCACTGGGGAAAATCCGCAGTTCGTGTACTTGAGCGTATCTTGCGGAGGCGGAGGTGCTGCGCTCTACCCCTTCTTCTTCTTCTTCGGCTCGGCGTTGTCGGCTTTCACTTCGTCCATGGTGGTGCGCAGGGTGCCGCCGGTGTCGGTGGCTTTCACGCCGGGCGGGCGTTCCCACGGAATGTCTTTCAAGGGCTGGCCGGCGGTGACTTCGTAGAGGTAGCGCGCGGTCATAGGCACGGTGAGCATGAAGGCGGCGTCCTTGAAGCCGAGCGGGCGTTCGCGCCGGTCGTCGCCGATCCAAGCGGTCGTCATCCAGCGCGAGGTGTAGCCCACGAACCAGGTGTCCATGGTGGCGCTCGACGTGCCGGTTTTGCCGCCGACGAGAAGGCCCGAGTTGCGCAGGGCGGGTGCATGGCCCTTGGTCACCACATGGCGCATGAGCTGCGAGGTCAGCCAGGCGGTGCGCGCCGGAATCACGTCCTTGCTGCGCTTTCCGGCCAGCGCGACCATGCGATCGAGTCGCAGGTCGGGCGCGCCCATGGGATCGGAGACGGCGGTGTTGTCTTCCAGCACCTGGCCCGCGCGATCGCGCACGCGGCGCACGTAGACCGGCTCCGATAGCGAGCCGTTGCGCGCGAAGGCCGAGAAGGCGCGGGTCAGCTCGTCGATGCGCGTGCAGGACGCGCCGAGGGCCAGCGCCTGGTCGGGAATGATCGGCGTGGTGATGCCGAGCCGGCGCGCCCAGGCCTCGACGTCCTTGCCGCCCACCAGTTTGAACAGCTGCACCGAGGGGACGTTCTTCGACCACACCATGGCGTATTCCAGGTTCACCTGGTACTCGACGGTGTTGTTGAGGTTCTGCGGCACCCAGACCTCGCCGGTGATGGGATCGACTTCGGCGCGCGGGGTATCGTTGAGCAGCGAGGCGTAGCCATAGCCGCGGTCGAGGGCCAGCGAGTAGTAGATCGGCTTGTAGGTCGAGCCGGGCTGGCGGCAGGCCTGCACCACGCGGTTGAATTCCGAGCGGTCGAAATCGAGGCCGCCGACCATGGCCACGACGTAGCCGGTCTGGTGGTCGTAGGAATAGAGCGAGCCCTGCACCTTGGGTGTTTGCTCAAGTCGCAGGACCACGGGGCCAGGCGGCGGCTTGCGCTCGGCGAAGGCCGGCATCCACTGCACTTCGCCCGCGCTGTCGTAGGTCCAGTCGGAGAAGCGGCGCAGACGCGAGCGATTCATCGGCGTCACCCACACCACGTCGCCGGTGTGAAGGACGCCGCTCGTGCTGGTCAGGGTCTTGCCGTTGGTCGAATCGACGGCGCTGTAGGGTGAAGCCCAGTCCATGCCCGCCGAGGGCAGCGGATAGATCCTCTCGCCCACGCGCACCTGCGCCTTGCCGCCGCTGGCGCTCTCGACCAGGCCCAGGTACAGGCGGCCTTCGCTGGGCGCAGTGGCCCCGTAGCGCGCGCTCGCCCGGCGGCGGAATTCGTCGGCCAGGGTGCCGGCAAGGTGCGCGACCGGCCCGCGCCAGCCCTGGCGCTTGTCGAGCTTGCGCAAGGAGAAGTCGACATTTTCCTGCGCGGCCTCGTCGATCCAAGGCACGAGCGTGGTTTCGATGTCGAGGCCGCCTTCCCACAGCGCTTTGTCACCGTAGCGCTTGCCGATGTCCCGGCGCACGTGCTCGGCGAAGTAGGGCGAGCGCTCGCGAAACACGTCGGGCGGCTGGCGCAACGGCGAGCGGTCGCGCGCGCAGGTTGTCGGCCGTGGCCTCGTCGATGACGCCAGCCGTGGCCATGGCGGCGAGCACCTGGTCGCGCCGAGCGCGCGTCAGGTCGGGTGCCAGCAGCGGCGAGTAGCGGCTGGGCGCTTGCACGATGCCGGCGAGGGTGGCCATCTCGGCCAGGTCGAGCTCGCTGACCTGCTTGTTGAAATAGCGGCGCGCGGCCGCGGCCACGCCGTACGACTGGTGCCCGAGAAAAATCTGGTTGAGGTAGAGCGCCAGGATCTGATTCTTCTCGTAGCGCGCCTCCAGACGGCGGGCCAAGATGGCCTCGCGGATCTTCCGCTGCATGGTCTGTTCGGAGGAGTGCAGGAACGAGCGCGCGACCTGCTGGGTGATGGTCGATCCTCCTTGCACCACGTGGCCGGCGCGCAAGTTGGCGACCAGGGCGCGCAGCATGCCGCGGTAGTCGAGGCCGCTGTGCTCGTAGAAGCGGCGATCCTCGATGGCCACGAAGGCTTGCAGCAGTTTTTGCGGGAAGGCTTCGAGCGGCAAGATCTCGCGCCGCTCGCTGGCCAGCTCGGCCAAATCGGTCCCATCCCACGCCCGCACGCGCGTCGATTCTGCGGTTTCAAGGCGATAGCGGTCGAAGTCAGGCAGGGCCGGCAAGGTGCTGGCGAAGTAGGCGTAGAGGCCGATGCCGCCAAGCAGCCCAAGGCCGCCGAGGCACAGGGCCGCGAATGCATAGAATTTGAAGAGCCAGAACCAGAACCCGCCGTCGGAAGGATTGAGGACCTCGACGCGGGCGGCCTCTGGCGAGAGTCGTCGCCAACGCACGGACCGGAATCTAGCACCAGAGAGGGCACGGGGAATACAGAGAGCAGTGGCTGGCCAGGCAGCTTGACCGCAGGGGTGACCTAGCCATCTCGGGGCGAGCATGCTGCCCTCGACCAGACCGCGCGGCGTGCCTTCACGCACAGCAGGAAAGATCTCTTTGATGTTGTAGGGCATGCCTGTACACTCACTGATCGGACCCTTCGAACGGAGAAGATTCGCCCTGCATTCATCCTGTCCGAAAGCTCATCTCACGCGCGCTGGAGTCCGTTTTTTTTGACACCCGTTGCGTTGGAGGATCACCAATGAGGAACACTCTGTTCACGGTTATGGCTCTTGGTCTTGGGGCAACCGCCATGTCGGCCCTCACGGGCTGCGGCGCGCCCAGCAGAGGGAACGGAACTTTGACCGGCGGAACCACTAGCGCGGGCGGCGGCCCGGCATCGGGTGGCAGTGGTGAAGGCTTGGGCGGAAATGGGAGCGGCGGCATCGCAAGCGCGGGCGGGACAAGCGGCCAAGGCGGCTCAGGCGGCAACGGCGCCCCCGGTTCGGGTGGTACCAGCGGCAGCTCACGTGGCGGCGACACCGGCACCTCGGCCAAAGGCGGCAGCCCTGGTTCGGGCGGCGACACCAGCACCTCGGCCAAGGGCGGCAGCCCCGGCTCGGGCGGTAGCTCGGCTAGCTCAGGAGGCAGCAGCGGCACGACGGTCAATGGTGGGAGCGGTGGTGCCCCCAGTTCGGCTGGCGGCAGCGTCGGATCTGGCGGGAGCAGCGTCGGCTCGGGCGGAGCCGGAGCCGGTGGTTCGACCGGGACGGGGCCTTGCGACATCTACCAGGCTGCCGGCACGCCCTGCGGTGCAGCCCACAGCATGGTTCGCGCGCTCTACTCGTCGTACACCGGCCCCCTCTACCAGGTCCAGAAAGCGTCGGACAAGAGCACGAAGGACATCATGGTCGGGACCGACGGCTTTGCCAAGACCTCCGACCAAGACTCGTTCTGCTCCGGCACGACCTGCACCATCCCGATCATCTACGACCAGTCCCCGAACGGAAATCACCTTCGGGTTACGTTCTGGGCGTATTGGTTGATGAGCGGAGGCAATCCGGCAACTGCCAACGCCGCCAAGATCACCGTCGGGGGACATACCGTCTACGGCATCAAGAACGGTAATAACGTTGCCTATCATTCAGGCGTGGCGCTGTCGGGGACGGCCTCTGTCACCAAGGGATCGTCGACGGTAACCTTCTCGAATCCACAGACGCTCCCGGCGAACTCGGTGCTCCTGTTCGTCGAGAACACCAAAGACTGCCCGATGAACTCATACCCGAACAACTGTTACTACAAGCGCAACTATACCGCAGCGGCGATAAACGCCGCGACAACGGTGACGCTGACGGCCAGCTACGTGGGCAGCAGCTACCCTTCGACCCGCATTTACAACGGCACCACCAAGGGGATCGCAGTCGATGACCAGGCGGAGGCAGCGTATGCGATCTTCGATGGCAAGATCTACGGCCAATACTGCTGCTTCGACTACGGGGCCGCAGAGATGACCGGTTTCGACGAAGGCAATGCCACGATGGAAGCCATTTCCTGGGGGGCCGCCACCCAGTTCGGGCAATCCGGGGGCGGGGCCGGCCCATGGATTGCGGCGGACATCGAAAACGGCATGTACGAAGGCTATGAAAACGGCTCGGCCAAGGTTCCCAGCAACACCTCCATCACCGGCTGGCCCTATGTCACGGCCATACTCAAGGGCCTTTCGGCCAAAGACTGCCCCGCGGGCCTGACCAGCTCGGGCTGCTTCGCGCTCAAGGCTGGCAATTCTCAGTCCGGCAAGCTCCAGTGGAAGTGGAATGCCACCACCAGCAGCTACGGGGCGCGCCCGCCCGGCTACAGTCCCCAGAAGAAGCAAGGCGCGGTCATCCTGGGCACCGGCGGCGATGGTTCCAATACTGGCGTCGGAATCTGGTTCGAAGGGGCCATGACGATGGGCGCTCCGTCCGATGCGACCGATGACCTCATCCAGGCCAACATCGTGGCTGCAGGGTTCGGACATTAGCAAGGTGTATCACCAGCGCAGGCGGCACAGCCGGCTCAGCTGGCATCACCGGCACGACGTCTCTCGGCAGCCCCTCGCGCTGGGCTAGCGCTTGGGGTGGCGCCGGAAAAATTCCCAGGCCTGGTCAGCGAAGTCGATATCCTGATTCGTCTTGCCGAACAATTCCCAAAGGCCGCTCCACGTCTGCACGGGATTCGGCCAGCAATGTCCCATCCCCGTAGCCTTGTAGTACCAAAATTCCTGCCCATCCGGGCCTAGCGGATAGCGTTGTCGTTCAATCGTGCTGCTCTGGAGGTGCGTGTGTGGCTCATAGGAATCCCCGGAAACGAGATCCGGGAACCTGTCGATGGTCGGCGGACCCTGGATTCTCAGGGCGGACAGCCAGGCATCGCGCGTCTCTTCCATGCCGGGATAATGAGCATGGGGATACTGGCGTGAACCGCCCGGCGTGTACGAAATAGACGGATCATGGGTTGCGGCCAGCATGGCAATGGAGATGCGCTCATGGCCCGGCTTCGGGTGACAATGGTGCAGCCACAGGCCGTCGGGTTGAAATGGCAGACCTGCCACCGGAGCGATGGCGGCCACCAAGTCCGGAGCCTCCAATGCCAGTTGAAAGGACATGCCACCGCCCGCGGAAATTCCGGTCGCGAACACGCGGGTGCGATCGATTCTGAATTCGGTCTCCAGTTGGTCGAGGATGCGACGAACATACGTGACGTCCACCCCCTCGCCCGTGTGTTCCGCCAAACAGCCCTGGAGAAATCCAGCTTTGGGTATAGCCGATTCCTGTGCGGAATCAGAGGAGTTCGGCAGACCGTTTCCGTACACGACGATGAAGCCGTCGCGATCAGCCAGGCTCTCGAAGCGCGTGCCCGTCGTGTAGAAGGCGACGGCCTCGGCACTGGTTGATCGACCCGGGAACACGAACACGACCGGCGCCGCGCTCGACGGCAGATGAGGCGGAACGTACACGAGGTATCGGCGCTCGACGCGGCTTGCGCCCAGCTGGCGGAGGGTGGCCGGATCGGTTAGCTCCTGCGTGAAGGTCACCACGCAACCTCGCGACTGCCGAGCACCCGGCGGCCCTTTCAAATGGATGGGAGGCTCGGTGCAGAGGCCAACGCGAAAAGCCGGTTTCGACGGAGCCGCCAACGGAGAGGATGCCGCTTGGTGGCCGCCGCAGGCAGCGGCGAACAGGCTTAGGGTGAAGACCTGTACAAGTCGAGCCGAAACCGCGTAGTCAGGTTGGGACGTTGTCATCGGGAACTCTGTCAACAATGTACCTCATCGCGTTCTTGGTGAGGAGCTTGCGGCTTGGCGCCTCTCCGCGAGCCCCGATTCGGGTTCGCCCGCTCGTTCTCCGCGGCCAAGATCGCGCCGACCGCGGTGGGATCGTGGTCCGCACTACGGGATCCAGATATAGACAACCGCGGCCGCGAGCGCGAGAATCGGACCTCATGAGGGCAAGGTCGACGGTACACATGCTTCTGCTGGCGCTGGCGATGGTCGCAGCGAGCTGTTCGAAGAGTAGCTCGCCCGGATCGGGAGCTGACAGTGGCGGCGGCGGAACGGGAGGCGGCGTGGCCACCTCGGCAGTGGGCGACGCCGGCAGCGGAGGTGTGGCACAAGGTGGTGCAGGCGCTGGCGGCACTACGGGCAGTGGCGGAGCCGGTGGCAAGAACACCAACGCGGACGCCGCCCCGCCAGCCATGACCCAGATGCGCTTCCTTCAGGTCTTCGACAACGGCGGGAGCCGGGGCGCGTTCGACCTGTGGACCCAGCTTTCCGACTGGTCGTGGTATTCCGTCTACCGGCACCTCAATTACGGCCAACTGACCGACTTCATCCAGGTGCCCAACGGCACGGGGAACAACACCATCATCTGGTACGTGCCGGCTGGTGCCGATCCGGCAATGTACGAAGTCAGCATGACCGACTCGATGAACTTCCACATCGCGGCCTCCGACACCGGCAAGCACACGATCTTTTCGTACTTCGTTGGCCCGCCCTCGGACTGGGAGCACATGATGGTTGCGGATGCCGACCCGAGACTCACGCCGCCGTCGGGATACGCCCACGTCGATTACGTCACCTATGCCATCGCGGGTGCCTACCCGGTGGTGGACTACGGCATTAGTCCTGGAGCATGCGTCGATCGCAGCCAGCAGGGGTACTATCAGCGTCTGACGGTCGGCACCTATCAGTTCTCGCTCTATGCCGGCGACGGCACGAACTGTCAGGGCAGCCTGATTGCGAGCACGCCGCCCACGCAGCTCGCAGACGGCGATGTCTGGCACCTGTACGCGATGGGCGACGCGACCGGCGGCTTCGCGCTGATGCCAGTCAAGCTGGACCGCAACTGAGGCGATTTGTGGTGAATGATGCAGTCTAGTAGCATGCCCCCAATGAAATCCCGTGGCGCTTGGGTCTTCTTCCTCATGGGTGCCCTGACCATGTCATCCGTGGGCTGCTCGAGCGGCTCGAAGCAAACCGCCGATGCAAGCCCACCGGGCGATGCACCGATTGCCGACGCCGGGTCGGACCGCGTTGCGGATGCGCCTGCATCCGGCGCGGACGCCGGCAAGGACACCGCACCAGCCGGGGGACCCGAGGTCCCGAGGCTTTGCCCTGGCATCGACCCGTGGGGCTATGACAGTCCTTTCGTTGCTGGATCCGCGCCGTTTCCCGACGGGGTCGAATTGCTCGTGGCGTCCGGCGATCCGTACGTCATGGTGGTGACCGACAGCGCGCTCTACTGGGCAAACAAAGGCACCCTCCATCGCGTGACTCTCAGTGACGGTGTCGACAAGGTCCTCCTCGATCGCACCTCGACGGACAACAACTTCAACAACCTCGCCGTGGATGCCACCACCCTTTACTTCACCGAGGGCGGCCTCAACAAGCCCTATGGCGTGGCCAAGATGCCGCTCGACGGCAGCAGTGCCCCGGTCACGCTCGTTGGCATCATCAGCCCCTGGTATGTCGCCTTGGCGGGTGACTACGTCTACTACTACGACGCCAACCTCGTCGAGATCGACCGCGTTCCCATCGCTGGTGGAACGGTCACCACGCTGGTTGGCAACGTAGCCCCGGACTCCTTCGTCTTGGCGAACGGGCACATCTATTTCACCGACCAGGTCACGCCGGTACAGGATTCTCTACTGTCCATTCCGCTCGACGCGCAGGCGAGCTCGCCGGTCGACGGCGGCACGGACGGTGGTACCAGCGCACTTGTGACCCTGGCCTCGAACAACGCAGGAATAAGCGGACCTGCTTTCGACGGCGGCTACCTTTTCTACATCGACGGCGGCAATGTGATGAAGATGCCGGCCGGGGGAGGTACGGCGACCGCTTTCCAGAGCCAACAGAGCGCGACCCCCATGGGGCCGATTGCGGCTGCCGGCGGACAGGTCTACTGGGTCACGGGGAGCCAAACCTGCAACAACATCATGCGGGCCGCGACGGATGGCTCAGGGCAAACCACGATTGTCCACACCCTTGAAGATCCCAGGAGCTTTGCCCTCAACGCCACCCACCTGTTCATCATGACGGGAAGCCAGCAGATCCTGCGCGTGCCTCGTTGAGCGCTGGGTACGATTGCGATGATCCCTCACCGAGGGTCGTTGCGTGCGGAGTCCGAACGTGGACCACAGTACCCTGGACGGGATCGGGAGTGGCGTAGGTCTTCTCAGGGCTCGCTATCGTGGATAGGAACAAGCCCCATTTTGCCTTCACTGAATCGTATCCGCACGGCACGCGCCAGCCGCGCGATGTCCTCGTTGCTGGGTGCGGGCAGCGGGTGGAAGAGCATGCTTCTGCTAGGCTGCTTGGCGTAGACCATCCATCACGACGGCGTGAAAGTGAATATTCAGGTTCAGCGACGATCCAAGTGCTCTCAATATACCGCGACGCCGGCGGTGAACATTTCGGTTCCTGCCCAGCCGCCACCCGGCGCCACATGCGCGGAGGTGTAGTCGGCGCGCGCGGTGAGCGCGAGGCGGGTGGTGAGTGCCAGCTCGAGGATGAGGCCGCCACCGAAGGCGGCTCCCCTGCGCGTGCCGCCGCCCGCGTCGTCGGCGTATTGCACGCCTCCGTGCCCGAAACCGCCCAGGTGCAGGCGCCAAACGCTCGTCGGGAAAACCTGCGCTTCGATGGCCAGGTTGTTTCGGTAGTACGACTTGCCATCCGCGTCCGAGCCAGCCGAGAACGCCCACGCGCCGAGCAGGCCGAAGGTGCGATGGGGGAAATATCCGAACTGGATATTGGTTCCGAAACCGTTGGCGGAAAGTGCGGAGGTAGACGAGTGCAGCGCGCCCAGGTCCATCTTGAAGGCGAAACCCTGACGATCGAGCGGCCGGCGCCCGAGGCGCATGAAGCCCCAGCCCTCGTCGTCCATGACCACGGCCTGCGATGTTGAAGCAACGTCGGCGGGCGTGATCTGCGCCAGGGGAATTTCGCGTTCCTGGCCGCCAGCGTCTTTGAGGTGAACGGGCTGCCATGGATACATCGCCACGCTGCCGTCGTAGCGCGCGCCTTCGGTAGCGGCCATCCCGACGGTGGCCACCAGGGCGACGGCGATGATAAGGGCCGCGAGGTCGTTCTTGCTGTTGCCCCCGCCGAGCTTGTTTCCGCCCGCGGTGGGCGATCGGGGGCCACCCGGCGTCGTGGGCGCGGCTCGGCCAGGTACGCCACCGACGGGCCCACGGGGGCCAGGCAGCGCGCGTGGCCCGGCGGCTCCGGGGCCTGGCGATCCCCCCATTGGCACGGGAGGGAAGGGCGCAATGATGACACCGACGCCCACGCCAACGTGCGACTCCGGACCTTCCTCCACGTAACCCTCGGGTGGCGGCCCATAGCCGTGGCCTTGCGCGTATCCCGGAGGCGGCGGAGGCGGCTGGGTCGTGTCGATGGCGTCGCTTCGCCGGTCGCCGATGTTCTGCACGATCTGTACGTTTTGTCCGCGCTGCTCGGGCGGCAGCTGCGCCAGGCGCGCCAGCTCGGGCTTGGAGATCACGTATTCGTTCGACAAACACCCACCGCACGCATAGGAGAGGAACGCTGCGAAAACCACGAATGTGGAAATCTGCCTGTGCTGACGGAATCCATCGCTAGAGCGGGAAGCAGCTTGCGTACGCATGCGGGCTGACGGTAGCAGCTTTCGTGCCGCGCGTGCACGCGGTGACGGCCTAGCTATTTCTACGGGCTTGCGCCAGGCGCGCGCGCTGCTCCGTGGGCTATGTGTGGTCCGAAAGTCACGCTTTTTTCTCACAGATCGCCCGGGAATTTTGGCGATGCAACCGCGATTCCCCGGCCGCCACTTCTTGCGGGGCTTGCTGAACGAACGTATAGTGAGAATCAGGTGACGAGCAAAACTCAAGGTTGGGAGGAACCATGGGAATTGACGTGCGCGTGGAGACCGAATCAGGCGAAGTTCAAGACGAAGTCCTCGACGACAACAACCTGACCGAGAAGCTGCTCCCCGAGCGGGAGGATGGCACATCGCCGTGTTTGCGCTTCGTCGACCCGTTCGGCGACACGCTCTTCAACCAGATTCAGATTCCCTTCGTCATCGCCGAGCTCGAAAAACGGCTGCGCGGCTCCGCCAAAACCGATGTGAAGGCGCACTGCGAGGCTATCCTCAAAGTGGTCACGGCCACCGTCGGCGAAGAGCACACCTACGTGCGCTTCTCAGGTGAGTAGCCAGGCGCGTGAGTGGAGTCGGGCTTTGCCCGACGGAACTCGTCGCGGGAGTTCGAACTCGTCGCGGGAGTTCGAAAGAACCCTCCCAGGGTTCTTTCCTATGAAGGCGCGTGAGTGGAGTTGGGCTTTGCCCGACGGAACTCGTCGCGGGAGTTCGAAAGAACCCTCCCAGGGTTCTTTCCTATGAAAACGGGCACGGCCGATCTGCCCCTGCACGGTGGGCGCGTGCCCATGTGGCTGGCGTCGCGCATGGCGAGCCTGGGGCGGGTCATCGTCGAAGCCCTGGTGCTCGAATACGGACGCGACGAAGTTCTGCGTCGGCTTGCCGATCCCTTCTGGTTTCAGTCCTTGGGCTGCGTGATGGGCATGGACTGGCACTCGTCCGGCATCACCACCAGCGTGCTGGGCGCGCTCAAGCGAGGCCTGGCTCCGGTGGCAGACGAGCTTGGCATTCACGTGTGCGGCGGACGCGGCCGGCATTCGCGGCGCACGCCCGACGAGCTGCTGGCGCTCGGCGAAAGGATTTCCATCGACGCTCCCGCGCTCGTGCGCGCCAGTAGGCTCGTGGCCAAGGTCGACAGCGCGGCCGTTCAGGACGGATTCGATCTCTACCTGCACAGCTTCGTGGTGAGCGACGACGGCAAGTGGGTGGTGGTGCAGCAGGGAATGAATCCCGAGCGGCGGCAAGCCCGGCGCTATCACTGGCTGTGGGAGCGGGCCGGCTCATTCGTCGAGGAGCCGCACAACGCGATCGAGGGTGAGCCGCAACCGTTTCCCATCGTCAACCTGACCGATCGGGCCGCGGCGGACGCGCGGTCACGGACCGTCGAGCTTGCACTGTCCGATCCCGTGCGTGTGGTTGCGGGCGTCGAGCGCGCACTGACCATGCCGAGTCACCATGAGGTGCGCGCGGAGAACCTGGACCTGCGTCGTCTCGGCGCCGCTCTGCAGGTCGCAGCTCGCCTTGGTCCGTCGAGCTTCCCCGAGCTTCTGCTCACCCCGAACATCGGCAAGCGCACGCTGCTGGCGTTGGCGCTGGTCGCCGAAGTCGTGCACGGGGCGCCGAGCCGATTCACGGATCCAGCGCGCTTCTCATTCGCTCACGGTGGCAAGGACGGCCATCCCTTCCCGGTTCCGCTCAAGATCTATGACGAGACCCTGCGCGTGCTTCGTTGCGCGGTGGACCGGGCCAAGGTCGACCAAAGCACCAAGCTCGCGGCCTTGCGGCGGCTGGACGAGCAGTGTCGGATTTCCGAGGCCGCGTCCGAGGGACGGCCGCTGCCCATGGCCCCCGTGCGACTATGGTCGAATTTGGTCGAGCGCGAGAGACGCGCATCGCCGTCGCTTGATGGTCGAACTTGTGCGAGCAGCGCGAAGCGGGCGCGTCCGCGCCAACTCGCGCTTTTCTAGCTGCGTTCGCGAAGTGCCTTGACCAGGATCTTGAGCGCCAGTCGCTGTGGGCTGACCTTGTACGTGCCGCTCGCGACCAGCTGTCGTAGATGCTGGACTCGTATTTGCCGAGCAACCGCGTCGGCGTTCATGCCGAGCGGGGCTTTTGCGGGCGCTTTCCGTCGCTGCAGTTGTTCCAATGGTGCCATACACAACCACATCGGGCCCCCAGCCGAAAACCTTAAGCCATTCTCTGAACTTTCGTAAAAGTCCAATGATTGTGCCGAACTTGAAGGCCTAGGCCGCGACCGCGTCCTCGATATCCGAGAGGGATTCGCGCAGGCGGCGGGTCGCTTCGCCGTGGATTTGGCAAACGCGCGATTCCGTGACGCCCAGGATTTCTCCGATCTCCTTGAGATTCATATTCTCGCAGTAGTAGAGCGAGAGAACCTGTTGCATCTTCTCGGGCAGATCGTCGATGCCGGAAACCAAACGCGCCAGCGCCTCGCGGTGGGCGGTGAGCTCGAACGGGTCGGGCGAGTTGGCGTCGGTCGTGCGTTCGAGAAAATCCGGGCCCGCGTCGTCGATGCCGACCACGGACGAGCCCGACAGCTTCTGCTGACGCGTGTAGAGCTCGTCGACCTTGAGACCGAGGGATTGCGCCAATTCCGTCTGATCTGGCGAGCGGCCGAGCTCCGATTCCAGCTTGCGCGTGGCCTCGCGCAGCTCGTTGGACAAGCGGCGCATGTCGCGCGAAAGCGTGTCGCGTGCGCGCAAGTCGTCGAGCATGGCTCCGCGAATGCGGAACTCTGCGAAGGCCTCGAAGCGATCCACGCGCTTGGGGTCGAAGCGCTCGGCGGCTTCCATGAGTCCGATCACGCCAGCCGAAACCAGATCGTCGATTTCGACGTGGGCGGGAAGTCGGCGCGCGAGGCGGCGGGCGACCTTCTCGATGTAGGGGAAAAACTTCGCGGCGTAGACCTTTCGTCGACTCGCCAGCGCCTTTGCGGACAGTTTGCGCGCGGCCCTCTTCGGCTTGGTGGGTCCGGGCCGCTTTCGCTGCTTGCCAACCTTGGTCCGCTTTGCTGTTCGCATGCGGGAGCGGAGTGCAGGCGCCGTGCCACGGTATAGGTCGAGCCAAGTAGGCCATCTTCCTGGCACTCGGTTTTCAGATCGCTCCAGATCGTCAGCCAAATGACATTTGCTTGGCCTTCAAACCGTCAACCAGGTGACGAAGAGTCCCAATAGTGTTATGGCGCTGACGATCGGAAGACCGATGAATCAGGCCACGTTTCTTCGGCGCAGTTTTTCAACCAGCGTGGTCCGATTCATGCCGAGCAGCTCGGCGGCACGATTCTTGTTCCCGCTGGTGCGTTCGAGGGCTTGGCCGATGAGCCTGTCTTCTAGTTGCGTGAGAAGCAAGCGCAGGTCAAGGCCATGAGGTGGCAAATCGACGATGGCGGTTCCGAGCGACTTCACGTCTGTGCGCAAGCTGGCCGGTAGGTCGTACACAGAGACGCCGCGATCCTTGGCCGAGGCCACCAGACGATCCACGACGTTTTCCAGCTGGCGCACGTTGCCCGGCCATGGGCATTCGCTCAGGCGCACGAGTAGGTCGGGCGGAAAGGGTGGGGTATTTCGGCTGTGAAATGCGTTTGCTGCCCGACGGAAGTGCTCGGCCAGAATGGGAATGTCCTCCAGGCGCTCGCGCAGCGGCGGAATCTCGATGGGAATGATGTTGAGCCGGTAGTAGAGATCTTCGATGAAGGTGCCGTCGCGCACCGCCGTTTCCAGGCTGCGCGAGGTGGCCGCAACGATACGCACATCGGCTCGTGTGCGCGAACCCGGATCGCGAACCAGGCGCAGAAGACCGATTTGCAGCTCGCGCGAGAGGTTCGCGATTTCGTCGATGAAGAGCGTGCCGTGCTCGGCTTGCGCCAATTTGCTCTGGTTTTGATTGATGAGTCCGTTGTCCGACGCGGATAGGACCCCGAACAGCTCGCCCGATGTGGGATGGGCCTCGCGGCCGGACAGGCGAACCGTGACGAAGGGGCCACCACGGCGGGCGCTGCATGCATGGATGATGCGGGCCACGACTTCTTTCCCTGTGCCTTCCTCGCCGCGGATGAGTACGCTGGCGACGGAATCTGCCACCTGGTCGACGCGTTCGAGCACCACGTGCATGGCTGGGTGATCCCCGACCAAGGTGACTCCGCACGTGCGCAAGGGCGACGACGTGCGGCTGCGTTCGGCTAGGGCGCGTTCGACCACCTCGGCGCACAGCTGGTCGGGGAAGGGGCGTGGGAGGAAGTCCAGCGCGCCCATGCGGAAGGCGGAGACGATCTCCCTGACCGTGGCGCTTGCGATGCGTGCCACAACCGGGATGGGCCTCTTGCGCGCGTGGGCTGTGGCCAGGATGTTGCGGATGGCTTCCGCAGGCAACCCCAGCGAAACCACGCACAGATCGATGGGTTTTCCCGAAAGGGCTTCTTGCGCCTGGGTGACGCTGTCCGCAGGTACGCCCTCGTAACCGAGGGACATGACCACGCGAACGAGCGCCGCCTGGGTGCCCTGGTCCTCGTCCACGATGAGAATCCGGATATGCATTCTCCAACTGGTAATCGGCGGAACCCGGTCGCGCCTGAAGGCCATAAACGACACGCTTGCGGGCCGGCGGCCAGAGTGCTTCTGCTTGGCTTGTCGCTCTTCCCCGATCTATACGAAAGGCGATGTCGCAGTTTCTCGTGGTCACCCTGGGCGGAGCCATCGGCAGTGGCGCGCGCTATCTGCTCGGCACTTTCGTGCAAAGCGCGACCGGCACCGCCTTTCCCCTTGGCACCCTCGCGGTCAACGTGATCGGATCGTTCCTCATCTGCGCCATGATGCACCTCGGAATCACTGCGAACGTGATCTCGCCGACCCTGCGCCTGTTCCTGACCACGGGACTCATGGGCGGTTTCACCACCTACTCGGCGTTCGACTACGAGACCTACCGGTACACCCAGCAAGGGGCCTACGCGCTCGCCGCCCTGAACGTCGGCCTGACCTTGGTGGCGTGTTTCGTGGCCGGGGCGGCCGGGGACGCCGTGGCCAAATGGATATTCTAGCCCGCATGATTCACCATGATCGGGACACTGACGAGCTTGGCTAGACAGTCTGCATTCAGCTCTTTGGCGAAGGCGGGCTAGTCGATTGTTATGGGAACCCTGGGCGTGTTATGGGAACCCTGGGCGGGTTCCCAAACCCTCCCGCGAAGCACGCGTTTGATTCAAAACAGGCGCGCGCCGGTCTACTAATCTTCCAACCTTCGGCAGCCTCACCTTGGCCATGATGCGCCAACGATCTCGATTGCGATGCCGTGCCCATGGGAGTTGACGTACGGCCTTTCGCATCTCAAAGTGCTGTGCCTAGGCCAATGGCCATCGACCTCTCTCCCCAAACTCAACAGTCCATCAACCGGGTGCGCGGGCGCTATCCCAATTCGCAGGCTGCGCTGATCCCTGTCCTTCACCTGATTCAGGATGAAGTTGGTCATCTTTCTGACGAGGCGCTCGACCTTGCGGCGCGCTTGCTCGACCTGCCGCTGTCGCACGTCTTCGGGGTTGTGACGTTTTACACGATGTTTCGCCGCACGCCGCCCGCGCGCCACCGGCTGCACGTGTGCAGCAACATCGGCTGTGTCGTGCGCTCGGGCTACGACGCGATGGAGCACGTACACAAGCGGCTGGGCATTCGCCCCGGCCAGGCCACGCCCGATGGGCAGTTCAGCCTGGACGAAGACGACGACATGATCGGCTGCGACGGGGGCGCTTCGCTGGTGGATGGTCACACGCGTCACCGGCATCTTACCGTCGAGAAGTTGGATCGACTGCTCGACGACCTCGGCAAGGCGCCGGCGCCCCAGGGCGCGCACCCGAACGGCTTCCCGCTCATCGATGCCCTGGGCGCCTTCCGCAGCACACCGGGCGAAAAGATCGTCACCAAGAACATCGGCGTGCCCGAGATTCGCAACCTGTCCACGTACCAAGCGCGCGGCGGCTGGCAGGCTTTCAAGAAAGCCCTGGCCATGAGGCGCACGGCCCTGGTCGACGAGGTCAAGGCCTCGAACCTGCGCGGCCGCGGCGGTGCAGGCTTTCCCACCGGCATGAAGTGGGGCTTTCTGCCCAAGGATGCCAAACAGGTCTACCTGGTGGTCAACGCCGACGAATCCGAGCCCGGCACCTTCAAGGATCGCGTGCTCATGGCCGGCGATCCGCACCTGCTGGTGGAAGGCATCGCAGTTTCGGCCTACGCCCTCGGCTGTACGCACGCCTACCTCTTCATTCGCGGCGAGCTGGCCGGCGAGGCCAAGATCGCCCAAGCCGCCGTCGACGAGGCCTATGCCGCCGGGCTACTGGGCAAAGCGCTCGACACCGTCGCGGGCTCGTACGCGCTCGACATCACGGTGCACCGGGGCGCCGGCGCCTACATCTGCGGCGAGGAAACCTCGCTGCTCAATTCGCTGGAGGGCAAGCGCGGCTGGCCGCGCATGAAGCCGCCCTTCCCGGCGGTGCGCGGCCTCTTCGGTCAGCCCACCATCGTCAACAACGTCGAAACCCTGATGAACATCCCCGACATCGTGATGCGCGGCGGGGCCGCCTTCGCGAAGCTCGGCATGGGCAGGTCGGGCGGCACGCGCGTGCTCAGTGTGTCGGGGCACGTGAATCGGCCCGGCGTTTTCGAGCTGCCCATGGGCATCCCGTTCCGCCAGCTCATCGATGAATACTGCGGCGGCATGCTGGGCGGGCGGCGCCTCAAGGGCATCATCCCGGGCGGCAGCTCGATGCCAGCGCTCGACGCCAGCGAGATCGATGTGCCCATCGAATTCGACGCCCTGATGACCGACGCCCGTATCAAGGATGTCGAGATCAAGCCCGGCGTGCCCTTCGACATGGGCGGAGGCAAGCGGCTTAAGACCATGGCTGGCTCGGGCGGCGTGGTGATTTTCGACGAGACCACCGATGTGGTCGCGTTTTGCGCCACCATCATGCGCTTCTACGCGCACGAATCGTGCGGCCAGTGCACGCCCTGCCGCGAAGGCACGGCTTGGCTTGCGCGCGTGTGCTCGCGCCTGGCCGAGGGCGAGGGCCGGCCGGGCGACGTCGACCTCCTGGCCAACATCGCGGGCGGTATCGCCGGCAACACCATTTGCCCGCTGGGCGAGGCCGCGGCCTGGCCCATGCTCGGCTTTCTCACCAAGTTCCGCTCCGAGTTCGAGGCCAAGCTAGAAGCCGGCAAGGCTGGGAGGACAGGGCCATGAACGTCATGCTTGCCGGGCCGAGTGTCCTCGAAAAGATCGCCTTCGTGGTCTTCGCCGTGGGTGTGCTGGGCGGTGCGCTCGTCACCATCACGCGCAAGAGCGCCGTGGCCGCGCTGATCGCCCTGGTTGGCACTTCCTGCGCCATGGCCGGGCTGTACGCGACGCTGTCGGCGCACTTCCTGGCCATCCTGCAAATTCTCGTCTACGCAGGCGCCATCATGGTGCTGTTCATCTTCGCGGTCATGATCGTCAATCGCGACGACGAACATCCCATCGCCCTGCGCGGCTTGTTCGTGCGCGCCGCGGGCGTGCTGGCCACCGGATACCTGTTCTACCGCGTGGCCTGGATCGTGGTGCGCGAGCGCCAGACCGACGTCCTTGGCACCGCCATCACGCTGCCCATTCCCGGCTACGGCAACGTCGCATCGATCGGCCGGCTGTTGTTCACGGATTTTCTCTTCCCCTTCGAGGCGATTTCGCTGCTGCTCCTGGCGGCCGTGGTTGCGGGCGTTTTGATCGCCCGGCCGACGCGGCCCAAAGACGCAGGAACTGGCGGAGGGGTGGCCTAATGCCCGGCCACTACTATATTTTGGCATCGCTGGCGCTGTTCTTCATCGGGACCGCGGGCGCGCTCCTGCGGCGGAACGCGCTTTTCGTGCTCATGAGCCTGGAATTGCAGCTTGGCGCGGGCAGCCTGGCGCTGCTGACCTTTGCGCGCGGGCTGGGCGACCAGAAGGGCCACGTCGTCGCGTTCTTCGTCATGGCACTGGCGGCGGCCGAGGCCGCGGTCGGCCTGGCGATTGTGGTGTCGGTCTATCGCTCGCGCAAGAAGATCGACCTCGACGCCATCAACGAGCTGCGGAACTGATCATGTTTTCACACCTGCACATGATTCCGCTCTTGCCGCTTCTCGGTGCGGCGTATTTGATTCTGTTCGGGCGACGCTACTCGCGCTCGGTCGTGCAGACCATCGCTAGCCTGGCCGTGTTCGCTTCGTTCGTGGTCTCGGCCGACGCCTTCTTCTTCGGTTTGCCCGCCTCGGTCCACCAGGGTGGCATTTCCGAGCTGGTCTACAACTGGTTCTCCGCGGGCAGCGTCGACGTCGATCTGGCGCTGCGCATGGACGCACTGTCGGGCCTTCTGTGCCTGGTGGTGACCTTCATCGGCACTTTGATCCACGTCTACTCGGCCGGGTACATGGCCCACGACGAGGACTACCCGCGCTTCTTCGCCTATTTGAATCTGTTCTGCGGCGCCATGCTGATGCTGGTGCTGGGCGACAGCCTACCTGTGGTGTTCATCGGCTGGGAGGGCGTGGGTCTGGCCAGCTACCTGCTCATCGGTTTTTGGTACAAAGAGCACGCCAATGCCAGCGCGGGCAAGAAGGCGTTCATCACCAATCGCATCGGCGATTTCGGGTTCTTGATCGGCATGTTCCTGCTCTTCCGTGCCACAGGCACGCTCGACGTTCCCGCGATTTTAGGCTCGGCCCGCGAAGGCAGCGCTCTGGCGGCGCCGCTGTGGCTCGGGCAGTCGGTTGCGTTCTGGGCCGGGGTCTTTCTGTTCGTGGGCGCGGCGGGCAAGTCGGCGCAGATTCCACTCTATGTGTGGTTGCCCGACGCCATGGCCGGCCCCACGCCGGTGTCGGCCCTGATTCACGCCGCGACTATGGTCACCGCCGGTGTGTATCTGGTGGCGCGCATGTCGGCGGTCTACATGCTGGCCCCGGCGGCACTGGCCATCGTGGCCGTGGTCGGCGCGCTGACCGCGTTGTTCGCCGCCATCATCGGCTTTGCCCAGAACGACTTCAAGAAGGTGCTGGCCTATTCCACTGTCAGTCAGCTCGGCTTTATGTTCGTGGGCGTGGGCACGGGCAATTTCGCTGGCGGCATTTTCCACCTTTTCACGCACGCCTTCTTCAAGGCGGGATTGTTCCTGTGCGCCGGCTCGGTCATGCACGCCATGAGCGGATCGGGCGACATCACCAAGATGGGCGGGCTGGGTAAGGAGCTGCCGTGGACCACGCGGGTGTTCCAGATCTGCTGGCTCGCCATCTGCGGCGTCCCGATTTTCTCGGGCTTCTTCAGCAAGGACGCCATTCTCGACGGTGCGTTCGCGACCGAGATCTACGGCCACGGACTTTCGTGGGTGGGTCCGCTGGTGGGCGCCATCTTGGTCGTGGCCGCGCTCGGCACCGCCTTCTACATGTCGCGGCTCTATTTTCTGGTCTTCACTGGCGAGTGCCGCGCCGACGAGCAAACGCAACATCACATTCACGAATCGCCTGCCTCCATGGTGTTCCCCCTTGTGGTGCTGGCCGCAGGCGCGATTCTTTCCGGCTTCGTCGGCGTTCCGCCCGCCATTCGCGAGCTGTTCGGCAAGCATGGCGAGAGCACGCTGGCGGTCTGGCTTGAGCCCGCCGTCGGCGCGCCCCTGGAGATCGCCCATCGCACCGAGTGGATGGTGATGGGATTTGCGACGCTGACGGCCCTGGCTGGCATCGGGCTGGCGTACGTCTTCTACGGCGGTGGCTACCGCTCGCCCGCGCACGCCTTCGCGCAAAAATTCCCCGGCCTCTTGTCCCTGGCGCGCGACAAGTTCCGCATCGACGAGCTCTACGGGTTCCTCATCATTCGCCCGCTGCAGGCATTCTGCCGCCTGGTGTTCCAGGTTGTCGACCGCGTCCTCATCGACAAGATCCTGATTGGCGGCTGGGCCTTCGCGGCCGATCTGGCTGGCCGCGTGTTCCGTTTCTTTCAGGCCGGCGATGTGCAGCGCTACCTGGCCGTGTTCGCCATCGGACTGGCGGTCTTGGTGTGGATCGCGGCGCGCCCGGCGGCTCCCGATGAGGTCCGCTTCCTCATCGAGGGCAACACGGTGGCGGCCAGCGTGGTCGATCCCGAAGCCGCCAGCGGCGATTTGACCTACAGCTTCGATTTCGACGGCGACGGTGTGGCCGATCGGCAGGGCAAAACCCCGAATGCCACCTGGACCTTCAGTGGTCCGGCCAACTACACCGTCAGTATCGTCATCGAGGATGCGCGCTGGCACACCCGGCGAACCATCAAGCGCAATGTCGAGATCCGATAAGCCCAAGACACTCTAAAGACACGCCAATGACCAGCCTTGCTCTCACGACCTTGTTGCCGCTCGTCGGCGCCTTCGTGGCGCTCGTGCTCCCGCGCAACAAGCAGAAGCTGCTGCGCGGCTACGGTATCGCGGTGGCGCTGGCCACCTTTCTACAATCGCTGTTCGTATTGGCGGCCTTCGAGCCCGCCCAGGCCGGGTTCCAGCTGGAGACGAATTGGGCCTGGGTTCCGGCCCTGGGCATTCATTTCCACCTGGGCGTCGACGGTATTTCGCTGTGGCTGGTGATGCTGTCCACCCTGATGGTGCTGGTGACACTGCTTTCGCCCCAGGCTACCGGCTTCGTGCGCGACCGCAATCGCGGCTTCATGGCGGCCATGCTGATGCTGGAATCGGGCATGATCGGCGCCTTTCTTGCTCTCGATATGTTCGCCTTCTACGTGTTCTGGGAGCTGATGCTGGTACCGATGTATTTCATCATCGGCATCTGGGGCGGCGAGCGGCGGGTCTATGCCGCCATTAAGTTCATGATTTTCACTTTGGTCGGCTCGCTACTCATGCTGGCCGCCATCCTGGTCATGGCCGCCACGGTTCACAAGCTTGGCGGAGTGTGGACCTTCGACTACACGACCTGGTCGAAACTGCTCCTGCCGCACGGCACGCAGCTTTTGTGTTTCGGCGCCTTCGCGCTTGCCTTTCTCATCAAGGTGCCGCTCTTTCCGCTGCACACCTGGCTTCCGGACGCGCACGTCGAGGCGCCGACCGGCGGCTCGGTGATCCTGGCCGCAGTGTTGCTGAAACTTGGCGCCTACGGATTTCTGCGTTTCGCGCTGCCGTTCTTCCCGCTGGCCGCCGACGAGACCGCACCGCTCATTGCTTGGCTGGCCGTGGCCGGCATCGTGTACGGCGCGCTCATGGCCTATGCCCAGGACGATATCAAGAAGCTGGTGGCCTATTCATCGGTCTCGCACCTTGGCTTCGTGGTGCTCGGCATTCTGACCGTCACCGCGACCGGCATCCAGGGCGGCCTGTACCAGATGCTCGCGCACGGCGTTTCCACGGGCGGGCTTTTCCTGGCGGTGGGAATCCTCTACGAGCGGCGGCACACGCGCAAGCTGTCGGACTTCGGAGGCCTGTGGGCGCGCATGCCCGTGTTCGCTGCGTGCTTCCTGGTCATTGTTCTCGCCTCCGCCGGTTTGCCTGGGCTGTGTGGCTTTCCGGGTGAATTCCTGGTGCTGATTGGCACCTTCAACGCGGGCAAGGTGTGGCACGAGCTGGGTGTGCCCCCCGCCTTTGCGCATCCCGCGCTGCTGGCCGCCATCTCGGCCACGGCGGTCATCCTGGCCGCAGTCTACCTTTTCACCATGTTCCAGAAAGTCATGCTCGGTCCGCTCGACAAGCCCGAGAATCGCGACGAAAAGGTGCGCGACCTGTCGTGGAACGAGAAGCTGGTGTTCGCCGTGATCGTGGTGCTGGCGCTGGGCATGGGCGTGGCGCCCGGCCCCATCTTGAGTCGCAGCTCGGCCTCGGTGGACGCCATGGTGGAAAACTATCGCGGGCGTCTCGCCGAGTCGCGCAGCCGGCCCGAGGCGCCGGCGCGAATGATGGGTTCATTCGGTTCGCGGCGCCCCTTCGCACCGCCGCCCAGTCGGCGTGATATGCGCGGGGGTCAGCCATGACCGGTCAAATGACCAGTCAAGTGACGGGCGCAATGTCCACGATTTTCGCACTGGCGCCGCTTGCCATCTTGGGCGGCGCGGCCTGCGTGATGCTGCTGCTCGGCGTGCTCGCCGGGGCACGCGCCCGCGCGGCCGTGACCTGGTTGTCGGTGCTGGCGTCCGTATCCGTCGTCGTGGTGGCCGCGCTGGCGCTACCACAAGCGGGCAGCGCGAAGCCGATGTTTTCGGAGATGTGGGTGGCCGACCGCATGGCCCTGGTCTTCGATCTCATCATCGCCGCCACCGCGGGCGTGACCCTGACGGTGTTTCGCCCCTTTGCGCACGAGCACGTCTTCGAGCAGGACGAATTCCCTGCGCTGGTTCTCTTCTCGGCCGCTGGCATGGTCATGGTGGTTCACGCCTGCCATCTTCTGTCGCTGCTCATCGGCATCGAAACCATGTCGTTGGCCGCCTACGCTCTGGTGGCTGGTCGCTACCACAGCGGCAAGGGATCCGAGGGCGCGCTCAAGTATTTCCTCATGGGAGCGCTGGCCACGGGTTTCTTCGTCTACGGCATGGCCCTGGTGTACGGCACGACCGGCGGCGAGCTGTCCTTCTCAGGTATCGCCGCGCGCGCGGGACAGGCGGGGAACAATCCGCTCTTCATGGTCGGCGTGCTGCTGATCTTGTCGGCTTTGCTTTTCAAGGTGGCGGGCGTGCCCTTTCACATGTGGCTGCCCGACGCCTACGAGGGCGCGCCCACGCCGGTGACGGGTTTCATGGCTGCGGGGATCAAGGCGGCCGCCTTCGGCGGTCTGCTTCGACTTTTCGGGGCGGCCTTCGCGGCGCCGCAGGTGGCCCTCGGCCACGCGGGCTGGGCGCGCGTCATCGGCCTGGTGGCCTTTGCCAGCATGACCCTCGGCAATCTGGCGGCGATCCGGCAGGACAACGTGAAGCGCATGCTGGCCTATTCGTCCATCGCCCACGCCGGCTACTTGCTGGTGGGCATGGCGGCGCTGGGCTTCGGTGTCGCCGCAGCGAAGCCGGCGCTGATCTATTATCTGGCGGCCTACGCGGCGACGACCTTGGGCGCTTTCGCCGTCGCGTCCTGGGTTGGCCGCAAGGGCGACGAATGCCTACACGTCGACGACTGGTCGGGGCTGGCGCGCAAGCGACCGGCGCTGGCCCTGGTCATGACCTTGTTTCTGCTTTCGCTCGCCGGCTTTCCGCCCACCGGCGGCTTCTTCGCCAAGTTCTACCTCTTCCGCTCCGCGGTCGAGAGGCCCGAGCTCGTCTGGCTGGTAGTCGCAGCCGTGCTCAACAGCGTGGTCAGCGTCTACTACTACCTGCGCATTGTCGTGGCCATGTACTTCCGCGAGCGCGCCGACGGTCGCGAAGGCTACCCGTCGCTCGCGACCGGCATCGTGCTGGTGCTACTGGCGGCGCTGGTTCTCGGCCTGGGCATCGTGCCCGCGCCTATGATGGCGCTGGTGCAGTAAGGATTTTCTACTTGGCGGCTTCCTGGATGCCGCGGGCGGCGGAGGCCACGGCCGAGCGCGCGGTCATGTAGTCGTTGACCGCGGTGAGGAAGTTCTCGAGGTCTTCCTTCTTCTTGCCCTTGCGCGACTTCTTGCCGCAGCTTTCCCAGGCCTGCAGCTGGCGCATGTCATCCTCGACGAACTGCTTGCGCGAGACTTTCCAGGTCGGGACCGACTTGGGATCGACCTTTGCCTCTTTGTCCGCGACCACCAGCATGGGGCCGCAGTCCTTGCGCACGCGATCCATGAACGCCACCGGATCCTTCTTGAAGCAGGCGTCGCTCATGAACTCGAGGACCGCTTGCGTGTCCTTCATCTTGGCCAGGCCGGGGATGGCGCAGTAGAGGAACTTCTCGTAGGCCGCGGTCTCGGCGTTGATATCGGGCGTGGTGTGCCAGGCGGTGCCTAGCTCTTGGATGAGCTGGTCGGTGTCTTTGGTTGTGCCGCGCGCCTTGATCTTCTCGGCGTAGTCCTCGAGGCCCGACTGCAACTTGGGCAGGGACTCGCGGTATTTGTCGATGGGGCCGGCAAGCTCGGTGGGGATATCGCCCAGGCCGCCGAAGGCCTGGCGTGCGCGCTCGATCTTGGGCACGCACTCGGTGGTTAGGTAGTCGGCGAAGGTCTTCTGCTGGGTGAAGTAGGCGGACTCGATGCGCTGCTGGAACTGCTCGCCCTTCTGGAACATGCCGATGTCCACTTCACTGGCCATCACGCAGTTCCAGAACGCACCTGTCTCTCGCTTCTCCAGCTCGACGAATTTCTCGGCGAAGTTCAGCTTCTCTTGCGCGGCCGCCTTGCGATTGCGGTCTTGCACCTGCTTGAAGACGACGAAGCCGATGACGGCCAGGGCGAGGACACCGATGATCATCCGGTTGCGCTTACGAACGGCTTCGCGGGCCGCCATTTGCCTGGCGTATTCCTCGACGCTGTCGATGCCGCCGGGCATGCCGCCCGGATAGCCGCCGGGGACGGCTGCGGGCAGGGGCGTGCCACACTGGGAGCAAGTCGTTGCGCTGGGCAGATTCTGGTGTCCGCATTTTGGACAGGAAACCATCGTGCTCTCCTTTGTTCAACGCGGCGCAGTAGGCGCCGCAAGGCTAGCCCTTTTTAACAGATTGCTTGGAAAACACGGCCCAAGATTTTAGGTAGTCGAGCCCGACTTGAAGCTGGTAGTCGGAAAGACGCTTGACCTCCACCGCCTTTTCGCCTTGCTCGTTGCGCAAATGGCGGTCGAAATTGCGTTCCTTGGGCATTTCTCCGTCGGTGACATCCGCGGGCGGCGCGGTCGCGTCGACCACGATGTTGGGAACGATGCCCTGGCCTTGGATCGAACGGCCGCTGGGCGTGTAGTAGCGCGAGACGGTCAGCTTGAGGCCGCACGGCTTGGCCCCACAGCCGTCGATGGTCATGACGGTCTGGACCGATCCCTTGCCGAAGGTCGTGGTGCCCAGCACAACCGCGCGTTCGTGATCCTGGAGCGCGCCCGCGACGATTTCAGCGGCCGAAGCCGTGGCCCCGTCGACCAGCACCACCATGGGGAAGCCCAGCCAGGTGCCGCGGCTGTGCGCCATCTGGCGATCCATTTCCTTGCCGGCCTTGCCCACGGTGCGCACGATGAGGCCATCGGCGATGAAGCGGTCGGCGACCTTCACGCCCTGGTCGAGCAGCCCGCCCGGGTTGTGGCGCATGTCGAGGATGATGCCCTTGATGCCGCCGGTCTTGTCGGTCTGGCGCTTGATGTCCTCCAAGCCTTCAAGCACCTTGGCATCGGCGATGGACGAGAAGACGCGCAGCTTGATGTAGCCGTAGCCGTCGGCGAGCATGCGCCATTCGACGGCTTTGACCTCGAACTTTTCGCGCTTGATGTGAAAGGTGAGGGCGCGGCCACGACGACTGATCGAAAGCACGACCTCGCTGCCAGCGGGTCCTTGGATGCGCGCGATGGCGTCGTTCCAGTCGAGCGGACCGGCTTCGACCCCGTCGATGCGTTCGATGACGTCGCCGGTCTCGATGCCCGCACGCCAGGCCGGCGAGCCCTCGATAGGCGACACGACGACGAAGCCGCGCTTGCGTTTTTCCAGGTCGATGCCGATACCGGTGATTTCGGCGTTGCCCTCGGTTTCCTGCTTGAGCTTCTCGTATTCGTCGGGATCCATGAAGCGCGAGTGCGGATCCAGGACCTCGGTCAGGCCGCGGGCCGCTCCGTACATCAGCTCGCTTTCGGAGATGTCCTCGACGTAGTTGTTCTCGATGTACGAGAGCACCTTGGTGAAGATGGTGAGCTTGTGGTAGGGGTCGAACCGGCCGGCGCTGAGCGGACGCGCGGCCACCATGCCGCCAACGAAGGCGGCAAGGATCAGAAGGGCGGGGATGTAGAAGCCGGAAAAACGTCGACGTTTCATGCCCGCGCATTATGGCATGAGCGGGTGGGGATAGCCGACAGCAGATACCGTCCTTGGCTACTTGTAGTTCAGCACCACGACCTCGGCCGAGGGCTTGTAGCGTAGGCCGGTGACCGCGATGCGGTTGCACTTTTCGCGCCGAACGTTGGTCCTGCCGGCCACGAAGGCGTCCACGGGCGCCAGCTCCTTGATGGTCACGACGTCGGTCTTGAAGTGCATGGGAATGACGATCAGGCGCGGCCGGATCTGATCCACGACGTGCGTGGCTTCTTGCGCGTCGATGGTGGTGCGCGCCGCCCACGGGCACCAGCACGACGTCCACCGAACCGATGGCCGAGATCTGCTGGTCGGTCAAAGGGTGGCCGAGGTCGCCAAGATGCGCAATGCGCACGCCTCCGGTTTCGAAGATGAACACCGTGTCGAGTCCGGCCTCCGCGCCGCGCTTGCTGTCGTGGTACACGCCGACCGAGCGCACGGAGATGTCCTTGACCCTCTCGTCGATCTTCATCCAGCCCTTCTTGTCGGCGGTCAGCCCGCGCAGGACGCGTGGCTTGCCCTGCAAGAGGGCGAGGTTGGTGTGGTCGGGGTGCTCGTGGCTGATGGTCACGGCGTCGGCGTGCAGGTCAGCGGGCGGCAGGTAACCGATGTTGGTCGGAATGGGATCCATGAGGATGCGCGCGCCGCTGGCGCTTTCGAGCAGAAAGCAGGACTGGCCATACCAAGTCAGGTACGCCACCGGCCGCGACGCCGCCTGGACGGGCCGAAAGCCCGTGGGCGCGAGCAACGCGACCACGAAAAGGGAACATGCGACGAGGCGTCGCCAGGTTGGGGGCATGGGAAGATTTAAACACAGAGGACGCAGAGGACACAGAGGATGTGGAAAGAATGTTCGGAGTCAGAATCCGGGGAACGCCTTTCCTCTGTGTTCTCTGTGTCCTCTGTGTTGAAAAAACTAGCTAGACTCAATCGTCTTGTCCGAGATCGACGAACCACCCTTCGATGTGCCCACGCTGCGCGATGCGGAGATGGCGCCAGCGCAGCGCACGCTTGCCGAAATTCTGGAACGGATGCCTACCCAACCCGGCGTGTATCTGATGAAGGATCGGCGGGGCAAGATCATCTACGTAGGCAAGGCGGCGAACCTGCGCAATCGCGTGCGCCAGTATTTCCAGCCCGCCAGCGGCGACACCCGCGACTTCGTGCCCCTGCTGGAAGGCATCGTGGGCGACATCGAGACCGTGGTGACCAGCAACGAGAAGGAAGCCCTGCTGCTGGAGAACAACCTGATCAAGCGCCACCAGCCGCGCTTCAACGTCAAGCTGACCGACGACAAGAACTACCTGGTGCTGCGCCTGGATCCGCGCACCGCCTGGCCCAGGCTCGAAGTGGTGCGCAAGATGGCCGACGATGGCGCGCACTATTATGGACCATACCATTCGGCCACCGCGTGCCGCGAAGCCCTGCGCGTGGTGAACCGTCATTTCCAGCTGCGCATCTGCACCGACCACACCCTGGCCAGTCGCAAGCGTCCGTGCCTGCAATACCAGATCAAACGCTGCCTCGCCCCCTGCGTGCTGCCCGTGCCGCCCGACGACTACGCCGAGCAGGTGCGCTTCGTGGGGCTGTTCCTCGAAGGCAAAAACGACGAGTTGCTCGACGATCTGCGCCTGCGCATGAAGGACGCCGCCAGCCGCACCGCCTTCGAGCGCGCGGCCACCCTACGCGATCAGGTACGCGCCCTGGAATCGGTGCTGGAATCGCAGCGGGTGGTGCTGGATACCTTCGCCGATCAGGACGTGCTCGGTTTTCACCGCGCGGGCCAGGCCGTCGAGATCGTGGTGCTCTTCGTGCGCCAAGGCAAGCTGGTGGGCAACCGCGCCTTCTCTTTCGGCAAGCAGGAATTCCCCGACGACGAGATTCTGTCGAGCTTTCTTGGCCTGTTCTACGATCTGCAGGCCACACCGCCGGCCGAGGTGCTGTTGCCCTTCTCCATCGCCGACGCCGAGGTGAAGGCCGAATGGCTGGCGGAGAAGCGCGACAAAGAACGCGACAAGAAAGTCGAGATCCTCGTGCCCCAGCGCGGTCCGCGCCGCGCGCTGGTGGAGCTGGCCCGCAAGAACGCCGCCGCCAGCTTCGTCACGCGGCGGGATCACGGCAAGGACACCGAAACCACGCTGGCCCGATTGCAGCGGCGCCTTGGGTTGGCCAAAGTGCCGCGCGTGATCGAGTGCTACGATATCTCGCACGTGCAGGGCACGGATCCCGTGGCCTCCATGGTCGTGTTCGAGGACGGCGAGCCGGCCAAAGCGCGCTACCGCACCTACAAGATCAAGCGCGCCACGGGCGGCGACGATTTCGCGTCCATGTACGAGGTGTTGTCGCGCAGATTCCGCCGCGCGCGCGAGTCGACCGTCGACGACGATCCGTGGCGTTTGCCCGACCTGCTGGTTGTCGACGGCGGCAAGGGCCAGCTTGGCGTGGCGCTGGCGGCAGCCCGCGACGTGGGCATCGACGTTCGTCCTGGCGCCGGTCTGCCCATCGTCGCACTGGCCAAAGAGCGCGAATCCGAGACGTCCGAGCCGGTGGCGCGCGAGCCGGTGGCCGGCGATTTGGGCGCCGAACCCGCGGCGAGCAGCGAACCCACGCCAAGCGCCGAAGCCACGGCGAACGCCGAGCCCGCGGCCCGACACCCGCGGCCCACGACGAACCGACCGGATCGCGTATTCCTGGCCCACGGCAAGGATCCCATTCCCATCGGTCCCACCAGCGCCGAGATGTTCGTGCTGGCCCGCCTGCGCGACGAAGCCCACCGCTTCGCCGTCGGATTCCACCGCAGCCTGCGCAAGCGCCGCACCCTGCGCTCGGCCCTGTCCAGTATTCCTGGTGTCGGCCCCATTCGCCAGCGGGCGCTATTGCGCCACTTCGGCAGCCTCAAGAAAGTCGGCGAGGCGACCCTGGAAGAGCTGCTGGCCGTGGCCGGCATGACCGAATCCGCAGCCAGTGCCGTGCGCGAGCACTTCGCGGCGCAGGCGAAGTAGGTGGGGCCAAGCTATCCGTTGCCGTTGTCGTAGAGCGTACCGAGCTTGATCACGCGGAAATCGGCCAGGCTGATCTTGTCTTGCAGCTCGTAGGTACCAGCACCCCTGAACCCCAATAGGCCTGCGCGTCGGCCGATCCGTCGGCGTAGAGGCTCATGGCCCCTGAGAGCGCCAGCGACTCCCAGCGCCGGCACGGAATTCGCATCGTTGGCTACCTATGCAACCCAATGCCCGAAACGGAAACCAAACCGCAACCATCATCCCCCTTGTCCGGCCGGATCCGGGACAGGCGGCCGGGATTCCGGCCAAACCGCCGCGCTTGCTTGAGCAAGTCCGGCAGGGTCTTCGCGCCCGTCACTACAGTCCGCGTACCGAGAAGGCGTACGTGGCATGGATTCGCCGGTTCATTTTGTTTCATGGCAAACGGCATCCTGACGGCATGTCCGAAGCTGAAATTGGCGCTTACCTGTCTAGCTTGGCCGAGGCAAGGGTCAGCTCGTCGACCCAGAACCAGGCGCTGGCTGCGCTGCTATTCCTCTATCAGCAGGTGCTTGGTCGGGAACTCGAGTGGCTGGGCAACTTGGTGCATGCCAAGCGCCCGGTGCATGTGCCGGTGGTGCTTCGCCGGGATGAGGCGCGTGACTTGCTGGCGCGCCTCGATGGTCCCGTCTGGTTGATCTGTGCGCTTCTCTACGGTGGAGGCTTGCGCCTGCTCGAGGCTCTGCAATTGCGGGTGAAGGACATTGACCTCAATCGGCGCGAAGTCATCGTTCGCAGGGGCAAAGGTCAGAAAGACCGTCGAACCGTCCTGCCCGGCGCTGTCGTCGAGAAGTTGCGTTCGCACCTGGAGACCGTCAAGACACAGCACGAAGGAGACATCAGCCTGGGAGCTGGTTTTGTCGCCCTGCCCGATGCCATTGACCGCAAGTATCCGAGTGCCCCGCGCGAGTGGATATGGCAGTGGGTCTTCCCCGCAACCCGCAACTATACAGATCCTTCAACGCAGGAGGTTCGCCGCCACCACCTACACGAATCCGTCATCCAGCGCGCCGTCCGCAAAGCCGCCGCTGTCGCGGGAATCTCCAAACCAGTGACCCCACATACCCTTCGGCATTCGTTCGCCACCCACCTGCTCGAAGACGGCTATGACATCCGCACCATTCAGGAACTTCTGGGCCACAAAGATGTGAGCACGACCATGATCTACACCCATGTCCTGAATCGGGGCGCCAGCGGCGTCCGAAGTCCCCTCGACCGCTGACCCAACCCGCAAGCCTTGTGGGACCCATCATGGAGGGAGCCGGCCGTTTTATTCAACAGGCAACGCAGCCTCGCTCCCAGAACCGTGGGTGGCCAACCCCGTGAAATCACATGAGTCCGTCGATTGATTTTGGGCGCCACGGTGCACGCCCATCGAAGAAATATTGCTTATTTTTCGTGGGAGAATAGTAGTTCGACGGAGCGGATCTTCGTGGAACTCCCCTCAGCGAGCGTTGTCTGAGATAGCCATGGAACCAACGAACCCGACGCCCGGAGTACCCATTCCCCGCCGCGCTTTGCTTGCATCGGTTTGCGCGTGCCTACCATTCCTCGCTTTCGCCCGCTGGACGCGGGCGGCTCAGCCAGTCAATGAGCGTTGGAGTGGCTCTCAGGCCTACAGCACGTCGACGTCAGCAGCACTTCGAGCGGTCGCGAACGATAGGGCCCTGGACCGAAAGGCACGCGCGCGGGCGATCTTTTCGCTGTTCGCAAGCTATGTTCGGCCGCCGGCAAACGGAGCGACAATGACCGACATCCTGAGCCCGGCAACGTGGCTGGTCGAATGCCGCTTGGACGGCGTCTACGCTCTTGGTGGTAAGATTCCCGTTGAGATGGGGCTTACCGAAACGGCCTTCTGCCTTCGTCTCTTCCCAAACTCGGAGGGTTGGAGCGAGTGGGTCATCTACTTCACATTGCCTGGCGGTCGAGGAAGACCGGTTTCGGACGCTCGGGAGTTTCTTGCTGGCAAGGTGCCGGGAGGTCAGGATCCTCGGATGAACGAATTCGCTTTGTGTTTTCCCGCCGAAGGCAAGGCACGGGTGGGGCGCACGGAGCGATTCACCGCGAGAGGCATTGGTGTCTACGGTCCGTGGTAAGCGCGCCCGTCGAACAAGCCGTTGCAGCGGACGCAGTCGCCGCAGGGAAATTGGAGTAACATCAACGAACCGCTCGTGCGGCGCCCGCGCCGCTGAACGGCAAGGCGTTCGACGGATGACTGCAGCTCCCCCAGGAATCGCAAGAGACAGTTGCCCCTTCTGCGGGGAAAGGCCGCGCCTTCGCTGGTGGGACTACCTACCTGGGCGGTCAGGCGGAGACATCGTTTGCTCTCACTGCGGAGAGCGTTCGTGCCTCTCCGTAGAGTCCGGTCTCCTTGGCATAGTCGTGGGCGCGATTTGCGGATTAGGGCTGATGTTCGGCTTGCTCAAACACCTCGGTCCCCGCGTAGCCGTCGCGCTCGGAACTGCGGTTTGGTTCGTGGTCTGCGGCTTGGTCGTTCGACTAACCATTCGACTTGATCCGCCCGAGGTTAGGTAGCCTGGAAGGCCGCATCCGTGTTGTCACCGTCGAACAGGCCGTTGCAGCGGACGCAGTCGCCGCAGGGAGATTGGAGTAACATCAACGAACCGCTCGTGCGGCGTCCGCGCCGCTGAACGGCAAGGCGTTGGACAGACTGGGCTGATGGTGGTGGAGGGTTCGGACGGTGGTGGGCGGCAATCTCGGGTGCGCCGACGACCAGTGGCAGACCGAAGTTTCGGGAGGCGGCGAGCGCGGTTAGAGATCGTGGGTGGCGCCCGTCCAGCTCACGGAACCAAGGGTCGCGGCCTGGGGGTGGCGTCGCGCCGAATTCCAGTTGGAGTGCTGTCCAACCGGCCGTTGCAGCGGACGACCCCGCCGCGAGCAATCGGTGTAGGATTGATGTGCCGCTCGCGGCGGTGTCGCCGCTGAACGGCACATCGTTCGACGGAGCGGATCTTCGTGGAACTCCCCTCAGCGAGCGTTGTCTGAGATAGCCATGGAACCAACGAACCCGACGCCCGGAGTACCCATTCCCCGCCGCGCTTTGCTTGCATCGGTTTGCGCGTGCCTACCATTCCTCGCTTTCGCCCGCTGGACGCGGGCGGCTCAGCCAGTCAATGAGCGTTGGAGTGGCTCTCAGGCCTACAGCACGTCGACGTCAGCAGCACTTCGAGCGGTCGCGAACGATAGGGCCCTGGACCGAAAGGCACGCGCGCGGGCGATCTTTTCGCTGTTCGCAAGCTATGTTCGGCCGCCGGCAAACGGAGCGACAATGACCGACATCCTGAGCCCGGCAACGTGGCTGGTCGAATGCCGCTTGGACGGCGTCTACGCTCTTGGTGGTAAGATTCCCGTTGAGATGGGGCTTACCGAAACGGCCTTCTGCCTTCGTCTCTTCCCAAACTCGGAGGGTTGGAGCGAGTGGGTCATCTACTTCACATTGCCTGGCGGTCGAGGAAGACCGGTTTCGGACGCTCGGGAGTTTCTTGCTGGCAAGGTGCCGGGAGGTCAGGATCCTCGGATGAACGAATTCGCTTTGTGTTTTCCCGCCGAAGGCAAGGCACGGGTGGGGCGCACGGAGCGATTCACCGCGAGAGGCATTGGTGTCTACGGTCCGTGGTAAGCGCGCCCGTCGAACAAGCCGTTGCAGCGGACGCAGTCGCCGCAGGGAAATTGGAGTAACATCAACGAACCGCTCGTGCGGCGCCCGCGCCGCTGAACGGCAAGGCGTTAGCCGGACTCATGGACAAAGACGAAAAATATGCGGCGCTGGTCGCCGACCGAAAGGCCTGCCACCAGTGCGCTGGTCTAATCAACCCCGCCGACGTCAATCACGGTTCGCTGGATTCGGACCAGATTGGCCCTTGGTCCCTGTGGCAGGGCAGCCTTGACGCCGCCCTCATGGTCGTTGGGCAAGACTGGGGTGACGTGAACTACTTCGTCAAGAATGCTGGGCACGGTCTTGCCCATAGCTTCACGAACCGAGCACTGGTCGAGTTGCTTGCCATTGCTGGTGTCGAAGTTGCGCCGCACGGTGCCCCGAAAATGAGTCACGTGGCGTTCTTTACAAATGCGCTCCTGTGCCTCAAATCAGGCGGAGCACAGGGAAGCGTCAGCCGCAATTGGTTCCAGAAATGCCACCCCTACCTTCGTCGACAGATCGAAATTGTGCATCCGCAAGTCGTGGTCGGCCTCGGCAAGCACGCTTACCAGTCCATCCTTGAAAGCTTCGATCTCTCTGCAGCGGAATTTCGTGCGGAGGTTGAAACAAGGGATGGTAGGCTTCTGCCAAACGGTACGCGCGCCTTCGCCACCTATCACTGCGGAGCGCGTATTCGCAACACACTCAGGACATTCGATGAACAGAAGATTGACTGGCAGCGGATTCGTCGGCATGTGCAGAGAGCCGGCTAACAAGCCGTTGAAGCGGATGGTCGGCCGCAGACGGCCGCCCACCGCTTAACGGCAAGGCGTTCGACAGTCGCAGCCACCTTTGCGCTGGCAGGTGTAAGATACAGCTCGGGACACTTGGAGCGTTCCAAATGAAGTTGATCAAACGAAGGTCAGGCATTCTTGCAATCGCAGTCCTGGCTGCTTGCGGTGGCAGCGGGATGCGTACGAGTGGTCGGGATTCAGGCCAAGGCAGCGATGGTGTAGCGAGTAGCGGCGCAGGCGGAATTCCCGGCACAGGTGGATTGGCCATCGGTGGAGCTTTGTCCCAAGGTGGCGCACCATCTCAAGGAGGCAGCTCCGGGCAGGATTTCGATGCGGCCGTCGTCGATACGGGCATAGAAATCTGCGGTTGCGATTCCTCATCAGTTTCATCGTGTGACCAATCTAGGCTTTGGGATGAGGTCGTTAACTCAGCCAACCTCATGTTCCATGATGTCTATTGCGGTGAAATTCCGGATCCAGGTCCAGATAGCGGCATTGTCGATGGTGGCTATATCGTCCTCGATGGGGACGGTCGAGTCATCGACAACACCATCTTCGGTGTTGCTGACTCCCTAAAGCAGGCATGGCTGGACTCGCTGGCCGGCTATCGATGGCCATGCTTGGCTGGCGAGCGCATCCCGTTCGCGTGCGGGTGGAGCGTTTTCTAAACCCATGGACACAGATTCACAGAGTCTTGGCGGTCGGCAGTGTCGGCGTTTGCCGCCGGCGCTGTCGAACAAGCCGTTGAAGCGGACGGTCGGCCGAAGACGGCCGCCCGCCGCTTAACGGCAAGGCGTTCGACCGACTCCACGATCACGCCAGGGAAGGTGAAGCCACGGAGAACCTGGTGGTGGTGCGACTGATAGGCTGGAAAGTCGAAATCCGGCAAATCCGACCTTCCCTTTCTGGGAAGGGTACGCCCCGAAGAGAAGCAGGCAGTAGAACCGGTCGCGGTGGTGAAAGGAACAATCACGCAAGCGCACGGTCGCACCATCTCGGTGGCGTGTGGCGGTCTCACGGCGGCGAAACTGCAGCCGGCTGTACCATCTGCGCTCTAGCGGCCAACGCCCTGGCGCCAGGAGAGTTGCATCGGAGAAAGAGCGGTCGAACAAGCCGTTGCAGCGGACGACCCGCCGCCGGGACATTGGTGTAACATCAACGAACCGGCTCGGCGGCGGGCTCGCCGCTGAACGGCAAGGCGTTGGACGGACGCCCCCATGCGAGTATTTCCGATTGCATTTCTTCTGGCGGTTGCTAGCTGTGCCGGTCCAGGCACTGTGACCGCCATCCGTACCGCGGACGGAGTCGCGCTTCGATTCGCCACGGAAAACAAGCCCGGGATCGAATTGAACTTCATCGAGGTGTTTGAGATCGAGGGCGGCGTCCGTGGGCGCACCGTCTGTTCCGTAAGGTCATGGTCAAAGGTGACCGAATGGGTCTACGGGGCAGAAATTCGAGGTGACGAAGATGGGCACCGGCAATGCACAAGACTGGCTTCGAACCATGTCTACGGTGTGCTGGCTTGGCGGATCGATCGCAGAGTTGTGGTGACTCACTTCACAATCGAGGAGGACGGATCTATACACGATTTCGGAAGGCGGGAGTAATCGGCGCCGCGCCGTCCAACAAGGCGTTGAACGCGACGGGCGCTGGCGCGCCCGCGCGTTAACGCCAAGCCGTTGGACAGACTGGGCTGATGGTGGTGGAGGGTTCGGACGGTGGTGGGCGGCAATCTCGGGTGCGCCGACGACCAGTGGCAGACCGAAGTTTCGGGAGGCGGCGAGCGCGGTTAGAGATCGTGGGTGGCGCCCGTCCAGCTCACGGAACCAAGGGTCGCGGCCTGGGGGTGGCGTCGCGCCGAATTCCAGTTGGAGTGCTGTCCAACCGGCCGTTGCAGCGGACGACCCCGCCGCGAGCAATCGGTGTAGGATTGATGTGCCGCTCGCGGCGGTGTCGCCGCTGAACGGCACATCGTTGGGCCGACGAGCAGCCATCACGACATGACTTCCGGTCATGTGCTATCTTCCAGGCATGGGTTCCCCCAGCGTGAAGCAGAAGATTCTGGAGACCGTCGAGCATCTGCCAGATGACGCGACGGTGGAGGATGCGATGGAGCGCCTGTACTTCTTGGCGAAGATCGAGCGCGGCCTGGAGCAGTCAGAGGCAGGACTGGGCCTGTCGCATGAGGATGTCAAGAAGCGGTTTGTGAGGTGACATCCGTACGCTGGATGCCCCAGGCCGTCGAAAACCTCGAGGCGATACGGGAATTTATTGCGCGAGATTCCCCACGATACGCTGACCTCGTCGTGGAACGCTTGGTGACAGGGGTCGACATCCTGGAACAATTTCCGCAGGCAGGTCGAGTTGTGCCTGAGCACTCGCGTGTGGACCTCCGGGAACTCGTTCGGCCTCCCTATCGCATTGTCTACCGCCTCCTCGGTGATCGCGCCGACATCCTGACCGTGTTCAGGGCGTCCAAGCAGATTCCCGACCTGTCGTAATCGCGGCCCAACATGCCGTTGCACCTGACGGCGGTGCCGCAGGGAAATCGTGTAGAATCGAGGAGCCGGCTCGGCGGCACCGCCGCAGGTGAACGGCAAGGCGTTGGGCAGACTATGACGGGGCCGGGGAGTAGGCGACACGAAGGTCATTGGCCAAGGTGAAGAATCGTGGATCTGCAGTCCACATCTGGAATCCTCCGACCACTGCGGATGCCAGGATGCTTACGTCGATCCAGCCGACGCCGCGCCCGAACAGTCGTCGCTCACGCACAAACTCAACTACTTCCTGGTGGGCGACCGTGTTGGCTTGGTGCATCTGCGCGTAAGCTTCGAGAAGATTCCTTCTTCCGCCACCCACGTCACCGATGAGCAGTTCACCGAAAACCATATCGTGTCCAACTACCTCGTCGCGACCAAGAAGCTCGTCAAGGCCGCTGGCAAATGGTTCACGGCCAGCCAGGAACCGAATCCAGACCGAAGTATCCACTAAGACCATCAAGCGACCCTACGGCTTCTCGGCTGCTCGCTCCGGCGGGGTACGTCGCGAGCACGTGGCTCCGCACCACGAAGCGCGCGTAGTCGTTCATAGGCAGCGTGGCGAACGAGGGCTTCCAGGCCGAGCTTGACCGTGTCTGTGTCGGTACTGGCATGGCACGCAACCTTGGCATGCCGAAGCAGTTCCTCGTCGATGTGCAAAGTCTTCTTCATACCGCTGATGCTACCATACCTAGATGGCAATATCAGCCATATCGTGGAACGCTGCCCAACAAGCCGTTGCAGCGGACGATCCCGCCGCAGGGAAATCGGAGTAACATCAGCGAACCGCTCGTGCGGCGGGCTCGCCGCTGAACGGCAAGGCGTTCGGCGGGCAGTCGCGGTTCCCGGGCGGGCAGCAAATTTTTCCACGAGTTCATTGCGGGAGCCGGGAGCCGGGAGCCACGAGGCAGGTGCTTCGTCGGCGCGTGCATCTTCGTCGTTGGGGGTCTCACGGAAGTGAACGCGACTGGTGGATTGACCGCGGCGGTGAAGGCGTGGCCAGTGCCCACCGAGGTCGATTTTCAGGTGGAGCTGGACTGGTCGCCCCGACGGCGATCGGGTCCCCGGATCTCGATGCTGTCCCTCGGAAATGTGCCGCCGAACAAGCCGTTGCAGCGGACGCAGTCGCCGCAGGGAAACTGGAGTAACATCAACGAACCGCTCGTGCGGCGCCCGCGCCGCTGAACGGCAAGGCGTTAGCCAGACACAGAAGGCGACAGTTGCAGTACGATTGAGAAAATCAAACGGCACGGAGGTCGAGTTCATGGGGATCGGAATCGGTGAGATACTGCTCTTCGGGGTTCTAATCTTGGTCATAGCTGGTATCGTCGAGCTTATTCGACGTCGTGGGGCAGGCCCCAATCTACCAAGTCAACTCGCATCCCTGGAAGAGCTGCGCAAGGCCGGCACTCTGTCGAAGGAGGAGTTTTCAAAAGCCAAGGAGAAGGCAATCGCCGCCATGGGAGCAGGTCAGCCACCTTCGAAGCCCTCCGCGGCACGCCGCTTGTTCGGTCTCGCCGCGTTGCTTGGGCTTGCATGGTTCCTGAGCCGACTCTTCCTGGGGGGCGACGTCACCCAGCGACTGGTTGCCACCGCTGTGCATTCGCCAATAGACCTTGTAAGCGCCGTTGAGAATGTGCCGGCGTCGTCGTGGCGCGCGCTTCCGTTCACGCTGCCATATGCGGGCAGACTGAGCGTCAATGTCGAGGTGAAGCGTGGCAATAAAATGGGCATCCGCGTTCTGCCATCCGATCAAATCGAAGCATACAAGGCCGAAAAGGAGTTTCGGAGATTGCCGGCATTCGACGCGACCGACTCGCAGTTCTTTCGGACGTCGGAGAATCTCCCTGAAGGCACATACTACCTGGTGCTAAGGGATGACACGCTCGGGATCCTTTCTGCGTCCTCCTCAGATGTTGCGGTCGGCGTGCGATTGGAGCCGTAAGGGACCCGGGCATGTTTGGGCCCCGAAGATCGACGGAGAGCTTCTGCCTCGCCATCGACAAGCCATTGCTCAAGCGCTACGCTTGACCTCATGCCAGTCACGATTCATCGAGATGTTATCTCAGCCATTCGTGGAATGCTTCGGTCTCTCCGGCGTGGGATCGACTATCCATCGGTTTGGGTAGACGAGGATGTCGCCGCTATCCTGAACCGATGGAAATGCCCAGCATTTACGCAAATCCTCGTCGATATCCGCGAGGGTGAGCCAATTTTCCTCTTCAGGCCGGAACAGACAATCGCATGACCATCTTCCGGCGGTGGTGCTGGCTAACATGCCGTTGAAGCTGTCAGTCGGCCGCGGACGGCCGCCTGCAGCTTAACGGCAAGGCGTTCGACGGAGCGGATCTTCGTGGAACTCCCCTCAGCGAGCGTTGTCTGAGATAGCCATGGAACCAACGAACCCGACGCCCGGAGTACCCATTCCCCGCCGCGCTTTGCTTGCATCGGTTTGCGCGTGCCTACCATTCCTCGCTTTCGCCCGCTGGACGCGGGCGGCTCAGCCAGTCAATGAGCGTTGGAGTGGCTCTCAGGCCTACAGCACGTCGACGTCAGCAGCACTTCGAGCGGTCGCGAACGATAGGGCCCTGGACCGAAAGGCACGCGCGCGGGCGATCTTTTCGCTGTTCGCAAGCTATGTTCGGCCGCCGGCAAACGGAGCGACAATGACCGACATCCTGAGCCCGGCAACGTGGCTGGTCGAATGCCGCTTGGACGGCGTCTACGCTCTTGGTGGTAAGATTCCCGTTGAGATGGGGCTTACCGAAACGGCCTTCTGCCTTCGTCTCTTCCCAAACTCGGAGGGTTGGAGCGAGTGGGTCATCTACTTCACATTGCCTGGCGGTCGAGGAAGACCGGTTTCGGACGCTCGGGAGTTTCTTGCTGGCAAGGTGCCGGGAGGTCAGGATCCTCGGATGAACGAATTCGCTTTGTGTTTTCCCGCCGAAGGCAAGGCACGGGTGGGGCGCACGGAGCGATTCACCGCGAGAGGCATTGGTGTCTACGGTCCGTGGTAAGCGCGCCCGTCGAACAAGCCGTTGCAGCGGACGCAGTCGCCGCAGGGAAATTGGAGTAACATCAACGAACCGCTCGTGCGGCGCCCGCGCCGCTGAACGGCAAGGCGTTCGACGGTCAGACGATGCTGGTGGAAGGTTTCTCGGAGGCTCGTCAACGATGTGCAAGATGGTGACGACGACCGGCGCACTTGCGGCGTGCTGCGCCCGTCAGCGCGGCGATGCGGGCTCGCGATGGGCAATCGGGCTGGCCGACGTGGCTGAGGCCGCGGACTCTCGGCGTTGTCGCGAGATCGGGTCGGCTTCCTCGGAGAAATCGGGAGGATTGGTTGTCCTGCCGTCGAACAAGCCGTTGCAGCGGACGCAGTCGCCGCAGGGAAATTGGAGTAACATCAACGAACCGCTCGTGCGGCGCCCGCGCCGCTGAACGGCAAGGCGTTGGGCAGACTATGACGGGGCCGGGGAGTAGGCGACACGAAGGTCATTGGCCAAGGTGAAGAATCGTGGATCTGCAGTCCACATCTGGAATCCTCCGACCACTGCGGATGCCAGGATGCTTACGTCGATCCAGCCGACGCCGCGCCCGAACAGTCGTCGCTCACGCACAAACTCAACTACTTCCTGGTGGGCGACCGTGTTGGCTTGGTGCATCTGCGCGTAAGCTTCGAGAAGATTCCTTCTTCCGCCACCCACGTCACCGATGAGCAGTTCACCGAAAACCATATCGTGTCCAACTACCTCGTCGCGACCAAGAAGCTCGTCAAGGCCGCTGGCAAATGGTTCACGGCCAGCCAGGAACCGAATCCAGACCGAAGTATCCACTAAGACCATCAAGCGACCCTACGGCTTCTCGGCTGCTCGCTCCGGCGGGGTACGTCGCGAGCACGTGGCTCCGCACCACGAAGCGCGCGTAGTCGTTCATAGGCAGCGTGGCGAACGAGGGCTTCCAGGCCGAGCTTGACCGTGTCTGTGTCGGTACTGGCATGGCACGCAACCTTGGCATGCCGAAGCAGTTCCTCGTCGATGTGCAAAGTCTTCTTCATACCGCTGATGCTACCATACCTAGATGGCAATATCAGCCATATCGTGGAACGCTGCCCAACAAGCCGTTGCAGCGGACGATCCCGCCGCAGGGAAATCGGAGTAACATCAGCGAACCGCTCGTGCGGCGGGCTCGCCGCTGAACGGCAAGGCGTTCGACGGACATGCGGAAACTCCTGACCCCAACTCTGTTGGTGCTGACCTTGCTCTCCCCGGTCACCTTGGCCGCTGAGGGGAAGGGGATGGCACTCACGCGATCAGAGGTCTGCGAACTGGTCGAGACTGCCTTGACCATGCCATACGGGTCTGAGTTAGAGGGCCTAAGCGGAAATTCCTGCGTGCAGCGGAATGCGACAGAGGGAAAGCTCCTGCTGGTTGACGTCGCGCTGGTATCCGTGGACGGCAAAGAGACCAGGCCTCTCCGTCCGGGAGAATGAGCTTGATCCGATTCGGTGGACAGGTTGTTTACGTCGTTCCGTCGTCGGTTAGCATGTTGTCACAGTCGCAAAGAGAGGTCACGCCGCTTCCTTCATTGCCAGTTGCTCGCGGTGCCTTTGTTCGGCCTGGGCAGGCGAAATGTAGCCGATGGACGAGTGACGCCGCTGCTGGTTGTAGAACACCTCGATGTAGTCGAACGACTCCCTCTTCGCGTCAGCGTAGCTCGCGAACTTTTCCCCCAGCTCGAATTTAAAGGTCGAGAACCAGCTCTCCATCGCAGCATTGTCGTAGCACTCGCCACGGCGGCTCATACTGCATACGATGCCTCTGTCGTTGAGCATGTTCTGGTAGTCCTCGCTGGCGTAGGGGCTGCCCTGGTCCGAGTGGTGGAGCAACCCGGCGTCTGGGCAACGCCTTCGGGTAGCCATTTCTAGTGCCTTAAGCACGAGGTGTCGGTCGTTGACGGCAGACAGTGCCCACCCAACAACGAATCGCGCGAACAGATCGACGATCACGGCCAGGTAGAGTTTGCCGCCGCTCTCGCCTATCAACAATTCGGTGGTGTCCCCCACCCAGCGTTGGTTGGGCCGCTCGGCCTGGAATTGGCGATCCAGGATATTGGGCGCCACCGGCTGGTCGTGCTCGCTCATCGTGGTGCACTTGTACCGGCGTCGCCTACGGGCCTGGAGCCCTTCTTGCTGCATCAGCCGGATGACACGCTTGCGACTGACGTGCTCACCTTTCGCGGCCAAGTCCGCGAGCACGCGCGGACTGCCGTAGGTCTTGCGGCTGTGCTCATGGGACTCCTTGACTAGGACTGCCAGCCGTTGGTCGTCGCGTTGGTGCTGGGACTCCGGACGTGCGCACCAGGCATAGAACCCGGTGCGCGAAACACCAAGAACCCGACACCAAAGCGAGAGAGGCTCGTTGGCCTTCTTCTCGGCGATGAGCGCGAACTTCATGCGCTCTCCTTCGCGAAGAAGGCCGCGGCTTTTTTTAGGATGTCCCGCTCCATTCGCAGCACACGGTTCTCACGCCGCAACTGCGCCAGCTCCGCGCGTTCCTCGGTTGTCAGACCGGTCTTGCCCTTGCTCCTATCTGCTCTAGCCTGATTCATCCAGCCGCGCAGGACCGATTGGGACAGGTCCAGGTCATCGGCGACCTGTGCCACCGCTTTCTTCTCATCCAAGACCAGCGCTACTGCCCCTGCCTTGAACTCGTCAGTGAACGTGCGCCTCGGCCGTCGGTGTTTCGTCTTGTCTTCCATCTTTGCCACGGTATCCGCCTTTCGTTGGGTGTCCACGAAAACGGATCAAGCTCAGAAACCTGCGGGCACTCTCAGCAATACAAGCGCAGGAAGGCCGAAGCCGTCATCTTCGTTGGAATCCGTCTGACCCGATTCGCCCCGGACAAAGTCTGGTTTGAAGCGGGCCTGGGCGGAATTCAGTTCGATGCTCATGGGAAGGAAGACGGCACCATCGGAGTCGGGTGTGGCGCCGGCAACGAAGGCATCATTGAGAAGAAGTTCGGTCGGTGGTCGGAGTGCCGTCGAACATGCCGATGAAGCTGCCGATCCGGCCGCAGGGACATTGGTGTAGCATCGAGGAACCAACTGGCGGCCGGCTCGCAGCTTATCGGCCAGCCGTTCGACAGGCCGCCGCGGACGCAAGGTTGAGGATATTGGGAGGGTTGTCGGAGGCTCGTGGTCGAAGATGATCGCCAGACCGTTGCCCGGGCTCGCTGGCGGAAATCGCGCCTTCCGGCAGGCGGAGCCGGCGGCAGGGTCGGCGGCTTAGTGGTCGGCAACGAGTCTGTATTCGGCAATCGCCTGAAATGCGATCGCCAGCTGTCGAACAAGCCGTTGCAGCGGATGAAGGCCGCCAGTTCTCGGTCGACGGTCAACGAGCCGAGGCCGCGCGGCTCTTCAGATTGCCGAGAGGCCGCCGCGCGGCCACGGCAGTGCTACTATCGACCCGCCGAGGCGGCCTTCACCGCTGAACGGCAAAGCGTTCGCCCGACTTGCCATGTAGGTACGCAGTAGGTACACTGGTGGATGCGTGAAACGACTACGCTTCGAATGGGACGAGCGCAAGGCGGCCGCCAACCGTCGGAAGCACGGGGTCTCGTTCGAGGAAGCCCGGACGGTCTTCTTCGACGAGAATGCGTTGTTGCGACCCGACGAGGGGCATTCCGAGGATGAGGACAGGTTTGTGCTTCTCGGACTCAGTGCGCAGTTGCGGATGCTGGTCGTCTGCCACTGCTACCGAGAGCAGGAAGAGGTCATCCGCATCATCTCCGCGCGCAAGGCGAATTCCTTCGAGCGCGGGCAGTACGAGGATCGGAGGATGAGATGAGGAAGAACTACGATTTTTCAACCGCGGTGCGGAATCCATACGCGAGGCGGCTCAAGCGCCAGCTCACGATTCGGCTGGATGAGGAGACGATCGACTACTTCCAGGGGCTGTCACGTGAGATGTCGCTGCCGTACCAGACGCTCATGAACATGTACCTGCGTGATTGCGCCGAGACCCGGAAGCGTCCTCACTGGTCCGTGCCTTCGACCCCGAAGCGGGCGAACAAGCCGATGAAGCGGACGGGCTTCGCCCGCCGCTTATCGGCATAGCGTTAGCCAGATCATGCGACCAACACTTTTTGCATCGATATTGATGACAGCAGCTGCTTGTGCATATACGGCCGGCTGCGAGGGGGACTAGCCAGATCATGCGACCAATACTCTTTGCATCGATATTGATGACAGCAGCTGCCTGTGCACATACGGCCGGCTACGAGGGAGACTCGGCGGTTGAGCGCAAGCTCAGGGCTGAGTCCAGGCGAGACGTGTATCCCGAGGACGTTAGATCCGATCTGGATCGGTACCGAAAAGCGACCCTGGCCTGGCCGGGAATCGTCAAGAGCTTTGAACCAGACACCGCGGATCCGTTGATGGCCACGATGGTGATCGAGCATCACTACTGGGACTGGATGGAGGACCATTCAATCCAGAAAGCGAAGGCTTTCCTGTCGCCACGCGGGGAAGGTGATTTCGTGTGCCACGTTGAACGCAAAACGGTGCCGGTCACAGATGTTCGGAGAGCCATGGCGATATCTTACGTTCGGCCGCTTGGGCTGAAGGATGGCCAACTTCATGCTGCATGCATCGTGCGGCTGCATCCGAGGGACTGGTACGCCACAGACGTCTTCGACTATGGCCGCAACGGGAAGGATCTCAAGATCCTTCGCATTCCGATGGAGTAGACTGGCTAACAAGCCGTTGCAGCTGACGGTCGTCCGCAGACGGCCGCCCGCAGCTGAACGGCAAAGCGTTGGACAGACTGGGCTGATGGTGGAGGAGGGTTCGGACCGTTGTTGCGGCGATCCTGGGTGCGCCGGTCAGCCAGCGGTAGACCGAAGTTTCGGGAGGCGGGGAGCGCGGTTAGAAATTCGCGAGTCACGTGGCGCCAGCTCACAGAACCACAGGCCGCGGCCAGGTGGCGGCGGCGCGCGCGTTTTCAAACCAAGAGCTGTCCAACCGGCCGCTGCAGCGGACGACCCCGCCGCATGGTTTGGGTGTAACATCGATGTGCCGCTCGCGGCGTGGTCGCCGCTGAACGGCACATCGTTCGACAGGCCGCCGCGGACGCAAGGTTGAGGATATTGGGAGGGTTGTCGGAGGCTCGTGGTCGAAGATGATCGCCAGACCGTTGCCCGGGCTCGCTGGCGGAAATCGCGCCTTCCGGCAGGCGGAGCCGGCGGCAGGGTCGGCGGCTTAGTGGTCGGCAACGAGTCTGTATTCGGCAATCGCCTGAAATGCGATCGCCAGCTGTCGAACAAGCCGTTGCAGCGGATGAAGGCCGCCAGTTCTCGGTCGACGGTCAACGAGCCGAGGCCGCGCGGCTCTTCAGATTGCCGAGAGGCCGCCGCGCGGCCACGGCAGTGCTACTATCGACCCGCCGAGGCGGCCTTCACCGCTGAACGGCAAAGCGTTCGGCGCACGTCGCGAGCATTTGGTGTGGCGCGGGGCTCTCACAAACGGTACTCTTCGACGTACCTTCCGGAGTACGTCCATGAGCAAAGTTCCATCCATCGTTCCGATCAGCGACCTTCGTGAGGATGCAGCCAACATTCTCGGTAAAATGAAGAACAGCCATGAACCGGTAGTCATCACCCAGCGAGGGAGAGCCGCGGCGGTCATGGTCAGCATCGAGGAGTACGAGCGGTCGACGCACGAACGCGAAATCCTTCGTCTCCTGGCGCAAGGGGACAGGGAGGTTGCTGCGGGTAAGGGCTACGAACTTGAAGACGTGTTCAAGGAAGCGGACCGGATCCTAGCGAAATGAAGGTCCGCTTCACGCCGTCCGCGCGATCGCAGTTCTTCGCGGGTCTTGAGTACATCAAGGCGAACAATCCCCTTGCCGCATTGGCGCTTCTCGCGCGAGCGAAGAAGAGCCTACGTCGGTTGAGCACGTATCCGCAGTCGGGTCGGAAGATCCCAGAGTTCCCTGAACTCTCGCATCGCGAGGTGATCGTGTCACCGTATCGATTTTTCTATCGCGAGGAAAAGCCCACTGTCTGGATCGTCGCCGTCTGGCATGGGGCTCAATTGCCGGCGTCGCCCCAACCAGGCCGGCGCCGAACAAGCCGTTGAAGCGGATGGTCGGCCGCGGACGGCCGCCCACCGCTTAACGGCAGGGCGTTCGACGGTCAGACGATGGTGGTGGAAGGTTCCTCGGAGGCTGGTCATCGAGGTTCAAGATGGTGACGACGACCGGCGCACTTGCGGCGGGCAGCGCCCGTCAGCCCGGAGATGCGGGCTCGCGATGGGAAAATGGGGTGGCCGAGGTGGCTGAGGTCGTGGAATCTCGGCGTTGTCGGGATTCTGGGCCAGCTTCCTCGGAGAAATTACGGAAATTGATTGTCCTGCCGTCGAACAAGCCGTTGCAGCGGACGACCCCGCCGCAGGGACATTGGTGTAACATCAGCGAACCGTTCGTGCGGCGGTGTCGCCGCTGAACGGCAAGGCGTTGGACAGACTTGGCTTGTGGTGGTGGAGGGTTCGGACGGTGGTTGGCGGCGATCACGGGTACGCCGGTGTGACGGTGGCAGACCGAGGCTTCGGGAGGCGGGGGCGCGGTTAGAGATCGAGGAGGTTGCAACTTCACTTCACGGAACCACAGGCCGCGTTCCGGTGGCTGCGGCGTGCGCGTTTTCAAACGGCGGGCTGTCCAACCAGCCGTTGCAGCGGACAGGGGCCAACGGTCCGCTCTCGGTCGACCCTCACTGAGCCGGGGCCGCGCGGCTCTTCAATAATACTGTCGAACGCCGCGCGGCCCCGGCAGTGCTACTATCGACGGCCAGCGAACGGCCCCTGCCGCTGAACGGCAAGCCGTTCGACGGACCTGGAACCAGATCGGTAGTTGGGTTGTCATACCGGACATGTTCGCTGCCTCGATAGTGGGTGCCATCGCCCTACTGCCCCTTCTCGGGGCAGACGTGCCCGATGCCGCCTCATCGAGGGTGGAATCCGCTCCCCGGGTGCTTCCGGGTAGAGCTGACTGTTCCAAATCTGTTTGCTCCTGCCCTTGGCACGACGTCATCAGCCTAGACGACTTCGTGGTGCTTCCGGAAGAACAGACGCCGTCACAAAAGGCACGCTGCCGCTGGCAGAGCGAGTGCCAGTGGCAGCTCTTCAGGGACGCTCAGGGCCTTGCCATCTATCATACCGAGCCTCCCCGCGACGCTGTCCCCGTAGATCGCAAGGATTCTGACGAGAAGATGGCATGGGAGGGGTATGGTTTGAGACGTGTTCTGGAGGTCGAGGATGGATGGATAGTCGCGCTCGATGTTGGCGAGTTTGGCGCTGGCCTTTGGTGGATCGCCAAGGATGGACGACGTCAGAAGAAGCTGGGCGAGCCGCACGTTGTGGCGCTGATCAGAACAAAGGTCGGCGTATTCGCTGCGACTGGGCTCGACCATGGCATTCCAGGTCGAGGTGAAGTCCTGTTGATCAAGAAGAGGCACGGTGGGGACTGGCAATCGAAACATTTTGCATTTGTCGGCGACTCGGCCAAGACCGCTATCGCTGCTCCGGATGGGGGAATTCTTGTTGTGACACGCACCTCCTTGGTGCATGTGAGTTTTGGCGGGAAGGCCAAGATCCTGCACAGGGGAAAGTGGTCGGAGTTCTTCGACACGGGACACGGGACCTTCACGACCTGGCACCCGGGGTCGGTGGCGGTGGAATCCTCCGGGAAAATCCTTCTAGGTATGAATGGAGCAATCGTCCGCCTTACGCCGACCGATGACGGCTATCAGGAAGACTGGCTCATGCCCTCGGTCTGTCGGGATCTACGTCGGGCCGGCGCCCTGAGCGGGGACGGCCGTCGAACAAGCCGTTGAAGCTGACGAACCCGCCGCAGGGACATTGGTGTAACATCAACGCACCGGCTAGGCGGCGGGCTCGCAGCTTAACGGCAAGGCGTTCGGCAGACGGCGGCACTCGTGAAGGAGAAATCGATGTGGCATTCTAGAAGCTCTTTTCTGGCATGCGTGGCCGCATTTGTGGGGTTCTGCTCGTGCGCTGCGACGGGACCGAATGACGTCGTTCCCGGTCGACATGAAGATTATCGCTTCTCTCATATGCAACCACCTCCACCGCCGGATGAGTACTTCTGTCGTCGCGACTCCGATTGCACCATCATCAATTCGGATTTCCATGACTGCTGCCCAGAACAGCGATTCGCGCCCTATGCCGTTTCTCGAAAGGCTCTCGACGACTACCAGTCCGAATGCGAACCTGGTTGTCCCGTCGCTCTCGATGTCCACCCTGATGAGCCGGCCGAGCGCGCGGCGCACGGGTTGGCGGCCACCGCTGGCGTCGCTCTCGATATCTCACCTGATGAGTCTGCCGATCCTCGGGATTTCGTCGCGATCTGCCTTCGCCACACCTGCGAGAGACAGCAAAAGCGGTGAGCCACGCCGGAAACAAAGGATAGGTACCGGCAGAGTCGCTGCCGAACAAGCCGTTGCAGCGGACGCAGTCGCCGCAGAGAAATCGGAGTAACATCAACGAACCGCTCGTGCGGCGCCCGCGCCGCTGAACGGCAAGCCGTTCGGCAGACGGCGGCACTCGTGAAGGAGAAATCGATGTGGCATTCTAGAAGCTCTTTTCTGGCATGCGTGGCCGCATTTGTGGGGTTCTGCTCGTGCGCTGCGACGGGACCGAATGACGTCGTTCCCGGTCGACATGAAGATTATCGCTTCTCTCATATGCAACCACCTCCACCGCCGGATGAGTACTTCTGTCGTCGCGACTCCGATTGCACCATCATCAATTCGGATTTCCATGACTGCTGCCCAGAACAGCGATTCGCGCCCTATGCCGTTTCTCGAAAGGCTCTCGACGACTACCAGTCCGAATGCGAACCTGGTTGTCCCGTCGCTCTCGATGTCCACCCTGATGAGCCGGCCGAGCGCGCGGCGCACGGGTTGGCGGCCACCGCTGGCGTCGCTCTCGATATCTCACCTGATGAGTCTGCCGATCCTCGGGATTTCGTCGCGATCTGCCTTCGCCACACCTGCGAGAGACAGCAAAAGCGGTGAGCCACGCCGGAAACAAAGGATAGGTACCGGCAGAGTCGCTGCCGAACAAGCCGTTGCAGCGGACGCAGTCGCCGCAGAGAAATCGGAGTAACATCAACGAACCGCTCGTGCGGCGCCCGCGCCGCTGAACGGCAAGCCGTTCGACAGGCGCGGGAATTGGGGAGAGTTCGGATCGGAAGGGATAGCGCCACGACGGTGGGCTGGGCTGGGCAACGGTACGGATTTCAAGCAACGACGGTCGCTACCGATGCCTGGTCGATATGACTGGTTCGTCTCACGAAGGCACGGAAGACGCCCACGAGTAGGCAGCATTCATGCTCATGGCCAGAGCGCTGTCGAACAAGGCGTTGCAGCGGATCTGGTCGCCGCAGGGGCATCGGCGTAGAATCGCGGCGCCGGCTTGGCGGCGCCCAGACCGCTGAACGGCAAACCGTTCGACGGACAAACGGCTTGAAAGGCGGACGGGTATCGGCGGGTTCGGACGGGACATCATCTCTGGGCCGGCGTGCGACTGGGTGTCGCCGGTCGTGCCACTTGCGGCAGCGATCAATGCTTGCGGCGGCAACCGCGGCAGGTCGGCGAATCTTGGTGCCGGCAGCGGTGGCGATAGTGATGAATCTCGAAGGCTCCCAAGGACGAGGGTTCGCCGTCGAACAAGCCGTTGCAGCGGACGCAGTCGCCGCAGGGAAATTGGAGTAACATCAACGGACCGCTCGTGCGGCGTCCGCGCCGCTGAACGGCAAGGCGTTCGACGGACCCATGCCGCTTCGGTGAACACCTGCGAAGCCAATCGGTGTTCCGAACAGGCCTGTGCGGGAACGAATGGACGCCTTGACACCATTAACACCCAACGCGTAGTGTTGCGACACCATGACTCACTACCTCGTCTCGTTGGCCCAGCAGTCGTCGTCCGGATCCGCACCGGGTGGATCGTTCGGCATGCTGATACCCATGGTACTGATCTTCGCTGTGATGTACCTGTTGGTTATTCGTCCGAACTCAAAGCGCAAGGCCGAGAACCAGAAGATGCTAGCGGATCTCCGTAAGGGCGAAGGTGTTGTGACTTCCGACGGGATCATCGGACGCATTGTTGGCATTAACGGTGACAGGATTGCGCTGGAAGTGCAGGATGGGGTTCGCTTTCAAATCCAGCGCAGCTCTATTGGAGGACGCTACGCGATTGGAGACTCGGATTCGCCCAAGAAGGTGCAGAAGGTGGCACTCGGACACCGTCAGCACACTGAGCCGCAACGTGAGAAGGCAGGAACAGTCCGCTCTCTCGGAGTTCGGTTTGAGATCGCAAAAGTTGACGATTCTTCGTGCGGATACGGCGAAGCCTGCTGGCGCATCTTCTGGCAGGTAGTCAACAAGGATCTGTTAGCAGGTACACAGCTGAGAGATGGAGACACAAATGCCACCCCTGACCGCGAGAATGTGTATTGTCTTTCGATAACCTGGATCGATGCCTCGGCTGAACGGATGGCCAAAGTGCGCGAGGCGCTTGAGGGCTCCAAGGTGTACACGACGGTGGCAGCGACACCTCGCTTTGTCGAGGGCGAATATGTCATAAAGGAGCCTTTGGTCGATGACGGCCGCATTGACCTCTCAGGGAGTTTTGTTGGGCAAAGCTACCGCGCACGAGTAGCCTTCGAAGCAATCGAGAAGGGATGTCAGGGGACTGGCGAGGCGGAGCAAGTCCACCACCAAGAGAAGGCTCAATCCCCGGAGACAATTGTCGGAAACCTTTTCGAGACGGGCGAGAAGAATCCACAGCGGATACTTTGCTCTGACAACAGTTGCCCATGCACGGACCAGAAGCAGCTAATCATTGGGAAGACTGCTTACCTCTATATCAGCCAGCAAGTTGTAGATTTCCGCAAGACATGCCTCACGCTACTGGAACGAGAGATGCAATTGCAGGAGTATAAGAAGAAGAGGGGTCTTACAGCTTTGATAATTGACGGTGGCGTTGCCAACCCATTTTACCTTTGCGAGATTGGGGCGAGGCAGCGTGGCTTGGACTTGGCAGTAGCACTGGCTGACGCCAAACAGGTTGCAGAGACAGGGTTCGCGCCACTCCGCCCGACGCCCAAGAAACCGTGAGCATAGGCAGAAGAAGCGCCCTTTTGCCTTCACCAGAAAAGAAGCGTCGATAACGGATGTTTCGTCCACTACATCCACCTGCACACCCAAGCTATCCCTATACCCAGCAGGAAGGAACGATACATGGGCGGTCACACCGGACGCACGGAACACGCGAGCGGCAATCGCGGTTTCTCGTCGGGCGGATTCTCGAAGCAGGAGCCGTCGAACAAGGCGTTGAACGCGACGGGCGCTACGCGCCCGCGCGTTAAGTGTGCCCAGCATGGGCAATGATCAGGAGGTGAAAGTCCTCTCAAGACCAGGCCACTGGAAATGAAGTGAAGCGCAAGGGCAGAACCGCGAGGGACTGTCTGAAAGAAGCGCGTAGCGAACTCGCGGGCCGACGAACAGGAAACGGATACAAGGCGACGCCGACCGAGACAAGCGGGCTTATGACTGCGAGTCTCAAGTGGCCAAGGGTCAGGCGGCGTAGATCCGGCGGCGTGCGAAGAAGGTCAATGTCATTACCTGGGGAGATCTCGCTTGCGCCTGAAAGGGCGACGGTGCAAGGGCACCGGCACGAGAAGTCAGCAGAGGCCGTAGTAACCGAGCAGAAGCCGGCAGGCAGGACGCCGAAAGCCGGAAGGTTCAGCGAGGCGAAGGGCTGAACGAAAGGGAGAGTGAAACGCCCATGGGTCTCGAAGAAGGAAAGCACCAGAAGCCCAAGAGGGAGCCGATGCCGAGGGAAAGCGATGAAGTCGCGGACGCAAGGCAGGGCGGTGAATCTTCGACGGCGGCCGATGGGGACGAGCGCTCGGGAAGCGAGCACCTGATGGAAAAGGTGCTTGCTAGGGAAAACATGAGGACGGCATTGAGACGGGTGAGGCAGAAGTAAACCCCTTACAGGCAGGGTTGATGCGGACGGCTGGATTTCGGGCATGCTGGGCACATGGAGAAGAACGGAAGTTTGGCAGCGCCATCGTCGAAGCGAAAACGCCGGCCACGGGGAGCGTGGCTCAAGGAAGTTCGGAGCCTTCGTGACAGCGGCCTGAGTCCCGAGGATTACGCCTCGAAAAGGGGGCTGGTGCTGAGCACTCTCAAATTCTGGATGCGGGTTCTGCGGAGCGACGTCGAGGCGAGGACCAAGAGCGCGGTGTCCGCGTTCCTGCCGGTGAGCGTCCTGCCCGCGGCGAGAGCGCCGTCGTTCGACGCCGCTGTCATGGTCGAGATCGACTTGGCGAACGGCCGTCGACTGCGCATGCACGTCAGGCCAGGTACGGATTTCAAGCGAGTGTCCGACCTGCTCAACGCTGTCGAGAGTGGGCATCCATGTTGACGCTGCCTCCGAGTGTTCGGATTTTCGCTGCTGTCGAGCCTGTGGATGCGCGCAAGAGCTTCGACGGCCTGGCGGCCGTGGTGCGTGACAGCCTGGGCGGGAATCCAATGACTGGGCACATGTTCTTCTTCCTCAACCGGCGAGGTGACATGGCGCAGATTTTGTTTTGGGATCGCACGGGATTTGTGGTGATGCGAAAACGCCTCGAAGCGGGGACTTTTCGACTGATCCACGACGCTGACGGCAACAAGAGCAGTGTGGAGATTGATGCTGCGGAGTTGGGACTGATGCTTGAGGGAATCGATTTGGGCACAGTGAAACGGCGCAAACGGTTCAAGTGGGAGCCACAATCAACAATAGCGGAGAATTCAGCAACGACGTGATGATTTCAATTGCATAGTGCGCGGCGATTTGCGATTGCACTTCTCGCTTTGTCGAAGTCGCAGCCCACACGCAAAGAGAAGGCCCTCATCGTGGAGGGTGCGTTGCCGGTTGCGCGAGATCTGCTCTGCGCCGGGATTGAGCTCGACGCTGACATCGAAATGGAGCGTCAGCACAGAATGGAAGTGCTCAAGGCCGAGCTTGGCGCGATGGCCGCGCAGGGCAATTTCGCCAATGCCATCGACAAGATGATGGGCATTGTCTTGGGCCTGGAGCAGGAAAACGAGCGCATGTCATGGCGGCTTTTGCGTGCCTTGCGCTACCGCTTCGGGCGAAACACCGAAAAGCTGGCGCCGGCTGAGCTCAAGCAACTCTATCTTGCGCTCGGTGGTGATGCCGCTGCACCGACACCGGCGGATGGTCTGCTTGTACCAGTTCCCGCCGCGCCGGCAGAGGTGTTGAGTTCCGATGGTGAGGTCGCCACGCCGAATGGCGCCGGCAAGAAGCGGCGCAAGCGCAAGGTCGGTGGCGCAACCGTGGTCGATGCCAAAGTCGAGCGGAATATCGTCAAGGTGCCTGTGCCTGACGAGGAGCGCACCTGCGCACTTTGCAGTGGTGCCAAGACTGTCTTCGAAACCGTCGAGCACCAGCTCATCGAGTTCGTGCCGGCCAAGGTCGTCTTGCACATTGAGCAGCGCGAGAAGATGACTTGCCTGGCTTGCCGCAAAGACGTGAGCATTGCCCCGCGCACGCAGGCTCCCGCCGTGATTCGAAAGGTCGGCTCGTCCTTTCTCGCCAAGCTCCTGGCCGACAAATGCGCGCTCTGCCTTCCTCTCGACCGCCAAAGACGAGAATTCGACCGCATGGGCTTGCACATGCCCGACAAGACCATGGGGTCGTACTGGGCCTACAGCACCGACCTCATTTCCCCGGTGGCCCTTTCCGTCACCGGCAACGTCTTCGGATCCCACACCGTGGGCGCCGATGACTCCCACCTCAAGACACTCGACAGGATGGCCAAGCACGGCATCTTTCGCGGCCATCTTTGGTGCTTTGTCGGTACCGACGGCACTGTGGGTGGACGCGAAACGGTTGCCTACGGATACACTTCCAGTTGGAATGCCGAAGAAATCGCCGATTGGTTTTCCTCCATTGACGGCTTCATCCAATGTGACGGCTACGCCGGATACTCGTCCGAGGTCGAAGACGACGACGGGGAGACTTCGATTGCCGTCCCTGATGACCGTCGCCTCGGGTGCGGTATGCATATCCGATCCAAGTTCCACGCCGCATTGTTGGCCAAGGACAGACGTGCCGTCATCCCGCTCAAATTCTTTGCCGACCTTTACCTCATCGAGGCCGAGTGCAAGGCCGACGGTGTCGATGCGAAGACCCGCGGCGAGATCCGCCGCGTGCGCTCCCTGCCCATCCTGGACCAGTTGGATGCCTGGGTCGACAGCACGCATCCTGCCCTTTTGCCCAAGTCCCCTTTGCGCCGGGCCACAACCTACGCCATCAACCAGCGGATCTTCTTCCGTCGCTGCTTCAGCGACGGTGCATTCGAGATCGACAACGGCCGGACCGAGCGACGAATCCGCAACTACGCCGTCGGTCGCCGAAACTTTCTCTTCACCGGCTCCGTGCGCGGCGGTGAACGCCTCGCTGCGGCCTACACGCTGGTCGACAACTGCCTCATTCTCGGCATCGATCCCAGGCGCTACCTGCAGGACACCATCGATAAGCTTGAGCGCGGCCACGCCCTGTCGCGCATGTCCGAGCTTACCCCCGCCAGCTGGGCCGCGAGCCAAGCCCGATAGCAGCGCGCCGAACAGACTTGCGCGCGGGCGGTCGTCCCTGTCGGGAAGTCCAAGCTCTGCGCGTTTTCGCCGGCTCGTTGCCATCCACGCCAATCTCCCTCATGCGTGCTCTCGCTGCAATCACCCTGCCTGTAAGGGGCTTACAGGCAGAACAAGGGTGGGCCTGGCGTGGACGGGATGACGGTGGCTGAGCTGCCGTCGTACCTGTGTGCGCACTGGCTGCGGATTCGGGAGTCGATGTTGGCGGGAGAATACAAACCGCAGGCGGTCTTGCGCCGGGAGATACCGAAGAGTGGTGGCGGAACGCGCGAGCTCGGCGTTCCGACGGTGGTGGACCGACTCATACAACAGGCGATCTTGCAGGTGTTGCAGCCTCGGTGGGATCCGGGCTTCTCTGAGAGCAGCTACGGATTTCGCCCAGGACGGCGAGCGCACGATGCCGTGCGAGCGGCGAAGCAATACATCCAGCAGGGACGCCGGTACGTGGTGGACGTGGACTTGGAGAAATTCTTCGACCGGGTCAACCACGACGTGCTGATGGGCCGGCTGGCGAAGCGAATCGAAGATCGGCGAGTGCTGAAACTGATTCGCGGGTATCTGGAGGCGGGGGTGATGTTGGACGGGGTGGTGATGGAGCGGTACGAGGGGACGCCGCAAGGCGGTCCACTGTCACCGCTGCTCGCCAACGTGCTCCTCGACGAAGTGGACAAGGGGTTGGAGAAGCAAGGACACAAGTTCGCGCGCTACGCGGACGACTGCAACGTGTACGTGCGGTCGCGGCGGGCGGGGGAACGAGTAATGGCGTCGCTGCGGCGACACTATGCCAAGCTGCGGTTGCGGGTGAACGAGACGAAGAGCGCAGTGGCGCCAGTGTGGGAACGAAAGTTTCTCGGGTACAGCTTCTGGAAAAGGGAAGGGGAGGCGAAGCTTCGCGTGGCCGACCAAGCCGTCGCGAGGTTAAAGGACCGGGTGCGGACGACAACGAGGCCGACGGTGGGGCGGAGCCTGAAGCAAGTGGCCGAGGAGTTGCGACGCTATCTGCTCGGATGGAAGGAATACTTTCGCCTGGCCGAGACGCCTCGCGTGTTTCTGACACTGGACAAGTGGATTCGGCATCGGCTGCGGGCGCTACAGCTCAAGCAGTGGCGTCGCGGCCGGACGATCTACCGGGAGCTGGTAGCGCGCGGCCTGTCCGCCCACAAGGCCGCCAAGGTGGCGTCCCAAGGGCGGCGCTGGTACCGCACTTCGCGCAAAGACATTCACATCGCGCTGCCCATCGCCCATTTCGATGCACTTGGCATTCCCCATCTTTCCCCATAACCTCAACCTTTCGAACCGCCGGATGCGGACCCGCACGTCCGGTGGTGTGGGAGGGGAACCACTCGACAATTCGTGTGGTCCCCTATCCCGATCGCCAAGGCGTTCGACGCACGCACATGAGCGACATCGCAGAAATTAAGAGCCAAGTCTCCACCGAGCTGAATCGGCTGGCGGGAGTCCTTCGCACTGGAAAATCGGGTGCAGGTGTTGCGGGCAGAATTCTTCGGGCTCACATGGTCGTTGAAACCTGTTTGTGACAGCACATTCAAGCGAAAAATCCGAACCTTGGCCCCATAGAGGATCTGGGTCTGAGCTTCAACCGGCTGCGAGCAGCTGCCGTCGGCATGAGAGTTGGTGGAGTAGCTTGGGCGAACGAGGAACTAAAGACCTTAAACGCCATTCGCAATAAGCTGGCTCACCAGATCGATGCGGAAATCACCGAAGCAGATGTCGCCATTTTGCGAAGGGACGCCGATGAATTGTTCAAGGACTCGGTCTTCAAGGAGAGGTTAGTCGAGAAGGGAACCTATCCCGCCTGGATCGTCGAGGTATGGGCTATGCTGTTCGGAACGATGCTCGCGCTTGAACGGGCCATGGAGCGCTACGAGAACGATCTGGAGGCCCAAAAGCGTGAACTGGACGCGGCAGGTGTCCAGTTGCTACACGAACTATTCGAGATCGACGGTCCGGCAGGCGGCGTCGAACAAGGCGTTGCACCTGACGGTCGGTCGCCTACGGCGCCCGCCCGCAGGTGAACGCCATGGCGTTCGACGGACCACCGATGCAGGTTGTAGTTCGGATCTTGGCGCAAGCAATCGTAGCAACCGCGAGGGCCGGCGCAGGTTCGGATCTTGGCGAGAGAAATCTCGGCATGACTGGAACATCGGGAGGCGCGGGTGCAGGAACGCTAATGGTAGAGGTCCGAGCCCTTGCCGTCGAACCAGCCGATGAAGCTGACAGGCGCTTGCGCGCCTGCAGCTTATCGGCATACCGTTGGACAGGCAGAACCATGACAAACTTCAAGAACCACCAGGACCTTGTTGAGCTGTGCAAAGCGAGCATCCTTCCCGAGGGGCATGCGGTCTTCCGCGAGCCGTACGTGCCGTTCTTGCCCCCTGTCTGGAATGGAGTCCTCGTGTTGGCAGAAGCCCAGAATCTGTCGAAGACGAACCAGGGGTACGTCGAGCGTCTGCGCGAATCCTCAAGCTCTGATCGAATCCAGCGCCTGAAAGAGGATCCCACGACGAAGGGGATCGGAGTCCAGCCTTGGGATGACGGGAGCCTCAAGTTGGCCGTCGAGGCTGCCTTGGATCTTAGGGTGGACGAAACAGCGGTTTCCAACGCTGTGTTGTGGTCGATCACTACCGAGGACTGCGAGAATGCCAATCCGACGCTCGAACTCGCCACAGCCTCCGTCGACCTCTGGGCGAAGATGCTCGGTATCCTGCAGCCCAGGAGAATTGTGGCGGCCGGGGCCTGGGCTCGTGATGTGGTCACGAAAGCCATCTCAGCAGCAAAGGTCGGGGTGACCCCAACCACCTGGGCCCTCCCCTCGCGGCGTCTGCTTGGCCCGTTGTCGCAGATGGTGAACCGAGCAGATCTCTTGGATCGCTTTCCGGAAGTGCGGGAGGTCATGGCCCGGCATCCCGACTGGGTCGGAGGCTCCTATGCGAACAACAAGGTTTTGTACGCCTGCCTTGCCGTCTCCGTCGCTGCTGTCCAACATGGCGTTGCACCCGACGATCGGCCGCGGACGGCCGCTCGCGGGTGAACGCCTAAGCGTTCGACAGACGAATGATGCCCAGGCCATGACCGGACCAACAGTGCCCCTTGTCGCAGGTGTGGTGGCGCAGGCTGCGGCCTGCGCCACCATCGGGTCGCCCGTCTCGCTGCCGACCCGCTCTCAGAATAGGCCCGTCGATCAATGAAAGGAAAGATGCGATGTCTAGAGCAAGAACATGGATTGCGCTGGTAGCGGTTGGCCACCTCGCGGCCTGCTCGTCAACGTTCAAGCAACTCTCACCCACCCCGTCCGGCGGAGGAGAGCCGAGCGGCAAGGCGGGCCCCTTTCTGAACTCGCCGTTCTTCATCACGATCGTAGGCGGCCTTGGGGTCGGCGCGATTACCTCGCTTTACTCCCACTACAAGGCGCAGCACGAGAAGGAAATGGCTGAGACAATGCCCGGAGGGAGAAGCAAACCGCAGTTCTATCGTCGGTCGCGAACGACTTGCCAATCTACATCTCGACGATGGGATCGATGAGGCAGCTCCGAGTCTGGCTTGAGACCAATCCGAACAGCACCGACAAGGACGACCTCGGTCGGCTACGGGACGACGTCTTGAAGGAGTACACCGAGTTCTTCAAGTTGTACCTCAAGACGAAAGGCGAGACTGCGATCCTCACCGAGGTGATCTCATTCTACAGAACTCAGGAAGTCTGCGATCTAGTGAATAGGGAAGACCTCGCCATCAAAATGATACACGACGCGAAGGACAGGCCGAAGCGTTTGGAAGCCGTCAAGGCTGAGGAGGAGGTCTTTGCTTCTCTTCTGATTGCCATGGCTGAGGAGGTCAACCCTGCGCCCAAGAAGGGGGCCGCGCAGAAGCCTCGACTAGGTCCATGTCCACTTCCGAGGAATTGAGCGACGGCCTCCTCTCCATGTTCCCCGTCGCTGTCGAACATGCCGTTGCAGCTGACAATCCCGCCGCAGCGACATCGTGTAGAATCGAGGCGCCGGCTCGGCGGCGGGCTTGCAGCTGAACGGCAAGGCGTTATCCCGACCCAACTTGGTAAGAAGGGAAAATCAAACTATGCGCTCCGTAACTGTACTGCTGGCAGCAACAACGTCGGCGCTCATTTCACTTAGCTCATGTACCCACTGGGTACATAGCCTGCCAACGACCACCGAATTCGATGGCAAGAACGAGGCCGCCATCATCGTGCTGAAAGTCGATCCTGCGGCTCGCGTATCGATGACACCTGGAATCCTCAGCCGCACCGGCTGGAAGATGTCGCCTGGTCAGAGCGCGTACGTAGCATGGGCGGAAGAGGGAATGATCGTCATCAAGATGAAGCCTCGAGTAGGCAGGGAGGCATATGGCGTTACGGTCGTGACCCCTGACGATGGCCGGTACGCTCGATATCATGCCACCCGCGGCGTTTCTCTTCCGACTTTTCATGCTGTGCCCGGCCAGGTAACTTTCGTCGGTTCTATCCGATTGGAACGTTCCGAAACGGCTGACGGCTTGACTGTTGTTCATAATGAAGACCCCGATGATGGCGGGAAGATAGCGCGACTCATGAAACGGCGATATCCACACATTCGAGCAGAGGTTGTCACGGAGATCTTCGAAATGTATCCACGGGAGGACGAGCCAACCACTAGTGGAAGCCTCTTCGCTGCCCCATTTCGGGATGATTGAGGAGCGCCAATTTTGTCGCGATGGGAGCAAAACGAGGGCGGGGCGGGATAACATGCCGTTGCAGCGGACGGTCGGCCGCGGACGGCCGCCCGCAGCTGAAGTGTGCCCAGCATGGGCAATGACCAGGAGGTGAAAGTCCTCTCAAGACCAGGCCACTGGAAATGAAGTGAAGCGCAAGGGCAGAACCGCGAGGAACTGTCTGGAGGAAGCGTGTAGCGAACCCGCGGGCCGACGAACAGGAAGCGGATACAAGGCGACGCCAGCCGAGACGAGCGGGCTTCTGACTGCGAGTCTCAAGTGGCCAAATGGGCGGGCGACGTAGATCCGACGGCGTGCGGGGAAGGTCAGTGTCATTACCTGGGGAGATCTCGCTTGTGCCTGAAAGGGCGACGGTGCAAGAGCAGCGGCGCGAGAAGTCAGCAGAGGCCGTAGTAGTCGAGCAGAAGCCGGCAGGCCCGCACCGCGGCGCCGAGGGCCGGAAGACTTCAGCGAAGCGAAGGGCCGAACGCAAAGGAGGCAACAGCGCCAACGTCTCGCAAGTCCACGGCCACAGATGCTTCCGAAAGGAAGGCTCGTTGGGAACGATAGGGTGAAGCCCGAAGGGAACCAACAGCGTGGAAGGACAAGCGGCGACCAAGGAAGGTGAACCCAGGTCGAGTCCGGCGAAGCCAAAGGCTCGAACCTCAACTTTGCGAACCGCCCGGTGCGGACCCGCATGCCGGGTGGTGTGGCAGGGGTCCCCGGTGTTAACATCCGGGGCCCCTATGCCGATCGGCAAGGCGTTCGGCGGACAGGTTCCTGGAGCACTGGAAGTTCGGCGATGTCGGTCATCCTTATCGAGCTGCAGCTCGGTCATGGTCTGGGACACAGGACAGGCCGTCGATAAGTCTGGGCGGATGCGGAAAGGGGATCACATGATTTGGCGAACTCGCCGTTTCTCTGCATACCTCGGCATCCTCAAGAACAAATTCCTGGTAGTAGTGTACGGATCTACCCTCGCCCCCAAGCAAAATTCCAGTCGCGACCACGTCAAGGTCGGGGGAGCTGAAATCATCTCTTGATAGCGAGTCCGGCAAAGAAATCAGGAGCGCGATAGATGGACGCCCCTTGTTCACGTCATACACGCGTGTTTCGGCTTCGACAACTCTCCATTCGTCTACCGGGCAGACGCTGCAGTTGCAGGACCGCCCCTGGTCGAGAGTAAGGACACCTCGGAAAGCAACGCGCTTGCCCAACAAGGCCTTGCCTGCGTATCGGACGGATATGGCTTCTTGGTCGGGCGGGCATTCGGGCAAAGCAGGAACGAACACACGAGACGGACTATAGAGGTGGAAAGTCTCTTCATCAGAGGCCGTAGAGTTAGTGGCGCAGCCCGCGATATCACTGGACACCGAGATCCAAACCAGCAGAGCCATCGAGGCGGTCGGCACTCGGTTCATTGGTCTAGCGGGCATTCTATCAGAACCCTTTGACATTCCCCTGGAACTTAAGCCTGCTACCCGATGCTGTTAGGTCAATCAGGCAGAGTGGAGGACGGCTTACCTGCTGCCGCCGAACAAGCCGTTGCAGCGGACGAGCCCGCCGCAGGGACATTGGTGTAACATCAACGAACCGCTCGTGCGGCGGGCTCGCCGCTGAGCGGCAAAGCGTTCGGCGGAGGCCATGGACAGTCCTGCAAAGATGTATCGGACACTCCTCGCGGCATGCATCGTTCTCGTCTGCGAACAACAGGTGGGGTGCAAGCCCTCGACGGCCCTCGACAGACCTTCCGACAAGGTAGCTGGCACAGCCGCTGCGTCCATTCCGGCAGAGAAGATCGCGGACATCGATCCAGTCCGTTGGAAGCTGGACCGGTGCGAACGGCACGGAGTCCTTCTCACCGAGGCGATCGTGCCTTTTCGGATCGGCAACGATCGCATCCGCGATCGAGAATTCCTTGTCGCTTGGGTCGAACTATTCCCTCACGCTGAAGACCCGTATCTCGAAGACGGCTTTCCCCCACGGAAAGAAACCCATGCCCGGGTCCGGCATTGCACCAAGTGCATGGAGGTCAAGGCGGAATGGCTTAAGTCCCATCCTGACGTCGATGAGTGCGGCCTGCCCCGCCGAACAAGCCGTTGAAGCTGCCGATCCCGCCGCAGGGACATTGGTGTAACATCAACGTGCCGGCTAGGCGGCGGGCTCGCAGCTTAACGGCAAGGCGTTCGGCAGACGGCGGCACTCGTGAAGGAGAAATCGATGTGGCATTCTAGAAGCTCTTTTCTGGCATGCGTGGCCGCATTTGTGGGGTTCTGCTCGTGCGCTGCGACGGGACCGAATGACGTCGTTCCCGGTCGACATGAAGATTATCGCTTCTCTCATATGCAACCACCTCCACCGCCGGATGAGTACTTCTGTCGTCGCGACTCCGATTGCACCATCATCAATTCGGATTTCCATGACTGCTGCCCAGAACAGCGATTCGCGCCCTATGCCGTTTCTCGAAAGGCTCTCGACGACTACCAGTCCGAATGCGAACCTGGTTGTCCCGTCGCTCTCGATGTCCACTCTGATGAGCCGGCCGAGCGCGCGGCGCACGGGTTGGCGGCCACCGCTGGCGTCGCTCTCGATATCTCACCTGATGAGTCTGCCGATCCTCGGGATTTCGTCGCGATCTGCCTTCGCCACACCTGCGAGAGACAGCAAAAGCGGTGAGCCACGCCGGAAACAAAGGATAGGTACCGGCAGAGTCGCTGCCGAACAAGCCGTTGCAGCGGACGCAGTCGCCGCAGAGAAATCGGAGTAACATCAACGAACCGCTCGTGCGGCGCCCGCGCCGCTGAACGGCAAGCCGTTATCCGGACAACAGGTACGAACTGCCAGAGAGAAGGGAGCAGTCTCATGTGGATCAGAGTGGGTTCGTTTTCAGTCAAGCCGGGCGGCGTCGATCGCCTGAAGAAGACATACAACGAGTTGGCCGTTCCCAAGGTGCGAGCCTGCCCTGGAAACGTAGCGTGTCTTTTGTTGGTTCCTGAGGTTGACGGCGACCCGTTCATGGCTGTGACCATTTGGGAAACGCGCGCTGCCGCTGAGATGTATGAATCAGGTGGCTCGGCTCTGGAGGTTGTGTCCCTTGTCCGGGAATTTTTCGCGGGACCACCCAAGCTCGTCTCCTACCAATCCGACAGCACGTCGGGAATCGGGAGGGTTGCCGGATAACATGCCGTTGCAGCTGTCAGTCGGCCGCGGACGGCCGCCTGCAGCTGAAGTGTGCCCAGCATGGGCAATGACCAGGAGGTGAAAGTCCTCTCAAGACCAGGCCACTGGAAATGAAGTGAAGCGCAAGGGCAGAACCGCGAGGAACTGTCTGGAGGAAGCGTGTAGCGAACCCGCGGGCCGACGAACAGGAAGCGGATACAAGGCGACGCCAGCCGAGACGAGCGGGCTTCTGACTGCGAGTCTCAAGTGGCCAAATGGGCGGGCGACGTAGATCCGACGGCGTGCGGGGAAGGTCAGTGTCATTACCTGGGGAGATCTCGCTTGTGCCTGAAAGGGCGACGGTGCAAGAGCAGCGGCGCGAGAAGTCAGCAGAGGCCGTAGTAGTCGAGCAGAAGCCGGCAGGCCCGCACCGCGGCGCCGAGGGCCGGAAGACTTCAGCGAAGCGAAGGGCCGAACGCAAAGGAGGCAACAGCGCCAACGTCTCGCAAGTCCACGGCCACAGATGCTTCCGAAAGGAAGGCTCGTTGGGAACGATAGGGTGAAGCCCGAAGGGAACCAACAGCGTGGAAGGACAAGCGGCGACCAAGGAAGGTGAACCCAGGTCGAGTCCGGCGAAGCCAAAGGCTCGAACCTCAACTTTGCGAACCGCCCGGTGCGGACCCGCATGCCGGGTGGTGTGGCAGGGGTCCCCGGTGTTAACATCCGGGGCCCCTATGCCGATCGGCAAAGCGTTCGGCGGGCAGTCGCGGTTCCCGGGTGGGCAGCAAATTTTTCCACGAGTTCATTGCGGGAGCCAGGAGCCACGAGGCAGGTGCTTCGTCGGCGCGTGCATCTTCGTCGTTGGGGGTCTCACAGAAGTGAACGCGACTGGTGGATTGACCGCGGCGGTGAAAGGCATGGCCAGTGCCCACCGAGGTCGATTTTCAGGTGGAGCTGGACTGGTCGCCCCGATGGCGCTCGGTTCCCCGGATCTCGATGCTGTCCCTCGGAAATGTGCCGCCGAACAAGCCGTTGCAGCGGACGCAGTCGCCGCAGGGAAATTGGAGTAACATCAACGAACCGCTCGTGCGGCGCCCGCGCCGCTGAACGGCAAGGCGTTCGACGGACGAGGACCACTCGCAATGTACAGATGGAAGGTGTTGGTCGGGATTCTGGTGCTGCTAGTTCCAGCTGGCTGCCGATCTCCAAAGGATCAGGCCAGGCAAGCCAGTCCGTGCCCGAAAGGGATGGCACCGGCGCAGAGCTGGGAGAGCGCGGAGCTTCTTGGGTCATGGATCAGGCTGGTCGACTCGCAACGAATCATGGAATTCGGTTTTGGAGATCCCAGATACGTAATGGCGTCGCTAGGGCGAGTCGGTGCCTTCACCTCGCCCGCTCTGAAGTGGGGCATCGACAAGGACGGCTTGCTCCAGATCGGGAACGACGAGGGTGACCAGAAGCTCTCGTACACCCTGCGGAAGGTTTGCGCTGGTGCAGGAGGTTTTGTCGTCGAGAGCAGCTTTATCGTTGAGTCGAAGGGCAAGGTGATCAACGAGTCGAAGCGTGAGATTCTGGAATTCGCGAAGCGACCATTCCTCCAAGCTGCTCCAGCGGGGAGCGCGCCGTCGAACAAGCCGTTGCAGCAGACGGGGTCGCCGCCGTGAAATCGTATAGAATCGAGGAACCAGCTCGGCGGCGCCCAGGGCAGACTATGACGGGGCCGGGGAGTAGGCGACACGAAGGTCATTGGCCAAGGTGAAGAATCGTGGATCTGCAGTCCACATCTGGAATCCTCCGACCACTGCGGATGCCAGGATGCTTACGTCAATCCAGCCGACGCCGCGCCCGAACAGTCGTCGCTCACGCACAAACTCAACTACTTCCTGGTGGGCGACCGTGTTGGCTTGGTGCATCTGCGCGTAAGCTTCGAGAAGATTCCTTCTTCCGCCACCCACGTCACCGATGAGCAGTTCACCGAAAACCATATCGTGTCCAACTACCTCGTCGCGACCAAGAAGCTCGTCAAGGCCGCTGGCAAATGGTTCACGGCCAGCCAGGAACCGAATCCAGACCGAAGTATCCACTAAGACCATCAAGCGACCCTACGGCTTCTCGGCTGCTCGCTCCGGCGGGGTACGTCGCGAGCACGTGGCTCCGCACCACGAAGCGCGCGTAGTCGTTCATAGGCAGCGTGGCGAACGAGGGCTTCCAGGCCGAGCTTGACCGTGTCTGTGTCGGTACTGGCATGGCACGCAACCTTGGCATGCCGAAGCAGTTCCTCGTCGATGTGCAAAGTCTTCTTCATACCGCTGATGCTACCATACCTAGATGGCAATATCAGCCATATCGTGGAACGCTGCCCAACAAGCCGTTGCAGCGGACGATCCCGCCGCAGGGAAATCGGAGTAACATCAGCGAACCGCTCGTGCGGCGGGCTCGCCGCTGAACGGCAAGGCGTTAGCCCGACACGACCAAGGCTGTGGCGTGGCTGCCGATGTGCTAAAGTTGCGACCTATGTCGCGCGCGCTTCAGGTTCCACCGCCAGGATTCACCGATCTTCCGGTCGATGAACAGATCGACTACGTGCAAGCTCTCTGGGACGTCATTGCGGCTCACCCGGAGCAGGTGCCAGTTCCAGAATGGCACCGCGAAATACTGGATGAACGGCTGGCGGAGTATGAGCGGAATCCGAACGAAGGCGTTCCGTGGGAGGAATTTCGGGCTGAGCTTCAGGCCGAAGCGAAGAAGCGATGACCAAGCTCCTCGTTCGTCGGGCCGCGCGGCTCGACGTTCGCTCAATCCGGGAATGGTATGAGACCGAGGAAGTGGGCCTTGGCGCTCGTTTCCTTACCGAGTTCGATGGAATCATAGAACGTGCCCGTTTGATGCCACGCCAATTTCCAGAGGTCGGTCGGTCGCTCCGTCGTGCATTGCTCCGCCGGTTCCCCTACAGCGTGTACTTTCTCGACCGAGGGGATGCGGTTGTAGTTCTTGCGGTGTTGCACCAGCATAGAAACCCTGCCGAGTGGCAGCGTCTATCCAAGCGCGGTGCGGGCTAACAAGCCGTTGCAGCTGACGACCCCGCCGCAGGGGCATTAGTGTAACATCAACGGACCGTTCGGGCGGCGGGCTCGCAGCTGAACGGCAAAGCGTTAGCCAGACCCACGAAGGACTATGGAGGCGGAAACCGATGCAGCTTGCTTCAATCACCGTTGAAAACTACCGTTCGATTACCAGCGCCCATCGTGTACCGATCAGCGATTTCACGATTCTGGTAGGACCAAACAACGAAGGCAAGTCAAACATCCTCCGTGCCCTGGTCACGGCGATGAACGTGCTCACCGATCCCATGTTCTCGCGACTTGCCCGTCGTGGCACCCTGTTGGGCAGAGGTCCACGTGCTCAGCGACTCTACGACTGGGACACCGACTTTCCGATTCACCTACAGGAGAAGAAGCCGGACGGCAGGTCCAATATCATACTTGAGTTCCGACCAAGTCCCGAGGAACTTGTCGACTTCAGAAGCGAAATTGGTAGCCGAATCAAAGACACCCTCCCCCTCCGGATCTCGCTCGGGCCCGGCGATATCATGGTGAGGGTGCACAAGAAGGGGCCGGGTGGCACCGCGCTGACTCAAAAGTCTGAGCAGATAGCTGCGTTCATCGCAAAGCGGGTTGAATTCGAGCATATCCCGGCTGTCAGGACAGCCGGCTCGGCTCAAGAGATAGTCAATGCGCTGCTTGAGCGGGAACTGGCAAAACTGGAAGCTAATCCAGAGTACAAAGACGCGCTCAAGAAAGTTGCTGAGCTTCAGCAACCAGTCCTTGACCTCCTCTCAAGCAGCATCCAGAAGACTCTCGCGAAATTCCTCCCCAAGGTGGCGAGTGTGAGCGTTGAGATTCCGGACAGCGTTCGCTATCGCGCACTCCGAAGGAACTGCGACGTTATCGTCGACGATGGATATCCGACCCACTCGAATACAAAGGCGACGGAGTGCAGAGCCTGGCGGCACTCGCGCTAATGCGGCACGCATCCGAGACGACTGCACCAGGGAAGAATTTCGTCATCGCTGTAGAGGAGCCCGAATCGCACCTGCATTCCTCGGCTATCCATGAGATCAAGGACGTCCTTGCCGAACTCAGCAAACGGCATCAGGTAGTCGTCACTACGCACAATCCGCTTTTCGTCGACAGGGCCAAGCAGTCAGCAAATATCCTTGTAATGAAGGGCCGGGCACGACCGGCGCACAGCATAGAGGAGATTCGAAAGGCGCTTGGTGTACGTGCTGCCGACAACCTCCGTCATGCTGAACTCTTGCTCATTACTGAGGGCGATGATGACTCCCTGGCGCTATCTGCGCTACTGTCTCACGCTTCCGGGCGGATCAAGCATGCCCTTGGGCTGAAGTCCATTGCGTTCGATTCGCTGAACGGGGCCAGCAATCTCTCGTACAAGCTGGGCCTGGCCAGGGCAGCAATCTGTTCAACCCATTGCATACTTGACAATGATGAGGCGGGGCGGAAGGCGTTTGAACGTGCCGAGCAGGACGGTCTGACGAACCTGGCAGAGGCGAACTTCATCACGTGCCTCGGCAGACCGGAATCCGAGATTGAAGATCTGTACGACTCCAAACTATATGAACCGCTATTGCTGAACAAGTACGGCGTTGCTCTCTCTCCCGATTTCAAGGGCAAGAAGAAGTGGTCCGACCGCCTGAAGGATGTGTTCCTAAGACAAGGAAAGCCCTGGAATGAAGCCATCGAGAACGATGTAAAACGGACCATCGCCGCGAAGGTCGCCGAGGAGCCTGGGAATGCCCTGCTTTCTGCATGCCGGAGCGCCTTCGATGCCCTTGTGCAAGCAATCGAAAGAAGACTCGAGGAGCGGGGCACCACTTGATGCTGGCTAACAAGCCGTTGAAGCGGATGGTCGGCCGCGGACGGCCGCCCACCGCTTAACGGCAAGGCGTTAGCCGGACCTCCATTGACTGCTTTATCCTTGTTCCGATGTCCGTGTTGCGAGATGCCCGGCTCGTACGACATTTGCCCAATCTGCTTCTGGGAAGGAGCCTAGTCGGTACAATCGCCCTTTCTGCCTTCAACGAATGGCATCCGCAAAAACGCCGACAACAGAACTTACGTCACCTACAAGCAAGCTGTCAGTACGGCAGACTGCGCCGCCGTATGAGGTAGCCAAGGGCACTCCAAGTCGGGTGTGCTCTTCCCATCGAACCAAATCGTAGTCGTTGTCCCGAACGAGATAGATTTCATGCAGTTGGACCTGTCCACTGCAATCGTGGACACATCGCCGAGCGCCTGGAGAGCGGCAAGGCATTGTACGGCCCAGGGCGTACCTTGCGGAGAGTAGATCGGGGGCGTGGGGACTGGGCCTGCGCCCGAATGGCGACGCAATGTGTAGTCGGCCGTGCTGCCGTCGCAATAAATATCGCATTCCGAGCCGTCCGTATCGTAGGACGGGGATTCTACGATCATAGCAACGGCAAGGCCGCCACCCGCTTGAACCTGACCAAGACCGCTGTCCCCGGGGTCTGCACACAGACTGGCTAGGCCAAGAGTTTCGCTGGCTGCGCCCTCGGCGTCGGAGGACGAATGCGAGATGCCACCGCAACCGAGCTGCACTAGCAAAACAGCTATCGCCGACCATTCGAATCCCCACTGACGAATCATCTGCTCAGTATACACGCAATGTTCCCCCGCAATCGGTATACGCGGCGCAAGTCGCTGCAGAGGTAGGACAGCCATGGGGCGCCAAGGTCAGCGACTTTTCTCAACCGCCAGTGGCACGCATCCGCTAGGGGCAGAAGCGGGCCCTTGAGCGAGCCCGCCGGGAGTGGCCGGCTAACCAGGCGTTGCAGTGGACGGCGCTTGCGCGCCGCAGCTGAAGTGTGCCCAGCATGGGCAATGACCAGGAGGTGAAAGTCCTCTCAAGACCAGGCCACTGGAAATGAAGTGAAGCGCAAGGGCAGAACCGCGAGGAACTGTCTGGAGGAAGCGTGTAGCGAACCCGCGGGCCGACGAACAGGAAGCGGATACAAGGCGACGCCAGCCGAGACGAGCGGGCTTCTGACTGCGAGTCTCAAGTGGCCAAATGGGCGGGCGACGTAGATCCGACGGCGTGCGGGGAAGGTCAGTGTCATTACCTGGGGAGATCTCGCTTGTGCCTGAAAGGGCGACGGTGCAAGAGCAGCGGCGCGAGAAGTCAGCAGAGGCCGTAGTAGTCGAGCAGAAGCCGGCAGGCCCGCACCGCGGCGCCGAGGGCCGGAAGACTTCAGCGAAGCGAAGGGCCGAACGCAAAGGAGGCAACAGCGCCAACGTCTCGCAAGTCCACGGCCACAGATGCTTCCGAAAGGAAGGCTCGTTGGGAACGATAGGGTGAAGCCCGAAGGGAACCAACAGCGTGGAAGGACAAGCGGCGACCAAGGAAGGTGAACCCAGGTCGAGTCCGGCGAAGCCAAAGGCTCGAACCTCAACTTTGCGAACCGCCCGGTGCGGACCCGCATGCCGGGTGGTGTGGCAGGGGTCCCCGGTGTTAACATCCGGGGCCCCTATGCTGATTGCCATACCGTTAGCCGGATGGACGATGCTTCCATGGAATCTTTGGAACTGGATTTGGAACTGTCAGTGGTCCATTCTCAATCCAAGAAGGAGGTGGATTCTGAGTTCTTGCCCTTTCAAAACCGGTGATATTGTTTTCTACACGCCGAGTGTGGAGGGTCGTGGTCAGCTTGACCCGAGAGGACCGAATGCTCTCAGGCCCGGCATCAGATACGTCATTGCCGAAATTGTCAAAGGAGCCTATGTTGTGTTGAGGGGCCTCGAAAATGAACCATGGGGTGGTATCTATTGGACGGAGTTTTCGAAAGCCGATTGAGTGCTTTTCACGCCATGCGATGGTTAGCGCAGAAGTCGAGGATGAGGGCGAATTGCGGGGACCGCCGATGCTCAAGCTTCTTTCCTTCGCGGACGCTCAGTCCAAGTACGGGTACGCACAGCCTGCCAGCACCGGCTAACAAGCCGTTGCAGCGGACGGTCGCCTTCGGCGCCCGCCGCTGAAGTGTGCCCAGCATGGGCAATGACCAGGAGGTGAAAGTCCTCTCAAGACCAGGCCACTGGAAATGAAGTGAAGCGCAAGGGCAGAACCGCGAGGAACTGTCTGGAGGAAGCGTGTAGCGAACCCGCGGGCCGACGAACAGGAAGCGGATACAAGGCGACGCCAGCCGAGACGAGCGGGCTTCTGACTGCGAGTCTCAAGTGGCCAAATGGGCGGGCGACGTAGATCCGACGGCGTGCGGGGAAGGTCAGTGTCATTACCTGGGGAGATCTCGCTTGTGCCTGAAAGGGCGACGGTGCAAGAGCAGCGGCGCGAGAAGTCAGCAGAGGCCGTAGTAGTCGAGCAGAAGCCGGCAGGCCCGCACCGCGGCGCCGAGGGCCGGAAGACTTCAGCGAAGCGAAGGGCCGAACGCAAAGGAGGCAACAGCGCCAACGTCTCGCAAGTCCACGGCCACAGATGCTTCCGAAAGGAAGGCTCGTTGGGAACGATAGGGTGAAGCCCGAAGGGAACCAACAGCGTGGAAGGACAAGCGGCGACCAAGGAAGGTGAACCCAGGTCGAGTCCGGCGAAGCCAAAGGCTCGAACCTCAACTTTGCGAACCGCCCGGTGCGGACCCGCATGCCGGGTGGTGTGGCAGGGGTCCCCGGTGTTAACATCCGGGGCCCCTATGCCGATCGGCAAAGCGTTCGACGGACGGAATGCACGTTCCGAGGCGGTGGTATGCTGGACAATCATGACGAACTGTAGCTTGCCATATGTGGTCGCCGTGGCCTTGGCTTCGCTGAGTGCTTGCAAGGGGGACTCCTTGGGCGGAGCTTCTGGCGACGGAGGTCCCGACAACGTGGGGTCAGATGAGGTCAGCGTTGACAGTGAGGCCGTGCAAGTCGACAGCGCGACCCCGTGCCGAGCGCCGTCACCGAACTACGGGCCGACATCCGTGTTCGAAGTTCTCCCTTACAACACCCCGCGAGCGCCCACGACCTGCTCCGTCGCGTGCGGAGACTCGGCGTGGCCAGGAAACGGGGTGTCGTACCCCCCTATCGACATCATGCTTCCGTACGGATCGTGCACACCTGGGACCCCCGAATGCTCGACGACTGGGTCCATTCCGTGTGTCTGTGAACCTGGCGGGCCATCGGACACCTTCAACTGCAGCTGCGAAGGTGGCACATGGATCTGTCGCATTCGTGACCAGGGCGCGTCGCTCTGCATGCCGTGTTCTGACGCCAGCGTGAGCCAGATAGACCAAACGCCCGTTGTCGATGGGCCACGAGATGCAGACGAAGGCAATCAGTGATACGTGTGCGCCGTCGAACAAGCCGTTGCAGCAGTCGGTCGGCCGCAGACGGCCGCCCGCTGCTGAAGTGTGCCCAGCATGGGCAATGACCAGGAGGTGAAAGTCCTCTCAAGACCAGGCCACTGGAAATGAAGTGAAGCGCAAGGGCAGAACCGCGAGGAACTGTCTGGAGGAAGCGTGTAGCGAACCCGCGGGCCGACGAACAGGAAGCGGATACAAGGCGACGCCAGCCGAGACGAGCGGGCTTCTGACTGCGAGTCTCAAGTGGCCAAATGGGCGGGCGACGTAGATCCGACGGCGTGCGGGGAAGGTCAGTGTCATTACCTGGGGAGATCTCGCTTGTGCCTGAAAGGGCGACGGTGCAAGAGCAGCGGCGCGAGAAGTCAGCAGAGGCCGTAGTAGTCGAGCAGAAGCCGGCAGGCCCGCACCGCGGCGCCGAGGGCCGGAAGACTTCAGCGAAGCGAAGGGCCGAACGCAAAGGAGGCAACAGCGCCAACGTCTCGCAAGTCCACGGCCACAGATGCTTCCGAAAGGAAGGCTCGTTGGGAACGATAGGGTGAAGCCCGAAGGGAACCAACAGCGTGGAAGGACAAGCGGCGACCAAGGAAGGTGAACCCAGGTCGAGTCCGGCGAAGCCAAAGGCTCGAACCTCAACTTTGCGAACCGCCCGGTGCGGACCCGCATGCCGGGTGGTGTGGCAGGGGTCCCCGGTGTTAACATCCGGGGCCCCTATGCCGATCGGCAGAGCGTTCGACGGACGATCGCCACTTGGATTTGGGAGACCGGTCGTGGGGAGGCTCTTGTCGGCCGTACGTTGCTCAGCAGAAGCCGGATGCCGGAAACTGTGCAGGCCAGTTGCTTTTGGTCGATGGCCGCCGTCGAACCGGCCGTTGCAGCGGACGCAGTCGCCGCCGGGAAATTGGAGTAACATCAGCGAACCGCTCGTACGGCGCCCGCGCCGCTGAACGGCAAAGCGTTGGGCGGACAGACGGCGCTATGGACAAATCCAACCTTCGAAAGACCCAGGCAGAAGCGTTTCGCACAACGCTTCTCCTGGGGTTGTTTGGCACCGAGGTCGTCGTGAAGTGGGCGGACGGAATCATCGACGAAGACGCCAAGCCTGACGTCAGTATGATCGACATCGCCATGGCTGGTGACCGTTCGACCTGGGAGGTCGCCGACCTGTTGGCAGCCGTTCCGGGAGTCTCCACTGTCGACCATGTCCGTTGCCTCGTCTTGCGCGCGATTCGAGACCACCTGCGCGCCACCCCCGTCTCGGTGAAGCGGATGTGCGAACTCCTCATCACGGTGGCGACCGAAGGACTTGCCCCGAACGAGAAGCTTCGGGATCGGATCTACATCATCGAGGATCGGCTTGAGCTGGCCGAGCGCGGAACGTTCGGAGATCTCGACGAGGTCCGCATGCAGGTACTGTCATTTCTCGACGATCTCTGTGCCGCCGCCCAACAAGCCGTTGCAGCGGACGATGAGCTTGATCCGTTTTCGTGGACACCCAACGAAAGGCGGATACCGTGGCAAAGATGGAAGACAAGACGAAACACCGACGGCCGAGGCGCACGTTCACTGACGAGTTCAAGGCAGGGGCAGTAGCGCTGGTCTTGGATGAGAAGAAAGCGGTGGCACAGGTCGCCGATGACCTGGACCTGTCCCAATCGGTCCTGCGCGGCTGGATGAATCAGGCTAGAGCAGATAGGAGCAAGGGCAAGACCGGTCTGACAACCGAGGAACGCGCGGAGCTGGCGCAGTTGCGGCGTGAGAACCGTGTGCTGCGAATGGAGCGGGACATCCTAAAAAAAGCCGCGGCCTTCTTCGCGAAGGAGAGCGCATGAAGTTCGCGCTCATCGCCGAGAAGAAGGCCAACGAGCCTCTCTCGCTTTGGTGTCGGGTTCTTGGTGTTTCGCGCACCGGGTTCTATGCCTGGTGCGCACGTCCGGAGTCCCAGCACCAACGCGACGACCAACGGCTGGCAGTCCTAGTCAAGGAGTCCCATGAGCACAGCCGCAAGACCTACGGCAGTCCGCGCGTGCTCGCGGACTTGGCCGCGAAAGGTGAGCACGTCAGTCGCAAGCGTGTCATCCGGCTGATGCAGCAAGAAGGGCTCCAGGCCCGTAGGCGACGCCGGTACAAGTGCACCACGATGAGCGAGCACGACCAGCCGGTGGCGCCCAATATCCTGGATCGCCAATTCCAGGCCGAGCGGCCCAACCAACGCTGGGTGGGGGACACCACCGAATTGTTGATAGGCGAGAGCGGCGGCAAACTCTACCTGGCCGTGATCGTCGATCTGTTCGCGCGATTCGTTGTTGGGTGGGCACTGTCTGCCGTCAACGACCGACACCTCGTGCTTAAGGCACTAGAAATGGCTACCCGAAGGCGTTGCCCAGACGCCGGGTTGCTCCACCACTCGGACCAGGGCAGCCCCTACGCCAGCGAGGACTACCAGAACATGCTCAACGACAGAGGCATCGTATGCAGTATGAGCCGCCGTGGCGAGTGCTACGACAATGCTGCGATGGAGAGCTGGTTCTCGACCTTTAAATTCGAGCTGGGGGAAAAGTTCGCGAGCTACGCTGACGCGAAGAGGGAGTCGTTCGACTACATCGAGGTGTTCTACAACCAGCAGCGGCGTCACTCGTCCATCGGCTACATTTCGCCTGCCCAGGCCGAACAAAGGCACCGCGAGCAACTGGCAATGAAGGAAGCGGCGTGACCTCTCTTTGCGACTGTGACAACATGCTAACCGACGACGGAACGACGTAAACAACCTGTCCACCGAATCGGATCAAGCTCAAAGCATGACCCGTCGAGCATCACGTCGGATCACTCGGTAGGCGAGTGGGCTTGCTCGCGCCGCGTCCTCGGCTCTCGCCAGGGCGGCAAGAAACTCATCTCCAAGTCCCTCGCGCTGCAGCTCATACCACTCAAAAGCTGCTCGAACGTCTGCAACAGCCGCAAGCCGATAGACGAGTCGCTTCACGACGAGCGGCCACGCACCTGCTTGCGCAATTCATCCGATGAAATCCCAACGGGACCTTCCCTCTCTAGCGCGTCGAGTCGGCGGTCGAGTTCCCGCTCTTGCTCAACCGTCAGAGGCAGGGAATCGCGTTCCTCGTCGCTGAGGCTTTCCCACAGCTGTTCAATCAGATCGAGCCGCTGATCCGTTGAGAGCTGCCTGACATCGATGGCGTTACCCATGGATAGGATTATCCCACGTCACCCGTTCCAAGACGACAGGTGTTTGTATGGCTAACGCTTTGCCGTTCAGCTGCAAGCCCGCCGCCGAGTCGGCCTCTCGATTCTACTCCGATTTCCCTGCGGCGGGATTGACAGCTGCAACGGCTTGTTCGACGGTGCTGCCGGCGTCATCACCGCATATCGGACAATTCTGAATCAGCGACCAGCGAAACAGGCTTCGCAACGACGCCTGCGTTGCCAGCTGCCATATCGGCCTGCACCGGCATCGAGGACATCGTATAGCGACGATCAAGAAGTAGAGGCCCGCCAGCCCCGTTCCGAAGCCGACAAGGATCGAGGGGAGCTCTCCGATGGCCTGCGAAAGAAGGTGGTTCCCAACCCAGAGAGCGAGGAAGACCAGGCCAACCGCCTCCTTCCACTTTTGTCCCGTCCGCTGAATCCATGTGTTCGTCACGGGTCATTCCCTCTAGAAGTGCATCCGTCGAACGCCTTGCCGTTCAGCGGCGAGCCCGCCGCACGAGCGGTTCGTTGATGTTACTCCAATTCCTCGGCGGCGGGATCGTCCGCTGCAACGGCTTGTTCGGCGGCTCTCACCTTCATGGAACCAATTCCAGGGCCTGAGAAAGGCGAGGACCAATTCGGATAGCACCAAGGTCGCGCCGGTCGGTCGTCAAGACTCGATAAACGCGCCGTCTTTCAGCAACTGCAGCCACGGTGCCATCAACCAAACCGAGGTTGAGCCCTGCAAATCTTGCATCGAGTTCCATGGATCTGGCGATGTCGGACGGAAGCGGTAGTTCATACTCGTATCGTGTTCCTGGATCGAAGATGTCCGCGACCAGCCTCCTCATCGCTGCGCGGTTGTCTCTGAGAAAGTAGTCAACCTCCGCGAGAACGAGGCCGGGCACAATTACCGAACTCGCTGACGTTAGCGCCTCCTCGTACTCCGGAAAGCTTGGCGCGCCATCTCGGTCGCAAGCGAGCGCGCGGAGGAGCCCACCGGTATCCGCCACAAGCGCTGATCTCAATCCTTGAGATCCTTGAATAGGAGAGACTCATCGCCGAGCTTGCTGTCGGTCGATTCGAACAGACTGGTCGTGGGAGGCCGACGGCCCGAGTAGTACCGCGAGGCCACAACGCGCAACCCCTTTCGGACAAGCTCCGAAGCCGAATGCCCCGCAGCACGAGCCTTCTTCAAAGCTCGGATGTCATCCTCTTCCAGTCGAACCGTGGTTGAAGTGAGACGCGCCATACACTCACCATACATTGCAAAGAGGGCCGAGGCAACGTTTCCTTGCAACTGCGACAGTCCGCCGAACGCTTTGCCGATCGGCATAGGGGCCCCGGATGTTAACACCGGGGACCCCTGCCACACCACCCGGCATGCGGGTCCGCACCGGGCGGTTCGCAAAGTTGAGGTTCGAGCCTTTGGCTTCGCCGGACTCGACCTGGGTTCACCTTCCTTGGTCGCCGCTTGTCCTTCCACGCTGTTGGTTCCCTTCGGGCTTCACCCTATCGTTCCCAACGAGCCTTCCTTTCGGAAGCATCTGTGGCCGTGGACTTGCGAGACGTTGGCGCTGTTGCCTCCTTTGCGTTCGGCCCTTCGCTTCGCTGAAGTCTTCCGGCCCTCGGCGCCGCGGTGCGGGCCTGCCGGCTTCTGCTCGACTACTACGGCCTCTGCTGACTTCTCGCGCCGCTGCTCTTGCACCGTCGCCCTTTCAGGCACAAGCGAGATCTCCCCAGGTAATGACACTGACCTTCCCCGCACGCCGTCGGATCTACGTCGCCCGCCCATTTGGCCACTTGAGACTCGCAGTCAGAAGCCCGCTCGTCTCGGCTGGCGTCGCCTTGTATCCGCTTCCTGTTCGTCGGCCCGCGGGTTCGCTACACGCTTCCTCCAGACAGTTCCTCGCGGTTCTGCCCTTGCGCTTCACTTCATTTCCAGTGGCCTGGTCTTGAGAGGACTTTCACCTCCTGGTCATTGCCCATGCTGGGCACACTTCAGCTGCGGGCGCCGAAGGCGACCGTCCGCTGCAACGGCTTGTTGGACGGCTCTTCGCGGAGCGCCGCCCCTTCACTTGGAACCCGGAAGCACGTGCCCCTGATGGACCAAGAATCTGCCGGCCTGGGCGCGAGCAAGCCCATCGTGCGGGCCAGTTGCGATTTCAACAAGCAACTCCAAGAGGTCAGTCCCATCGGTACTCCGAATTCCTCCGTTCAGCAGTCGATTTACCATGAGCACCGTGAATTCACCAGGTGCTCGCCTCACCGAAGCGACAAGCAACTTCTCATTGCCCGGAATGCTTTCGAGAAAGTGCAAGACAGGCCAGAAAAGACCAAAACTCTCGCCAAAGGGGAATCTCTCCAGCAATCGGTAAAGGCTTATCGCAATCGGCACCTCCCGTCGCGCGCTGCTGAGGACCTTCACCACGCGCTCCAAGGTGGCAAGGTGGGTGTCGTCTTCAAGAGATGTAATGCCATCGAGTTCCTCGATCAGCTTGTCTATCTCGATGTCCATCATGGTCCGT
>CAVRSU010000016.1:0-171530 GCA_963723955.1 uncultured delta proteobacterium
TTCTTCCAGCTGGGTAAGACGCTGATCAACGGCGCGAAGCACATGCTTCGAGAGGTTTGGGCGCGTGGCAAGAACATCTCGACGGTTGCGGAGGTGCTTCAGATAGAGCCCAGCGGCGGATTTCATCAGGCGAACGCCACGATGATCAAGCTGAATGAAGCAATCCCAGCCGTCGCTTCCGTGCTCCAGTTTACTTTCTAGAAAGGTCCGGGCGCGCGTGACTTTCTTGAGCACGTTGTCGACCTCAAAAGTCCGACGCTGTTCTTCGTCGAGCAGGAGTTTGAGATCGGCATCGGCATCCAGAGCTTGGATATCCCTCTGCAGTCAGACCTTCGACGAAACTGAGGGCCTTGATGTGGAACTTGACGGTATCGACCATCAGCTCGATACCGTACATGTGACCATCAGAAGGTTCCGTGGGGTTGCTCATAGTGCCTCGGTTCGGTTGTCGTCTAACGCCTTGCCGTTAAGCTGCGAGCGGCCGTCCGCGGCCGATCGACAGCTTCAACGACTTGTTCGGCGGCGCGCGCACAGTCCATCAGGCTTGTGAATTACCATCTAGTTTCTGTTCAGGCCTTTCACTCTCGTGCCCAGCTTTACTTTCCAAGCTTCCTCCCGTTCGAAGATATCTTGCGCAGTTGCATTGGTCCCGACAACCTCCAAGATTGCGACGTCGTACGCCTCCGCTGCCGCGCCCATCTCTTTCATGCCAACGTTCCCTCCGTGACCGTCGGCATAGGTCGTCCAGCGACCGAGGAAGCCGTCGTCGCCGGACGCGCTGCCGACATATTGGTCACCTCGGGCACGATGCAAGAGCAGGTAAACACCCCGGGCATTGCGCAAGACCTCCGTCCATGATACCGGCGCTGTCATGATCTGATCGAGTGACCGTCTGAAAGTCATGAAGCCAGGGAACGGAGGGTCCACGGCCTCCTTCCGGAGTTCGACTACTGGCTTGTCCTGCAAATCGGCTCGCTGAACCCAGGCGCGCTCACCATCTCCCCACTCGATTATTATTCTCCCCCGGTAGTCGACGAAATCGCTGCGAAGGCGCGTCTCAAACGCTACCGAGTCGGGCCGTGTCGGAGACCCGAAGCCATCGTCCGTTGGCGGCCGCTCGCCGAGTCGGTCCCAGATGCCCATGAATACCGTCTGCCTATTGAGCGGGTCCACCACGAAGCCAGCAAGGTGTTTGGCTGCGCGGAACTGCGCCACGACCTGGGAACTACTCTGCGCCTCCTGGTACGTGCGAAATCCTGCTTCACCGCGAATCGCTGCATCGAACACCACCCGATGAAGGTCGCGCCTCGGTGTGTGTCGGACAAGTCGAACTTCTGCGGGATCAAGACCGCCAGCGCGAAGGATTTGGTTGAATGTCAGCACCGTTTGCCTCCCAGTAGTTAAGTTTCGGTCACTTCTATGTCTCGTCCGCCGAACGCCTTGCCGTTCAGCGGCGAGCCCGCCGCACGAGCGATTCGTTGATGTTACTCCAATGTCCCTGCGGCGGGATCGTCCGCTGCAACGGCTTGTTCGGCAGCGCTACGTGTGCCGCAGCCACCGGTCAAAGTCCATCGCTCCATGGAGAACTGCGAGTATGCGAACCTCGCCGGAAAAGACCTGATACATGAGCCGATATCGGTAGACGAAGATCTCACGAATCGACCGGCTCCCGATCTCAGGCACGATCCGTCCACGGTCCGAGAACACCGAGAGGGACTCCGCCGCAGCGAGGACAACCTCAAGAATCTTGGCGGCGGCGGAAGGCGAATCAGCCGCGATGTACTGCAAGATCTCGTCGAGACAGTCCCGAGCGGACGGAGTCCAGACTACAGCTCGCTTCCCGCTGTCCACTTGCGGCGAAGCTCCGCGGCAACGACATCATGGGGAATGAGCCGACCGGCCTCGGCGTCGGCTAGTCCAGCCTCGATCTTCTGGATGACGTAGAGGTGATACACGACATCGTCGAGGCTGCAATCATCCGGCAGCCGTTCGAGGAGATCCCTGACCCTCTGCTTCGTCGCGAGCATAGGACAAGGGTACCACATGTTCGTCGATCGTCCGCAGCAGATGGATGGCACCGTCTGCCGAACGCCTTGCCGTTCAGCGGCGCAGGAGCCGCGCGAGCGGTTCGCTGATGCTACTCCAATTTCTCTGCGGCGACTGCGTCCGCTGCAACGGCTTGTTGGACGGTGCCGCCGGAGGATGCCTCACCTTATACACTTTCGCTTCACGCAGGACGCATGACTTGGAGGCGGGCTGCACCGATACATGCAACGACAGTCGCGATCCAGTCGGCTGACGAGATCTTTGACGAGCAACTCGATCTTCTCGGCATCCCGTTTCGCCACGGCGACGTAGCAGCCAAGTGGACAACGCTGCACACGGACGACCCGACAATCGGAATCCGCGTGGCAGCTTGAACTGGCATCTACTGCTTCCTGTAGTTCCTCCTCGAGGGCCTGGTTTCGCATCTTGCACGATTCGAAGTCCTTATCGGACTTCTCCGTCGCAGACTCCTCGGCCAGCAAAACTCCGGGAAGACCGATCGCAAGCACCACGAGCAGGTACAGATGGTGTTTTGTCTTTGCTGGAGTTCTCATAGCATCCGTCCAACGGTTTGGCGTTCAGCGGTCTGGGCGCCGCCAAGCCGGCGCCGCGATTCTACGCCGATGCCTCGGCGGCGACCAGATCCGCTGCAACGCCTTGTTCGACAGCGCTTTAGAACATGAGCATGAATGCTGCCTACCCGCAACCGTCTTCCGTGCCTTCGTGAGACGAACCAGTCATATCGACCAGGCATCGGTAGCGACCGTCGTTGCTTGAAATCCGTACTGTTGCCCAGCCCAGCCCACCGTCGTGGCGCTATCCCTTCCGATCCGAGCTCTCCCCAATTCCCGCGCCTGTCGAACGCTATGCCGATAAGCGGCGGGCGAAGCCCGTCCGCTTCATCGGCTTGTTCGCCCGCTTCGGGGTCGAAGGCACGGACCAATGAGGACGCTTCCCGGTCTCGGCGCAGTCGCGCAGGTACATGTTCATGAGCGTCTGGTACGGCAGCGACATCTCACGCGACAGCCCCTGGAAGTAGTCGATGGTCGCCTCATCCAGCCGAATTGTGAGCTGGCGCTTGAGCCGCCTAGCGTATGGATTCCGGACTGCCGTCGAAAAATCGTAGTTCTTCCTCATCTCATTCTCCGATCCTCATACTGGCCGCGCTCGAAGGAATTCGCCTTGCGCGCGGAGATGATGCGGATGACCTCGTCCTGCTGACGGTAGCAGTGGCAAACCACCAGTGTTCGCAGCTGCCCGCTGAGCCCGAGAAGCACAAACCTGTCCTCATTATCGGAATGCTCCTCGTCGGGGCGCATCAAGGCGTTGTCGTCGAAAAAGACTGTCCGGGCCTCCTCGAAGGACACGCCGTGCTTCCGACGGTTTGAGGCCGCCTTCCGCTCGTCCCATTCGAAGCGAAGTCGTTTCGGTGTAGCTCTCATTCTGACGGCTCATCAGCGGTGGCGGCGTGAGGCGATGTCGACGATGTTGTCGGGTAGAGATACGATCTGGACGTAGGTTGCAGCGAGCATGCGCCAGGCACGATCGAAACGGTCGCTTTGCTCCAAGGCGCGCAAGGTGAGAATGGCTTGACCACCGTCGTGGCGCCAGCGCATGCCAGAGCGCTTGAGTCTCTGTGAGACCAGCGTCTTGCACGCGGCCTCGACGATGCCCGAGCCGATGGGGAGATGTCGGCGAGCGAAGCTGGCGTAGCGCATACGATGGCGATGGTGGCGAAAATACCCGAGCGCGGAAATCACCTTGCGATTTCGCCGGTGATGCTTGGCCAGGTAGCGCAAGTGGCGAATGACTTTCTCCACGCCATCGGTGTCGTGGCGCAAGATGTGGCGATGCTTCTCGAATTCCAGTGTGAAGCGGACGGTGCCTTCGCCATGCACGGCGACCATCGCGTCGGCGAGGTGCTCGGCGGCATGGAAGAAATCCACGATCTGATAGCCCGCGTAGCCATCCGGCAAGGTGCCCAGGAAGGCCCAATTGTCTTTGGCTCCGTCTGCGATGGTGTGAGCTTGATCCGATTCGGTGGACAGGTTGTTTACGTCGTTCCGTCGTCGGTTAGCATGTTGTCACAGTCGCAAAGAGAGGTCACGCCGCTTCCTTCATTGCCAGTTGCTCGCGGTGCCTTTGTTCGGCCTGGGCAGGCGAAATGTAGCCGATGGACGAGTGACGCCGCTGCTGGTTGTAGAACACCTCGATGTAGTCGAACGACTCCCTCTTCGCGTCAGCGTAGCTCGCGAACTTTTCCCCCAGCTCGAATTTAAAGGTCGAGAACCAGCTCTCCATCGCAGCATTGTCGTAGCACTCGCCACGGCGGCTCATACTGCATACGATGCCTCTGTCGTTGAGCATGTTCTGGTAGTCCTCGCTGGCGTAGGGGCTGCCCTGGTCCGAGTGGTGGAGCAACCCGGCGTCTGGGCAACGCCTTCGGGTAGCCATTTCTAGTGCCTTAAGCACGAGGTGTCGGTCGTTGACGGCAGACAGTGCCCACCCAACAACGAATCGCGCGAACAGATCGACGATCACGGCCAGGTAGAGTTTGCCGCCGCTCTCGCCTATCAACAATTCGGTGGTGTCCCCCACCCAGCGTTGGTTGGGCCGCTCGGCCTGGAATTGGCGATCCAGGATATTGGGCGCCACCGGCTGGTCGTGCTCGCTCATCGTGGTGCACTTGTACCGGCGTCGCCTACGGGCCTGGAGCCCTTCTTGCTGCATCAGCCGGATGACACGCTTGCGACTGACGTGCTCACCTTTCGCGGCCAAGTCCGCGAGCACGCGCGGACTGCCGTAGGTCTTGCGGCTGTGCTCATGGGACTCCTTGACTAGGACTGCCAGCCGTTGGTCGTCGCGTTGGTGCTGGGACTCCGGACGTGCGCACCAGGCATAGAACCCGGTGCGCGAAACACCAAGAACCCGACACCAAAGCGAGAGAGGCTCGTTGGCCTTCTTCTCGGCGATGAGCGCGAACTTCATGCGCTCTCCTTCGCGAAGAAGGCCGCGGCTTTTTTTAGGATGTCCCGCTCCATTCGCAGCACACGGTTCTCACGCCGCAACTGCGCCAGCTCCGCGCGTTCCTCGGTTGTCAGACCGGTCTTGCCCTTGCTCCTATCTGCTCTAGCCTGATTCATCCAGCCGCGCAGGACCGATTGGGACAGGTCCAGGTCATCGGCGACCTGTGCCACCGCTTTCTTCTCATCCAAGACCAGCGCTACTGCCCCTGCCTTGAACTCGTCAGTGAACGTGCGCCTCGGCCGTCGGTGTTTCGTCTTGTCTTCCATCTTTGCCACGGTATCCGCCTTTCGTTGGGTGTCCACGAAAACGGATCAAGCTCACTTCGCCGATTTCCGTATCAGCTGATCTATCGGGTTGTCGCCGACGTAATCGTGGTGGTGGCGTGCTTTCACGGACGACGGTCACCGAGGCGATTGGAGCGGCGAGATTGATGGCTAACATGCCGTTGCAGCTGACGGTCGGCCGCGGACGGCCGCCCGCAGCTGAAGTGTGCCCAGCATGGGCAATGACCAGGAGGTGAAAGTCCTCTCAAGACCAGGCCACTGGAAATGAAGTGAAGCGCAAGGGCAGAACCGCGAGGAACTGTCTGGAGGAAGCGTGTAGCGAACCCGCGGGCCGACGAACAGGAAGCGGATACAAGGCGACGCCAGCCGAGACGAGCGGGCTTCTGACTGCGAGTCTCAAGTGGCCAAATGGGCGGGCGACGTAGATCCGACGGCGTGCGGGGAAGGTCAGTGTCATTACCTGGGGAGATCTCGCTTGTGCCTGAAAGGGCGACGGTGCAAGAGCAGCGGCGCGAGAAGTCAGCAGAGGCCGTAGTAGTCGAGCAGAAGCCGGCAGGCCCGCACCGCGGCGCCGAGGGCCGGAAGACTTCAGCGAAGCGAAGGGCCGAACGCAAAGGAGGCAACAGCGCCAACGTCTCGCAAGTCCACGGCCACAGATGCTTCCGAAAGGAAGGCTCGTTGGGAACGATAGGGTGAAGCCCGAAGGGAACCAACAGCGTGGAAGGACAAGCGGCGACCAAGGAAGGTGAACCCAGGTCGAGTCCGGCGAAGCCAAAGGCTCGAACCTCAACTTTGCGAACCGCCCGGTGCGGACCCGCATGCCGGGTGGTGTGGCAGGGGTCCCCGGTGTTAACATCCGGGGCCCCTATGCCGATCGGCAAAGCGTTCGACGGACAGACGATGGAACTCATCAGTCGCCATCACCAATGGCCAAACGAGGGCGATGCAGACTCACCGCCTAGGTCGTCGTACGACACGGCAGTGCCGTTCCACTCATACTCCTTCCATATGACGCAATCAGCCAGTGACCTCGTAAGTCCAATACTAAGATGACTGTGCCGCCATTGAAGCCTTGGGGTTCCCACACATCCAAGAACAAGTACCGTCGAGGGCCTAATCCAGGAAAAGAAATCCTCCTTACGTCTGATCTCCACCAAAGTCCGATCGCTGCCGAGTGCGCCACCACACACCTCAAGCACGGAAAGCGCAACGAGTGTACCGTCGGGCGAGGACACCTCTGAAGTAGCGACAGAGTCACAACATCCCGTCGCGGCGGCACCGAGAAGGCACAGACCAAGTCCTAGGAAAATGGGCGATACTGTCATGTCATTGCGGCAGCGGTTTGGACCAATCAAATGCCAATCTTCCCACGGTGTCGAGAAATCTCGGAAGGGCTTCTTGGAATAACTTCGGGATTCGCTTGCTCTGCCGTCGAACAAGGCGTTGCAGCAGTCGGTCGGCCGCAGACGGCCGCCCGCTGCTGAAGTGTGCCCAGCATGGGCAATGACCAGGAGGTGAAAGTCCTCTCAAGACCAGGCCACTGGAAATGAAGTGAAGCGCAAGGGCAGAACCGCGAGGAACTGTCTGGAGGAAGCGTGTAGCGAACCCGCGGGCCGACGAACAGGAAGCGGATACAAGGCGACGCCAGCCGAGACGAGCGGGCTTCTGACTGCGAGTCTCAAGTGGCCAAATGGGCGGGCGACGTAGATCCGACGGCGTGCGGGGAAGGTCAGTGTCATTACCTGGGGAGATCTCGCTTGTGCCTGAAAGGGCGACGGTGCAAGAGCAGCGGCGCGAGAAGTCAGCAGAGGCCGTAGTAGTCGAGCAGAAGCCGGCAGGCCCGCACCGCGGCGCCGAGGGCCGGAAGACTTCAGCGAAGCGAAGGGCCGAACGCAAAGGAGGCAACAGCGCCAACGTCTCGCAAGTCCACGGCCACAGATGCTTCCGAAAGGAAGGCTCGTTGGGAACGATAGGGTGAAGCCCGAAGGGAACCAACAGCGTGGAAGGACAAGCGGCGACCAAGGAAGGTGAACCCAGGTCGAGTCCGGCGAAGCCAAAGGCTCGAACCTCAACTTTGCGAACCGCCCGGTGCGGACCCGCATGCCGGGTGGTGTGGCAGGGGTCCCCGGTGTTAACATCCGGGGCCCCTATGCCGATCGCCATACCGTTCGACGGACGCGTACTGGTAACCGACCGGGTGTATCGAGTGATCAGAGGCCACTTCGTGTATCATGGCCTCCAAGGAGGCAGATGACATGACCTGGAGAGCCGCGTTAGTAGTGGCGTTCGTACTGGCCAATGCGGGGTGTTGGGCGACGGGGAGCGCCGAGACGATCCGCCAGCAACCTGGCCGTGGGGGACTTGTTCAGTATGTGCCGGGGCGTGACGGGTGGTTCGGCCTTTCGAAGGGCAAGGACAAGGCCTTGGCAAAAGCCCGTGGTGAGGCCGCGACAAACTGCGACCCCGCTGGGTTCGAGGAACTGGAGAGTGGCAAAGTCACCGTGGGCCGCGAAACCATCGAGGGAAATGCCCAAGGTGACAAGTCCGCCTGGATCACGCCGGCATCTTCCGCGTCCGTCAGCTATTCCACGGTTCAGGGGCGCCAAGAGTATCGCTTGCGTTACATGTGCAAGGGCGCGCCGGCAGGCTATGAGCCCCCGCCCATGAACCTAGACGCGATCAACGAAACCGCGCCGGGTAAGCCCTCCAGCATCAACATCAACACAAAGTGATCGCGGCCGACAACGTCGACGAAGAGACTCAGGGCTTCGTCGGAAACATAGGCCATTCTCCATCGTTGCATTTGACACTTTCTCGGGATGTCTTACCATCGAAGGGATTTCAACTATTCGCGGAGGTGATCATGGTTCGTCGTGCGCTTGCTCTCTCGCTGCTCGTTGGCGGCGGTACTTTGCTTCTTGGCGGTTGTTTCGGCCATCATCACCCTCAACTCACCGTCATCACGACTCGGCAGAACGGTACCCTCAAAATCTGTGGGGAACCTACAGAGAGCGGCCCACTGCTGAAAGGCACAACTCCCGAAGGATCCACCGTTTCCGTGAACAAGGCGGACATCGTCACAACCGAAACCAACGGGGAGTGCAAGTAACTCCGTCCTCCGTTCGACGGACGGATCATGTGGGAGAGCGGTCGGGCGTCTGCTACGGGGAAGCGTTGCCCGCGGGCCCGTTCGGACAGTGCTGGTTCGCACTTTCGAGAAACTTCTCCGCCATCTTGTCCTTGCCCTTTTCCGAAAGGCAAGTTGCTGCTTGGAGAAACATTTGGGTGCAGATCTTGAATTGACCGAGAAATACAGGGGAATTGGACGGTCGACCGCGTGGCCGGTGACAAAGTATCCGGCAGCGTAATTTGTTGAAAGGGCAGAGCCTGCCGGGGTACTTCGAGATTGTCGAAACCGAAATCCTCGGAGGATGCCCCATGACAGATTCCCAGATTCCCGCACTTGTTGGCAAGCAGACAACGGCCCTCGATGAACTGCGCGCGTTCATGCGTGAACGCCAGGCCGCCCGCACCGGCGACAAGGACTTCGAGACCTTCGAGCGTGAGGCGCGCCGTCGTTTCGCCGCGGCCGAGGCGGAATTCGTAGCCGAGGAATTGGCCCGACTCGACACCGACGCACCCGCAGTCGAAGTGGACGGCGTTCCACACCGACGCGTCCTTCGCTGTTCGCAGACATACATGACGGCCGCCGGGCCTGCCAGCATCGAACGGACGCTGTACTCGACCCGACAGGACGGCGAACGCGCGGTGTGCCCGATGGAGTTGCGTGCCGGTGTTGTCGCCGGTTACTTCACGCCGCTCGCAGCCCAGAATGCGGCGTGGATGGTTGCACACCTCACACCCGGCGAGAGTGAGGAGCTGCTCGTCCGCATGGGCGGCATGTGTCCATCGAAGTCCAGCTTGGACCGGATGGCCAAGGCACTGTCGGCGCGCTGGGAAGCCGAGCGCATCGACTTCGAGAAGCGCCTACGCGACCAAGAGAGCGTGCCCGCGGTTGCCGTGGTCGTCGCCGTCTCCCTCGACGGCGTGTTGATTCCCATGAAGGACGGCCAGCGCGAAAAGAAATGCGCCGCCACCCGCGCCCGGGGCAAACTGGCCAAGGGACCCACCGGCTACAACGAGGCAAGCTGTGGAACGCTGATGTTCTATGACGGAGCTGGCGAGCTGCTGCTAACCAGGCGAATCGCTCGCATGCCAGAAGCCGGCAAGCCCACGCTCAAGGCCAGCCTCACGGCGGAGCTGATGACCATTCTCGCGCGCCGTCCCGACCTTCGCGTCGTCACCATCGCAGACGGAGCCAAAGACAATTGGGCCTTCCTGGGCACCTTGCCGGATGGCTACGCGGGCTATCAGATCGTGGATTTCTTCCATGCCGCCGAGCACCTCGCCGACGCGATGGTCGCCGTGCATGGCGAAGGCACCGTCCGCTTCACACTGGAATTCGAGAAGCATCGCCACATCTTGCGCCACGACACCGATGGCGTGGAGAAAGTCATTCGCCACTTGCGCTACCTGGCCAAGCATCACCGGCGAAATCGCAAGGTGATTTCCGCGCTCGGGTATTTTCGCCACCATCGCCATCGTATGCGCTACGCCAGCTTCGCTCGCCGACATCTCCCCATCGGCTCGGGCATCGTCGAGGCCGCGTGCAAGACGCTGGTCTCACAGAGACTCAAGCGCTCTGGCATGCGCTGGCGCCACGACGGTGGTCAAGCCATTCTCACCTTGCGCGCCTTGGAGCAAAGCGACCGTTTCGATCGTGCCTGGCGCATGCTCGCTGCAACCTACGTCCAGATCGTATCTCTACCCGACAACATCGTCGACATCGCCTCACGCCGCCACCGCTGATGAGCCGTCAGAATGAGAGCTACACCGAAACATTTGGCAAGTGGCGTTCGGGTCCGACAGCTTGTCGTAGGTGACGGAAATGTCCTCGTCAAGCTCTTGCTCCGAGCCAGCCTTTCCGGACACGTAGCCGAGGATATCCGCCTCCAAGTCCTTCGCCTCGCGATTGGCGCTTCCTACGTCCGCCGTCGTAGTCGGCGGCGTTATCGTGCAGTCCATCGAAGAACCTTGAGAGGCCGAGCCTGTAGTCGCGCAGGCCGCGACCATGGACACCATGAACACCATCAGGATTGCGAGGGTAACACGCGAATAGACGAGCATGCAGTAGTTGACCCTTGATGCCTTGATTGTGTCAAGCGACAACAGCGTGTCCACGGCGCCGTCGAACAAGCCGTTGCAGCTGACAATCCCGCCGCCGGGACATCGTGTAGAATCGCGGCGCCGACTCGGCGGCGGGCTTGCAGCTGAACGGCAAAGCGTTCGACGGACGTCGGCATAGTGGAAGTGACTTGGTCATGCTGATAGAATGCTGACATGCGTGCCAGATTATCTGCACGCCGGCATCTGCTATTGCTTGTGGCAGTGCCGGCATGCTCAACCTCCCGGCTTGAGGCTGGTCTGAACCCAGATGGTGCGGAAAGCGTAGATCTGGTACCGGATAGAAGCAGTGACAAACCTGTCGTTGCCATCGTAGACCCGGCACAGCACGATTCAGGCGCCGCAAAGGACGTTTCGGCCATTCACGATACAGCTGCCACAGATCTTTCGCTGCCGTGCCAGAGCATCGCGGCAGTCGCGTATGATTCGGGAATTTCGGCGTTTCCACTGGATTGGCAATCGGCTCAAGCGCCCTCCGCTTGGTGTGGGGAGTATTTGAACAACCCGAGTACTGGTCTTTGCTTCTGCCAAACCAGCGACGGATACAGAGAGGCTGAGATTACCTACGATATTGGTGGGGAGATGGGGATTGTTGATCGAACTTTTTTTCTCTACGACCCAACGTCTGGACTCTTCGTTGAAGAGTTGCACGCCCGGACTCCGTTCGCCGAACTCGAATGCTGGATCGGAACTCCAGGTGGACCTGCGAATCCGGCAGTTGACCCATACGGATGCTGCGCGCTCGGGATGCCACTTCAACCGGTGTGTGTGCCTACGCGGCTTGATGGAGGTTTAGTGGACTGACCCATTGGTGGAAGACGCCGTCGAACAAGCCGTTGCAGCGGACGGTCGCCTTCGGCGCCCGCAGCTGAAGTGTGCCCAGCATGGGCAATGACCAGGAGGTGAAAGTCCTCTCAAGACCAGGCCACTGGAAATGAAGTGAAGCGCAAGGGCAGAACCGCGAGGAACTGTCTGGAGGAAGCGTGTAGCGAACCCGCGGGCCGACGAACAGGAAGCGGATACAAGGCGACGCCAGCCGAGACGAGCGGGCTTCTGACTGCGAGTCTCAAGTGGCCAAATGGGCGGGCGACGTAGATCCGACGGCGTGCGGGGAAGGTCAGTGTCATTACCTGGGGAGATTCTCGCTTGTGCCTGAAAGGGCGACGGTGCAAGAGCAGCGGCGCGAGAAGTCAGCAGAGGCCGTAGTAGTCGAGCAGAAGCCGGCAGGCCCGCACCGCGGCGCCGAGGGCCGGAAGACTTCAGCGAAGCGAAGGGCCGAACGCAAAGGAGGCAACAGCGCCAACGTCTCGCAAGTCCACGGCCACAGATGCTTCCGAAAGGAAGGCTCGTTGGGAACGATAGGGTGAAGCCCGAAGGGAACCAACAGCGTGGAAGGACAAGCGGCGACCAAGGAAGGTGAACCCAGGTCGAGTCCGGCGAAGCCAAAGGCTCGAACCTCAACTTTGCGAACCGCCCGGTGCGGACCCGCATGCCGGGTGGTGTGGCAGGGGTCCCCGGTGTTAACATCCGGGGCCCCTATGCCGATCGGCAAGGCGTTCGACGGACTTGTGCCAAAGTGGACATTGGATGATCATAAATTCATCGACACCGAAACGGTATCAAACCACGACCGGTTCCAGGCGTGGCGAACTCAGCATCAGGACGAGGTCGTCCTGATGCTGGAAGCCGGATCTCGTGCCGAAAGGAATCGAGCCACCTCAGAGGTGCGAGCAGACGGCCATCACAGCTTGGGCGGCTCGGCGCTCAGAACGGGCACGAATGAGCCAGAAACGTCTCCGTTCTGGTCAAACTTGCCCGATGAGCTTGATCCGATTCGGTGGACAGGTTGTTTACGTCGTTCCGTCGTCGGTTAGCATGTTGTCACAGTCGCAAAGAGAGGTCACGCCGCTTCCTTCATTGCCAGTTGCTCGCGGTGCCTTTGTTCGGCCTGGGCAGGCGAAATGTAGCCGATGGACGAGTGACGCCGCTGCTGGTTGTAGAACACCTCGATGTAGTCGAACGACTCCCTCTTCGCGTCAGCGTAGCTCGCGAACTTTTCCCCCAGCTCGAATTTAAAGGTCGAGAACCAGCTCTCCATCGCAGCATTGTCGTAGCACTCGCCACGGCGGCTCATACTGCATACGATGCCTCTGTCGTTGAGCATGTTCTGGTAGTCCTCGCTGGCGTAGGGGCTGCCCTGGTCCGAGTGGTGGAGCAACCCGGCGTCTGGGCAACGCCTTCGGGTAGCCATTTCTAGTGCCTTAAGCACGAGGTGTCGGTCGTTGACGGCAGACAGTGCCCACCCAACAACGAATCGCGCGAACAGATCGACGATCACGGCCAGGTAGAGTTTGCCGCCGCTCTCGCCTATCAACAATTCGGTGGTGTCCCCCACCCAGCGTTGGTTGGGCCGCTCGGCCTGGAATTGGCGATCCAGGATATTGGGCGCCACCGGCTGGTCGTGCTCGCTCATCGTGGTGCACTTGTACCGGCGTCGCCTACGGGCCTGGAGCCCTTCTTGCTGCATCAGCCGGATGACACGCTTGCGACTGACGTGCTCACCTTTCGCGGCCAAGTCCGCGAGCACGCGCGGACTGCCGTAGGTCTTGCGGCTGTGCTCATGGGACTCCTTGACTAGGACTGCCAGCCGTTGGTCGTCGCGTTGGTGCTGGGACTCCGGACGTGCGCACCAGGCATAGAACCCGGTGCGCGAAACACCAAGAACCCGACACCAAAGCGAGAGAGGCTCGTTGGCCTTCTTCTCGGCGATGAGCGCGAACTTCATGCGCTCTCCTTCGCGAAGAAGGCCGCGGCTTTTTTTAGGATGTCCCGCTCCATTCGCAGCACACGGTTCTCACGCCGCAACTGCGCCAGCTCCGCGCGTTCCTCGGTTGTCAGACCGGTCTTGCCCTTGCTCCTATCTGCTCTAGCCTGATTCATCCAGCCGCGCAGGACCGATTGGGACAGGTCCAGGTCATCGGCGACCTGTGCCACCGCTTTCTTCTCATCCAAGACCAGCGCTACTGCCCCTGCCTTGAACTCGTCAGTGAACGTGCGCCTCGGCCGTCGGTGTTTCGTCTTGTCTTCCATCTTTGCCACGGTATCCGCCTTTCGTTGGGTGTCCACGAAAACGGATCAAGCTCACCAGAAGCCCAACGGGGAGCCGCTGCGGCGGGAGAGCGGTGAAGCCGCGATCGCAAAGCAGGGCGGTGAATCTTTGACGGCGGCAAATGGGGACGAGCGCTCGGGACGCGAGCACCTGATGGAAAGGGTGGTCGCGAAGGAAAACATGAGGACGGCATTGAAGAGAGTGAGGCAGAACACGGGCGGGCCCGGCGTGGACGGTATGACAGTGGACGAGTTGCCATCGTACCTACATGAACACTGGCTGCGGATTCGTGAGGCGTTGTTGGAGGGACGGTACGAGCCGCAGGCGGTGTTGCGCCGGGAGATACCCAAGAGCGGAGGTGGAACGCGCGAGCTCGGCGTTCCGACGGTGGTGGACCGACTCATCCAACAGGCGATCTTGCAGGTGCTGCAGCCTCGATGGGATACTGGCTTCTCTGAGAGCAGCTACGGATTCCGCCCAGGACGACGCGCGCACGATGCCGTGCGGGCGGCGAAGCAGTACATCACGCAAGGGCGCGTGTACGTCGTGGACGTGGACCTGGAGAAATTTTTCGACCGGGTCAACCACGACGTGCTGATGGGCCGGCTGGCGAAACGGATCGAAGATCGGCGATTGCTGACCTTGATTCGCGGGTATCTGGAGGCGGGGGTGATGCTGGACGGGGTGGTGATGGAACGGTACGAGGGAACGCCGCAGGGCGGACCCTTGTCACCGTTGCTGGCCAACGTGCTGCTGGACGAAGTGGACAAGGCACTGGAGAAGCAAGGCCACAAGTTCGCGCGCTACGCGGATGACTGCAATGTGTACGTGCGGTCGCGGCGTGCGGGCGAGCGGGTGATGGCGTCGCTTCGGCGACACTACGCCAAGCTGCGGTTGCGGGTGAACGAGACGAAGAGCGCGGTGGCGCCGGTGTGGGAACGAAAATTTCTCGGGTACGGCTTCTGGAAGAGGGAAGGGGCGGCGAAGCTTCGCGTGGCCGACCAGGCGATCGCGAGGCTGAAGGACCGGGTGCGGGAGGCGACGAGACGGACAGTGGGGCAGAGCATGAAGCAAGTCACCGAGGGACTGCGGAGCTACATGCTCGGGTGGAAGGAATACTTCCGCCTGGCGGAGACGCCCCGCGTGTACCTAACGCTGGACAAGTGGATTCGGCATCGGCTGCGAGCGCTACAGCTCAAGCACTGGCGTCGTGGCCGAACGATCTACCGGGAGCTGGTTGCGCGAGGACTGTCCGGCCACAAGGCAGCCAAGGTGGCGGCCCAAGGGCGGCGCTGGTACCGTACCTCACGCAAGGACATCCACATAGCCCTGCCCATCGCCGACTTCGATGCACTTGGCATTCCTCATCTTTCCCAATAACCTCAACCTTTCGAACCGCCGGATGCGGACCCGCATGTCCGGTGGTGTGGGAGGGGAACCATTCGACAATTCGCGTGGTCCCCTATCCCGATCGGCAAAGCGTTCGACGGACGAACACCGATCAGGAAAGCGCTAGCAATCCTCGTTGGCGGCAGCCTTCTGCTCCGCGGTGGAAATGTCCTGCGCCCGTCAGAATTGGTTGCTCCTGGCGTCGATGGCCGGTGTGGTCGAATATGACCACACCGGCCTCGGCCAAGATTTGATGAAGAAGCCGCTTCGCCGGTTGCGAGACACCCACGGCGAGGCTGGTGATCCCTGCGGGGCGGTTTCCCACGAGCGCTTCAACTTGGGCTATACTTGCTAACAATCGGATCTCGTAGAATGCGCACTTCGAGTCGTCAATTGATCCGCAGAATGGTTGGGTTCGGGCTTCTCCTTTCCTGGGGCTGCTCGCCCAAGCCACTGCATGTTTCTATCGATTCCGGCTCCGAAGCAGGACCTGCGCGAAGCGCCGTTGACGACCGCAGTGATCTTTGCCCTGCGAATCGCGAAGACAGCCTTCACCAAGGGGTTGTCGATGGAGACGCGAATGTTCTGCCAAATACTGAAGGTGGGATAGATGCCACCGGCATCGATGGAGCAGAACAGCTGTGCGGCAACGGGAGGTTGGATCCCGGCGAAGAATGCGATCTTGGGCCACTCAATGGCGCGAGGTTGGACGCGGGCGACAACCCGGTTGGGTTCGTCATCTTGTGCATGAGCGACTGCACGACGTGGAATTGCTGCGTGTACTGATGGAAGGCACTACAGGAGCCGTGGAGCGATCCCTCGCTCGTCGATCGAAAGGGGAAATAGGGATGATCCCCCGACGTTCCCAGGCAGAAAGTCGCGCCCTCGATCACTCTCTCGGCATCCTTCTGTGCGCACTCCTTGCTGCTTGCGGTCACAGAAGCCCGAAGGCTTCTCCTGACTCGGGCGAGCAGGAGGGCGGGGCGGAAGATGGCAATAGGGTAGAAAGTGACGGCTACTCGATCAAGAACCAGACAGGACCAGGATGGGACTGCTCAGCGGAAACCTGTATGCCAGTTTCGAGCGTGGACGGAGGATTGGATGCTCAGAGTGGGTTGCCTCTCTGTGGCGATGGAATCTTGTCAGGCGAAGAGGAATGTGATCTCGGACAGCTGAACGGCGTGAAGCTCAACGAGCAGTGCACGGCGCCGGACGACGTTTTGGGTCTGGTCTGTTGTACGACGGAATGCCGGATAGATCTCAACGGCCGGCTTCATTAGCCCGACAGGAGGTCTTGAAGCCATGTTCCGACTGAACTCGCGCCGTCGAACAAGTCGTTGCAGCGTGGCTGACTACGAGGGAGGTCTGGACCGAATGAGCCAGCGTATGATGAATGACATCGCAATGAGCTTGATCCGATTCGGTGGACAGGTTGTTTACGTCGTTCCGTCGTCGGTTAGCATGTTGTCACAGTCGCAAAGAGAGGTCACGCCGCTTCCTTCATTGCCAGTTGCTCGCGGTGCCTTTGTTCGGCCTGGGCAGGCGAAATGTAGCCGATGGACGAGTGACGCCGCTGCTGGTTGTAGAACACCTCGATGTAGTCGAACGACTCCCTCTTCGCGTCAGCGTAGCTCGCGAACTTTTCCCCCAGCTCGAATTTAAAGGTCGAGAACCAGCTCTCCATCGCAGCATTGTCGTAGCACTCGCCACGGCGGCTCATACTGCATACGATGCCTCTGTCGTTGAGCATGTTCTGGTAGTCCTCGCTGGCGTAGGGGCTGCCCTGGTCCGAGTGGTGGAGCAACCCGGCGTCTGGGCAACGCCTTCGGGTAGCCATTTCTAGTGCCTTAAGCACGAGGTGTCGGTCGTTGACGGCAGACAGTGCCCACCCAACAACGAATCGCGCGAACAGATCGACGATCACGGCCAGGTAGAGTTTGCCGCCGCTCTCGCCTATCAACAATTCGGTGGTGTCCCCCACCCAGCGTTGGTTGGGCCGCTCGGCCTGGAATTGGCGATCCAGGATATTGGGCGCCACCGGCTGGTCGTGCTCGCTCATCGTGGTGCACTTGTACCGGCGTCGCCTACGGGCCTGGAGCCCTTCTTGCTGCATCAGCCGGATGACACGCTTGCGACTGACGTGCTCACCTTTCGCGGCCAAGTCCGCGAGCACGCGCGGACTGCCGTAGGTCTTGCGGCTGTGCTCATGGGACTCCTTGACTAGGACTGCCAGCCGTTGGTCGTCGCGTTGGTGCTGGGACTCCGGACGTGCGCACCAGGCATAGAACCCGGTGCGCGAAACACCAAGAACCCGACACCAAAGCGAGAGAGGCTCGTTGGCCTTCTTCTCGGCGATGAGCGCGAACTTCATGCGCTCTCCTTCGCGAAGAAGGCCGCGGCTTTTTTTAGGATGTCCCGCTCCATTCGCAGCACACGGTTCTCACGCCGCAACTGCGCCAGCTCCGCGCGTTCCTCGGTTGTCAGACCGGTCTTGCCCTTGCTCCTATCTGCTCTAGCCTGATTCATCCAGCCGCGCAGGACCGATTGGGACAGGTCCAGGTCATCGGCGACCTGTGCCACCGCTTTCTTCTCATCCAAGACCAGCGCTACTGCCCCTGCCTTGAACTCGTCAGTGAACGTGCGCCTCGGCCGTCGGTGTTTCGTCTTGTCTTCCATCTTTGCCACGGTATCCGCCTTTCGTTGGGTGTCCACGAAAACGGATCAAGCTCACAAACGACTGTCCGATGAGTAGGATCGGCGGGAACAATCTGGAACGATGTCTGAAAGAGGTCCTACATTCTGCGGTGAGCAAATTCGTGCTTGCATCCATGCATGCGGCGCCGTCTCTGATACCCTGGCACGGCCCCTGGCATCCAAGGGGCTGCGATGGTCCTCAGGAGATCCCTATGAAACAACGCAAACTCGGTCACTCCACGCTTTCCACATCCGCTCTCGGCCTCGGCTGCATGGGCATGAGCGAATTCTATGCTGGCGCCTCGGACGATGAATCCCTGGCCACGCTCAAGCTCGCCCTGGATCGCGGGCTCAACTTCCTAGACACGGCAGACATGTATGGTCCGTTCAAGAATGAAGAGTTGGTCGGTCGGGCCATCAAGGGCCGGCGCGATGAGGTGGTCCTGGCCACCAAGTTCGGCAACATGCGCGGCAGGGACGGAAGTTTTCAAGGCGTCAATGGCCGCCCCGAATACGTGCGCGCCTGCTGCGACGCCAGCCTGAAGCGGCTGGGCGTGGATCACATCGATCTCTACTACCAGCACCGCGTGGACCGCGCTGTCCCCATCGAGGACACGGTGGGCGCCATGGGCCGCCTGGTCGAGGCCGGCAAGGTGCGTTTCCTCGGGCTTTCGGAGGCGTCACCGGCCACCCTTCGGCGTGCGCACGCGGTTCATCCCCTCTCCGCGCTGCAGACGGAATACTCGCTGTGGAGCCGCGATCCCGAGGATGAATTGCTGGCCACCGTGCGCGAGTTGGGCATCACGTTCGTGGCCTACAGTCCGCTGGGCCGCGGCTTTCTCACGGGCCGCTTCGCCAAACTCGAGGACTTGCCCGAGAAGGACTACCGACGATTTTCGCCGCGATTTCAGGGCGAAAATTTCCGGAAGAACCTGACTTTGGTGGACAAGGTATCCGAGATTGCGCGCGACAAGGGGGTGAAACCCGCGCAGCTCGCCTTGGCCTGGGTGCTCGCCCAAGGCGAGGACATCGTTCCCATTCCCGGCACCGCCAAACGCGAACACCTGGAAGAGAATCTCGCCGCCCTCGACATCGAGTTGTCCGCCGATGAGCTGGCCCGCATCGATGCTGTCGCCCCTAAGGGCGCTGCCTCGGGCGCGCGCTATCCCGAGGCCGCCCTGCAACACGTAAACGGGTAGAGGCGCCCCTCATTCGGCACGCTTCGCACGCCCGGCTCTTGGCACCTTCACCAGGACCACCGGTACCTGTTCGGCCAGGGTCACCCGCGGGGGATCGATGGTCGTGCGGTAACAAAGGATCTCCACGCCCTGGCGTTGCGCCCAGGCCAGGGTGCGGGCGTAGGCGGGATCACGCTCGTGACAGGCGCGCACGCGATCGCCGAAGGGGCGGTTGGCTAGGAAGAGCAACACCGCGCGGTCGCCAGCGGCCACCCGTCGTGCCAACTCGCGCAGATGCTTGCGGCCACGCTCGGTGACCGAGTCGGGAAAGGCGAGCGCGCCGTCGGCACCCGGCCACGTGGTGTTCTTCACCTCGACGTAGCAGCTTGGCAAGTTGGCCGATGTCGAGAAGAAAGTCCACGCGGCTGTGCTTGCCGTAGGGAACTTCCGCGCGCACCTCTTCGTAGCCGGCCAGCTCGGGGATTTGCCGTTTTCTCAGGGCCTCGCCCACAATGGCGTTGCTGCGCTGGGTGTTGATGCCGATCCATCCGTCGGGACCGCGGATCCATTCCGCCACGTGCGACAGGCGGCCTTGCCCGATCTTGGGCGATGCGATCACGTTCGCGTTGGCATCGAGGCAACCCTCCATGCTCCCCGAGTTGGGACAATGAACGGTGACCACGCTGCCATCGCGCAGGCGGATATCCATGAGGAAGCGTTTGTATCGGGTGACCAGGCGGCCACGCAGAAGAGGTTGGGGGACCCTCATGCCTCGCATGCTACCAGTTGCGTGGGGAGCCGCCGAGCTTTGCTCGGCGCGAACCATCGCGGGAAGGTTTGGAAACCCTTCCAGGGTTTCCATATCAGCGTATTGAATTCGTAACCCGAGCGGCGTTTTGCGAATTCACCCCTATACTCCCGGCCGCATGGCGATCCTGGCCACGGCCCGCAATCTCGGAAAATCCTTCTCGGCGCGTCCCCTGTTCGAGGGCGTGGGCTTCACCTTGTCCGAGGGCGAGCGCATCGGGCTCATCGGTCCGAACGGCGCGGGCAAGACCACATTGCTGCGCATCCTGGCCGGCGTGGATTCGCCCGATCAGGGCGAGTTGGCACTTCGTCGCGGTCTGCGCGTGGGCCACGTGGCCCAGGTGCCCACGTTTCGCCCCGGGCAGACCGTGCGCGAGGCGGTGCTGGAGCCGACGCTGGGGCTTGCCGACCACGATCATCAATGGCAGGCGGCGGCGCGCGCGGACGAGCTCATCGCTCGCCTGGAATTGTCCGGCCCGCAAGCCGGGACCGACGTGCCCGTCGAACGCTTGTCCGGCGGCTGGCGCAAGCGCGTGGCCCTGGCGCGCGAGCTTTTGCGCGAGCCCGAGCTGCTGCTGCTCGACGAGCCCACCAACCACCTGGACGTGGAAAGCATCCTGTGGTTGGAGTAGTTCTTGGCCCAGGCGCCCTTCGCGACGGTCACCGTCACCCACGATCGACTCTTTCTTCAGCGCGTCTCCAATCGCATCCTGGAATTGGATCCGAGAAACGAGGGCGGGCTTCTCTCGGTGGATGGCGACTACGCCACGTTCCTTGAGCGCAAGGAAGATCTGATGGCCGCGCAGGAGCGCCGTGAGACGACCATGCGCAATACCCTGCGCCGGGAGACGGAATGGCTGCGCCGTGGCGCCAAGGCGCGCTCGACCAAGCAACAGGCGCGTATCCAGCGGGCCGAGGCCTTGACTGGGGCCGTGGAAGAGCTGTCGGCACGCAACGTCTCTGGCACGGCGGCGCTGGATTTCGGCAGCGTGGGACGGCAACCGAAACGGCTCATCGAAGCGAAGGCGATTGCCAAGGCCTACGCGAGCAAGGACATCTTTCGTGGCATCGATCTTTTCCTGGGCCCAGGCAGCCGCCTTGGGTTGATTGGGAAAAATGGCTGCGGCAAATCCACCTTGCTGCGCGTGCTGGTGGGACAAGAGGCGCCGGACTCGGGCGAGATCCTTCGCGCAGACAACTTGAAGGTGGCCTATTTCGAGCAGCAGCGCGAGAGCCTGGATCCCAACCTGACGGTGATAGACACCTTGTGCCCCGGCGGCGACCAGGTGGATTTCCGTGGCACCTGGGTGCACGTGAATGGCTATCTATCGCGCTTTCTCTTTCGCGCGGAGCAGGGCAAGTTGCGCGTGGGTCAGCTCTCGGGCGGCGAGCAGAGCCGGTTGGCGCTGGCGCGCCTGATGTTGCGCCCCGCGAACGTCCTGGTTCTCGATGAGCCGACCAACGATCTGGATCTGGCCACGCTGGACGTTCTCGAAGACACCCTGATCAATTTCGACGGAGCCGTGCTGCTGGTCAGTCACGATCGTTACTTCTTGGATCGCACCACCACATCGCTGCTAGCCTTTTCTGATCTTCCCGGCGGACACGTCACCCATCTTGTCGGGCTTTCCCAGTGGGAAGCCTGGTACGCAACCGAGCGCGAGGAAATCACCGCAGCGGCCGAGCGCGACCGGCCCGCGACCACGCGCACACAAACGAGCGCGCCCAGGCGCAAGCTCAGCTACAAAGATCAGCGCGATTTCGACAACATCGAAGCCCGCATCGCCGAGGCCGAGTCGCGCCTGGTGGCGCTCGAAGCCGAACAGGCGCGTCCCGACCTGGCCAGCAACGCCAGCCGCCTGGTGGAATTGATCGCCCAGATCGAAAGCGCCCGCGCCGAGGTCGACGCCCTCTACGCCCGCTGGTCCGAGCTGGAAGCGATGCTGGCCGAGGGCTGAACTACAGATTCTTGTACAGCGGTCCGCCGCCGCCTTCGGGCGGAACCCAATTGATGGCGCCGTAGGGATCCTTGATGTCGCAGGTCTTGCAGTGCACGCAGTTGGAAAAGTCGATGCGCAGCTTCCGGAACTTGCCCGTGGTCTCGTCGCGCTCGACCACATAGACGTTGGCCGGGCAGAATTTCTCGCACGGGTTGCCGTATTCCTCGGCGCAGCGCTGGCAGTGGCTGGTGTCGACCTTGAGGTGGCAGGGCTGCTTTTCTTCGTGGCGCGCGCCCGAGTGGTAGACGTCGGTCAGCTTGTCGAAAACGATGCCCTGGTTGTCGTATTTGAACGTGCTCGCCGGAGCACCTTGCGGATAGACGTCGAGCAACTTTTTCGTGTCCTTGTGATCTTCTTCGAGGACGATTTTGTCCAGCGGGTAGAGCCCGCCGGTGACGGTCATCAGCCCGGCCTGGATGGTGCCACCGACCAGACCCGCCTTCATAAGCTGGCGGAAATTGCGCGCGGGGTACATGTCCTTGACGATGTACGAATTCGTCACCGCGGTTTCGTACTTGGCGAGCTGCCTCGACGAGAAGTCGCCCGTGGTCAGCGCCTCGAATAGGGTTTCGGCGGCCAGGATGCCGCTCTTGATGGCGTAGTGAACGCCCTTGAGCTTGGGCATGGCCACCATACCGGCGCTGTCGCCGCAGATGAGCGCGCCGTCCATCGCGATCTTCGGGATGGAATAGTAGCCGCCCTCGGGAATGGTCTTGGCGCCGTAGGAAACCACCTTGCCGCCTTCGAGCAGCTTTCTCACAAACGGGTGTTGCTTGAATTTGCAGAATTGCAGGTGCGGATCGATGAGCGGATCGTGGTAGTCGAGTCCGGTGATCACGCCGAGCGCGATCTGGCCCGCCGACATGGCGTAGATGAAGCCGCCGCCGAAGGTGTGGCTGTCCATGGGGTAGCCCATGCTGTGGATGATGTGGCCCACTGGCAGGGGAGATTTCTCGAATTCCCAGACTTCCTTCACGCCAGTGGCGTAGGCCTGCGGGTTGCGCCCTTCGTCGAGGCCGAGCTTCTTCACCAGCTGCTTGGTGCATGAGCCGCGCGTGCCCTCGCAGAAGACCGTGCATTTCGCCAGCAGGTTGGGACCGGCCTCGAAGATGCCCTTGGGCGTGCCGTCGGGATTCACGCCCTTGTCGCCCAGCTGTACGCCGACAACGCGACTGCCTTCGTAGAGAACTTCCTGCGCGGCGAAGGTCGTCAACGCATCCACGCCAGCGGCGGAGAGCTGCTCGCCCAGCCACTTCACCAGCTTGCCCAGCGACACGATAAGGTTGCCGTGGTTGTTCATCTGCGGCGGCACGATAGGGAACTTGAAGGCGTGCTTGCGCGTGAAGAAGTACACGCCCTCGCTCTGCACCTCGCCCTCGATGGGCGAGCCCTTGGCCTTGAAGTCTGGAATCAGCTCGGCCAGGGCCTTGGGCTCCATGACCGCGCCCGACAGGGTGTGATCGCCCAGGTTGGCGGCCTTCTCGATGACCGCGACCACCATGTCGACGCCCAAGGTTTCCTCGTTGATGGGTTGGCCGACTTTTTCGCCTTTGGCCACGGACGCGTTGTGCTTGGCGATGAGGTTGGTGAGGTGCAGGGCGCCGGAAAGCCCGGCTGGGCCGCCGCCGACGAAGACGACGCCCGCTTTCATGGTGTCACGTTCGATCATGGTGCTTTACTTATCCTTGTTTGCAGAACTCCGCACGCCGCATCTCGGCGCGGGCTATATCGATGGAAATCTATATTGACAAGTGTCGATGTTTGCGCCAACCTCTCCTCGTGACCAGGCTTGCCGTCATCGAGAAGGTTTCCAAGCAGCTGACCGCGTGCTGCTCGCCGCACGCCAAAGTGCAAGCCAAGGATCTGTCGTCGTACTCGACCCTATTCAAGGCGCTTGGCGACGATATCCGCCTGGCCATCCTTGGATTCCTGGCGCAGGCAGGCGAGGCGCTGTGCGTGTGCGAAATCGAAGATCACGTCAAGGAACTCTCGCAGCCCACCATTTCGCATCACCTGCGCCAGTTGCGCGAGGCTGGTTTGGTCACGGCCGAACGTCGCGGCACGTGGATCTACTATGCCATCGACAAGAGCGCCCACGCACGCCTGGCCAAGTTCGTTGCCCTGTTCGAAGGCTGAGTTTTTGTTCGGTTTTCTATATCGATAGATGTCAATAAAGGAGAACCCCATGTCCAAACTTCTCATTCTCAAGGATTCCACATCCTCTTGCTGCGGCGGTGGCGAGCCCGAGCCCGCACAGGATATTCGCGACGTGGTCAAGCAACGCTACGGCCAGGCGGTGAAGGCAGTCGTGGCGGGGGCCAAACCCTCCTGTTGCGGTTCGGCCGCTACCGGCATGGGCGGCACCGATCCCATCACGCGGGATCTCTACGCCGCGGACCAGACCTCCGGACTTCCCGAGGAAGCGTTGTTGGCGTCGTTCGGCTGTGGCAATCCGACGGCGCTGGCCGAGCTGGGGCCGGGCGAAATCGTCCTGGATCTCGGTTCGGGCGGCGGCATCGATGTGCTTCTTTCCGCCAAGCGGGTCGGACCGACCGGCAAGGCCTACGGCCTCGACATGACCGACGAAATGCTCGCGCTCGCCGAGAAGAACAAGGCCGAGGCCGGCGCGACCAACGTGGAATTTCTGCGCGGAAACATCGAGGAGATCCCGCTGCCCGACAACGCCGTGGACGTGATCATCTCGAACTGCGTGATCAATCTTTCGGGCGACAAGGACAAGGTTTTGCGCGAGGCCTTTCGCGTGCTCAGGCCGGGTGGCCGTTTCGCCGTGTCCGATATCGTGCTTCGTCGCCCATTGCCAGAGGATGTTCGCACCTCCCTGAATCTGTGGACCGGGTGCGTGGCCGGGGCATTGGTGGAATCCGACTACATCGGCAAGCTGCGCGCCGCGGGGTTCGGCGATGTCTCGGTCGAAGCCACGCGCATCTACAGCAAGGACGACGCGGCCGAGATGGCGTCGTCGTGCTGTGGTGGCGACTTAACTCCGACGCTCTCCGCGCTCGACGGCGCGGTCATGAGCGCCTTCATCCGGGCAAGGAAGCCGTGACCGGAAGCAGACGCCTCTCGCTCGTCGACCGGTACCTCACTCTGTGGATTTTCGTGGCCATGGGGATCGGGGTCTCCGTGGGCTTCTGGCTTCCGCACGCCGTCGAGCGCTTGAATCGCGCCAGCAGCTCGGGAACGACGTCGTGGCCCATCGCCGTCGGGCTCATCCTGATGATGTACCCGCCGCTGGCCAAGGTTCGCTACGAAGAGCTGGGCAAGGTCTTCCGCAACAAGCGCGTGCTTGGCCTGTCCCTGCTGCAAAACTGGGTGGTGGGGCCGGTGCTGATGACCGGGCTGGCGCTGCTCTTTCTGCGCGACAAGCCCGAGTACATGGTGGGCCTCATCATGATCGGCCTCGCCCGCTGCATCGCCATGGTCATCGTGTGGAATGACCTGGCCCAGGGCGATGCCGAATACTGCGCGGGACTGGTGGCCTTCAACTCGATCTTTCAGGTGCTGTTCTATTCGGTCTACGCCTACTTGTTCGTGACCTTGGTCCCGGCCTGGTTCGGTATTCAGGGCGCCGTGGTCCACGTCAGCGTCGGCGAAATCGCCCAAAGCGTGTTGGTGTATCTCGGCATTCCGTTTCTGGCCGGCATGGCGACCCGATTCGCTGCTGGTACGCTGGAAAGGGCGTGCGTGGTACGAAACCGCGTTCATTCCTCGCATCGGTCCGCTGACGCTGGTTGCGTTGCTCTTCACCATCGTGGTGATGTTCTCGCTCAAGGGCCAGCGCATCGTCGAGGTGCCGCTGGATGTGGTGCGTATCGCGATTCCGCTGCTCATCTACTTCGTCGTGATGTTCATGGTTTCGTTCTTCATGAGCAAGCGGGCAGGGGCCGACTACCCGCAGTCGGCCACCCTGTCGTTCACCGCGGCGTCGAACAATTTCGAGTTGTCCATCGCCGTTGCCGTGGCCACCTTCGGCATCGGCCACGGCGCGGCCTTCGCGGCCGTCATCGGGCCGCTGGTCGAGGTCCCAGCTTTGATCGGACTGGTTCACGTGGCGTTGTGGCTGCGCGGGCATTGGTTCGCCACGCCGGCTGCACTGGCGGCAACACTTGGGGAGTAATCATGAAAACCGTTCTGTTTGCTTGTGTGCACAACGCCGGCCGGTCACAGATGGCGGCGGCCTTGTTCAATCAGCTGGCGGATCCGGCGAAGGCGCGGGCCATCTCCGCCGGCACCGAGCCGGGCAACCACGTCCATCCCGAAGTCGTGCAAGCCATGCTGGAGCTCGGCGTCGATCTCTCGGCGGTGGTGCCGCAGAAGCTGACCCCAAAGCTCGCCTCCACGGCGTCGCTGCTCATCACCATGGGTTGTGGCGAGGCCTGCCCGGTCGTGCCGGGGCTCGAACGCGACGATTGGCCGCTCGAAGATCCCAAGGGCAAACCCGTCGAACGCGTGCGCGCAGATTCGCGCCGACATCGCCGAGCGCGTGCGCGGCCTGCTGCAAAGCCAAGGGTTGGTTGCGCTAGCTAGCGCCGTTGCCCAAGCCCGCGCCTGCGCGTGCTACTGTGCGCATGTGTCTGGCCCCATCGATCCCGAGGAAATCGTTACCCTCGTTCGCTTTGGCGAATTGCCGGCGGCGCAACTTCTGTGCGGTCGCCTGGAGTCGGAAGGGATCGAGTGCTTGATTCCCGACGCGATCATGGCGGCATCAGACCTGGCATCTCAACCGCGCCATCGGCGGCATTCGCGTGCAGGTTCGCCAGGCCGACCTGAGCGTGCCAAGCAGATCCTCGAACAACCGGGGCTGGCGAGGAGGCTAGCCTCGCGGCCACCGCGGAGAATCTGGCCGAACCCTCCCAGGACAGCCCGTGGGGCCGAACCAGGGCGACGACGGCTCCATCAGTCCCGGCGACCGCGCGGCCTATCGATCCATGCGCGTGGCGCTGGTCAGCCTGTGGCTCATGGGGCTGGTTCATCCCTATTCGCTGGTCCTGGCCGTGCGGGCGCTCGGCCGCAAGGACATCACGGCCTGGGGCCGCCGCCGTGCCCTCATCGCCCTGCTGGTCAGCGTGCTCGGCTGCGCGTGGATTGCGTTGCTCGCGCTGCGCTTCCTGCGCGCCCGCACCTCTGGATGACAGTTGCCTCGGCCGCGGGCGTTGTCGAGATCTGGGGCGTCCAGTCGCGCTACACTAGGCGCCATGTCGGTTCGGCTGCCGCGCGGAAGGCTGCTTGCCAAGTTGCTGGTGGCCATGCTCGTGCCCGCCATCTTCGCCCTGGCGCTCTTCGGGGCCGCGGCCCACGAGGTCGCGCGGCGGGTGCTGGAGCAAGAGCTTGGGCGCAGGCTGGCCACGGCCGCGACGTCGGTGGCCATGCTGGTCTTGCCCGAGCAGCTCTCCGCCATCGCCGCGGGCGACGAGCAGTCGAATACCTACGCCAATCTTCGCCACCGGGTCGATCAGGCGCGCGAGCGGCTGGCGGTGCGCAGGGTCTTGCTGGTGGCGCGCGATCTGACGGCGCGGGCGGACAGCGAAAGCGCGCTGCCGCTCGGGTGCGCAGGCGCACGAGCTCGGCGCGGACGCGCTCGAGATCGAGAAGGCGGGCGCGGGCCAGGCCACGGCCTCGCCGCTCTTCGTCGGCCGCGATGGTTTGCCCTACAAGCGCGGCTACGCCCGCGTGGGCGACGACCGGTTTCGCGGTGGTCGAGGCGAGCGCGCAGTACTTGGATGCCTTGGCGGCGTTTCGGCGCTGGCTGGTGGTGGGCGGCATCGTCAGCCTCGCCATGATCGTCGTGCTGGCCGCGTGGCTGTCCCGGCGTATGACCGGGCCGCTCGAACGCCTGGCCTCGGCCGCCGAGCGCATCGGGCAGGGCGATCTCGCGGGCGCGGTGGTGGTGGAAACGCGGGACGAGATCGGCTACCTGGCTTCCCGCCTCGACGAGATGCGCGGCGCCCTACGCGCGCGCGACGAGCGCATGCAGATGATGCTGGCCGGGATCGCGCACGAGGTACGCAATCCCTTGGGCGGCCTGGAGCTCTACGCGGGCCTGCTGCGCGAGGGACTGGCGGATCAACCCGAGCGCTTGGGCGAGATCGCGCGCATCGAGCGCGAGATCGGCTACCTCAAGAACGTGGTGACGGATTTTCTCGATTTCGCCCGCCGCCCGCCGCTGGCGCTGGAGGCTTTTCCAGTCGCGGTCATGCTCGACGAAATCGCGCGAGATCGCGCGTCCCAGGGCAGGCGGCCCCACGCTTTGCGTGGAATGCGAGCCTGGACTTGTAGCACTCGCCGATCGTACGCAACTGCGCCGCGCCTTGCTCAACCTGACCAAGAACGCGACATCCGCCGCGGGCGCTTCCGGGCGAATCGTCCTCGCCGCGCGCCGTGCGCCGGATTCGCACCAGCGCATTGGCTGGGAGGTTCGTGACAGCGGCCCCGGCGTGGCCGACGACATTCGCGATAAGATCTTCACGCCGTTTTTCACCACGCGCGAACGTGGTACCGGGCTTGGCTTGGCCTTCGTCGCCGAAATCGCCCGCGACCACGGCGGCGGCGTTGACGTCGACCGGGGCCCCGAGGGCGGCGCCCGCTTCCGCTTCACCACTGCTAGTGCCGAATCAGGCTGAGCACGATTTCGAAGAGGATGAGCAGTACCACAGTCGCTTCCAGCAAGAACAGCCGGCGGTCGCGTGCCACGTCGGTGATGACTTCCAAGGTGTCCTGCACGGCACGCAGCTTGAGCTCCAGGGATTGGTAGCGATCGACCAGATCGAATTCCGAGCGCAGTTTTTCGTAGATGCGATCCGCGCCGGGATCGTCCCAGGCCGCGTCGGGTTTGTCGAGCAGGTGCAAGATGGAAAGCACCTCGCTGCGCGTGCCCACCGTGGCGCCGATGAACTTGTGCAAATGCGCGCGTGCGCATGGGCATGGTGCCGGCCTTTTCCAGTTGCTCGCCGAGCTTGTCGGTGGTGACGAACATTTGATCCACGATGCTCTCGTAGTAGTCCATGGCCGCGCTTTGCGCGACGGTCAGGGCCACCACGCTGGCGCGCTCGAGGGAGAGGACATCGACCACCAGCACGCCATTCTCCACGTCGGGGCGCGCGTCGGGCATTTCGCGCACGCTCAGTTCCTCGTTGAGGACCTGCGCCTTGGTCAATCCCGGCCGGACCAGCCGCAGTCGGTTCAGCTCGGACGCTCGCATCTCGGGCGCGACGTCGAAAAAGACCACGGCGCCGAAGGGATAGATGAACACGGTGCCGCCCGAGACGGGCTGGAACCACAGGTCGCGCGGCGAACGCTTGGCCTCGGGATAGGCGCTCGCCAGCTCCTTGAGTGGAAGGTTCTCCACGAAGGCGGTGGCGAAGAACGAGTGGATGCGGCCGCTGGTGGTTTCAGGCATGAGCGTGAAGCATTACGACGAGAGACGGCCTTCTAGGATAAAGCAAAATTGATGGCGTTAGGGCGCGGAAATCCGCGCCGGGCAATGGTAAAGAAAGGCCGTGGATTTAGACCTGACGGATGCACAAAAGGCCCTTCGCGACCAGGCCCGCGAAATCGCAACGCGCGAGATTGCGCCCAAGGCGGCCGAGATCGACCGCCAGCAGCGCTTTCCACGTCAAACCATCGAGCAGCCTGGCCAAAGCCGGCATGCTGGGCGTAACCGTGCCCTAACCTCGTGGGGCGGGATGGGGCTCGACACCATGGCCTGCATCCTCATGATCGAGGAGCTGGCCAGCGCGTGCGCATCGACCGCGGCCATCGCGGCGCTGCAAAACCTGCTGGTGTGCGAGCCCGTTCTTCGCTTCGGCAGCGAGGCACAGCGGCGTGCCTGGCTGCCCGGCCTGGCCAGCGGCGCCAAGCTGGGTTGTTTCGCGCTGACCGAACCCGGCGGTGGCTCCGACCTGGACGGTCTTGTCACGTCGGCGCGGCGTGAAGGCGACGACCTGGGTTCTGCGCGGGACGAAGAGCTTCGTCACCTGCGGACCCGATGCGCAGCTTGCCCTGGTCTTTGCCGGCGTGGGCTCGGGAGACAAAGACCGCCCTTTCGGCGTTCCTGGTCCCCACGGACACACCCGGGATCTCGTTCGGGCCTGCCTACGACAAGCTGGGCCTGCGCGGAGCCATCTCGGCCACCATGACCATCGCCGATGCTCGGCTTCCGGCCAGCGCGCTTCTCGGCGGCGAGGGGGCTGGCCGCGAGGTGATTCGCTTCGCCCTCGACGGGGGACGCATCGGGGCCGCGGCGCTGGGCGTGGGCATCGCGCGCGCCGCTTTCACGGCCGCCACCCACTACGCCATCGGTCGTCGCACCAAGGGCGAGCCCATCGCCGAGCACCAGGCCATCCAGTTCAAAATTGCCGACATGTCCACGCAGATCGATGCCGCCCGTTTGCTCGCCTGGCGCGCGGCCACTTCGCGCGACGCTGGCACGCCACTCGGCGCGCAGGCTTCCATGGCCAAGCTCGTCGCCTCCGAGGTCGCCAGCCGCGTGTCCAGCGACGCCGTGCAGATTCTCGGCGGCAACGGCTGCCTGGCCGACTTCCCCGTGGAGCGCCACTTTCGCGATGCCAAGGTCACCGAGATCTACGAGGGCACGAGCGAGATCCAGCGACTGGGCATTGCATCTGTCCTGCTAAAGGAATAAGACCGCAGTGTTTCCCTCGAAACCAATGATGCGGAGGGCCAGTCTATGAAGCTGATCGCGATCTTGTTCGCCATGGGAACCTGTCTTGCGCTGGGCGCATGCGCCACGAGTGGCAATGGCGATGAAGGCAAGCCCGTTCCGGTGGTGGTGCACGGGAGCGACAGACTCGAATCGACACGGGTGGTATTCCGCCCGACAAGCAGGCCGACATCATCCTGGTCCTGCAGCAGCGCGATGCCTCGGCGCGCCGGTGCTACCAGGACGTGCTCAACGAGAAGAAGACCCGTGAATTCAAAGGCACCGTAAAGATTCTGCTTTCTCTCAATACCAACGGCAGCGCCAAGGCCGTGAAGATCATGGGCGGGACGCTCAACAACAAGGACGTCGAGACCTGTTTGGTTCAGACAGTCAAGGAGTTCGAGTTCCCCGCGCTCGAGCGCGCTGGCGACATCCAGTACGAATACAAATTCGAACCCCAGTACTAGCTCAAGCTAACTACAGCAAGTCGAGACATCAATCGAAGTACAAGGAGGGCCCCTACCAGCCAACTGTGCGGAATACGAATTCGACCCTGTTGTTTTGAGTTGGAAAAATGTACAATGCCTTACGAATCATGAGGCGATGTATTCTTCTCCTGACAGGGGTGTTCGTGACTCTCCACGCTGGGCTGCGCTTCCGAGCCCGAGGTTCGCAAGAGTCCAGGCAAGGACCGCCACGCAAAGCGAGCCAGAACCTCCGGGTGGGCGACGGGTGACGTTTCGGGAGACGACAACGCCATGGGCATGGAGATGTCCATCGGCGTGCTCGACGAACGCGCCGTGGATCGGGCCATGAAGCCGCACGTGCGCGCCATGTCCGCCTGCTTTTCCAGGGCTGGTGATGCGCGCAAGTATCTGTCCGGTCAGGTCGTCATGCGCTTCGTGGTCAGCGGCCAGCGGCCGGGTGTCCGACGTGCAGGTCATCAAGAACGGCCTCGGCAGCTTTCCCGTCGAAAGCTGCCTGGTGGCCGAGGGCAAGCAGATCGCGTTTCCCGCGCCCGAAGGCCGGCGGGGCACCGACTTCGAGTACTCGATGAGCTTCCAATCCACGGGCGAGCGCGACGTGGTTCCCTGGAGCGGCGAGGAGATGGCCCGGCACCTTGGATGGCATCTCGACAGAGCTGGCGAGTTGCGGGGCGATCGGCACTGCGGACGTGGACGTCATCGCCTACGTCGAACCCGGCGGCACGGTGGGTTCCGTGGGCTTCGCCTCGGAAGGCCAGCTCGATCCGTCCGCCGCCGACTGCGCAGCGTCGCTCATGCGCAAGGTGCATATCAGCGATGCGCCCACGGGTGCGCGATCCAGCATCGTCTTGCGCGCCACCTTTCCCATGACCCTGGCGCTCGAACGCTCCGTCGGCGTATCCAGCCGCAGAGCTAGCAAGCACTCCAAGCGCCGCGAGTAGGTCGCCCGAGCCCAGGGCTAGCTCCTTACGGGCCAGGCGGGCGGGCGAGCGCGGCTCGGGTCAGGTTGGCGGCGAGGTTGAGCAAGCGCTGTAGCTCGGCGGTGGACACCTCGATGCGCGTTTGCAGGGCGTTTCCCTCGCGCGTGAACTGGGCGCGGCTGACGAGCGAGGCAAAGCCGCTCAAGAAGACCGCCGGGTTGGTGGCGATTCTGCGTCTCCATGTGGGCAGATCGCGTTCCCACCTGTCCGCATCAGCCGCGGTCTTGAATTCAGCGAGGATCTCGATGAACGGCGTCTCCACACCGACCACCAACGTGAGCGACTGGGGCGGCGGGCTCGTGTCGCCGCCGAGTGGCTGCGGCGGGCTGTCGTCGCTGGCGCCGCGGGTGGACGGGACGACGAAGCTTTCACCAGTGGGTGAGCCGAACAGGTTGGCGGCGGTCATCATGAAAGCGGCGTCTTCAGGCATGGCACTCTCTTCGCCCTCGATGCGGGCCGCGATTTCGCGCCAGCTTGGTCGGCCGGCCGGTTCCCGCGTCTCCCCGCCGCTTGCCCGCGCATCAGCGCTGCCCGCATCGACGGCGCCAGCGGAGCTTGGCGGAGCCAGCACGTCCCTGCCGAGAAGTAGCGCGGCATAAGGCGGCGGAGCCATGATGGCGAGTGCCGGCATCGGCAGCACCAGGATGCGGTCGTCGCGATCCATCGATCTGGAATTCACGCTGGAGCCCTGCTGCCGGATGCCGACCGGGCGTCCCTCGATGGTTCGCCAGATGATGGGTTTGCGCGCCGTCTTGGCGCCGCGATCCAGCGCTGCCTTGAAGGGAGCATCCATCAGGTGGTGGCGTGCAGTCAGGAAGGTGACCGCATCGTCGCTGGGGTTGGGCGTTGCGATGAGGAGAGAATCGAAGTCGCGGTAGAGATCGAGCCCCGTGCCGTCGATGAGTCGGTGGCGATCGGGCAGCAGCAAGAGCAGTTGGTCGACTGCCGCAATGGTGTTGTCGCTGTCAGGCGAGGCGCGCAGGCGATCCAGGCGAAAAAGGGCAATCAGACGCGAGCCCTCGGGACCATTGCTACGCAAATCCCCTGGCCGGCGGCGACCTCCGTCAATGCTTCCGCCACCGTCGTGGGGCGCGCTCTTGGCGATGGCTGCGGCGTCGGTCTTGGGCTCGGGCGCGCCCGCGTCGGGCGGGGCCGGGATGGCGACGCCTTCGCGCGCCGATGCAACGTGATGCCTGGGCTTGTGGACAGGCCGCGTGGGTGGTTCGTCAGCGGGGACAGGCTGCTTGTCGGGAGGCGCGCCCAGCGGGAGATCCTTCACCACATCGATGGCGATGGGCTGCATCTTGACCTTGGGCACGAGCGAGAGCGTGCGCCACAGGCCGACCCCCGTCGCGACCGCGATCACCCCCAAGTGCACGGCCAGGGAAACAGCTAGAGCCAGCAGGATGCGGCGCATTTTCAAGGAGAATAGACCGCGGGGCGGGCGGCTTCACGGATTCATTGTTCGGGGAACAACGCGCGAATGCGCGCCGCCGTGACTGCGGCGTGGGGCGCATCTCCGGTGGTCAGCAGGGCTCCCTCGCGGGGGCGGATTTGCGTGATGCGGGCCAGGCTAGCGGCCAGGAAGATCTCCGAAACGCGCGCCTCGAGGGAAGGGCTCTTGGTTGCGTCGAGCGAGACGACGATGCCGTCGGGCTTGAGCACGGGCAGGAGCCCGACAATGAGATCCTGGGCCGCAAGTTGTTCCTCGATATCGACCAGGCTGTCCACCAGGACCGTGCCCACGGAGGCAGCAGCGAGCGGAACTTCAGCGGCGGCGATCACGATGGAGAGAGGATGTCCGAGCTTGCGGGCTCGGCGGAGCGCGCGCAGGGCAGCGCTTCGCTTCTCCACCTCGACCAGGGCCAGCACCTCGATCTCGGAGGCCAGGGTCTCGGCCAGCCAGAGGGCCGACAGCACCGCCACCGGCGTGTGCTCGCGTACGAGGTTGCACACCCGGCCCAGCGTCGCTGGGCTGCCAAGGGCTCCTGAGAGCAGGGGGCCACGCATGGCGCGCACTATAGGGGGGCGGTGGGGCGCGCGGCAATCGCAAATGGTGGCTGGAACGAGGCGCGGCAAGTCCAGCACCGGCCTGGTAGATTGCCGAGCATGTCCTTTCTGGCCGAGCTGCGAGCGCAGGATGCTCGACTGGGCGGCAAAGCGTGCTCGCTCGCCGCGCTGGCCGAGCAAGGGCTTGCCACCCCGCCCGGTTTTGCGGTCACGGACGCGCTCTTTCGCACCCTTTGTCCGAGTGTGCCGGCCTTTGCGCGTCTCGATCCAGCAGCGTTCGCGACCCTCGACGGCCTGCGTGCGAAACTCATGCAAGCGCCCTGGCCCGCGGGCTTTCACGACGAGCTGCACGCGCGCCTTGGCGCCATCGGGGCAACGCGCTTTGCGGTGCGATCGTCCTTCGCCAGCGAGGATGTTCCCGGCCAGCTCGCCGCCGGCGTGTACGAGTCGTGCCTAGACGTGGCTTTTCCCGATGTGGAGAAGGCCATCAGGCGGGTGCTGTGCTCGGCGCTTGCGCCAGGGGCGGTGGCCTATGCCATGGCGCACGGACAGCCTCCCGCTAGGGATCCCGTGGCCGTGCTCGTGCACGCTTTCCTGCCGGGCCAGGCTGAAGGGAGCGCGGCCTTCGCGCCCGGGCGTATGGCCGAGCCTCTCGTCACGCTTCGGGGTGGTCAGTTGCCGGCCGAGGCGAAAATCGCGCTGGGGAAGAACTTGGTCGACCTCACGAGGGCGCGGGGCCCGACCGAGATCGAATGGGTCGTCGCGGAGGGTCTCGTGGTCTTCTTGCAGGCACGGCCATTCGAACCACCCGCCGAGGTCGCGCCTTGGGCAGGCTTCGACAATCTCGCCGACCAGACGGTCCCACCGTCCTCGTGGCGCTGGGACGCGGCCCACAATCCCTTGCCGCTCTCGCCAGCTCAGGCCGGGTTGGTCGAGCTGGTGGACCGCAAGTGCTCCGTCGGCATTCGCCAGCGGGTGCTAGGCGGATACCTCTTCTATGCGCACCATCAGGATTCGTTGCCGCCGCCCATCGCGGCCGAGGACGCGCAAGCATTCTTCGCCTCCCTGCGCTCGGAGGTCGAGGCGCGGCTGGCCAACCTGGGGGCGCAACCTGATCTCGAAGAAGCTCTGGCCGTGTTCGTCTTCGCGTATGAGCCGATTTTCGGCGTGCTTCAGCCGGCCTTGCGACAAGCCCACGCCAATCTGCGCGTGTTTCTCAAAGCCCATGCCCAAGCCGCGCTGGCCTTACTGCCCGCGCTGCTGGCTGGGGTTGCGTCCATGGCCAGCGAGCGGCGGCGACGGGCGGCAAGGATCTTCTCCCCTGGGAGCCAGAACACGAACGCGCGCGCCGACTATCTCGCCGACTATCTTGCCGACTATCTTGCCCTTTTCGGCGACGAGGCGCCCATCTGGGATGTGTGCGTCCCGACCTATTCCGAAGAGCCCGGCGCATTCCTTCCCCAAAGCACGCAGCGCCCGGTCGAGGCCGTCTTGCCCGACTGGCAAGGTGCGAGCGCGCAAGTAGAGGCGATGCTGCCTTCGCACCTGCGCGAGGAATGGCGTCAGCTTCTGGGCGTGGCGCGCACGGCAGTGGCCCTGGGCGAGGCCGACGATTGGCTCTACGCGCGCACGCAAGCTGCGGTACGCCGGGCCTTGCTGGCGCTGGGCAAGCGTCTACACGAAGCGGGCTGTCTGACTGAGGCTTCGGATGTCTTCTATCTGCCGCTGCATCTGGCGCGTGAAGCGGCCACGGGCAAACACGTCACGTCCGATCTCTGTGCCGCTATTGCCTCGGGGCACGCGGCAATTTCGCGGGCGCGCGGCCTACCCCCGCCGTTGCCCGACGCGGTGGATGGCAAGGCGGTTCGCGGCTCGGGTACCGGCGGCCGGGCCATCGGGCGCGTGCGCTGGCACCGTCCGGGCCAGCCCGCCTCCGCTGCGGACACGGTCCTTCTGGCGAAGACTCTGTTGCCCACCGAATTGCCTCTCGTCAGCGCCGTGGCTATCGTGACCGAAACCGGCAGGCTGCTCGATCACGTTGCGGCGCAGGCACGCGAGCGCGGCATTCCTGCCGTCGTCGGCGCGCGTGGTGCGTCCAGCGCGTTTGCCGACGGCGACTTGGTGCTGGTCGACGGCGACGCTGGCTTGGTGGTGAGGCTAGTCTGACGGCAGTGGGTTGGAGGGCTGGCTAGTCGCGGGAGTGCCATTGGGCGTGCTGGCGGTGTGGCCCTGGTTCACTCGCTCGCGCAGCTCCTTGCCCACCTTGAAAAAGGCCAGACGCTTGGGCTTGACGTGGACGGTGTCTCCCGTACGCGGATTGCGACCTTCGTAGGCCTTGTAGTCGCGCACCGTGAAGCTGCCGAAGCCTCGGATCTCGATGCCTTCGCCCTGCTGCAGTGCTTGGGTCATGCAGGAAAAAATCTGATCGACGAGAAGCTCCGCGCGCGCCCAGGGGAACTTGAGCTTGTCCGCGACCACCGCGATGAGATCAGCCTTGGTCATAACCAGCTCCGGTAATGTAGCGAATTTCAAGGGTTTAGTCGAGTGATCGGGAAGGCAACGGTGCCGTTGGATCCCCGCGATAGCGATAGGACTTGAAAAATGAGTATTCGGTGCAGTTGTGACGCGCATAGAAATCCATGACGTCGCGCCAACCCAGCTCCTTCTTGTCGATACCTTCTTTGATCTCGCGCCAGGAGAAGGTCTGGGGGCACATCGTGCCCCTCGGTGGCGTGTGGCCCGCCGAGGTGCGCGGATCGTAGAGCGTGCTGTTGGGCGGAACGCGCGAAACGTAGTAAGCGGACAAGGCCGGTAGCTCGATGACCTCGATACGCGTGACGTCGATTTGAGCCTCTTTGCGATACAGGCACTCGGTGCGCAGGGTGGTTTGGTTGGGTTCCAGCGCGATAGCGTTGTGGGCCAACTCGGCCTTCAGCATGCACTTTTGCTTGTCCTGAACCGAGGTCTGAATTCGGTACGCCAGGTAGAGGGGCGTGAGGTTCTCGATGCGCAACACCAGATGGTCCGTGGACAACGAGTGGGACTCGATGATCGTGGTTTCCTTGTCCACCTCCAGCGAGATGCGCAGGTGACGGGTCTCGATTGGGGCCTTGATGCGCAGGTGCTGCTTGCTCTGCAATTCATCGAAGTAGGGGTTGGTTTGCTGCAAGTCCTCGTAGGGTGGGGCCTCGATGCCATAGGACTTGGCGTCCGCCTCGATGAGCCCCTTGTAGTAGATGACCGAGAAGCGCATGTCGGAATTGATCATCGCCGAGGGCGGCGGCGGGGGCTCGGGGCGCTTGGGCGTGGGCGGCGGCGCGCTGGCGGCGTGGAGGATGAGCACGCCCATGGCGATGGCAAGGATGCCAGAGAAGAAAACGGCCAGTGCCAGCGGCTTGCCTTCCACGTTGTCCTATCCAAGCACGTCGATACCGCCGAAGTATGGTCGCAGAGCCACGGGCACGTCTAGCTTTCCGTCGGCCCGCTGGTAGGTTTCGAGAACACCGATCAGGGTTCTTGGCAAGGCCAAAGCTGATCCGTTCAGGGTGTGGACGAAGCGGTTCTTCTCTTTGCCGTCCTTGAAACGGATCTTCGCGCGACGGGCTTGGAAGTCACCGAAGTTCGAGCACGAGCTGACTTCCAGCCATTCCCCGCAGCCGGGCGCCCACAGCTCGAGGTCGAACTTGACCATGGCCGAGAACGACAGGTCGCCGGTGCACATCTCAATCACGCGGTAGGGAAGCTCCAGCGCTTTGAGCACGTCCTCGGCGTCGGACAGCAGGCCTTTGAGCTCGTCCATCGAATTTTCGGGACGGACGAACTTGACCAGCTCGACCTTGTCGAACTGGTGCCCGCGCTTGATGCCGCGGGTGTCGCGGCCGGCGGCCATTTGCTCGCGGCGGAAGCACGCGGTGAAGGCCACGTGCTTGATGGGTAGCTGAGCACCGTCGAGAACCTCGTCGCGGTAGAGGTTGGTGACCGGGACCTCGGCGGTGGGAATGAACCAGAAGTCTTCCGTAGCGTCGCGGTACAGGTTGTCGCCGAACTTGGGCAAGTTGCCCGTGCCTACGAGGCATTCGCGGCGAACCATGTAGGGCGGCAGAATCTCGGTGTAGCCGTGCTTGCTGGTGTGCAGGTCGAGCATGAACGAGATGAGCGCGCGTTGCAGGCGGGCGCCCCAGTCTTTGAGCACGTAGAAGCGGCTGCCCGAGATCTTGACCCCGCGGTCGAAGTCGATGATGCCCCAGCGCGGACCCAGATCCCAGTGGGCCTGAGGCGTGAACGCGAAGGCGCGCTTCTCGCCCTCTTCGCGCACGGTGCGATTTTCGCTTTCGTCCTTGCCTACCGGCACCGACGGGTGGGGCAGGTTGGGTATCTCCAGCAGCTTCTCGTCGAGGGCGGCCTCTTGCGCGGACAGATCCTTTAGCAGCCGCTCGTTCTTGTCCTTGAGCGCGGCGCCCTTGGCCTTGATCTCCTCGCGCGCCTCGGGGGTCGGCGCCTTGGCGATCTCTTTCGACAAGCGATTCTGATCGGCCTGGATGGCCTGGGAATCGTTCTTGAGCTTGCGCACGTCCTCGTCTAGGGCGATCACGGCGTCGAGGTTTACGTCGGAGGCGAGCTTGCGCAGGCCCTCGCGGACTTCTTCGGGTTTCTCACGGACAAGTCGGATGTCGAGCATGGCGATGCCCGAGTGTACGACGACTTCGCACCGTGCTGCCAGTTCCCTGCGGCGGCGGATCAAAGAATCGGGACGATGAAGTGGCAACCCGATGGGCACTTGTCGGGCGCCGTGCCGTTCAACCCGCCGTCGTCGCAGTCCTCGTCCGACTGCACCACGCCGTCGCCGCAGAAGCCGGCCTGCAAGGTGCAATCAGCACCACAACTACCGTAGCCGCCCTTGCCGTTCTGATCACCGTCGTCGCATTCCTCGCCGATTTCGAGGACGCCATCGCCACAGTCTGGGTGGCAGATGCTGGGGGCGGCGTTGAAACCGCTCAAGGTTAGCTTGTAGGACGAGCCGGTGGTCTGGCGCTCGGCTTGAAAGACGGCGGCCTCGTAAACCTTGCCGTCCTGCAAGCCGAGGTTGGCTGTCGACGTGGTCGGGGTGGTGGCGACGCCCTGGTCATCGTACGAGGTCACCGTGGTGGTACCGTTGCCGTTCGAGCCGATCACGATGCTGCCGCTGACCGGCGAGTGGATGCCGCCCAGGTCGACTGCGAGCTTGCCGTTGATGAACACCCAGACATCGTCGTCGCCGGTGAAGTCGAGGGTGTAGGTCTTGCTCTTGTCGAACTTGAACCAGTAGCGCACCTCGCTGGTGAAGCTGAAGTTGTGCATGATCACGTTCCCGGCGTCGTCGACCTGTTTCGGCCACGACTTCGAGGCGTCGTAGTAGGGAGGAATCTGGGCGTAATTCCTGTCCTTCGAGAAGTTGTCGTTGTCGACGGGGAAGAAGCAAGGGTTGCCATCCATCTTCGAAACGATGAACTTGGCGCTGTACGAACCGTTGGTGGAGATGCAGCTCCCCGCCAGCATCTCTTCGCCCTTGGCGGCTAGTTCGTCGCAGTTGGTCGCGGTGGCGTACATGGACGTGCATGGAATCGGATTCCCGGCGGCGTCCGACTTCTCCGAACCGACGTTTCCGCAGTAGTAGGCCGGCTCGGTGTTGAAGTATTGGGTGCCGTCCTCCTTGTACCGATTCACGTAGCCGCCCTTGCCGTTGTCCCACAGGGTCAGCTTGCCGGTGGTCGCATGGTTCACTCCGTCGACGTTGGTGTACCACTCGGCGAACGAGGCTGCGCTTTCGATGTGAGCAGCGTTGCCGGTGACCCCGGTGTACACCGGCTTGCCGTTGGCATCGAGGTCGCTCTTGACCAGGCCCGTGGTGGGGGTCTTCGAACCGGTGACCCCGGCCTCGAAGTCGGTCGGGTTGTGGTAGTTGAAGTCGCGGTACAAGGCGGGGACCTTCATCGTGTCGCCGATGCTCGGCTGCTCGCACTTGAAGCCCTTTTCGATCTTGCAGTCGGACGAGCAACCGTCGCCATCGATGTTGTTGCCGTCATCGCAGTCTTCGCCGAGCACGATACCGTCGCCGCAACGGGAAGTGCAGCCGGTGCTGCTGCAGGTCGGCTCGTTCGTGCAGTCGGCGGAGCATCCGTCGAAGGGCATGCTATTGCCGTCATCGCACCCCTCCGCGCCTTCGATCTTCTTGTCGCCGCAGGTCGTGTGCGTGCATACGCTGGGACTGCCGTCGCACTTGTAACCGATTTCGATCCGGCACTGGTCCGAGCACCCGTCGCCGTTGACCTTGTTGCCGTCGTCGCACTGCTCGGGAAACACGGCCAAGCCATCACCGCATCGGGCAACCTGCCGGCATGGCTTTCCCGGCGTGACGCATGAGTAGCCTGGCTCGACGCTCAGGCAGTTGTTGGCGCAGCCGTCACCTGATACGGTGTTTCCGTCATCGCACGCCTCATCACTGGTGCGCTCGCCGTTGCCACAGTTCGGTCCGGGAGGCGCATCGGAGCCGACGCGATTGGTGACTCGGCTGTCGAACTTGAGGAAGGTGGTATTGGCATCGAAATTGATGAAGTTCGCGTCGCCGTTGTTACCGCCCGAGCCCCCGGGCCCCGAGCTGACGATGGTCCCCGACGCGCAAGCGCCGGTGAGCAACGAAAGTGCAGTGAAACATACAGAATTCAAGAGCCGCATGAGGAGCCTCCGAATAGCATAAACCTACCCGATCGACACGGCGATTCGCTGCAGATTCCAGACGTCAATGTGCGCCTGGCCACGGCGACGCCGCGCGTTCTTGCGGTCACAGATCTCGCAAGAGACTCAACACCGCAAGGTTGGCATTCGAGCAACTACTTCGAAAGGCCAGTCTTGCCGGTGATCTGCGACGGGCAGCTGACCTGCTTGTAGACCAGGCTGGGATTGTCCGCCGAGCTGTACCAGCCCGTGAACCAGTCGCATCCTGCCTTCAGGGCCGAGGAAACATTGCCGAAGACCGACGAGCACTTGCCCTGCATGCAGCTTGCATCGTCGTTGCACTCCGAGAGGAGCCCGCCGTAGGTGGATCCGAGATCCGTGGACGAACCCCACTGGGTCGCGCAGCCATTCATGGCGCCAACGCCGCCGCCGGGAATGAGAACGTCGAACTGGTTGGCTTGTATGCCACCGATGTTGATCACCTGGACGATCATCTGCTGACCTTTGAGCTTCGCGTCGCCGCCGTTCTTATCCGAAGAACCGCCACCGGCACTGCCAGTGAATTGCAGCATGAAACAAGTGCCGCAAGCGACGCCGTTGTAGGCGGCGAAACCGTAGGCCATGTTGGTGCCGGCATCGTACCAAGGCGAGAAGTCGTAACACTCGAAGGCCGACCCTCCGCTCTCGCAGCCGTTCTTGCCGTCTGCGCCGACGCGTGTAGTTCCGTCCTTGGCGCAGCTCGGAACAGCAGGATTGGAGTTGGCCGTCCACCCGCACGAGGGCTTGCAGCAGTCCCAGTATCGACTTGCCCAGCCGTTGGTGCCCGAGATCTGCGCATTCGTGCTTCCTGGGCCAGCAACGCCGCCGCCGCCGGTGGTGCCGCCCGAAGGCGTTGTGCCGCCAGCGCCAGTGCTGCCGCCTTTGCTGGTTGCGCCGCCCGCGGACGAGGCGCCTCCGGCGCCGGCGCCGCCGCCGCAGCGTCCACAGGTCTGGTTGCAGAAGTTGCCGCTCACGATGTAGTCAACATTGCACTCGTTCCAGGATTTCCAATCCGAGCACGGATTGTTCGGGGGAACAATGTCGGTGCAGGTTCCGGTCGAACCGCCAGCCGATGTGGCCGCCCCGCCCGAGCCGCCAGGCGCGGAGCTGCCGCCACCGGCATTCGTGCCGCCAGATCCCGAGCTTCCGCCCGAGGCGCTGGCACCGCCCGAGTTAGCTGAACCGCCCCGTGCAGTGGCCCCACCCGCGGCAGTTGCGCCGCCCGCGGAACTGGTTCCACCCGCCAAGGATGTGCCGCCTGCCGAGGTTCCACCTGCGGAAGTGGTGCCGCCTGTCTTTGTCGTGCTCCCCCCTGTCGAGGAGCCAGCCGTGGCTCCGCCCGAACCCGGATCGCTGCCAGTGCCACGGGGGGCGGGGACGCACGCCAAGAAGCCAGCTACGACAAACGTCGTGATTGTCGGTACAGCACCAAACCGCATTTGAACTCCTGATTCGAACAATGGTGAAGGGGACCGGGGGCTAGGTCCAGGGTTAAGAACACTCTTCTTCCTCGCTCTGGGCAACATGGAGTTTTGCGCGACCCGATCTACATTTTTTGATGATTTCAAAGACTTGAATCCACCTGGCAAGTCTTTTACACAAGACACTATTCTTTTATGGTTGACGGGCTACCTTGGCGTGCTAGAAAAGTAGCCGACATCAACGCAGAGAGGATAGACCATGAGCGCGAAACCCCTATCGATTCGAGACCCTGGCCCTGCACGCAGGACAAACCCCTGACGCAACCATGTCGCGTGGGGTGCCGGTCTACCGGACGACCTCCTATGTCTTCAAGAACACGGAGCACGCGGCCAACCTCTTTGCGCTCAAGGAGCTGGGCAACATCTACACGCGCTTGATGAATCCGACCACCGACATCCTTGAGCAGCGCGTGTCGCAGCTCGAGGGCGGCGCGGCCTCGGTGGCGCTGGCCTCGGGCACCTCGGCCATCTTCTACGCCATCATCACGCTGGCCCAGGCGGGCGACGAGATCGTCGCCGCCAACAATCTCTACGGCGGCACCATCACCCAGTTCGACTCCATTCTTCCCCAGCTGGGCATCAAGGTGCACTTCGTGGATCCCAAGGATCCGAAAAACTTCGCCAAGGTCATTAACGACAAGACGCGCGCCATCTTCATCGAGACCATCGGCAACCCGGTGCTCGATTTCACCGACGTGGGCGCGGTGGCCGAGGTCGCGCACAAGAACGGCCTTCCCCTCATCGTCGACGCCACCTTCACCACGCCCTATCTTCTGCGCACCATCGAGCACGGCGCGGACATCGTGGTGAACTCGCTGACCAAGTGGCTGGGCGGCCACGGCGCGGCCATCGGCGGCATCATCACCGACTCGGGCAAGTTCCAGTGGAAGAACAACCCGCGCTTTCCGCTGTTCAACCAGCCCGACAGCAACTACCACGGCCTGCGCTGGGCGCACGACCTGCCCGACGCGCTGGCGCCTATCGCCTTCGCCCTGCGCGTGCGCACGGTGCCGTTGCGCAACCTCGGTGCGGCCATCTCGCCTGACAACTCATTTCTCTTCCTGCAAGGGATCGAAACCCTGCCGGTCCGCATGGCCCGCCATAGCGAGAACGCGCTCAAGGTTGCCGAGCATCTCAAGAAGCACGCCAAGGTGGCGTGGGTGCGCTACCCCGGCCTCAAGGACGATCCGACCTACGATCGCGCCGGCAAGTATTTGAAGAACGGCTTCGGCGGCATGGTGGTGTTCGGCGTCAAGGGCGGCTATGCCTCGGCGGTCAAGATCATCGACAACATCAAGCTCTTCTCCCACCTGGCCAACGTGGGCGACGCCAAGAGCCTGATTCTTCACCCGGCCAGCACCTCGCACTCGCAGCTGACCGAGCAGCAGCAGCGCGACGGCGGCCTGACGCCGGATCTCATTCGCTTGTCCGTCGGGCTTGAGCATCCCGACGACTTGCTCGAAGCGCTCGACGAAGCGCTGACGCTGGCGTAGGCACAATCAAAAAGCGTGAACGCCGGTAGGCGAGCGCAACGAGTAGGCCCACAAGGCTAGCGAAAAGACCGAGCGCCCAGGTTTGACTTGGGCGAATGTTCGGTTGGCCGCCGATAACGCAGCCTTGAGCCGATCCGGTTGAGCAGGTGGCGGATGTGTAGGGATAAATGTCGCACACGGCTTGCTGGTCGTCCGGCGAAAGCGTGCGGCGTTGCGTATCGTTCATGGGGACCGAGGGATACATGGTCGCCTCGGTCACGGACAGGGGCAAATTGGCCGCCCCGCAGGTCAATTCATCGTTACCATTGTTGTCTTTGAGAATGGGGGTGCCGTCGTTTGAGCTGTAGCAAGGGTGAGCAAGTCCAATCACGTGGCCAAGCTCATGGGTCAGGGTGTTTTGGAAATCAGCGGTGGTGCTGCTTGCAAGGGTCGGATTCGTGACCAAGTCAGCCCATGTGACATAAACGGCATTGAACTCGATGTCGGCGTCGCCAATCTCGCCGGTCGTATCGTTCTTGAAGTCCGACGTGACCGCGAGCGCATTCTGTGGATAGCACGGTCCATCGGTCGCATCCGAATTCTTGCACCAACTGTCTTGGATGAAAACGATGACGTTCTTGCCATCCAGTCCGACCGCGGCGGTCGCCGCGGATTCCCTTTGGATGGCAAGGGATAGACCTGTGCAGGCTACGGAGCTGTGGCTCCATGCCTGCGCGGCCATCTGACTTGCGTTGAAGTATTGGTCTGCCGTCATGGCGGGCGGGGGCGCACCAAGGAAGATCTCCATCGTGACGCACGGATTGCGCCACCAAAGGGGAACCCCGGAATCGGTCACAATCCGGACGTAGGCGTGGGCAGAGCTGGCAGATGTGGCAAGACTTCCGAGGAGAGTTGCCACGAAAAGACCATGCCCTATCTTCACCATGGGCTAGTTTCCGATCAGGTGCCGCACCTGCTCGTGCATGACTTCCAAGGCGAGTCGTACAGTCGGTTTGGCCTGACAAAGTCTTCCACTTGTGTCCACTTCAACCACGCCCTCGACTTCCGGAGATTCCACCAGCCATCGCTTTTCCTCGCCATTCCACGACAAGGGACGCTTGCCTTCGGACATCCCCACCACCTGGAACTGGGCGTGGCCGCGCAAGAACAGCAGCGACCTTTCCCCCAGCGAGAATTTCGGCATGCCGTGTACGGTCATCTCGATCTCCCCAACCGTGCCACCAGGCTGGACAATGGTGACAATTTCCTGCGCAGACCCTTTCCAGCACTCTTCGATTTTCACTTCGATGGTGGAAAGAATTCGACGATGAGAGGGATCCCACGCTGCATTCACGGATACCACCTTGCCGACGACAATGGCGTTCGCCGAGGCTACCAACTGGTCAAGACTCATGGCCCGCAGCAACGAGGCTTGTGGTGTACGCGCGGTCCCAAAGAACGCCGCGATGACCAGAAACTGGCAGAGGCGGATTCGCTTCATGATGTCCTAGGGTCGAGCATAGGTAAGGGTGTAATTCCCCATGTCCTTCGCGTTGCTCCCACCAACCGTCAGGACCTGCACGCCCGCACCTGGCGGCAGGGTGGCGTCGATGGACGACCGCGGTTCACAAGCAGGATCGTACACGTTTGTGCACGCCAGGGTATCGGTTCGTGGGATCTGCAGGCCCAGCACGGTGTCCCACTTCAGGCCATCGCAGGTCGAGGCATGGAAATCGCCACCGACATCGTCGGGACAGCTTGGCCACCAGTAGTTGTCCATCGGACCGGCGGCTTCGCACAGAGCCGAGGTGTCCGTACCGCTGGTGCTTCCCTGCTCAGACCCGGATCCTTGGGGAAGGTAGGCAGTCGGACCACTGCCGAGTGTCGCGGCCTGAAAATGCACTGTTACGGGACCACTTTCGCCATTGACGCCGCTAACAACAAGGTAGTGGTAGCCATATCCTACCGCTACCACCGCCTGAGATTGGCTCGTGCCACATGCGTCGTCGTTACAGGCCGATTCCATGCCACTCGACGTAGTGGGTGTGTCGCAGTCGTCGCTGAAAAAGAGGGCCGTGTTCCACGCCGTCCCGAAGGTGTCGGCGTACACCAGCTGGGGTTGTCGGGACGGAATGGTTATCTGAAAGACCAAGCTCGCCCCATTGTTGGCACAGGGGAAATCGAAGACGTGGGCGGCGCCTGTGGTGTCCTTGGTTACGTCGAAATGGACGAAGCCTTGCGGAATCTTGATGGGGGATGCACATGTGCCAAAACCAATCGGTCCGGTCTCGACCGCCACGTCAGCTGGGGAGCCGTTCACGTCCTTGACCTGCGACGTGTCGGCGGAGCCTGGGTAGTCCTGCGAGCCGTCTTTGGAACTGGCAACATCGTGCGAGCTGTCGATTGCACTTTGAGTATCGCGCACATCTGCGGCGTGACCGCTGTCCATGCTGGAGGCGGCTCCATCTGCGATTCCCGAGTCGGTTGCCTTCGAATCGAGTGTCTTCGAGTCGAGGGCCTGGGCGTCAATCGTCCGTGTGTCCGTCAACTTGCCGGCTTCATGGACGCCAGCAGAACCGTCCGTCGCGGGCGTGGAAGTTTTCGCGGAACAACCGAATCCGAAGGAAACTAGGGCCATCGCAAGTTGTCCGTACTTCGTCGTACACATGGTCTAGACCCTATCGACTGGAGCTCGGATTTCTTGAGACGACGAAGCCTGGATGATGCGTGAACCCAAGCCCCGACATAAGAAAAACGCCGGCCGCATTGGGCGGCCGGCGTTAATGGGATGTCAGTCTCTACTTGAACATCAGCACACAGAGGCTCCCTGCTCCTTGCGTCTCGTCGCCCGCAGCGTTCGTCATCACTGTGTCGTCGCTCGATCCGCAGGTGATGACGCTGCCCGTGGCACCTGAGCTGTCGTTAATGTAGTTTGCCCCCGCACCGCTCGTGAGATGATTGACCCCAGTGCCACCGTCAAGAATGGAGCCAATGGCGCTATTGTTAAGGTGATTGTCGATGGTGTCGTTGCCGGCCTCGCCGTAGAGCGCATCGCTGCCACCAGGACCGGCTACGCCAGAGACACCAGCGAAGCCCGTAATCGTATCATCGCCGGCTCCACCATGGATGACGTTCGAGTTCGCGTCGCCGGTCAGAATGTCGTCGCCCGAACCGCCGCGCAGATTCTGAATGTTCGTAGCAAGGTCACATTCGTAAAGCGAGTTCGGCAAAGCCTGGCCCACTTGCGGGCTCGATCCGCACAGGCCGTTGGTGTCGAGGGCCACTGACGCAAAGGTCGTCATGTCGACGACGACGTCGGACATGTGATCGGCGTAGTCCAGCGTGTTGACGCCCGCCTTCGTGGATGCAACCACTGTAGTCTTGGAGCACACAGTCGGGTAGTTGCTTCCGGCTGCCACGACGGCCGCGAGCAGACAGTTCACATCGTCGCCCTTGATAGTGTCATTGCCAGCTCCGCCCTGAAGCGTGTCGTTGCCGTCGCCACCCACGAGAAGGTCATTTCCGTTGCCACCGATAAGGGTGTCGTCGCCCCAACCGCCGTACAGCGTGTCGGCGCCGTCCGAGCCGATGAGGGTGTCGTTGCCGCCCAGACCGTAGAGGACGTGGGGTGAAACAGTCGCGATAGACGCGTCGATCAGATCGTTGCCGGCGCCACCAATCACGTTCTGGATGGTGAGGTCGAGATCGTCGTGTTCGAGGGAGGCCAGGTTGATTGGGTCCCATTCGCCATCGTTCCCGGTCGTGGACGCCGCAGCACTGTTGTCCGTGAAGTCAGTGACCACAATCGAACCCAATGCACCGTTAAGATGGGCATTCGTGGGCTTGGCGGCGTTGACCTGGACCAGATTCGCCGAGAGGGGGAACGTAACGTTCACCAGCGGTCCGTTGGTACTGGTCCTGAGCGTCGGGGTTGGACCGACTTTGAGGCCGTTAGCGACATTGACGATGGCAGCCGCGGTTGCGGTGGCGATAGCGTCTTTCGTCGTGGAATTTGAAATGAGGATCGCCTTCTTGTTGCTCGCTGCTACGAAACCAGTCGCAAGACCCTGGGTGAGTGTGAGGTGGGAAGAGGTAGTGGCCAGCGTAACTTTTGCTTTTGGACCAGCCACGGCGGGGTTCGTAAGTGTGACGTTGTTTGTGGCCACCGACGTTGTAATGGTGGTAAACACGGGGCTGCCAATAGCCGCCTGGGTTGCAGTGGCTATGCAGTTGATAGCTCCGGCGCAGGCGCTAGCGTCAATGGACGTGTTGGTAACCCCACCGGTTGTGCCTGCGGTCTCGGTCGAGGTGACGGTAAAGAACTCAAAAGTCATGGTGTTGGTTGTCGTTCCGTCGGACAGAGAGAAGGTATCGTGGTCTGCTACTGCGCTGGCGATCACGATGTGACCGACCGCGTTGGTGGGCGAACCTGCCCCGGACTTGTTGTACTCGAAGGCCACGGCGTTGGTGTTGGTTCCGTCGTTGATGGAGAAACCGTCGTTATCAGCAATCACAGACGGCTTGGGGCAGAGGATGGTGCCGATCGAGGGCGCCAAATAGGGAGAGGAATCGCCCAAGGTAACATGCAGGGGGTTGGCGCGGATGCTGTAATCGGCCGTGTCGACATCGGTCGAGGAGCAGCCTGTTGAATTGGAGCCGATCATGAGGTCGCTGGCAAGCGCGAGCTGCTGCAGGAAGGTGTCGTTGCCGCAGTTGCCGTACAGGTGGTTGACCACGCCGGCCGCGCTGGCACCGCCACTGGTGATGATGTCATCGCCAGCGCCGCCGTAGACGGTCAGGCTGATTGATCCGTCCAGCAAGCCAACGCCTGCTTTCTGTCCGATGGGTGCCCCACCTTGACCGGTGATGACGTCGTTGCCTGCACCCGTAGCGACGGTGATGGCCGTAAGACCAACCGCACTAAGATCGGGGAAGGTGCGCGCCGTCGGCGCGGTTTCCGTTCCAGCGCCAGTGCCGGTCTTGGGCAGTACCAACGAGCCGAAGGCAAAGGAGCCATACGTGGTAGTTACGGCGCTTGCCGTCAGGCTACCAAAGGTGAAGATGTCCGGGTGTGAGGTTCCTCGAACCAGCAAGGTATTGTTTCCAACTGGCAGGGTGATAACGATGTTGGGCCCCGTTCCCGCGGGAGTCTTGGTGTTGAGTGCCGCGGTCGCCATGCCAAATGCCCCGTAGTTGAAGTCCAGGAACACTTTGTGTGACTTGGTGGCGTCGTCACTGTCGGTGGATATGACGTTGATCTTATAGGTAGGGGGAAACGCACACTCGGCCGTGGTGCTGCCGTTTACCGTGTTGGCGACCACTTGGCTGTCGGCAAGTCGCTGGAAAAGGTAAAGGGTTTCGCCGGCATTCACGGTGAACTGCACACTACCCAGGACTGCTGGGGTGGTCCCGACAGCCGCTTGCGGGGCTGTGAGGGCGCAACCCGTGGACAATAGATCGAAGTGCGTCGGATCGAGTCCATCGAATCCCTGCACGTCCAAATCGATTGGTTTCGCCGCCTGCTGGTTCTGCTCACACGCGCAAGCCCCACAAATAAGCAACCCCAACCCTAAATTTGCCAATCCTCGCTTCTTGTCGAACATGATCTGTCCTCCTTGACTATTGACGGGGCTTCGTCCAGATCGTGCATCGGCACGTCCTGGCTCAACGGGGATTACCGTCTGCTTACCCGTCGAGTCGCTAAACCGAAATCCTTGACAGTCAGGTCTTCGACTCGCGTTCGAGATTCATTAAGGATGAAATGAAAGATTCCACTATTAAATAAATAGTAAGATAGATTACATAGTGTACTGGTTCGTGGAGAATAGTCCCACTGCCGGGTACACTCGTCCTGGCCGACAGGCGTCTCCCACCTTAAGGAGGTGAGCTCTGGCCGAAGCTGTTGTCGCCCCAGCAGGCGATGGTGCTGTCGCCTCGTAGGCCACAGGCATGGTACATGCCGGCGCTGACCTGGGTGAAAGCACCGGCAGCAGGCGTGCTTTGGCTGTAGCTGTTGTCGCCCCAGCAGGTAACGGTGCCGTCGCCTCGCACGCCGCAAGAATGCCAATAGCCTGCGCTTACTTGCATGAAGGTTCCCGCGGGAGGTTTGCTCTCGTTATAGGTGTTGCTGCCCCAGCAGGCAGCGCTGCCGTCGGCTCGGATCGCGCAGGAGTGATATCCATAAGCGCTCAATTGCGAAAAAGAGCCCGAGGGGACCACCGTCTGGTTGAATGTGTTCCCGCCCCAGCAGGCCACGGTGCCGGCAGTCAGGATGCCGCACGAGTGCGCCGAACCAGCAGCGATCTGCGTGAAGGTGCCGGTGGGTGGCAGGCACTGACCCGAGGTGTTGTAGCCCCAGCAAGAGACTGTACCGTCGGTTCTGACAGCGCACACGTGGGCGGAACCGGTGGCTATTTGCGAAAAGTGACCCGCGGGCACCGTCCATTGGCCATAGGAGTTGTTGCCCCAGCACTTGGCCGTGCCATCCAGCTTGAGACCGCAGGTGAAATTGTTGTTCGCGGCGATCTTCGAGAAAAGGGTCGCGGGCGGTGGCGTGCTTTGTCCGTCGCTGTTCTTGCCCCAGCAATAGACCGTGCCGTCGGTGCGAAGCGCACAGGTGTGATAGCCACCCGCAGCTAGTTGTTTCACGGGTATCGGCGGGCTGGTGTCGATGGGTGGGGCCAAGGTGTCAGCAATGTCGTTGGCGTCAGCGCCAACATCCGTGGGCAAGCTCCAAACGGCATCGGACGGCACATCGACGTCGAGATCGCGGGAAGTGTCGCCGCTGGCGTCCTGCGCGTCCGGCGCGCCAGGATCAATCGCGGAATCGTAGATTGGTGGCTGTGCCCTATCGCTCAGGGTATCAGCGGTCTCCTTGCCACGAGAATCGATGGGCGCATCCTGGTTGCCCGTGACAGGCAAGTCGACAGGAGCATCAGGGATGTCACGTTGGACGGTGTCAGCCAAGACATCGTAGCGTTGGGTGGACGTATCGAGGTGACGCGCATCCAGGGCCGTGCTCATATCGCCGTCGGTGCTCTCGGCGCCGTCCTCGGCCGACTGAGATGTCTCGCCGGACGCCTCACCGCGATCATCGATTGCTTGACTCTCCACCGACGCATCGAGGCCTGCCGTCGCAGTGTCCTCGGTGGCAGTGTCCGCAGCCCTGGCCGCCTCGCCGCTGCGCTCCCCGTCCACGGCCCTTCCCGCGTCGTACAAGCCGCAGCTTTCGGGGACGGCTATGTTCTGCGGAAAAATGCTGTCGCATCCCGCGGTCAACGACCCAAGCATCAGGGGCGCCATCATGGTCAGTACAAGAATCGCATTTCGATTCATGGACCTATCCGAAGAACGAGACGAACCGGTGGCGCATGGGTACCCAAGGTGTTCCCTAGACTCTTCGGCCCAGAGTCGCTTCAGCTTGAGGCGCTCACCGTGCTTAGTCGCCGTCAGGCCACGCTGGCCTGCGTAGCCCTAGCTCCACGAACGGCGAGGGCCGAGCGGCTTTGCTTCGAGCTTCTCTAGTACGGGGTCTTCGCCGCTAGCGCCGCGAGCCCCTCGGCCTCGGCGATGGTTCCTACGCGCCCGTCAAAAAGCGGGGCCAGACGCAGGCCGACCGTAGCGTCCCGAAGAGCTGCGATCCGCAGCATGCGGTCGCGCTCGGCGAGTAGCCCGGCCTGTTCGTCCAAGCGGGCGATTTCGAGGTAATCGGATGTCTGTGGCGGGGGATCTGGGGGAACTTCCGAGAGCCGCTGCTCCATCGAACGCAGGCCCGCCAGGTCGCCCTGCACCAAGAAGGCGCGGGCCAGCAGGCTTGCTTCCCCCGAACTGGAAAGCGGGTGACGGCAAGTTCCGTCGGCCGCTTGGACGATCATCTTCGCGCCAATCTGGGCCTGACCCTCACGCTGCCAGCGAAAGACACCCAGCCTCCAAAGCGACTCGCCCATTTCCGGATCTGCCGCGACCGCTTGAGCCAACTGGTCGCTACTCGCCTGGAGGCGGCCGGTTTCGGCGAGCAGGTTGGCGAATTGGAAGCGGTAGAGCTGCCGCTGCGGACTGCCCGCAATCAACGCCTCGAAGAGTCGCTGGGCCTCGTTGATCAACTCCGGGTCGTGGGCTCTGAGGCCGAGCATGAACGCCAGCGCCGGCATGACCCCACGAAACCGGAAATGCTCTGGTTTCCCTGCGTAGATTGCGTCGGCCTGCTGCCGGGCGATCTGGTACAGGTCGCGCCACTGCGGGCAGGCCTCAAGCCTGTCTTCCTTGGCGAAATCGCGCAGCGTATGCGAGACGACGGTCAATTGATCCTCGGTCCACGGTGTCGCCATGGCGGCGGCACGCCGCACGTTTTCCAGCATCGCGCCGCAACCACCTCGGCTGAGGGCAACGGTGGACTGGAGACTTGCATGCGAAGCCAGTGCTGGCATGATCGATCCGTGCCAGGCCAGCAAGACACCGCCGGCCTGAAGAGCCGCCATCGCCAACGCCGTGATTCCGGCTGGGCGTGCCACCAACGGCTGCACCGGCGGCGTGGTCTTGACAGCGAATTCGGGAGACCCGGCTGTGCAACCGACGGCCAGCAGTAGGAAGATCATGGCGTGGGAACTGGGGCTATCGGTGATGAACTGGCCCTGCACGAGGTATGCAGCGGAAAGTCCGAGCAGCACGTAGAAGGCCCGTGCCTCGATCCACCCCTGCCGAAAGGCGCGCTGCAGTGACAGCGCGAGAGCGACCCATACCGCGGCGAAGGCGAGCGTCCCCAAGGCGCCAGTGGTAGAGAGGTGTTCGAACAGCAGGCTGTGGGCGATGTCAGTCCATTCGCCGTAGCTACCCTTACAAACATACCGCGGTAGAAAGTGGGCGTCGAAAACCGCTTCGTAGTTGTCAGGTCCCCAACCAAGCAGCGGGTGACTGCGAAACCCGGCGAGAGCGATCGACCAGATTATGGGGCGCATCTCATCGCTGCTCTTGCTGAACAGGTGCAGGTAGTTCCAGGAAGGCCCCATCCGCACCACGGAAACGTAGCCAGCGCCAGCCAGCAACAGCGCTCCCATCGTGGCGACCAGGTACCGCCAGTGACGGCCCATGACTGTCCACACCAGTGCCACCACAACCAAGCCAGAAACGAGGCCGAGCAGCGGGCCGCGCGATCCCGTGAGCACAAGCGTGACGAGTGCGAGGATGGCGCCGACCGCGTAGAGGGTTCGCAGCGCCGAGCTTCGGGTGCGGACCCAGAGCAGTGCCAGAATGCCGATGATGAATACTTGGTAGGTGGCGCAATAGATGGGGTTGCCGAGCACGCCGTAGATCCGGTCGATGCCCGGATCGCCCAGGTCGCGCAGTGCGGTCAGCGCCACGAAGAACCCCAGCGCCACCTGCCAGTGGAGCAGCCGCCGCCAATCCCGCCACGTGCGCAGCAGCGACGTAGCCATCACGTACCAGACGAAGAAGTGGGTCAGGGAGAAAAGACCGCCCATCCGATCCTGTGCGCCCCAGAATGACCGGTGACGGTTGAATGCGAAGACGCAAGAAAGCGAAAGGGCTACAAAATATGCACCCAGGGCAATGGAGATCCACGAGCGCCAGGGACGGAAGGCGGGCTGGCGCCACACCAGCAGCAGATAGGCAGGCACGGTGAGTGCGATCGTTGCCTGGAAGAGAATCGTCGTGAGAAAGACAAAGGGGTATGCGGTGGCGTCCCTCACCACCACCACGAGCGCCAGCAGGGCACCGTAGATGCCGGCCAGCGCGATGAGCCTGAGCGCTCGATCGAAGAGCGCGCGAACGGGACCACCAGCGTCCTCGGTCCTCCTCTTCTTGGCCAACGCTCGCCCCATTTCGACTCTCGGATCAGCGCGTGGCCCTAGGCCTGGATCCGGCAGGACTTCATCGGGGATTTGCCATGCTGACGCTGCACGGAGTCTTCTATCGGTGGTTGGGCCCTTGACTTAAGCTGCGTGCCACGCGACCTGGAAAGCACCCGAGCTGTCGCGACGCCACTTCGTGGACTTGCGCAAGCTTCCTGCCCACCCCTTCTGGAACTTCGGCGCTGGTGCACGAGCGTGTGATGTGCGAGGGCGCCGAGGCGCAATTCGTAGCGGGCGCCGAAATCGCAGGGCGCGTCCACTACCAAGAGCGCGTTCGAATGCATTTCAGTTGGCGAGCGATCTGCCGATGAAACGAAATCATGTACCTTGCGCCCGCCGAGGGTTCAAACCCGAATGCGATTGAGCGCCACGGCGAGCGTGGAGCGATCCTGGTCGCGGTCATGCTCATCATGATTGTGCTGCTTGGCCTAGGCATGACGGGGCTGTTCCTGACCAAGTCCAACATTCAAATGTTGACCAACACCAACCTGCGCAACCAGGCACTGTACGTGGCCGAGGCCGGACTCGAACGCGCGCGCGACATCCTGAATGGTCCGGTGTCGCCGGATCTGACCGCCCTGCTCGGCGGGGCTGGCCACCAGGCCAATCCCAACGACGAGATCCCAAGCACCCTGGATTCCGTCTATGGATTGCCTGTTGGGCGGGGCGCCATCTTGACCGACACCGCCGGGGTGCCGCTATTCTGCGTCAACTACCCCACCAGCGTTTTTCACGGCGAAGCCGTACCCGGCAATCCTCTCGTCATGCCCAACTTGCTGATGGGCATGTACACGGTCTACATCCGCAACGACACTGGGGAATGTCGTATGGGCAAGTTCACCGTCGACGGCGTGGCGGTGGGAGGCAATCAAGTCGTGGTCGTTCGCTCCGAGGGCACGGCCAGCGACGGTCGCACCACCGTGGTTTTGGAAATGACCATGGGGGTTGCGGCGGGCAATGTCACATCCCAGGGCGCGGGTGGCATCGCAGCCGTTCTGTGCAACTCGGGCAAGAACTCCTGCGACGACAACAACTCCGTGCAAAACAACGTCGTCGTCAACAATTGAAATGGTAGAAAGTGCGGGGTGGAAGGAGGCATTCTCCCCGGCCACGACAACCATGACTAGAATCGACGCCAGTTTCAAAGTTTGCGCCTTGCTCGGATTCCCGGCCCACCACTCGATGGGACCGGCCATTCACAACACGGCATTCGAGGCCATGGGGCTGCCCTTCGTCTACGTCGCTCAGGACGTCGCGCCTGCCGACCTCGCCATCGCCATCGCGGGTACGCGCGCCCTCGGCTATCGCGGTCTTTCCATCACCATGCCGCACAAGGTGGCAGCCCTCGATCTCGTGGACGAAGTCGACGCCACCGCCCTGGCCATTGGCTGCATCAACACCGTGGTTAGCGAGCAGGGGCGCCTGAAGGGCTACAACTCCGACGGGCAGGGCGCCCTCGACGCCCTCGCGCGCGCGGGCATCGCCATCGCGAATCGGCGGGTGCTCGTCCTTGGCTCGGGCGGCGCGGCTCGCGCGGTGGCCATGACTGTCGCCTTGCATGGGAGACCGGCGACCTTGGAGATTCTGGGCGTAGTCGAGGACGAGCTGGCGCGCCTGGGACGCGACATCGCGCGAGAAGTCCGCCACCCAGGCGAGCACACGAAAGCTCGACGATGCGGCTCTTGCCGCCGCCATGGAAAGGGCCGAGGTGGTCTTGCACTGCACGCCGGTTGGCATGACTCCGGACACGGAGCGAACCCTGGTTCCGACCAGCCTTCTCCGGCCGGAGTTGGCGTTCTTCGACGCGGTTTACAATCCACGCCGCACGCTCCTGCTCAAGCAAGCGGCTGCCCTCGGTTGTCGGGTGGTCGAGGGTATGGAGATGTTTCTTGGTCAGGCCATGGTGCAATTCGAGCTGTGGACGGGCAAGCCGGCGCCGGCGGACGCCATGCGACAGGTGATCGAGGCACGGCTGTGAACCTGGTTCTGATTGGCTATCGCGGAACCGGGAAGAGCGCCATCGCGCGCAGGCTCGCGACCTTGCTTGGCCGGCAAGTCGTAAGCTTGGATCAGGAAATCGTCGGTCTTGCCGGCATGCCTATTCCCGACATCGTTGCCGCCCACGGCTGGAGCCACTTTCGCGATCTGGAAGAGAGGGTCTGCCGCGAGTTTGGCGCCCAGGACGGCATCATCATCGACTGCGGAGGTGGCGTGGTCGAACGCGAGGCCAATGCCAAGGCGTTGCGCGCGAGCGGCAAGGTGTTCTGGTTGCGAGCGACGCCGACCACCATCGTGGGCCGCATCGGGGGCGACAACGCGCGGCCTTCCTTGACTGGAAGCAAGAGTTTTACCGAGGAAGTAGAGGAAGTTCTGGGGCGGCGCACGCCCCTGTACGAGCGCCTAGCCCACGCGGTGGTCGATACCGATGGCCGCTCGCTGGACGATCTGGCCGCGACCATCGCGCGCCGGTTTCAAGCCGCGACCGCCCCTAGCCCTTGAGCGCGTTCGCGAAGTCGAGCGCGAGGCGGCTGGCCTCCACGCCCTGGGGCGGCGCGCCTCCATACCGCCGCAAACCGTGAAGCCTGTCACGGTGCTCCCCTGAAAAAGCCACTGATCTCGCCAAGTGCCGCCCAAGCGCTGCCTTCACCAGCGAGGCCCGCCAGTTGCATGGAAAAGAGATGGAATGCGGGAAGAAACCAGGTTCCTCCGATGAAGGAGCGCGAACGCTACCTGGAAAAGATGGGCCCTCTGCAACCTGGTGCGTTCGCTTGGTCTAAAATATGTGTTAGATAAGTAGAGGTCGCCGCCTTCGCGGATACGATTCTGCAACAAGGAGCTGCATGTTGGACTCACGCGACAATTCAGTCCTCAAGTCTCTCAAAGAGCTGCGCAAGCAGGAAGAAGATCGGGTCAAGAAAGAGCGGGCCGAGGCCGAGGCTCGCGCCGAGGCCGAGCGGCGTGCAAAAGAGGACGCCGATCGCAAGATCAGGGAAGAGGCGGAACGGGTCAAGCGGGCAGAGGAAGATCGCATTCGACGCGCGGCCGAGGAAAAGGAAGCGCGGGAGCGCGAGGAGCGGATTCGCCTTGAGGAATCCGAGCGGCGCGCGCGCATCGAGGCCGAGACGCATTTGCAGCAGGAGCGCATGCGTCTCGAAGCGCAGGTCAAGACCGCGGTTCAGGCGAAGAAGACCCCCGTGGGTGCGATCGTCGCCATCGTGGCGGTTGTTCTGGTGATCGCGGGCGGCATCATCTACAAGATCAAGGCCGACCACGAGAAGCAGCTCGCCGCGCAGCAGGCGGAGCGGGATCAGGAACGCGAGCGAGAGAAGCTGCGGGAGATCGAACAGGAGAGGAAGATGGAGCTGCTCGAGGCCAGCTTCAAGAAGCAGCTCGCCGAGGCCAAGAGCGACGCCGAGCGCCTCGCCATTCAGAAGCAGCTCGATGATGCTCGTGCCAGATCCCACGCCGCGAGTGGCGGCAGCAAGCCAGCGGCCAAGACGGACAAGAAGGATCCTGGATCCGCATCCGGGTCAGTACCCGTCATCCACAGCAAGAAGGCCGTCTCCGACGACCCGCTTGATGGTTTGAAGCTCTAGCCCAGATTGCAAGCTGGTCATCCCAAGGCCGCGCTTGGGTTGGCGCCAGCGACGTAAAGGCGCGCCGTGCATCCAAACGTCCACGGAGGTGCGTCTTGTCACGATTGCGGGTTCATACGTTCTCGGTTTCCATTGATGGTTTCGGCGCGGGTCCCGAGCAGGACTTGGAGCATCCACTGGGCGTGGGCGGCCCCGAGCTTTTCGACTGGTTCTTCCACACGCGAGCCTTCCAAAGGATGCACGGGGCCGGCGAGGGTGAAACCGGCGTGGACGACGATGTCTCCATGCGAGGGTTCGACAACATCGGCGCGTGGATTCTCGGGCGCAACATGTTCGGCCCCGTGCGAGGTCCTTGGCCCGACGACAACTGGCGCGGCTGGTGGGGCGAGGAGCCGCCCTACCATGTCCCGGTCTACGTTCTAACCCATCATGCGCGGGCACCACTGTCGATGAAGGGCGGGACGGAATTTCGCTTCATCACGGAAGGAATCGAAGCCGCGCTGGCGCAAGCCAAAGCGGCGGCGGGCGAAAAGGACGTGCGCTTGGGGGGCGGCGTGGCCACGATTCGCCAGTATCTCCGTGCCCGCCTCATCGATGAGCTCCACCTCGCCATCTCGCCGGTCGTGCTCGGCCAAGGCGAGCACCTGCTCGGCGGTCTCGATCTGCGGGCTCTTGGCTACGCGTGCAAAAATCACATGGCCGGTGGCCGCGCCGCGGCCCACGTGATTCTGCACAAGCAGGAATAGTGGAGGGCTCATGCATGCGATGGTGGGCTGATGAGGATGCGATTGTCGTTCTTGCTGACGATTTGACAACCAGGGAAGACGCCAGCAACAAGTTCCAGCGCTTTGTCCCACTTGGGTTGATCGACTTCGATATAGTTGAGAGCCAGGTGGCCACCTGGCGAAAGGCTGTCCCGGCATCGCATCAGGAAGGGCGGCGCGGTAACGAAGTCAGGCACTGCTCTGCCCTGGAAAACGTCGACGAAAATCAGGTCGTACCTGCGCTGGTTTTGCGCCATGAACGACTGGGCGTCGAGACACACGTGCTCCAGCTTTGGTGCGTCGGCTTTGTCGTGGATCTCCCGCGCCCACCCGAGCACGGTCTTGTCCTTCTCCACCAGCGTAAAGCCTGGGGCGTATCCACGTGCACGCATGACGTGCACGATGCTGCCCAGGCCCGCTCCGAGCACGAGCACGCTCTTTGTCGCTGGCAAGAACTCTCGCAGGTGCCCCACCACCGCAACAGCTGGGAAATAGTGGTCGCCATCAGAGTAGAGGGCACCATGGGTGAGAAGTTGGAACCGATTGCGGCACAGGAACAACCTGAGGTAGCCACTAATGTCGCTTGCTGACTCTTTCAGCAATACGGGTTCGAGGTAACTCAGCAACTTCAGATAGAAGGGGATGTGAATGGCTCCGATTCTACATCTTTCGATGAAACCACGTCGTTTTGTTGAAATCCCGGGTCATCACCAGTACGAAACGCGCGGCGCCTTCGATCCGGCGCGCACCCTGGTGGTCAGCGAGTCTATCCTCGGCGAGGGCTTGGCGAGCCCAAGACCGTGCTTGCCCCTTGCTGTGGTGGTATCCTCGCAGGTATGTCTCTGCTGCACGGTCGCGTTCAAGGCGGTCGCATTGTCGTCCAGGATGTCGTCGATCTCCCGGAAGGCACCGAGGTCCGCCTCGAGCTCGTAGCGCAAGATGACGACAGCGAAGAGCTCGATGCCGAGGATCGGACACGTCTTGAGGCCGCGATCAGCACAGGCCGCCAGGAGATTGCCGAGGGCAAGGGGATCCCTGCGGAACAGGTCGTCAGCGAGCTCTGGGCCGCGCACCGCCGATAGCCGTGGCTTTCCGAGTTGAGCTTTCCCCGCAGGCCCGAGCGCAGATCGCGGCCATCAACCTGTGGTGGGCCGAGAACCGTCCGGCCGCGCCGACGCTGGTGGCCGTCGAGTTCCAGACAGCGATTCAGCAACTCACGACCTCACCTGAATCCGGGCGCCTCCATGACCGGCGCAGGCAGGTTTACGTCAGAAAGCTCCTCATGCCTCGCAGCCGCTACCGTCTCTACTACGAGGTGGATCTCGCCAGCCAGTTGGTGACCATCCTCGCCGTCTGGCACGTGTCGCGCGGGCAGGGGCAGGGGCCGGAGCTGTAGAATATGGCGCGTCGGTAGTATGGTCATACAAGGGAGGCGCCAATGTCGAAACTCGCCAAACGCCAAGAGAACGGGAGCAAAGGGGAAGGTAGAACGAATGCCTTCCTCATGGATTCGTTTTGGGTGTTCCGATGCAATGTCGACATTGCTGGTGCAGATTTTTGGGTTCGCGAGCCGGCCGAAAACTTGGACGAGCTCTTCGCACGGCAAAAGGGGATAGAGATCCTCGGTAGGGTACAGGCCAAATTCTTCGAGAATAGGAACGAAGTTGAAGTGCTTGGGGATTATGTGGAAAGCAAGGACGGACGGCCTTACGCTGAGTTCTTGACCGAAAGTTCTCGGCTTTCCAGGACATCACTTCCGCTGAGAAGAATCGACGAATTCTGATAGGGATGAAAGAATGTAGCCGCAATCGCAACGAGAAGTACGTACGAACGTTCTTCAATCGTTGGCGCCAGCCCGTTCGGGTAGCTGAGAATGAATGGCGGCTTGAAGCGAATGGAACGAACTATTCGTGGGTGAAAAGAGGGGCAGTGGTTACTTTTCAGAAGACCATCTGTTCAAGCGGTGCCACTGTCGCGGGAACATGCCTCGGTGATCCTGACCGGATCGAGTTTGACCCGATCACCGAAGCCTCCCGTCCTCGTTTCTAGGCCTTCGCGTTGCGGGGCGCGTATCAATACTCCGCCGGCAGCCTCTCCAACTCTGCCAGCGTGTATACCGGTCCGTCCTTGCACACGTAGCTCTTGCCCGTGTTGCAGCGGCCGCACTTCCCGAGCCCGCACTTCATGCGGTTTTCCAGCGTCGTGTAGATCTCGTTCTTGCCGAAGCCGAGCTTCGCCAGCACGGGCAGCGTCAGCTTGATCATGATGGGCGGGCCACAGACGATGGCCACGCTGTTGGCGGCGGGCGGGGCGATTTGCTCGACGATGTGCGGGACGAAGCCGACCTTGCCGGTCCAACCGGGCTTCTCGCCTCCGGGATCGACGGTCACCACCAGTTTCATGTCGCTGCGTTTGCCCCAGTCTTCGAGCTCGTGCTTGTAGACTAGGTCGTTCACGCCGCGGGCGCCGTAGACGACGGTGATGTCTTTGAACCAGTCGCGCAGGTCGAGGCAATTCCAGATCACGCTGCGCAGAGGGGGCAGGGCGATGCCGCCGGCGACAAAGACCAGGTTCTTGCCTTTCCACTTCTCCAGGGGAAAGACGTTGCCGTAGGGGCCGCGGAAACCGACGATGTCGCCCACGTCCTTGTCGGCCAGGGAGCTGGTCACGCGGCCGGTTTCGCGGAAGGTGCACTCGATGTAGCCCTTGCGCGTGGGCGACGAGGCGATGCAGAACGTGCTTTCGCCTTCGCCGAAGGCGCTGTACAGGCCAAATTGCCCGGTGGTGAAGGTGAAGGCCGCGGCCTCTTCCGGATTGGTGAACTCGAGCTTGAAGGTGCGCACAGAGGGCGCCTCGTCGGTGATGGCGGCAATGCGCATGAGGTAGGGCTTGTAGATGTTTGCTTCCATGGCTTAACCCTGTGAGGCGGCTTCAGCGAGGTGCTGCTTCAGGTTCATGTCGACTGGGCAGGCGCGCGAACACTTGCCGCAGCCCACGCAGCCGAGCGTGCCCAGGCGTTCGGGGTAGTAGGCGAACTTGTGGTACACGCGCTGCCGCCAGCGCTGGCTCTGTTTGTCGCGCGGGTTGTGACCCGAGGCGTGCAAGGTGAAGATGCGCATGCCGCAGCTGTCCCAGGCGCGAAGGCGCTGGCCTTGCTTGGTGTCGGCTTCGTCTTGAATATCGAAGCACACGCAGGTCGGGCACACGAAGGCGCAGGCGCCGCAACCGAGGCAGCGCAGGCTTTGTTCGGCCCACAGCGGGCTGTCGAACTTGGCGGAGAGCTTTTGTTGCAGAACCTTGGCGTCGAAGGCGGGCGCCACGGTGGCGGGCGGAATCACCTCGGCCTGGCCGGACAGTGGTTGGAACGCGTCCTTCACCAATGCCACCAGCGCCTTGCCTTTTTCCGTCAGCACTTCGGCGACGAATCCGCCGGTCCTGAGCGGCGAGAGCAGGATGTCGCTTCCCTGCGTGTCGTCGGGGCGCGAGCCGAGCGAGGTGCAGAAACACGACTCGTCCGTCTGCGTGCAGGACAGGCCAACGACGGTGGTGTTGGCCATGCGCGCGTTGAAGAACTTGTCCTTGCTGTCCCAATTGAACACGACGTCGAGGGCATGGAAGGCGCGCGCTTCGCACGGGCGCAGGCCGACAAGGACGGTCGGCTGCGCTTGCGGCTCGACGTCGTCGAGGGTGATGTTCTTGCCCTCGAAACGGTACTTGAGCAGGCGCTCGACCTTGGGGAAAACCACGCCCTTGGCCGAGACAATCGATTGTCCGTTCTGGACGATGTCGGCGAAGGTCTTGATGTCGCCGATCTCGATGCGGCCAGCGACCAGCCTGGGGCCGAGCACGCGGCGACCGGACTTGGCCATGGCCTCGATAAGGGTGCCGACGGCGGATTCGGTGATGGTGTATCGCTCGCTCATGGCTTCCTACCGGATGAAGGTCTCTTTGTCGTCGGGCTTGAAGGTCGACATGGCGTAGTCGAGCTTGGCGCTGGCGCCGCCCTTTTGTCCGAATTGCCGGCGCACGGTGCTCTCGGCGAAGAAGGTCAGCAGGTGCACAGGAATGCCGACCGGGCAGGCCGTGCCGCAGGTGCCGCACTGGACGCAGCGGCCGGCCAGGTGCATGGCGCGCACCATGTGGTATTCCAAGTTGCCGATGGCGTGGCTGGCGACCGGGATCCACTGCGGCCGATTGCAGTCCATGGTGCAGCGTTCGCAGTAGCACATGGGGCAGGATGACCGGCAGGCGTAGCACTTCACGCAGCGGCCGAGCTCGTCGGCCCAGAAGGCGCGCCGCTCGCTCACCGACATGGCGACGAGCTTGTCGATCATCTTCTGATCGGCCTCGCCGATGGCGTCGGGGATGGTGGCGACTGCCTCTTCGATGGCGTCGAAGGTGCCTAGCTCGCGGACGCCTCCGTCCATGATCGCGAGCGCGAGCACGTTCTCTTCGCGCAATTGCTTTTCGGCGGCCAATTGCAGGATGCTGCGCAGGGTGGACGGAATAGCAACAATGGCCATGCGGCCCAGGGCGCGAATCTCGGGCTTGGTCAGGTAGGTCGCGAGATTCTGGACACACCCTGCATCGAAAACCAAATCGCCCGCGCGCTCAGCCGTGCGCACGAAGACCGGCCGTCGCGAATCGCCGGTTCCCTTGCCGTAGCCAATCACCACCTTGACGTTACCGGCCGCCAACAACTCTTTGGCCTTGCTCGCTAGCGCTTCCATCAGTCAATCCCCACGGCCGCGAGTTGCTGTACTTCCTTGTACGGACCCAGCGCGCGCACGGTATTCGTGGCCTCGTTGACCAACTCGGCCCACTTGGCGCCCTCGGCGGCCGAGACCCACGAGAAGGTCACGCGGCGCAGGTCGATGCCCATGAAGTCGAGCAGGTCGCGGAACACCATCCAGCGCCGGCGCGCGTGGTAATTGCCCGAGGTGTAGTGGCAGTCATTGGGGTGGCAGCCCGAAATGATGACGCCGTCCGAGCCGCGCGAGAACGCCTTCATCACCAGCATGAAATCGATGCGGCCGGTGCAGGGCAGGCGAATCACGCGCACGTTGGATTGGTACTTGATGCGGCTAGTGCCGGTGAGGTCGGCGCCCGCATACGTGCACCAGTTGCACACGAAGGCAGTCATTTTGGGCTCAAATTGCTCAGCCATGGTCAATTCCACGCTCTAAATGGACATCAATTCGGCGAATACTTGCTCGTTGCTGAAACCTTGCAAGTCGATGGACTTGGTTCGGCAGGTCGACACGCAGGTTCCGCATCCCTGGCACAGGCCGGGGTTCACCTTCGCCACGACTTTCAGCACGTCGCCGTTGCGGTTCTTGATCGATTCTTCCTCGATGGCCTGGTAGGGGCAGGCCGACTTACACAGAAAGCAGCCCACACAATGCGAGAACACGGGCGGCGGCTGGCGGTCGACCACGGCGATGATGGGTTCGCGGGTCAGCTCGGGCTGCGAGAACAGGCCCGCCACTTTGACCGCGGCGCCGCTGGCCTGGGCGACGGTTTCGGGAATGTCGCGCGGGGCCTGGCACGCGCCGGCCAGGAAGATGCCGGCAGTGTTGGTTTCCACCGGGCGCAGCTTGGGGTGGGCCTCGGCGAAGAACTTGTACGGGTCGTAGGACACGTGCAGCGTCTGCGCCAGCTCTTCGGCGCCGTCTTGCGCTTGCACCGCGGTCGCCAGCACGACCATGTCGGCGCGGATCTCGACCTGCTCGGCGCCGAGCAAAGTATCCACGCCCTTGACCACCAACTGGCCGTTCTCCTCGTACACGCGCGACACGCGACCGCGCACGTACTTCACGCCGTCTTCCTCGACGGCGCGGCGGACGAACTCGTCGTAGTTCTTTCCGGCGGCGCGGATGTCCATATAGAAGATGGTGGCTTTTCCGCCGTGCACCTTGTGCTGGTACAGCATGGCGTGCTTGGCGGTGTACATGCAGCAGATCTTCGAGCAGTAGGGCACGCCCTTGAGGCGATCGCGGCTGCCGGCGCAGGCGATGAACACGATGGTCTCCGGCGTCTTGCCGTCGGACGGGCGCTTGATGGCGCCACCGGTGGGGCCCGACGCCGAGGCCAGGCGCTCGAACTTCATGCCGTCGATGACGTCCTTGTACTTGCCGTAGCCGTATTCCGAAAAATTGCTCACCGGCATGGTCTTGTAGCCCGTGGCCAGCACCACCGCGCCAACGTCGTGCACTTCGATCTGATCTTCTTGGTCGAAACGAATGGCCTTGGTCGGGCACAGCTTCTCGCACGCCTTGCACTTGCCGGTCTTGTAGAAGGTGCAGTTTTCGAGGTCGATGACCGGCTTGTTGGGCACGGCCTGCGGGAAGGGCACGTAGATGGCGGCGCGGTTCGACAGCCCCTCGTTGAACTGGTCGGGGATCTTCTTCACCGGGCACTTCTGCTGGCACACGCCGCAGCCGTTGCACAGCTTCTCGTCGATCTTGCGCGCCTTCTTGCGGATGGTGGCCTTGAAGTTGCCGATGAAGCCTTCCAACTTTTCCAACTCGGAATAGGTGTACAGCGTGATGAGCGGGTGGCGCGCCACCTCGACCATGCGCGGGGTGAGAATGCACTGCGAGCAGTCCAGCGTCGGAAAGGTTTCGGAAAGCTGGCTCATGTGGCCGCCGATGGAGGGCGACTTCTCGACCAGCAAGACCGGGCTGCCCGCATTGGCGATGTCCAGCGCAGCCTGAATGCCCGCGATGCCGCCGCCGAGCACCAGCGCCTTCTTGGTGATGGGAACGCGAATGGGCTTGAGCGGGTGGTTGCGCTTCACCTTCTCGACTTGGATGCGCACCAAATCCACGGCCTTGGCCGTCGTCGGCTCGCCCTTTTCGTGCACCCACGAGCAGTGCTCGCGCAGGTTGGCCATCTCGCATTGGTAGGGATTGATGCCACCCTCCTCGGCGGTGCGACGGAAGGTCGGCTCGTGCATGCGCGGCGAGCACGCCGCCACGACCACGCCGTCGAGCTTTTTCTCGACGATGGCGTCCTTGAGCATGGTCTGCCCGGGATCCGAGCACATGTACTTGTATTCCACGGCGTGCACCACGCCGGGCATGTCCAGGGCTGCTTTGGCGACCGCGGCAACATCCACGGTGCCCGCGATGTTCTCGCCGCAGTGGCAAACGAAAACGCCAACGCGTGACATCGTTGCTCCTTATTGTGCCGCCGCTGCGGCAACGGGTTTAGCTGGAAACGAAACCGGCACGAAGTGGCGCCCAAGACCGAGCTCTTTAGTGGAAAGGCCGAGCGCCAAGCCGATGACCTGGGTGATGAAGAGAACCGGGATGTCGGTCTTTGCGTCGAGACGCTGGTTGATTTCGCCGCGGCGCAAATCGAGGTTGGAATGGCACATGGGACAGGCGACCACGACGGCCTCGGCCTTTCTTCGACACAGCGTCGCTGCATGATCTTGGCGCCCAGGCGGCCGACGACCGATGTCTTCGACACCGAGAACGAGGCGCCACAACACTCGGTCTTGAAATTCCAGTCGATGCTCTTGCCGCCAACCGCGGCGACCAGCTTGTCCATTTCCACCGGATCCTCGGTGCGGTCGAAGCCGGTGATCTTCGCCGGCCGCACCAGCAGGCAGCCGTAGTAGCAGGCCACGATCTGCTCGAACTTCTTGGTCACCTTGGCGCGCGATCGAATCGCTCGACCTGCGCCAGCAGCTCGATCACGTTCAGCACGCGCGGCAGCTTGCCGATGGAGGTTTGCAGCACCTTCTCGACCTGGGCCTTCGTCGTCGGTGAATGCGCGATTTCGTAGCTGGCGGTGGCCAGGCGGTTGTAGCAGGACGCGCACGGGGCCATCACTTGGTCGAGTCCCGCCTTCTGCGCCTTGAGCAGCACGTTGATAGGCAGGGCCACCGAAACCAGGTGCTCGATCATGTGCCCCGAGCTGGCGCCGCAGCAGTTCCATTCCGGCACTTCGCAAAGCTCGATCGACAACGCCTTGGCGACGGCATGCGAGGGACTCGGCGAAGTCGCGCGACGAACCTTGCAGCGAGCAGCCGGGAAAGTAGCCGACTTTCATCGTCGCCAGATTGCTGCTCATGTCTGCGACTCCTTCTTCACGGCCCGGGCGCGCGCGAAGATCTCGGCCACCTCGCGCTTGTTGGCGCCGCCGTGTGGGAACAGGCTCAGCTTGCCCTTGAAGAACATGGTCGGGGCGATACCCAGATCCTTGAAGAAGTGCCCGGTGCGCAGCTTATAGTCGCCGACCATGCCGAGCTCGAACAGGCGGCCAGCTTTTTCGACCGAATTCAGGAACGCCTTGTGGAAGGCCACCACGTCGTCAGCGTCTTGGTTGGCCACGTTGCGCGCCAAGGCCTCCTGGCGCAGGAAATCCATGGTGCGAGGCAGGTCGACTTCCTGCGGGCAACGCGTGACGCAGGTTTCGCAGCCGATGCACATCCAGATGGCCATCGACTTCAGCGCGCGCTCTTCGTGCTTGGGCGACTCGGTTTGCAACAGGCGCAGCACCTGCGACGGGGCCACGTCCATGTCCTCGGCCGCCGGGCAACCGGCCGTGCACTTGCCGCATTGGTAGCAGTCCGCGACGCTGACTTCGCCCTCTTTCTCCAGTCGAGCGGCCAAACTGTGGCACGCGGTCGGCGATTCGTGATGGCTACTCATGTGCTTCTCCTAGCCGGCGGTCCGGCCCGCTCTGCGGGCGGAGTATGCGCCCATTTCAGGTCCTCATTGTAGGATTTTTCACAGCGAGGCCCAGCGCATGGCGGGACGCGGCGTGCTCGCTCAACGCAAACGCAGCGACGGCATTCGGCTCCGGAATAGCGCCGGAGCTCGAAAATGAAGTGGCACACCAAAAAGCAAAGGGCCGGGTATCAACCGGCCCTTGTTTGTGGGTAGCGTCGAGCTAGGTGCGGGGGGTGGTATTGGAGCTCGCGTACTTGGCCAGCGTACGCTCGCGCTCTGGCCTCGCGCCACGTGCGCGCATCTCGGCGATGTATTGTCTGACCGTGCCTTCGACGTTCTCGTTGAAGCGCACCGAGCCCTGTGCGATTTCACGCAATGCGGTGACTCCAGGCTTGTTGTCGCACTTGACAAGCGGCACCGCCCGGCCCGCAAGATGGCGCGCACGCTCGGCCGCTAGGATAACTAGGGCGAAGCGGTTCTGGACTTTCTCCAAACAATCTTCAACAGTTACGCGAGCCAATGGAGCCTCCGGGGTGAAGTGCGAGGACCGGATATTAGGGCGGAAGCCGGCAAAGTCAAGGCCCTCCGCTCCTGCTCGAGGTCGGGACTTGCAAGATGCAGGACAGCCACAATCGCATTACGCAGTGGTTACGACATTGCAAAGTGCTCTCCCTGATTCTAGGCTACGTGAATCAGTGCTATTTATTTTTCGGCGCTCCTTGTGGGAGGGGATCGCCGGAGGAGTTGAACAAATGCCGCCGATCACTATCAATTGGAGCGACCTTGAGATTGCTTTCGAGCGGAACTCTCCCGAGCAGGAAAGTTTCCTCGACCTTGAAAATGGAGATTTGCTTTCCATTGCCGAAGGTGAACCGGACGCCGCCGCCCGACGGGCCAAGGTTTCCAACAACCCGGACCGCTACCTCCGCATCGATCCCGCTTCGTCCCGCGAGCAGTATCGCTGGATGGAGCGATTCGTAGTCGCGGTTGCCGACCAACCACTGCGTGAACGGCTGCTTGTCGCCATCGACGGCAAGGGGGCATTCCGCAGGTTCAAGGATGTTCTGCTGGCCTTCCCCGCGGAAAGGGAGCGTTGGTTCGCCTACCGCTCGGAGCTGCTCCATCTGCACATCCAGACTTGGCTCGACCACCTGCACATCGAGGCGACCAACCCGCCGCCTTGGGGCCGGGTCGAGGCCAGGGCCGATACACAAGAGGTTGCGCACATTATTCCCACGGGAGAATCGCCGGGCGAGATCCTGCGTCGTCAGGCGCGCGAGCTTATCGACGAGATCCCGGCGGCGGAGATGCCGACCGCCATCGTGTTTCTCGAATTCCTTCGTGAAAGGGGGGCCACCTCCCTTTTGGGAGGAAACCCGGTTGATCTCACGGCGTCGGGCAAGACCTCGGACGAATTGCCTCGTCAAACCGAACACGACGACTTGCACGAGGACGTACACCACGAGGACGTACACCACGAAGACGTACACGACGTACACAAGGAAGGCGCGGTCGCCAGCTAGACCGCACTAGTCAGCGGAGGCGGAGTCGTTCCGCCTCGCCCATTTTGTCCCTGGCCGCGGCTTCCGTTTTGGGAGTCGCGGCTGGCGCTTGGGCTGGCTCGGGGGGAATCCAAATCCAACCCTGCGGATCGATGGGGTCGCCCGCCACAGCCGGGAGCTGCCAGCAGTCGCGGCTGCGCAGGTAGCCGGTGTACGCGCACACCACGGCATCAAAGATGTGGTCGCTCTGGCGGCAGTGCTCGCGCCAGACACCGGGTCCAAAACTCAGATCACCGAGAGCAGCCAGGATATCGATGCGGCGGTCGACGCGCTTGCGATAGGGCTCGCGAAATCCAAGCAGTTCCAGTGTGGCGCGGGGAAAGACCTCGATGAGGTTGTGGTTGAGCTTGAAATGACGGCCAAGCGCGCGCACCAGGTGGGCTGCCCGCGCTGCAAGCGGCCCCATGGCTTGGCCCAAGGTTTCACGGGCGCGGATACCGCGGCTACGCAAATAGAGATCGGTCGCCCGCTGGGTGTAGGGCGTGATGACTGGCTTGCCGCGACGGTGGTCCCGGCCAGAGCTTGTTTCGGGAGTCGCAAGGCTGCGCATGGTCAACACCTCGGCCTCCACGCAGGCGTCTTGGCCTGGGCACACGGGCTCGGTGCAGCGCAGGCACGGCGGCAGCGTCAACGGTGCGTCGATGCAGACCACTGCGTTTTCCGCGTGGCTGAGCAGGGCCGAAACCAAGGCGGCGTCATAGAGCGGTGCCTCCTTCGCACGAGGGGAAAGCTGGGTCACGGTCACCCCGTCGCGGTTTCGGTCAAGCACGGCCAACGCCGTCTTCTTGCCCTTGCCGCCACCTAGATCCACCCCGATGAATCGTGTGAAGGCCTTTTCCATGATTCGCGTGGCCACGATGGGCTGCTCCCTCGATTCACCTTGAGCCATGCCCGCGTGCGGGTCAACGCGAATCCAGGGGGCGAAGCTCGGGCATTGACAGCACGTCGCTTTCAGACAGGATAGGGGAGGACAGACTGCCTGGACCGGTTTACCGGCCGGGACGGAGAGTTCAATGAAACGCACGATGTTCAAGTCCAAAATCCACCGCGCCACCGTGACGCACGCCGATCTGGCCTACGAAGGCTCGGTCACCATCGACGAGGTCCTGATGCGCGCGGCGGATATCCTGCCCTACGAGAAGGTCGCTATCTGGGACGCGACCAACGGGGCCCGCATCGAAACCTACGCGCTGCCGGGCGAGGCCGACTCGGGCATCGTCTGCGTCAACGGTGCGGCGGCTCGTCTCGTGCAGCCTGGCGACGTGGTCATCCTGGCCACCTTCGCGGAAGGTGTCGACGAGGCCGAGGCCAAGGCGTGGAAACCCACCGTGATTCGCGTCGACGGCTGCAATCGAATTCTTGCAGCGGCTCCGGCTGGCGAAATTCCCGGTCCCGGCCGCCCCTGGGTGGTGTCCTGAGCAACTCCTCCCGGCTGGAGATGCTGCGCTCGTTCGCCGAGAAGCGTCCCGAGGATCCCTTCCCGCGCTACGCCTTGGCCATGGAACTCAAGACCTCGGGCGACGGCGAGGGCGCGTGGCGAGAGTTCGAGGCGCTTGTGGCGAAGTACCCGGAGTACATCGCTTCCTACGCCCCGGCCGGCGAGGTTCTGGTCGGACTCGACCGTCTGGCGGAAGCGCGCGAGCTGTACGGCAAGGGCATCGAGGCTTGCACGCGGCAAAATGACGCCCATACGCGCGACCACCTCGAATCCGCCCTCGACGCGCTTGCCATCGACAAGTAACGCGCTCGCTTAGCGATTGCGTCTATAATCGTGTCTGGGATGAAGGGACGCGAGAACCCAGAGGCGAAGCTCATCGCCGGCAAGTACGAGTTGCTTGAACGGGCGGGCGAGGGCGGCATGGCGGTCGTCTGGCGCGCGGTGATGCACGGGGCCGCTGGATTTTCGCGGCCGGTGGCGCTCAAGCAGATGAAGGCCGAGCTGCGCGAAGAGGATCGCCAGGTCGCCATGTTCGTCGAGGAGGCGCGCCTGGGTTCATGCCTGCTCCACCCCAACATCATCCAGGTGCTCGATTTCGTCGAAGACGACCAGGGTTCGTACTGGCTGGTCACCGAATGGGTCGAGGGATTGGATTTCGGCAGCCTCCTGCGATACTACCGCTCGCGCCACGAGCGCATCCCTTGGCCGCTCGCCGCCCTCATCGGCATCGGCGCTCTGCGCGGGTTGGCCGCAGCTCACGAACGCCACGCCCCCGACGGCACGCCGGTCCCCATCGTTCATCGCGACGTCTCGCCGCAGAACCTTCTGCTAGGCACGGGTGGTGGAGTGAAACTGTCCGACTTCGGCCTGGCGCGGGCGCTGGATCGCACCAGCGTCTTGACCAATCCCGGTTTCATCAAGGGCAAATTGGGTTACCTCGCTCCCGAATTGGTCGGCGGCGCGCAGGCTAGCCCACAATCCGATTTGTTCTCCACGGGATCGGTGCTGTGGGAGGCGTTGGCCGGGCATCCGCTGTTCACGGGCAAGAACGACCGCGAGGTGCTGCGCGCCATCCATCGCGGCCAGGTTCCACCGGTCAGCAGCGAGCGCCCGGGAATGCCCAAGATGCTGGTGTTCGCCATCAGCCGCGCCCTCGCGCGCACGCCCGCCGAGCGCTACCCAACCGCCAGTGCCATGGCGCAGGATCTGGAGGCGGCGCTGGCCGGCGCGTTGACCTCGACGCTGGAGACGCAGGTGCGGCTCGGGCGCGCGGTTGCCGATGCTCGGCGCCACCTGGGCCGAAAAGCCAAACGCCCTGAGTCGCGTTCGACCCTGCGCATGGCTGTTCGGCGGTCACGCATCGACCTTACTCGCCGCCCGCGGGACTGAAGGACTGTCCATCCATTGGACAGTCCTTCAGTGGCCGAGCCGAAGGCTCGGCCGCAGGTGGGGTGAAAACCTATCAAGATGGGTCCATTTATGGACACATCTTGATACATTGGGCACATGCCGCTTCTGAACCTCTTTTCGTCCGCCAAGCAGCCCGACGAGGCGGCGCTGGCGCAAATGCTCAAGTCGTTCTCCACGCTGCTCGCCCACGAGCTGGGCAAACCCGAACGCTACGTGATGGTGGGTCTGGCGCCTCGCCTGGAGATGAGCTTCGCGGGCAGCCGCGAGCCCGCGTGTTACGCCGAGCTCAAGAATGTGGGGCAGCTTTCGGACGACAAGATCGAACATCTTTCGCAGATTTTGTGCGCGGCCATCGCCAAGGCCTTGGCCTTGCCCCAGGATCGCATCTACATCGAGTTCACGAATGCCGATGGCGCCCTGTGGGGCTTCGACGGTGGGACCTTCGGCTGAGTCGTGCCGTCCTCAGCGGCCGACGCGCGGAGCGCGCCATGAAGAGATTCCTCAGGCGCTACTACGCTCTCATCGTCGCAACGGCCGTGCTGCTACCGCACGCCCATCTTTTCGACTTCGTCACCGACGACGCCTATATTTCGTTCCGCTACGCGCGCAACCTGGCCCTGTCGGGCGAGCTGGTGTTCAACCTGGGCGAGCGCGTGGAGGGCTACACCAATTTTCTGTGGACCGTGGTGCTCGCCTTGGGCATCAAGCTGGGCTTCGGCCCGGTCGCGCTGTCGCGCTTTCTCGGAGTGGCTCTTGGCATCGGCACGCTGGCTGTGGTCGTGCGCATGTCGCTTCGACTCGCCGGCGAGCAGCGCTCGCGCTGGCACCTGGTTGCGCCCTTGCTGCTGGCGAGCATGGGCGCCTATGCGTGCTGGTGCAGCGGCGGTCTTGAAACCCAGCTGTTCACTTTTCTCGCCACGCTTGGCTTCGATCTCGTGCTTGCCGAGGTCACCATGGGCAAGGGCTGCGCCAGCGCCGCGGCCTTCGCCTTCGCTGCCATGACCCGGCCCGAGGGCGTGATGTTTTTCGCCTTGGCGGCGCTGTTCCGTCTTTTGACCAATCTCCGGCGCGAGCGCCGCTTGCTGCCGCGTCGATTCGAATTGGCATGGCTGGCGCTTTTCCTCGCACTGTTCGCGCCGTACTTCGCCTGGCGTTGGCGCTACTACGGATGGCTGTTTCCCAACACCTTCTATGTGAAGTCATCGGGCGCGAGCGGAACCTGGAAGCTGGGCGCCTACTACCTGCGGCGATTCTGCGAGGACTACGGCGTGCACTTCCTGATTCTGCTCGCGTTGTTCGGCCGGGCCGCGCGCGACGACGACCGCCGCCGCGACTTGCGCCTGCTCGCCGCCCTGGTGTGGCTGGCCTTCGCGGCCTACTTGGTGAAGGTCGGCGGCGATTTCATGGGGCTCTACCGCTTCATCCTGCCCGTCATTCCGCTCGGGGCGGTCGTGCTCGCCGAATCCGTCCGTCGCATCTACGCGCTCCTCTGCTCGCGCTTCGGCACTTGGGTTTCAGGCCTGGCGCTCGCCGCGGTGGGCGTCGGATTCGCCCTTGGCAGCGCACACACCAGCCACGTAGCGCTCACGTTTGTCGGTGCCGACAACGGCATCGACATGCCCGTCTACCTCAAGACCTACGCCGAAGAGCGCATCCCGGTCGGACAGTGGCTAGGCCTGCACAAGCGCCCAGATGATTTGATGACCGTGGGGGGCGCGGGCGTCATTCCCTACTATTCCGAGATCCCGGCCTACGACATCTTCGGTTTGGTGGACGCAACCATCGCCCACGATCCGCGCATGACCGCGTCGAACCGGCCCGGCCACCAGAAATGGGGCAGCGACGAGTATATGCTCTCGCGCAAACCGACGCTCATCACGCACCGGTATTGCATCGGCGCATCCTGTCCTGTGGACAACGGCTGGACACCGGCGGGCTACGAATGGGTTCGAGCCACAACGTCGCCGCCAGGGCAGAAACCGTCCTACTACAGTTTTCTCAAGCGCCGCGATCGCGCCTTCGGGCCCTTCCCGATTTCGCCATAGCTACGACGACCGGTGTCAGCATCTCGTCACGAAAAATCGCCGAGAGATGGCATATGATGGAGGACGAATGGCGCGTCTCTCTTCGCCCGCAGCTTCGGACCCCGGCGGCAAGGCCCTGCAAAGGACCTTGATCGACGATCGCGACGATTCCAGCCTGAAGACCGAGCTGTGGTTGACCGTGGTCGAGCAGAAGGAGTCGCGCATGATGCCCATGCCCGAATCTGGCGAGCTGAGTATCGGCCGCGCCGAGGACAGCGACATCATTCTCGACAATCCATCGGTCTCGCGCAACCACGCCGTGCTCAGAATCGTGAACGGGGCTGTCTCGGTCCAGGACATGGGCAGCGCCAACGGCACGCGCATTGGTGGAAAACGCCTACCGCCAGACGGAGAAGGGCCGGTTCCACCGGGCGTCGCGATTCTCATCGGGGGCGCCTCGTTGGTCGTTCACCAGCTCGCCAGCGCCCAGAGCTTCGAGCGGCCGGGTCGAGAAGGAAATTCGGCTGTGCGCGAAGTGATCATGGCCACCGAGCACATTCGGGCCCTCAAGTCGGGCAAGGAGTCCTCGGACTCGCCCTACGGCGATCTGGTGGTGGAGTCCACGGCGATGCGGAAGCTGTTCGAGCTGGTCGACCGCATCGCACCCGGAACCATCGCGGTGCTTTTGACCGGGGAAACCGGGGTGGGCAAGGAAGTCGTGGCCGCTGCCATTCACGATCGTTCACCACGGCGGTTCCAGCCCTACTTGCGTCTCAACTGCTCGGCCTTCGCCGAGAACCTGCTCGAAAGCGAACTGTTCGGACACGAGGCCGGCGCCTTCAGCGGCGCGCGGGCGGCCAAGCCGGGGCTTTTCGAGACCGCCAACGGCGGCTCCGTGCTGCTCGACGAGATCGGCGAAATGCCGCTGCCGATTCAGGCCAAGCTTCTTCGCGTGATCGAAACCCGCGAGGTGATCCCCCTCGGCGGCACGCGCGTGCGCAAGCTGGACGTGCGCTTCATTTCCGCCACCAACCGCGACCTGCGCGAGCGCATCCGCAAAGGACTGTTTCGCGAGGATCTCTACTTCCGTTTGAGCGGAGTCTCCGTGGAGGTGCCGCCCCTGCGTACCCGCCGCGCTGAGATCGCGCCCCTGGCCAGGTTGTTCGCCGCGGAGGCCGCCCTTGCGCTCGGACGCAAAGGTGTACCCGAACTGGCTCCGGATGCGCTGCTCTTCCTCGAAGAGCAGCCGTGGCCCGGCAACGTTCGCGAGTTGCGTAACTGCGTGGAGCGCGCGGTCTTGATCTCCAATTCGAACACGCTGACGGTGGCCGATATCGATCCAAATCGCGAGACCTCGCTACCCCGCAAGACCCAGAAGCCGATGCAGATCGTCGCGTCCCGTGACACCGGTACCTCGAAGTCGGCGGAGCTCGAACAGATCCAGGAGGCGCTCTCGCTGTGCGCCGGCAACCAGACGCGGGCCGCAGCGCTGCTCGGCATCGCGCGCCGGACCTTGGTCAAGAAGCTAGCGACCATGGGGTTGCCTCGCCCGCGGCGGTAACACAACTGGGGGGACAAGACACCAGCCCGCGATCTCAATCGGGATCAACTTGAGATCGCGCAGATTGAGATCGCCCGCCTTCTGGCGGATGTAAGGCCGCAAAATTACACGCGGCCGTGGGTGGCACGCGGAGTGCAGTGGGTGGCGCCATCATGATTCCATGCTGTTTCGCCATCATCCCTGACCGCTCTCATCAGCCTCTCGCCCTGTTCGCCGATTTGCAGGACGCGATGGACTGGGGCTTGAGCCGGCTCGGTGGAAATGCTTTCCGAATCAAATACATCTCCATCGCTCGCATCGAGAGCGAGGATGCCGCTTCCGATTCCATCGAAAAGAACAATCAGCTACTGCGTTCCTAGACTAACTCTAGCCTAGTTGTCTGAGGCTCGTCAGGTCAGGGCTTTGGGCGTTGCCGACGCCTCCTCATCGCTGGCGCTGTCCTGACGAGCCCTTAGCTTAGCCGAGCTTAAGCCTGTTGCACCGACGGCCAGCTTGGGCATGATGGCCTTGCGTGATCGCACTGTTGCTGCTTTTCGTGGCCGGGCGCTGCCTCGTCCCCATGGACGAGACGGACGTGTTCTTCAATCTGCGCCTGGGTGAGCTCGTGCTCGGCAGCGGGCGCGTGCCGACGGAGAATCTGCTCTCCTTCACCTATCCGCAGACCACCGACATCAACCTGGCGTGGCTGTTTCAAATCGTCCTTGCTCTGGCCCATCGCATGGCCGGATTACCGGGAACCGTCGTGCTCAAGACCGGCTTCGTCGTTGCCACGTGGGCGCTGCTCTTTCGGGTGGCGGTGAGGCGCGGCGCCGCGCCCGTGCCCACCGCGCTCGCTTTGGCCCTGGCCGCATGGGCCGCGGAGCCGCGCTTCGTCGAGCGCCCACACCTCGTCACGTTCTTGGGTCTGGCCGCGGTCCTGCTGGCCGTCGAGCGCGCCGAGGGCAAACAGCCGCGCATGCTTTGGCTGCTGGTGCCCCTCGGTCTTGTGTGGGCCAACGCCAACTCGTGCTATTTCTTGGCACCGACGCTGCTCCTGCTCTACGCGCTCGGGGCCTGGCGGGATGGGCTTGCGGCCGATGCGCGTCGCGCGCTGAAGGTGGCGCTGGCCATGATCCCGCTCGTGTTCGCAACGCCGTCGGGATTTCGCGCCCTGACCTACGTCGCGAATCACTTCCGCATGCCGTACCTGCGGCCCTTGCAGGAGTATCGACACGCCCAGTGGCCGCTCGACGGGCCATTTTTTTTTCTGGTGGCGGGCTTGCTGCTGGCAACGCTGCTGCCGCTGCTCCACAGGCGGCGGCCGTCCCTGGTGCCAACGCGCGTGCTTCTGCCCTGCGCAGCGCTGGGAATCCTGGGTGGGTTGCGTATTCGATTCGTGGCCGAATTCGCCATGCTCGCGGGGCCGGCCCTGGCGGTGGCGTTCACGCGCCTTCTGCCTTGGCTGGCCGGGCCCTGGCCAGCCAGGATCGCCGGCGGGTTGTTCGTCGTTCTGACCGGGATCCCGCGTGTGGTTTCGGGCGCGGAAGGCGGGCGCGTCTTCGACATCGGACTCGAAGCGGATCTCGTGCCCATGGCCGCCATCGACTTCGTCGAGAAGAATGGGCTGCGAGAACGTATGTACAACGATCTCGAGGTCGGCTCGTACCTGACCTGGCGTGGTTGGCCGCGCTACCGCGTGTTTCAGGATCCGCGCATCAACGGCTACCCGGCTTCGTTTCACGCAATCCTTCGCCGGGCCGACCTCACTCGCGCCGAGTGGCAAAGCCTGCTCGACAGTTTCGGGGTCACATCCGCGCTGGTGACTTTTCCCTCTGTCAATCCGCGTGGCGCGCTCTTCGATCCCAGCCTGTGGGCATTGGTCTACCGCGCGAACGACGGACTGGTCTTCGTTCGTCGGCCCGCACGCGACGACCTACTAGAGATCCCGCTCACCTTCACCTATTCCCCGGTGAATGGGCTTGTCGCCACGCCACTCGTTGACCCACCGGTCAGCTCCCATGCATCCGGTTGTGAATGGCGCCGCCGGGTAGGCGACTACTATCGAATCGCCGGAGATATTCGCTCCGCCCTTCGCCACTATGAAGGCGCCATGACCGAGGATGCTGCTTCGTCTTGCACCTTGGCTGCGCGCGAATCAGCCGGAATCCTTGCCTTGCAACTCGGCGAAGCGGCCAAGGCGGCACGATGGCTCGACGGCGCGACCAGTCCCGTGGCCCAAACCAACCATGGATTTGCCCTGTTGGGTCTCGGCCAGGCGGTCGATGCGCTTGCGGATTTCGAGGCCGTGCTCGCTGGTGAACCCAGCAACGACGAGGCGACCTTCGGCCGCGGCCTGTGTCTGGTCGAGCTCGGCCGCACCAGCGAGGCGGCGTCGGCCTTCGAAGACTTGCTCGCGCGCTCGCCCAATCATCTGTCCGCGCCCTCGGCCAGACAACAACTCGCGCACCTGCGCGACGGAGCAGGGAAAAGGTAGACTGCCTGCGTGCTCCGCTCATACGCGCGCCGAGGGTTGCCGCTAGGGATTTTGGGAATGCTCCTGGTCGCGGGGCTTTTGGCCGAGCGGCTCGTGGCCCTGGCGCGCGCGGCGCCGACCGACTTCGACGACGCGTACATGTACTTGCGCTACGCCGATCACTTGCTTGCCGGGCAGGGGATGTCGTGGAACGCGGGCGAGGCTTCCGTCTACGGCGTGACCAGCCTTCTCCATCTGGCCGTCGTCACTCTTGTGAAGATCATCTTCCCCTGGCTTGCGCCCGCGTCGGCGTTGCAGGTCGCATCGGGCGGCGCAGCCACGGGTTTTTTGGCGGCCTTGATTGGCATTGCGACCCTGTGCAGCCGTCACGTGCGCCTTCATGGCAATTGGATCTTTTGGACGGCGGTCGTGTTGCCGCTGGTGGCGTTCCGCGAAGCCTTCGGTTTTCACGCGGGCACGGGCATGGACACCATGGTGTCGGCGCTGGCCAATGCCGTGCTGGTGTTCTGCACGCTGAAGTTCGCAACCGCGCCGAACCTGTCGCGGGCATGCTCCGCGGCGCTGGCTTCAGTCCTGGCCGTTCTCGCCCGGCCCGACAATCTGCTGTGCGCGTTTCTCTGTCCGCTCCTGGCGGTGTGGCTCCTCGCGCCCCAGCCCAAGGCAAAGCCCCTAGTCACCTTCGCTGCGATCGCGGGCGGATTGCTCGCGGCTCTCGCGCTGGCCGAGCGGCTTTTGCTTGGATCCTGGCTTCCACTTTCGTTCTTCGCCAAACAGCCTTGGTACTACGGCGGCTTCGCTGGCGAGTTCACCTGGAATCCGTTTCTTTTCCTCAGGGTGTTCGCGTTGTCGGCCTGGCCGTTCGTCGTCGCGGTGATCTTGTTCGCGGATCGCGGGCTGCGGCGTGCGCTGGCGTTGCTGGTGCCGGTCCTCGCGACCTTCTTGGTCTTCTTCCGGTTCAACCAGATCATGGGCCATCTCGGCCGCTTCTACTATCCGTTCCTGCCCTTCTTCGTCGCAGCCGGAGCGCTCGAATTCGACGCGTGGCTGGTCCGCTTGCGCGCGGGTCGCGAAGTCCGACCGGCGGCGATGTTGTGGCGAGCGGGTCGTGGCCCTCGCGGTGACACTGGTCGGCGGTCTGTCTCTGTCGGTCGCGGCCGAAGCCTACAGCGATCGCTCCCAGGCGCAGAGATTCGCTGTCGTCGACGGTTTTCACACCACAGCGCCAACGCCTTTGCCCGAGATGGATTCCTGGCAGGCAGCACATGCCGTCGCGGAGATGGCGAGGGCGGCACCCGCTGGTGCCAGCTTCGCCATGTCCGAGCACGGCCTGCCCGGCGCGCTGGCACCGCACACGGCAATCATCGACGTGCTAGGCCTGCACGATCCGTACTTCGCGCGCCACGGCTTCTCCGCAGCCGAGCTTTTTCGCCGCAAGCCCGACGTGCTATGGCTGCCCCATTCGGATCACACGCAGATGGTGCGCGACATCCTCGACAGCGACGATTTCTGGAACCACTATGCCTTCTATCCCGATGCCTTCTTTCACGGCATCGCCCTGCGCACCGACGGCCCTAACTCCGCTCGCCTCGCCGAGCTGCTGTCGAGCCAGTGGCAGAGGGCCTATCCCGGCTTGCCCATGGCCGACTATCGGGCGGCGCGCGGGAATTGAGTCGATACTGCCTTCGCCGAGGGAGTCGGAGCCCTTGCCGCAGCGTTCAATGGGCCTTCAGGGGCTTGACCTTCTGGCGCGTACGCGGCATACGTTTCCCTCCCGTTCGGAGAGATGGCCGAGTGGCCGAAGGCGCCTGATTCGAAATCAGGTTTACCGAAAGGTAACGTGGGTTCGACTCCCACTCTCTCCTCTATTATGATGGGAACCCTGAGAGGGTTCCCAAACCCTCCCGCGCTCTGGCTTCGGTGGGCAAAGCCCACCTTCGCCAACGCGGTGATGGAAACCGAAGAGCGATACGAAAAACTGAATAGCGGAAAGGACCCTCCCAGGGTCTTTTGACAATTGGAGAGATGCCCGAGTGGCCGAAGGGGCATGATTGGAAATCATGTTTACCGCAAGGTAACGTGGGTTCGACTCCCACTCTCTCCTCAACTATGATGGGAACCCTGAGAGGGTTCCCAAACCCTCCCGCGCTCTGGCTACGGTGGGCAAAGCCCACCTTCGCCAACGCGGTGATGGGAACCAGAAGAACGAAGAATAGAATGTCCTCCCGCGCTCTGGCTACGGTGGGCAAAGCCCACCTTCGCCAACGCAGTCATGGGATCGCAGCCTTCACCAACCACACGGCAAGGAGCGCGCATGCAACACCGCATTCCCGTCATGACCACCATGGATCCACCGCCCGGCTTCGTGGTCGAAAAGATTTTGGGCTCGTGCTGGGGCATCACGGTTCGCTCGCGCAGCGTGGTCGGCACCATGTGCGCCGGTTGCCAGACCTTTTTCGGCGGCGAGATCACGGCACTCACCGAGCTGGCCAACGATGCGCGCAGCCAGGCCATGAAACGGTTGGAAGACCACGCGATAGGGCTTGGCGCCGATGCCGTGCTGATGATGCGTTTCGATTCGGGCGAGCTGATGCAGAACACGAACGAGATCGTCGCCTACGGGACCGCCGTCAAGCTCATGCCCAAAGCCCCGTGACAGGTTCGCGTATTCCGCCGCCGCTGGCCCGGCGGATCGATCGGCTGGCTTGGCGGGCGCACGCCTTTCACCGCTTCGCCCACCATCCCTTGTGCGACCTCTATCGGAACGAGGTCTTGCGCGTGGGGCGGCGCCTGCGTCTGTGCAAGGGGTGCACGTTTGTTGCGCTGGGCTTGGTGGCTGGCGGCGTGGTCGGGGCCTGTGCGCGCCCGTTGTCTGCGTGGGGCGTGGGCGGACTGCTGCTGACGCTCGTGCTGGGCTCCCTGTCGTTGCGCCTTCGCCTGCCGAAGACCGTGGGACGTCTGCTTCCCGGCGCCGGGCTCGGCATGTCCTTGTGGACCGGCTGGCCGTGCGCGCTGGCGGCGCTGCTCATCGGGGGCGTCTGTGGCGCCCTTTACCGTCGCCGGGGTGTGGAACGCAGCCGCTGCGAAACCTGCCACGAACGCATGCGCAGCCCCTGCTCTGGCTTTCTGCCCGCCGTCCGCCGCGAACGAGCGTTTCGTCGGCGTGTGGATCGCTGGCTTGATGAGCTTCCGAGACGGAGCACCAGCGGAGAGCCGCGAGGGGCAAGTGTTCTCCAGGCTTCCGGGCGAAAGGAAGGGTGGAAGTGATGCGACTTCGATGGGCTGTGGTAGCAAGAAGACCATCAAGGGCTGTCGCGCGTGCAACATCTGCAGCCGCAACAAGGACAAGCGCTGCAACACCAAGGACGGCGATTTTCATCCCGTGTTCGAAGCCATGCAGAAGGCCGACATCATCGTGGTCGGCTCGCCGGTCTACTTTGGCTCTGCGGCGCCCGAGATGATGGCCTTGCTCGATCTCGCGGGCTACGTGTCGCGCGCCAACGGCAATCTGTTCACGCGCAAGCTGGGTGGTCCCGTCGCGGTCGCGTGCCGTGCCGGGCACAACTTCACCTTTGCCCAGCTCCTTTTCTGGTACAAGATCAACGATGATCGTGCCGGGCTCGTCCTATTGGAACGTGGCCCTGGCGCGTGAACCCGGCGAAGTGGTGGAAGACACCGAGGCTCTCGCCACCGTGGGCCGTTTCGCCGAAAACCTGGCCTGGCTGGCTCGGAGGATCGCAAGTTAGCGGTGGCCTACTGATGGATGCTTCGCGAAAAGGCGCTTTGCCGGCTTGTCTTGGCGGGTTTGTTCTGCTCGCGGGCTGCGGGGCCGAATCACCGAGTTGGGCCTACAATACTTGCGGTGATCCGAATGCGGTTGATATCAGTTTGGGTCGACGCCGACACCTTCCCCAGTCTCTTTGGCACCGGCACAGAGGACTATTTCGGCCAAGCCTATTGCTCGCCCGAGATCTACAACCATCCCTATCGCGCGCAATCCCTGGCCGCTGGCGGGGTCGGGGCGGCCAAGGGACTGTTCTCCATGGTTCGCGCCCATGTTCTTGACCCCATCCGCTTCAGCAAGAGCCTCAAGTTCAACCTCGAGCTCTGGCACTGGGACGAAGACGCGCAGGTGACCTTCGATACCGTCGCCTACTTCTATCTTTCGCAAAATGGCGTTGACAACCTCTCGCCTGCGATTGAGGGCGACTTTCGACTTTCCCCTTTCGGCCCGTAGGCGCCCTTAGAAGATCGAGCGGACAAGAAATCGAAACAGATCGAGCACTTCGCTCGACGAGTCTCAGGAGGTAGGGACAGACTCACTCACGGCCGCGGGCATAGTCGGCAGCCCATCTCCAGCAATTCTACACGAAAGTGAGCCTCATCGCGGCGCGTGTACACCACAGCGCAGCGTCGTCGCTCCATGCAGACGCTCCATGCAGATCGCCCGGCCTGCGCTAGGCTCTGCGGATGCGTTCGTCCAGACCCTCTCCAACCGAATATGCCGCCTATTTCAGCCGCTACATCGACTTGGTGTTGGAGGCCGATTTCGTCGCCGTCTTGGCTCGTCAGCCCGCGGAGTACGCCGCACTCCTCGGCGCGCTCACGCAGCAGCAGGCGGGCTTCCGCTACGCGCCCGGCAAGTGGAGCGTTCGCGAAGTGGTCGGCCACGTTGTCGATGCCGAACGCGTGTTCGGCTATCGCGCTCTTTGTATCGCGCGCGGCGAGAGCGTCTCGCTTCCTAGCTTCGATGAAGATGCCTACGCCGCGAAGGCGGGGCACGAAGGCTGCCCGCTGCACGAGCTGCTCGAAGAATTCGCGCACGTCCGGCGAGGCCACATCGCTTTGTTCGAGCATCTGGACCAGGCGGCTTGGGAGCGCACAGGCACTGTAAACCAAAACGCCATCTCCGTGCGCGGCCTGGCGTACATCATAACGGGGCACGCACAACATCACGCGGGAATCCTCAAAGAGCGCTACGCCACCGTCCTGGGGGCTAGGGACCCGCTCGAAGATAACTGTACAGATTTGGGCGACGATCCATCCCGCCCGGCTGCGTTGCTCCTCGTCGCAATACGTCGAGTATTCCTCCTCGTCGCGCCTTGCCGGGCGGGCGCCTCGTCGTCCAACTCAACACATTTATCTTCGAGCGTGTCCTAACCCGCGAAGCGCAGTTCGCGTCAGTACGCGATAGCAGGGCAGGTGAGACGTGCGCACCTGATATATATTGGCCGGGCACCCATCACCGGAGGCTCCATGCACGCGGTCGCTATCTCAGGAAGTCCACGCAAACACGGCAACACCGAGACGCTGCTCGCGCGCTGTCTCGACGGCCTGGCCGCAAGGGGGGTGCCCGGCGAGCTGATTTCCTTGCGGGACAAGACTATCAAGGGCTGTCGCGCGTGCAACATCTGCAGCCGCAACAAGGACAAGCGCTGCAACACCAAGGACGACGATTTTCATCCCGTGTTCGAAGCCATGCAGAAGGCCGACATCATCGTGGTCGGCTCGCCGGTCTACTTTGGCTCTGCGGCACCCGAGATGATGGCCTTGCTCGATCGCGCAGGCTACGTGTCGCGCGCCAACGGCAATCTGTTCACGCGCAAGCTGGGAGGTCCCATCGCGGTCGCCCGCCGTGCCGGGCACAACTTCACCTTCGCCCAGCTCCTGTTCTGGTACATGATCAACGACATGATCGTGCCGGGCTCGTCCTACTGGAACGTGGCCCTGGCGCGCGAACCCGGAAAAGTGGTGGAAGACACCGAGGCTCTCGCCACCGTGGACCGGTTCGCCGAAAACCTGGCCTGGCTGGCAGCGCGAACCGCGGATTAGCCGACAAGCCAGGCGGTCTCAGAGACCGGAAGGATTGTCGCCGCCTTGCCGGTTCCTCTTGCTGGCTTCGAAGACGATGTCCTTCACGATTCCGTTGGCGTCGAACAGAACACGCAGATCCTTGTTGTCGAACCACCCTTTGAATGGACCAAGAACATCATTTCCTCAGCGCTTCTTGGGCTGCTCTTCTTTCGCTTCCTTCGCCGCTTCTTTGCGGGCCTCCAGGTCGCGGTGCCTGGCTTTGTAGAACGCCAGCTCTTTGGGGGGCGCCCAGCCGAGGCCGGCCTCGGGAGCGGTCGCGCCGCTGTATTTGAGGCAGTCGTCGAGCACGGCGTAGCGACTCTCGTCGGATTTCATGGCCGGCAAGGTCTTCTTGCAGAGGGCGACGAGCTCGGTCGACTGGTTCTCCACTGCGTAGTATTTGGCCAGCGGATTGAAAGCGCGCAGCGACGGGCGAATCGCGATGGACTCGCGCAAGGCGACCGAGCCGGGTTCGTTCTTGCCCGCCGCCAACAGCAGCTCGCCTTTGCGGACCAGCAGATCGGGGGCGTCGTCCGGCTTGGCTTTCTTGGCCTGGTCAAGACACTGGACGGCCTCGTCGACCAACGCGGGGTCAATGGGCCGGCGTTTGGCCACCCCTTGCGTGAACAGCATGGTCACGTGCGAGGCGAAATCCGAAGCCTCGGTGGCGCCGCCAGGCGCGTTCTTCGCGCGCGCACGCATCTTCTCCATGCGCTCGACAATTTTGTCATCGTTCGCGGCGGCCAGGTCCGTCTTGGCCTGCGGAGGTTTGGGATGACAGGCAGCCAGCTGAAGCCCGATGCAAAGACAGAGGGTCATTCCACGGATGCGGTTTGTTGAATGGTTTGTCACCGGCATTCTCCTGCGCAAGAGGATCGCGTCCCTGGGGGCGAAGGGTAGGACATGCGCCCACGACCCGCACACCCTAGCAGAACGCCGCCCTAGGATCGAGCGGCCGACATCGGGAGTCAGGGACGAGGTCCAACGTCGTTCGTAGTTGTAGTCCCTGTCGAGCAGGGCCGACAAGTGTGCGGCTATATCCGCTGCGATACCAATGATTGCTGGTCGCAAACAAAATCGTGGCCTAAAGTCTGAGCAATAATCGTCCATGATTCATACTAACAGCGGAATCCCACCGAAAACCCGCGGAGGCATGTCGTGAGACGAAGCTCGCTAGTCAGCTGTATTCTTTCCCTCGCCGTTTCGCTTGGTGTTGTCGCTTGTTCGTCGAATGCCCCCGCGCCACAAAGTGGGACTGGCGGCCAAGGTTCTGGTGGTCTGGCGTCAAATGGCGGAAAAACCGGTAGCGGCGGTGCCACCTCCGGGGGTTCGGGTGGCACCGCACAAACAGGTCAGGGTGGCAGCTCTGCGACCGGTGGCAGCTTTGCGACCGGTGGCAGTTCCTCCGGATCGACTGGGGGAGTGACCAGCGCTGGCGGCTCTACTGGCAATGGCGGAACTCCCAGCGCGGCGGGCGGCGGTGGCACTGCGGCGGGTGGCGCCAGCGGAGGGGCAGGCTCAGCGGGAACAGGTGGCACAGGGCCGGCCTCAGGCGGGCGATCGGGCGGCGATGGCGGCCCGGGCGGCGACGGAGGCGTGTCCGGCAGTGGCGGCAGGGACAGTGGTGCAGCTGGGGGACAGGCCGGCGGGACAGGCGGTCGAACCAACGCCGATGCGTCCCCGTCCACAGGTGGTACCGGCGGCGGAACTGGATACAACCCCTGCAAGGCCAGCCCTTGCGTGATCCTGCCACTCGGCGACTCCATCACCCACGGGTTCGGATCGACCGACGACGCCGGCTACCGCTCGGGGCTGTTCAAGGCGATCGTCACAGCGAACCAGAACGTCACGTTCATTGGTTCGCTGACTAACCCTACCACTGCGTTGAGTGTGTTGAACAAGACCTTCCCCGCGCATCATGAGGGGCATGACGGGATTACCGTGAGCGGCATCACCGGCTGGGTTCCGCCCGCCAAGGCTTTCACCGCGACACCGCATATCATACTGCTACACATCGGGACCAACGACGTGACCAGCAATGCCGATCCGACGACCACGGCGAACCAGCTCGACACTCTGGTGAGCAATCTCGTCAAGGCTGCACCCGATGCTCTCGTCCTCGTGGCGAAAATAATACCGCTCTTCTACGCCAGCACGACCTACGACAACTACGTCGCCAAGATCCCGGGGATCGTCAGCAAGCACGCCGCCAACGGCGAGCACGTCGTCATGGTCGACATGACAAGCTTTCCGTCATCCGATTTTGGCAACGGCGTGCACCCAAGCGATCAGGGATACGTGTTTATGGGGAACCTCTGGTACCAGGCCATCAAGGGGGTCTTGCCGAACTGAGGAATCAGCGCTGGCGCCCTCGCTTGGCCAGCCGTGCTTGGCGGGCCTCGGCCAGTTTGATCAGCAGTCGGTCGACGGCCGATTGACTGGGCACGAAGTAGGCGGCTTGCGAGCGTTGCGATCGGCCGACTCGAATCCCGAGTAGTCGGCCTTGTCGGGCCAGGGCGAACACGTCTTCGTCGTTGTCGTCATCGCCGACGTAGATGGCGGATTCGCAGCGCAGGCGTTTGCACAGGGTGGTGAGCGCGGTGCCTTTGTCCGGGGCGCCCGCGGGCAGCACGTTCACCACCATCTTGCCCTCGACGATGCGGGCGCCTGGCAGATCGGCGGCGGCGATGAGGACCAGGCGGCGGACGGCGGCGCGCACGCGGGCTTTCCGATAATGGATGGCGAGGCTCACGCCCTTGTCCTCGATGACCACGCCAGCGATGCGCGGCAGGGTGGAGGCGAGCTGGGCGTGCCACAAGGTGGCCAGCCAGCGTGCATCGCGCAGGTTGCGCGAGGGCTCCATGCCGTGGTTGCCGATCACGGCGCGCAGGGGAATGGCGTCGACTTTCTTCATCACGTCGGCGCGCGAGCGGCCCGAGATGACCACGCACGGGTAGAGCTTGGCCACCTTGGCCAGCAGCACGGATGTGCTCTGTCGCATGGCCGCGGCCTCGGGCTCGCGCACGATGGGGGCCAGGGTGCCGTCGAAATCGAAGGCCAGCAGCACGCGCTGGCGGGCAAAATTCATGAAGGGTGGAATGCTGCTTCTCGGTCAGGATGTTCTTCACGGCGAAAGACCTGCGATGCGGGACAATTCCTCGCCAGCGCGGCCGAGGACGCTTTCCTTCTTGCGCAGGCGCGCGGCGTCCATCAGCATGCCGCCGGCCCAGCGGTACACGTTGAACTCGGCCAGAAAGCGCGCGCATCGACGTGCATGCGGTCGCGCTGCTCTTCGCGCGGCATGGTGATGGCCGCGGCCAGGGCCGAGCTGGCCTCTTCCAGGTCGTAGGGGTTGACGATCAGGGCCTCGGTCAGCTCGCGGGCCGCGCCGGTGAACTGGCTCAGCACCAGCACGCCGCGCTCGTCGTCGCGCGCGGCGACGAATTCCTTGGCCACCAGGTTCATGCCGTCGTGCAAGCTGCTGACGTAGCACAGGTCGGCGGCGCGGTAGAAGCGGAACACCGTGGGTGGCTCGTGGTGGGTGCGCAGGAGCTGAATGGGCTTGTAGCCCTCGCGGCCGAAGCGGGCGTTGATGCGCGCCGCGGTTTTCTCCACCGTCTCGTCGAGTTGCCGATAGTGCTCGATGAGGCTGCGGCTGGGCGCCGCCAGTTGCACGAAGGTGAAGCGGCCGATGTAGGCAGGAAAGCGTTCGAGCAGGCGCTCGACCGTCAGAAAACGCTCTTCGATGCCCTTGGTGTAGTCGAGGCGGTCGACGCCCGACGCCGAGGATGGCGTCCTTGTGCAAGTCCCAGCTCGGCGAAGACGCTGCGCCGGCATTCCTCGACGGCGGGCGCGCTCTGCGCCCAGTCGTTCGGCCAGGCGATGGAGATGGGGTAGGGCCGGACCAGGGTCGGCTGCCCGTGCTGGATGACGGCGCTCTGCTCGCGATCGATGCGCGCTTCGAGATAGCGATCGACCGAGTCGAAGAAGTTGTTGCAGTAAAGCTGGGTCTGGAATCCCAGGATGCTGCTGCCGAGCAGGCCCTCCAGCAGCTCGGCGCGCCAGGGGCAAATGCCGAGGCGCTCGGAATTGGGCCAGGGGATGTGCCAGAAGGTGATGATGGTGGCGCGGGGCAGGCGCTCGCGGATGAGGCGCGGGGCCAGGGCGAAGTGGTAGTCCTGCACCAGCACCACGGGATCGTCGGACTCGGCTTCCTTGCACACGGCCTCGGCGAACTTGCGGTTGACTGCACTGTAGGCAGCCCAATCGTCGCCGCGGAAAAGCGGGCGCATGTGGGCCAGGTGGCACAGCGGCCACAGACCTTCGTTGGCCAGGCCGTAGTAGTAGCCGCGCTCTTCTTCGTCGGTCAGCCACACGCGGCGCAGGGAATAGGATTTCTCGTCGGGCGGAACGCGCACGTGATCCGTGCGATCCACCGATTCGCGATCCGCGCGTGCCGCTGCCGTGGGCGACCCACACGCCCGAGCAGGCGCGCAAGACGGGCTCGACCGCGGTGACCAGACCGCTGGCCGGGTGCAGGACTTCGATCTGCCATCCTTGTTGCGGTCGTGAATGTAGGGCTCGCGGTTGGCGAGCACGATGACCTTCTCGCCCGGGAAATGGCGGACCAGCGTCTGTTTCAGGCGCTGCGGGCTCCAGGCGCCGCTCTGTCCGTCGAGCTCGCGTTCGGCGGCCAGGCGTTCGACCAGCTCGCGCACGTCGCGAATGATGGGCAGGAATTCCTTGCGCTGCGATTCGCCCTGGATGAAGCGGCAGAAGCTCTTTGCGGAAGCCACGCCAAGATAGACGAGCCGCCACGATGGTGATGACCGATGCGCCCAAGGCCAGCAGGCCGAAGGCGAAGAGCAGAAAACTTCTGGTCTTGGCCTCGCGGCGCTCGACGAAGGACAGGTCGTGCACGAGCACCAAGATACCCGGGCAGCTGCTCCTCGTGCACCAAGGGGCACCGCGCTGACGTGGACGTCGCCGCCCGGCAAGCCCCACACCGCGCCCCAAACCGAGCGCTCTTCTGGGAAATACGCGGCTTGCGCGCGACTCTCCGCCATGCGCCTGGCGATGGTCGCGCACGTGAATCTGTGCGGGCAAAAGCGGCGTGCGCGCGAGCATTTCCCCACGCACGGTACATACCGCCGCGGCCATGATGCGTTCGTCGCGGGCGATGTTGCCGAGGATGTGGCCCAGGGCTTCGCTTTCGGTCGGCGACCAATGGGTCAGCAGGTCGTGGCGCGCGCCGCTGGCCACCAACCCCGCGCGTGAAACGATGTCCTCCTCGAACCACTGTCGCGTCGTGCGCTCGACCACGGCAGCGGCTACCCAGGCCAGCATGGCCCCGGAAGCCAACAGCGCAACCAGAAAGCGCGCGACTCTTCTCATCGTCTTCTCCGATTCGATGTATGCCAGGCCCCAGGCAAGCGGCGAGCGGCGAGCGGCGGAGCACACGCGTTACTGAGTCTGGTTCATGCTACGCGGGCTTTCTGCTAGGTTCAAGGACATGCGGCTCGAACGTCTGGCCCTGATCGGCAATTGTCAGTATTCGGCGTTGGTCGAGGACACGGGCACGGTGGTGTGGGGATGCCTGCCGCGCTTCGATTCCGACCCGATGTTTTCCGCGTTGCTCGACGAGCAAGAGGGTGGCCGTTTTCTCGTCGGCGCCGAGGACGGCAAGCCCGGCGTCATGGCCTACGAGGACAACACCAACATTTTGGTGACGACCTTTCGCAGCGCCACGGGCGCGTTCCGGGTGATCGATTTCGCCCCGCGCTTTTTGCAGTACGATCGGATCTTCCACCCGACGCAGCTCTACCGCATCGTCGAGCCCATCGAGGGCACGCCGCGAGTGCGCGTGCTGTGCGAACCGCGCTTGGGTTTTTCCAAGGCCAAACCGGCGCTGCTCGCGGGATCGAATCACGTGCGCTACGAGGGTTTTCCCAGCCAAGTCCGCCTGACGACGGATGTTCCGCTGTCCTACCTCGACGGGCGCGCCTTCACGCTCACCGAAAAGCGCCACCTGGTTCTCACCTACGGCGCGCCGGTGGAGGAAGCACTGGCGCCGCTGGCCGAGCGATTCCTGGTGCAGACGCGGCGCTACTGGCAACGCTGGGTCAAGCACTGCGATATTCCGCCGGTTTTTCAGCATGAAGTGATTCGTTCCGCGCTCACGCTCAAGTTGCATTGCTTTGAAGACACGGGCGCCATCGTGGCCGCCATGACCACGTCGATTCCGGAAGCGCCGAAAAGCGGGCGCACCTGGGACTATCGCTACTGCTGGCTGCGCGATGCCTCGTATGTTCTCGGTGCCTTTCGCCTGCTCGGGCAATTCGACGAGCGCGAGGACTTTGCGCGCTTCCTGCTCAACGTGGCCGGCGCCCACCCGGATCTGGATCTGGCGCCGCTCTATCGCATCGACGGTCGATCGGATCTGGACGAACAGACGCTGGCCGACTGGCCCGGCTTCGATGGCGACGGTCCGGTGCGCGTGGGCAACGCAGCCGCGCGCCACGTGCAGAACGACGTATTCGGCGAGATGGTTCTGGCGCTCACGCCCATCTTTCTCGACGAGCGCTTTGCCGCCGAGCGTTCGCCCGCGGTGTTGCAGCTGATCGAGCGCCTGGCGCGCAAGGCGACCAACGTGGTCGGCATGCCCGACGCGGGCATCTGGGAATACCGAACGGAATGGAAACCCCAGACCTTCTCCAGTCTCATGTGCTGGGCCGCCGCCGATCGCATGGCGCGCGTGGCGGGACGTTTTCAGCGCGAGCGAGAGTCCGAGCTGCGCGCCACCGCAGATCGCATCCGCGACCAGATCGTCGCCAACGCGTGGAACCCGACCATCGGCAGTTTCGCCAGCACCTGGGGCGGCAGCGAGCTCGACGCTTCGCTTTTGCAAATCGCCACCTTGCGATTCCTGCCGCCAAGCGATCCGCGCATCCACGCCACCGTCGATGCCATCAGCAAGGGCCTGGGCCGCGATGGGTGGCTTTACCGCTACCGCAACGACGACGGCTTCGGCAAGCCACAGGTTGCCTTCGTGCTCTGTACCTTCTGGTTGGTAGAGGCGCTGGCTGCCATCGGCCGCTTGTCCGAGGCACGCGAGGTGCTGGAGCGCGTGTGCGGTACGCTGTCGCCGCTGGGACTCATCTCCGAGGACTACGACACCGCCACGGGAACCTTGTGGGGAAATTTTCCGCAGGCCTATTCCCACGTCGGACTCATCCACGCCGCCTTTGCCGCAGCACCGGCGTGGTCGGAAGTGCTGTAGCGCCGTTCCGGACTGGATTTTTTCCGCGCGATGGGGCAGATGAAGACAGCCATGAGCACAACACGCGAATGTTACGATGCCCTGCGCGCCCTCGGTTTGAAGCTGGATCTGACCCGCGGTCAGCCGGGCGACGACAACTTCGACATCTCCAACGCTATGCTGACCATCGTGGACGACAATGCGCTGGTCACACCCAGCGGCGTGGCCTTGCGCAACTATCCCGGCGGCATCGCGGGCATCAAAGAAGCGCGCGAGCTGTTCGCGCCCATGCTGGGCGTGCAGCCCGACGAGATCATCGTGGGCAACAACGCCAGCCTGGCCTTGGAAGGCAACGTGCTCATGTGGGCCATGCTCAGGGGCGTGCCGGGCAGCCCGGCGCCGTGGTGCAAGGGCGACGTGAAATTCATCGTGACCGTGCCGGGCTACGACCGCCACTTCCTGATGTTGGAACGGCTGGGCATCTCCATGGTTACGGTCGACATGAAAGCAGACGGGCCGGACATCGCGGCCATCGAAAAGCTGGTAGCGTCGGACGCAAGCATCAAGGGCCTGCTCTACGTTCCGACCTACAGCAACCCGACTGGCGACACCACGTCGCAGGCGGTCGCCGATCGCCTGGGCGCCATGAAGACCGCGGCGCCGGATTTCACCATCTTCGCCGACGACGCCTACGCCGTGCACCACCTCGACGACGCGCCACCCGCGCACCCGGATTTACTGGGCGCTGCCAAGAAGGCCGGCAACCCGACGCGCGTGATTCTGTTCGGCTCGACTTCGAAGATCACCTTCGCCGGTGCGGGCGTCAGTTTCCTGGCGGGCAGCAAACCGACCATGGCGTGGATCGGCGAGCTGATGGGCACGCAGATGATTACGCCCAACAAGGTCGAGCAGTATCGGCACGTGCTCTTTCTCTCGCGCTATCCCGGTGGCATCGCCGGCGTGATGAAGGCGCACGCCAAGCTGCTCGGCCCCAAGTTCGCGGCGGTCGAGGAAGTGCTCTCGAAAGAGCTCGGCGGCAAGGGCCTGGCGCGCTGGACGAAACCCAAGGGCGGCTACTTCGTCAGCCTCGACACCGAGAAGCCGGTGGCCAGCAAGGTCGTGCAACTGGCCAAGGAAGCCGGCGTGGCGCTCACCCCTGCGGGCGCGACCTATCCCTTCGGCAAGGATCCGAACAACCGCAACATCCGCATCTCGCCCACGCGTCCGCCCCTCGACCAGGTCCGCAAGGCCATGGAAGTGGTCGCCGTCTGCGTACAGCTAGCGTCGGAGTAGCGCGCGTGAGGCCCGTCGGGCTTCGCCCGACGAGCCTCCTCGCGGGGGTTCTAAAGGACCCTCTCAGGGTCCTTTTTACAATCACACCCCTTCGAACAGAATCGTCGAGAGGTAGCGCTCGCCGGAGTCGGGCAGGATGGCCACGATGGTCTTGCCGGCAAATTCGTCGAGCTTGGCCAGATCGAATCGGCCACGGCCGCGGCGGCGCCGCATGAGATGCCCGAGAGGATGCCTTCCTCGCGTGCCAACCGGCGTGCGGTTTCGACGGCTTCCTCGTCGGTGACCTGCTCCACCCGATCGATGATGGAAAGGTCCAGGGTGTCGGGAATGAAGCCGGCGCCAATGCCCTGGATCTTGTGCGGGCCGGGCTTGAGCGGCTCGCCACTGCGCTGTTGGGTGATAACCGGGCTCTTGGCCGGCTCGACCGCCACCGACAGCAGCGGCTGCTTCTTCACCTTCTCGAAATAGCGCGAAATCCCGGTGATGGTGCCGCCGGTGCCCACGCCAGAAACCAGGACGTCGACTTTGCCGTTGGTGTCGTTCCAGATTTCCGGCCCGGTGGTCTGCTCGTGGATGCGTGGATTGGCCGGGTTCTTGAATTGCTGGGGCAAGAAGTAGCGATCGGGTTCGCTGCGCGGCCAAGGCTTCCGCGCGCCGGATGGCGCCGGGCATGCCTTCTGGGCCGGGCGTGAGCACCAGGTTGGCGCCGAATGCAGCCAGCACGCGTCGGCGCTCGATGCTCATGGTTTCCGGCATGGTCAGCGTCAGCTTGTAGCCGCGGGCCGCGCACACGAAGGCGAGCGCGATGCCGGTGTTGCCGCTGGTCGGCTCCACGACTTCAACCCCGGGTCGCAGCACGCCGCGCGCTTCCGCGTCCTGAATCATGGACAGCGCCGATGCGGCACTTGACCGAATAGGCCGGGTTGCGGCCTTCAATTTTGGCAAGCACGGTTGCCTTGGCTCCGGCGGCGATGCGCCCGAGCTTGACGAGAGGAGTTCCACCAATGGACAGGGAGTTGTCGTTGTAGAGCATGTTGAATTCCTATAAAAACGATAGGATGAACTGTGATAATGCAGATGTGTAGGTGTCAAGTCGGAAATTGAATGTGTCGTGCGAGGTGGTGAAAACCTGACCCATGCGCGGCCCTGGTCTGCGCCGAGGGCGGATTTGCTTGGAATTTGCTCTTGGTCGTGGTTTTGCTTGGAGTCCGCGCATGTCCATGACTCACTACTTCTCTTGCGTCGGTTGTCTTCATCGTTGCCCTGGCCCTGGCGGGACCGCTCGCGGCCCAGCCGATTGGCCGCGCCTGCCTCGCCCCGGTGCAGCCGACACAATGGTCCGCGGGCTATGGCGAAGCGCGCGCGGCCATGATTGGCGGTGATTTCGGCGCCGCCGCCGCGAAGTTCGCAGCGTTGGTGGAGTCCGCCCCCGATCCCGCCAGCCGCATTCTGGCCGCTGGAAATGATGTCGGCGTGCCGGACCTGGGCTCGGGGAGGATTCGTACTCGTCAACGCCGCAGAGGCTTGGCGCTGAGCGCCCCTGCCGTGCTCGAGGATCGCCGCACCACCGACGAGATCGCGATTCTTTACACCAATGCTGTCCTGTACGGACTGTATGCGGGGATCGTGCTCGACGTTTGGACCAACGCGAACTCCGCTGGGAGTGCGATCCTTCCGCCCCTGGCCTTGGCCGGCGCATCCGCCGGAATCGTCGCTGTTTTGGATCACAACGTGCGGCTGGGTTACGGCGTGGCACAGTCGATCGTATCGGGAATGTACGTGGGATTCGAGGAAGGCATCGCCTGGACCCTTTGGCACGAGGCCAGCGTTCAGGGTTCGTCGAAGTTCGGCGCGAAGACCGTGACGACCATGATTTGGGGGCTTGGAACTCTCGGAGCGGTGGCCGGTGGCGTGGTCGGGTCGGCCTACGGAACGACGCCGGGCAGGGCATCTTTGATGGGTTCGGCCGCCATGTGGAGCGGCCTGGTGGCAGGCACGCTGGCGGGCGGGATCACCGAGCATGCGGACTCCGCGCTTCTTTCCTCGGCGGTCGCTCTCAATGCGGGAGCGGTGCTGGGCGCCATCGCCGGGGCCGAGGTCTCGCCCTCCATCGCCCGCGTGCGCTTCATCGATCTCGGCGGTCTGAGCGGCGGGCTCTTGCTGGGCGGGCTGTACTGGGCGGTCAAGGATCGGGAAGCAACTGGGGCAGGGGCTGTTGACAGCGACCAGCTTGGGTATGACAGCAGGGCTCACGGCGGGGTGGCTGCTGACTCGGGACATGGAAACCGATCTGCCGAGAAAACACCGCGAGCCAAGTCTTGCCGAACGATTGGTGCCGACGCTGGTTCCGGCGAGCACAGGCACGGGCTTGGTGCTGGGCGTGGCATCGACAATCTAGCCCCGCGGTTGCAGCTCGTGCACACTGGTCGGGTGGTGCGACAGGGTTTGTCCTCTGGCTCACGCTTTCATTCTTGCTGCGGACGCTTTCGCAACGGACGCAAAGCCGCCGTGGCCGGCGCGCAAGCGGCGCACCGAGGAAGGGCTCCTTGCGCCCGGGCGTGCACGAGCTGAAGGATCCCAAGCGCTGGCCGGCCGAACCTGACTCTGCCGCCCGCGCCCATCGACGGGGCGCAAGTTTCGCGCGGCGCATTCGCGGCCATGTGCGAAGGCATGGCGTCGCCGCGCATGCTCGGGCGACATCTCCGACGAGATCCTCCAGGTTGCCGACGAGGCCAAGGTGGATCCTTTCCTGCTGTCGGCGCTGGTCTATCGCGAGAGCCGGTGCGTGCCTACGCTGGTGACACCCTTCGGGACCGGTCTTCTGCAGATCCAGCCGCACATGATCCAGGGCAATGTGCGCGGCGATAGCCTGCGCTACCAGGTGCGCGACGGCGAAGCATCGGAAGGCTGGAAGGAGCACACGCGGCCTATTCCGCGCGGCGCCCTTCTGCGCCTGCAGAATTCACTGATCAATCTGCGCCTGGGCGCGGCCATGCTGGCCATGTGGCAGGATCAGCACCCGGCCATCGATCGAGGTTTTTGCCGACTCGGTTCCCCATCGCAGCGCGGTCGCGCATTTCGGCTGGGGCGACATCGTGCGCGGCACGGGCGGCGAGGATCGAGCGCTCAATGCCCGGCGACGGATGATCAATCGCTACCTGGAAAGCAAGGTGACCCCGCGCAAGACCGAGCTTGGCTTCGAGGTGGTGTCGCCCCTGGAGGGCATTCCACGCGTGGCTCCGAGCGGGCCGGGCGAGGATCGCGATGAAGGCGTGCGCGCCCATCGCGGCCTGGACATCGACGCCACGGCCGGCGAGCCCATCGCCAGCATCGCCGACGGCGTCGTGTGGTTCACCGGCTTCGACTTGCCCGGCCGGGTGCGGCCGCAGGTCGTGCCGCCCGACGAGCTTGCGACCACCAAGCGCCCCGAGCTGGGGCCGGGCGGCTTGTTCATTTGCATCCGCCACGTGCCGCACATCTTCTCGTGCTACATGCATCTGCAAAGCTATCGCGTGGCCATCAACGACCGCGTGAAGGCAGGGCAGATCATCGCCAACGTGGGACACTCAGGCATCAAAGTCTCGGGCACGCACCTGCACCTCGAGATTCATCGCGACGGTGACGCCATCGATCCCGCGCCCATCCTGGGTCCCGATTTCGTGATTCCGCCGCAGGAGACGGTGGCCCACGACATCGCCCTGGCCAACCAGAAGCATCGCTTGGTGAAAGAGCGCCGCGCGCGCTGGAAGGCCCGCCTGGCCGAGCGGCAGGCCAAGTCCGAACTGAAGGCCTAGGCTTGTAGACGACTTCCATCACGCAATGGCGCTCGTCGCAGCGGAAGCGCAGGCGCAAGCGGCGCCCCTCGTCGTCGACCAGGAACCATGGCTCGGGCGGTACGCGGCTCTGTGCGCTCGCTCCTCCTCGTGCGCTCTCTTGGGCACAAGCCCAAGCTCGTACTTTGAGGCAGTAGCGCGTGGTCATCACGGTGCGGCCGGCGAGGTCGAGGCCGCTCTCGGCCGCGGGCTCGATGTCGCTTACCTGTGGCGGCGATAGAAGGCGGCGGCTTTCTGGTTGAGCACGTTGGCGAGGTAGGAAAGCTTGGTGTCGGGGAAGGGCACATCGTTGGGGATGAGCTGTCTTTTCTCGCGTGGGGCGGGCCAGCGCACGCGCGGCGGCAAGGTTTGTCGACCAGTTGTCGGCGTAGCGAGTTCACCTGGGCTGGCGGAAGATGAAGCGGCGTCGCCCACTCCATCGCGATGCTGCTGGCGACGAACTCGGTGTCGCCCAGCTTGGCCAGTTGCTGTTCGGTGTTGGCCGTGGCTCGGTCGGGCTTTTCAGCAGGGATCTTGTCGCAAGCCAGGGCGGCGACAGCGTGAACGCCGTCCTCGTCGGTTGCCTCCAGGAAGATACCCTCGGCTGTTCCGCCGAGCTTGAGCGCGACTGCGATCTTTCGCACGGGCCGGCTTTGCGCGATCTGCCTGGCGAAGGCGTGGTCGTGGTTGCGGAACACGCGCGCGCCCGTGGCCAAGCCGTCGAGCTTTTGCGGAAACACCGTCTTGCCCTGCACGCGATTCACCGTCGAGCCTTCAAGCTTTTGTTCGCGATCGTAGAAGGTGATGCCATCGCCACTTTGCAAGGGCGCGGGTGCATCCAGGGTAAACGAATCTCGGCCCAGCGCCGCCACGCGCCCGAGGGGCTCGCCCACGTGCTTGGGCGAATCGGGCGACGCCACCTCGGCGCCGCGGCCGCAAAAAAAGTAGCTGGTGTAGCCGCGGTTGAAGGTCTTGTCGGGATTGGGCTCAAATCCCAGCGTCACCGTGCCCGACGAGGACTTGCGGCCACCTTGCGCCGCCAGCAGCTGATCGATCGCCTGGCGATAGTGCCCCACGATGTTCATGACGTAGGCCTTGTTCTTCAGCCGCCCTTCGATCTTGAAGGACGACACGCCGGCCGCAAGCAGGTCGCCCAGGTGCGGGGTCAGATTGAGATCGCGCAGCGAAAGCAGGTGGCGATCGGCCGACCACGGTCTTCCCTTGCGCGTCCACCAGGGAATAGCCGCGCCGGCAGGGTTGCGCGCACTGGCCGCGGTTGCCGCTGCGACCGCCCATGGCGTAGCTGAGCGTGCACTGGCCGCTCATGCACACGCACAGGGCGCCGTGGATGAAGACCTCGAGCTCGATGGTGGTGGCAGCGCGGATCTCGCGGATCTGGTCGAGGTCGAGCTCGCGGGCCAGGATCGCGCGCGCGAAGCCAACCTTCTCCAAGAAGCGCCACGCGCTCGGGCGTGTGGTTGTGCATCTGCGTGCTGGCAATGAGCGGCAGCGGCGGCAGGTCGCATTCCAGCAGGCCCACGTCTTGGATGATGAGCCCGTCCACGCCCGCGCGATGGAGATCGTGGCACAGGCCCACGGCGGTCTCGATCTCGTCGTCGCGCAGGATGGTGTTGACCGCGGCGTAGACCTTGCCCCAGTAGCGGTGCGCATACTCGGCCAGGCTCTCGATGTCGGCCAGCGAATTCGCCGCCGCCTCGCGCGCGCCGAAGCGCGCGGCCCCGACGTACACCGCGTCGGCGCCGCAGTTGATGGCGGCGATGCCGGTCTCCAGATCCTTGGCGGGCGCAAGCAGCTCGGGCGCAAGCAAGTTGATGACGGACACAGCTCGCTCGTGATACCTGGGCTCCAGCAAACGTCAAGGCGCAAGTGCTCACGGCGGCCACGACCAAGGCCACGACCTCCCGCGGCTATCGCGGGATTACGGAGAAACTTCGGCTAGTGCCATGGGCGGGAATTTCGGGCATGGTTATCGCGCCCATGTCTCCCGCCTCCCTGGCCCTCGCGGCGGTTTTGTCCATGCACGCCCCGGCGGCGCAGGCCGCGGAGACGAGCGAGCTCTACGTGCTGGCCATCAATGGCGGTGGCGACAAGCTGGACAACTTCGCCTCGCACCTGGCGCATCTGCGCCAGCTCACGCAGTTGCTCGCCGCCTCAGGAATTCCACGCGACCACATCACCGTGCTGGCCAGCGACGGAAGCAATCCCGCGCCCGATCTGGCCACGCGCGGGCCCGAACCCGAGAACGCCTGGCTTTTGCAAGGCACGCGCGTGGATCCTTTGCTGCGGGATCTTACGACGTATGAAGATTCGTCCCTGTCCGGCATCGACCTGCGGCCCGCGACCGTGGCCAGCCTGTCGCGCACGCTGGGCGAGCTGCGCGGCCGTTTGCACGCCGGCGACACGCTGCTGGTCTACGTGACCGATCACGGAACCCAGAGCCTGAGCGATCCCATCGAAAATCGCATCACCCTTTGGGGGCCACACGAATCCATCTCGGTGCGCAAGCTCGGTGCCTTGCTCGCCCGCTTGCCGCCCTCGGTGCGCGTGGTGTCGCTCATGTCTCAATGTTTTTCCGGCGGGTTCGCCTATCTGCACGAGGCGCGCGAGCACAAGCGGCTGCCGAGCGGCAAGACCTGCGGATACTTCTCCTCCACGCCCGACCGCCCGGCCTATGGCTGCTACCCCGAGGTGCGCGGCCAGAAGGCCATCGGGCACTCCTTCGAGTTTCTGACGGCCCTGGCCCGGCGCGGGCGCTTTTCCGCGGCCCACACCGACATCATGGTCAGCGACGAGACGCCGGACATCCCGCTGCGCAGCTCGGATGTGTACCTGGCCGAGCAGGTCGCCCGCGCGGCGGGAGCGCCCGAGCGTGAGGCTGCCTTCGCCGATCCGCTGGTGCGCCAGGCCTTCGCCGGCCGCGACTTTGTCGAGGAGAGCCACTTGATCGACAGAATCGCCGCCGTCTACGGCTTCGCTCGGCCGTCATCGCTGGCCGAGCTCGACGAGCGGGCGCAGGTCCTGTTCGCGTTTCTCGACCAGCTCGATCTCGACGGCAAGACCTGGGAGGGCGCGCTCGGCGATTTCAATCAGGCGAACTTGGATGCTTTTCTGGCGGCCCAGCCGCGCTGGCGCGGACGGCTCGACGATCGCGCGGTTCGCGGGCTCGACGTCGCTGCCCGAAGCCGTCTTGCGCTGGAGCTGCTGGCCGACCTGGCGCCCTTCGTAACGTCCGATCCTTCGCGCCTGGCCGAGGCCAACCGTCTGGTCACGGGAATGACGACCACCGACGAGATCAGCTATCGCAGCGAGATCCGGGTGGCCGCGCTTCTGCGCATGCGCTTCGTGCTGACGAGCGTGGCGGGGCGCCTTTGGAGCAAGCGCGACCAGCACCAGGTGCAGGCGGTCGAGGCGCTTACCCGTTGCGAGGATCTGGCCTTGCCCGTACCAGGCCTGCCGCGCATCGCCGCCGCACCCGAGACCCCAAGGCTGCCGTCCTTGGCCGAGGATCAGAAGCGCGCGGCCGCTTCCCGGCCCGGTTGGCTAGGCATTACCTTCGTTCCCATCAGCCACGGTCGGCGCAAGAGCTTGCAGGTGCCCGACGGCGCTGCGCAGATTACGTCGGTGCTTTCCCACTCCCCGGCGGCGGCGGCGGGGCTTCGCTCGGGCGACATCGTGCTGGGGCCACCCGGCCGTCCCTTGTCTCATCCGCGCGACCTGCGCCCCTTCATCGCCTCGTCCGCGATGAACGTGGCTCTGCCCATCGAAGTGTTGCGGGGAAAAGGCCGCGTGGTCCTGCGTCCCGTCGTCGGCCAAGCGCCGACGGCCAAGGCGAAGAACTAGAAGAACTAACGCGTGCGGAGCCTGCCGGCTTGCCGGCAGCGAAGCGTCGCGGGAGGGTTTGGGAACCCTTCGAGGGTTCCCATCAGAAGACGTAGCCGGCCGTGCCGCCGAGGAAGAAGGCGTCGTAGAAACCACCCTCGATGCGGAATTCGAGCCCCTTGGCGTCGGGGATGGGGAAATCGAGGCCGAAAAGCAGGTTGATGATGGGGATGGCGCCGGGAATGGACGTTTCTTGAAAACGGTGCGGATCGGCGGGGCCGTTGTCTTTCCCGGTCTGCGTTGCAACTAGCGCGGCCTCACTGCACTTTGCATTGACGTCGCAGATCTGGGTTCCGTTCGAGATAACGGTGTACTGCCCCGTCGCTTGATTGTGTGTCGCCGACGTGCGCAGGATCTTACCGCGCACGACCGCCAAGCCAAGACCGGCGCCGTAGTGGATGCCGAAGTAGGGGCTGAAGTACTGGCGAGAGATGAAGGCGGCGTCCATGGTGATGAGCGAAAAATCTCTGGCTTGGACCAGATCCGCGTCCTGACTTGGATCCTTGCCCTTGCCCAGCCAGTAACCGTCGGCAGGGCTCATATTCTGGAAGCCGATGGCCGCTGAAAGCTCCCAGGTGCGGTGGGGGTCGTCCCGATCGACCTTGCGGCGATAGCCTTCCAGGGCATAGCTGTAGCTCGAGAGCGACACGCTCTTCTGCGTGAAAAGTCCGAGAAACCAACTTGGCACCGAAACCCAACGAACGCGAATGCCGAGGCCGTACTTCGCCTGATTGCCGACGGCGGTGGCGGGGGCGGCTATCGCGGCGGATGCCGGGTTCTCCTCCGTCGCGGACGCAGCGCCGGGCTCGGCTGGCGGCGTGGCGTCTGGTGTTGGGCCGGCCACTTCCGGCTGGGGCATGGGCGAATTCTCTTGGGCGAACGCGGTGGGTGCGAAAGCGAGGATAGCGATGGCAATCAATTGAAACATGCGCGTGTAACGATGCATGGAGGCCTCCGAAGGATCCGGTTGGGGCGCACTATACCTTAAGGTCTGTGCTACCGTCTCGTCGTGCATCTGACGTATCTCGCCATCGTGCTTTCCACCTTGGCCGCCACGCCCGCATCCGCGCCTGCCCCCGCCGGGGGCAAGGCCAGCGAAGGTCGCTCCCAATGTGAAGCCTATCTTGCAACCCATGACGTGGCCGTGGCCGCCGAGCTGCGCGCCCTGGCCAAGGCGCCCGAAGACGCCCTGATGGCGATTGCGTCCGACACCAAGGCCGAAGGGCTGATCCGAGCCCGCGCCGTGGCCGCATTGCGCCTGGTACCTACCGTGGGCGTGCGGGTCTTCCTCGGCAAGCTGGTTTCTGCCAAGGCCAAGGCCACCGACGCCACGGATCGCCTGATTGTTCGCAGAGCCGCGGTGGCACTCGGCTGGATGGCCGTAGGGGTTGACACGGTCGACCAGCTGGCGGCGCTTTTCGACAACGACGACGCCGAGGTTCGCGTGGACGCGGCCATTGCGCTGGGCCTGACCCGCGCGGCGACCGCGGCGAAGTTTCTGCACAGGCAGCTTGCCGTCGAGCAGTCACCCCGCGTGCGCGAACAAATCGATCGCCAACTGCGTACCCTGGGCGAAGCCGCGGCCGAGCCGGACAAGGCGCCGGTCCCGAAGAAGGAGCAACCCCCGATGCGGTCGGGCTGGTGACCATGACTGGCGCGACGGGCTTGTGCTAGCTTCCGCCCCGGTCCAGGGCCCGCGCGGGCGCCAAGACCTCATAGAGAAGACAAGGAGAAGTAGATCGTGCCCAAAGAGAAACTCGGCATTCTGGTCGGTGGTGGTCCTGCCCCCGGAATCAACAGCGTCATCAGCGCCGCTACCATTCGCGCTCTTTTGCAGGGGGTGGAGGTGCTCGGCATTCGCGACGGGTTCGATCGCCTGATGAAGGGGCGCTTGGAAGACATCCGCCCCTTGCAGATCGGCGACGTCAGCCGCATCCACTTCAGCGGCGGCTCGTTCCTGGGCAGCTCGCGCGCCAACCCGACCACCAAGGACGAGGACTTGGTCATGGTGGTGGATTCGCTACACCGCCTCGGCGTCACCCAGCTCATCACCATCGGCGGCGACGACACCGCCTATTCCGCGATGAAGGTTTCCGAGAAGGCGGCGGGCAAGTTGCGCGTGGTCCACGTGCCCAAGACCATCGACAACGACCTCGACCTCGACCCGTCGGTGGATTCGTTCGGCTACAACACCGCCCGCCACCTGGGCGTCGAATTGGTCAAGAACCTGATGGTCGACGCCAAGACCACGTCGCGCTGGTACTTCGTGGTGGCCATGGGGCGCAAGGCCGGCCACTTGGCGCTCGGCATCGGCAAGGCGGCGGGCGCGACCCTGACCGTGATTCCCGAGGAATTCCCGCGCCAGAAGGCGACCCTGCGCATCCTGGTCGACATCTTGGCCGGCGCCATCATCAAACGCCTGGCCGAAGGGCGACGCTACGGCGTGGCGGTGCTGGCCGAGGGCTTGGCCGTGGCCCTGTCCGAGGAAGACCTCAAACGTTTGGGCAACATCGAACGCGACGAGCACGGCCACATTCGTGTGTCCGAATTGAATCTGGGCGACGGCATCAAGAAAGCCGTGCATGCGCGTCTGCGCGACCTGGGCGTGCCCAAGGTGACCATCGTCTCCAAGGACATCGGCTACGAATTGCGCTGCGCCGATCCCGTGCCCTACGACATGGAATACACGCGCGACCTCGGCTACTGCGCGGCCAAGTTCCTGTTTTCGGGCGGCAACGCCGCCATGGTTTCGCTGCAGGCCGGGAACTTCGTCCCCATACCGTTCGCCCAGCTGCTCGACCCGCAGACCGGCCGCACGCGCGTGCGCATGGTGGACATCAAGTCCACCCGCTACGCCATCGCCCGCCGCTACATGATCCGCCTGCGCCGCGACGACTTCGAGGAGCCGGCCATCCTGACCATGTTCGGATCGGTGTGCAATCCCAAGAAATCGGCCGAGGAATTCAAACGCGAATTCGCCTACGTGGTGGAAAGCGAAGCACCCCCGCTCGACCTTCTGCACTCGCGCGACCGCGACGGAAACGGTCGCTGATTGGCAAACGCGCCTTGGCCAGTCCGCTGATTCTGCGCGATCTCGACTGGCCGGCGATGCGCCAGGTGCTCTCTGGCTACGGCGTGGGCGAGCGCGTGGCGCGCAAGGTGTTCGCGCGCGTGCACGCCCAGTGGGCGACGAGTCTCGACGATCTCGAACAACTGCCGGCCGAGGTGCGGCGGACCCTGGCGCGCGAGGCGCACTACCCGGACCTCGAAATCGTCGAACGCCGGCGCGCCGACGACGGCTTCGTCAAGTACCTGTTCCGCCTTCCTGATGGCGCGCAAATCGAAGCCGTGCGCATCCCGTTGCCCGATCCCGCGGTTGCGCGCGCGCTGAAGGAGAAGCGCCGGCGCGGCGAGGTCGAGGGCTTGGTCGCCCTTCCCACCGCCAAGTACACGGTGTGCATCAGCTCGCAAGTCGGCTGTGCCCTGGCCTGCGCCTTCTGCGCCACCGGCAAGCTGGGATTCGCGCGCAACCTCGCCACCTGGGAAATGCTGGCCCAGGTGCAGGCTATCGTGCGCGAGGCCGAGCATCCCATCCGCGGCATCCTTTTTCTGGGCATGGGCGAGCCGCTGCTCAACTACGACCACGTCATGTCCGCGGCGCGGGTGCTTTGCCATCCCGCTGGCTTGGCCATTTCGGCCGACGCCATTTCCATCTCTACCGCGGGCATCGTGCCGGCCATCCGCCGTTTCACCGCCGAGAAAGAGCGCTTTCGCCTCATCGTTTCGCTGGCAGCGCCCACGCGCCAGATGCGCCTGCCGCTCATGCCCATCGAGGAGCGCTGGCCACTTGCCGAGCTGGCCAAGGCCGTGCGCGAGCACGCGGCGGTCAGCAAAGAGCGCGTGACCCTGGCCTATGTGGGCGTGGCGGGCGTCAACATGAGCCGGCAAGCCGCGCGCGATCTGGGCCAGCTTTTTGCTGGCGTGCGCGTGAAGGTGAATCTCATCGCGGTCAACGACGCCAGCGGGAAGTTCCAGCCACCCAGCGAGGCCGAGGTGCGCGACTTCCGCGACGAGCTGTCGCAGTTCTCCATCCCGCTCGTGCGCCGCTACGCCGGCGGCCAAGACATCGGCGCCGCCTGCGGTACGTTGGCGGCCACGCGCGTGGGGGGACAGGTTGTGCTCTAATCATCCAGAGTGACTGAGCCAGTTTCCCATCTCGACGACAACCACAACCCGTGGCCGTGGCGGCCGGTGCTGTGGACGCTGGGGATCTTGTGCGCGGCCTATTTGCCGCTTTTTCTTGGCAAGGTTCTGTTCTTCCGTGACATCGCCCACTGGAATTTTCCCGCGCGTGCGTTCCTGCGCGAGACGCTGTTGCGTGGCGAGCTTCCCGGCTGGAATCCCTACCAGGGGCTTGGTTTCCCAGTGTTCGGCGATCCTCTCTACGGCGTCTTCTATCCGCCCAACTGGCTCTTTCTTCTCGTCGGGCCGGGCTGGGTGGCCAGCATGCTCAATTGGCAGTGCTTCGCGCACATGGCGTGGGGCGCGGTCGGCGTGTGCTGGCTGGCGCGCCGCTTGGGTGGCTCGTCGAAGGCGATCATCATCGCCGGGCTTTCCTGGGCGCTCTCGGGCTATACCACGGCCCAGTGGTCGTCGGGCCTGCTGCTCTTCGCCGATGCGTGGATCCCTTGGGCCGCCGTCGGACACGTCGCCTTGCTCGACAGCCTGCGCGCGGGCGGGACGGCTTGGCGGCGCGGTTTGGTCAAGGCCGCCCTGCCCACCGTCTTCGCCGTGCTGCTCGGCGAAATCTTCCTGGCCATGATCGGCGCCGGGTTCGGCGTCCTGTTCGCGCTCGTTCTGCAAGCGGTCGAGTCGCGTGCGAAGCCGAATGTGCTCCCGCGCTGGCTCGCCATCGCTGTCGTCGCCGTCGTGCTTGCGTTCGGGGTAGGCGCGGTCGTGATTCTTCCGGCTCGCATGCTCCTGGGCAGCACCGAGCGGGCCGCTCCGCTTTCGCGCGTGGTCGCCGAATCCTGTTCGCTGCACCCCCTGCGCCTGGTCGAATTCGCGCTTCCCCAGTCCATGGGAGACGCCTACGGCGTCTACCCGGCGGCGACCGTTGTGGGTGAGCCCCGCCTCGACGGACTTCCGCTTTCATTCAGCATGTACATGGGCGCGAGCGTACTGGCTCTGGTGTTGGCCGCGTTTGGCCGCGGGCGCCGGTTGGCGCTGGTGCTGGGTGGTCTCGCGGCGATTGCGTTGCTGTTGGCGTTCGGCAAGTACACCCCCGCACACGCCATCTTCAGGCGCGTGGTGTTTCCGCTCAGCTACATGCGCTATCCCGAGAAGTACATGGTCCTGGTCGTGGCCGTGGTCGCGCTCCTGGCCAGCCTGGGGGCCAGGAGCATTCTCTCGGATGAGCGCCAGCCTTGGCGTCGCACGGGCGTACTGCTCTTGCTCATCGTTGCCTTCGCTTTCGTCTCGGCACTGACATTTTCCCCGGCGTGGGTCGTCTTCGCCGTTCACGGAGCGTTGCTCGGCGGCCTTGCCACCCTCGGAATGCTCGCCGTGCACGTTCTTGCTGGCCGCGCCTCGCCGCTCGCGCCCTTGCTACTGGTTGCCGTCGTCACCTTCGATTTGTCCGCGGCTGCCTGGCCCTTGCTGGGATTTGGCCCGCGACGGATCGCCGGCGATCCACCGCCAGCCGCGCGCCTGGCTTTGCAGCTGCGCTCGCATCCCGAAGCTCCTCCTCGCCTCTACCGCTCGAATCTCACGGATCAGGCAGTGAACAAATGGGCCTCGGCGAGTCCAACCCCTGAAGCGGAAATTCGCATGGTACAAACCCTGATCACCAACACGGCGAATGTCTGGGGAATCGCAACCCTGCCTGGGTACGATGCCGCCATCCCAGCCTTGGTCGATAGGGTCTGGAATGCCGGACTTGCCGTCGGACAAAGCGCGCTCCGGCTGCTGGGTGCGGACTACGCAGTGCTGCCCGTCGCAGATCCAGCCGCTGCCAAGAACGACCGCCCGGGACTTGAGCCGCTGATGGATCCATTGCCCGGTGCGCGCCTCTACCACGTCACGGGTGCCCTGCCGCGTGTGTACCTGGCCCGCCACGCCGAAGCGCTGTCCGACGACCAGACCGTCAAGCGAATGTACGAGCCCGAAATTGTAGCTGGCGAAAGCGTGTGGCTGGCATCGGACAGTGATATCCCCGCATTCTCTGCGCCACCCGGTCGGGCTGGCAATTGCAGCCTGGACTCGTACAGCAACAACCGGCTGGTTTCCACCTGCACTGCGCACGAGCGCGGCCTCGCCGTTTTTGTAGAACAGTACGACCGAGGTTGGCACGCTCAAGTGGACGGACAGTCGGTGCAGCTCTTGCGCGCGAACCTCATCATGCGCGCGCTACCGCTCGAACCAGGCACGCACAGAATCGTTCTCGAATACCGAACGCCCGGCCTGCGCGCGGGTGCGGCCATCAGCCTGCTTTGTCTTCTGATACTGGGCCTGCTCGGTCTGCCCGCGCCGCGATGGCAAGCGCCAGCAAGTTCAGTAGTGCCACGAGAGTGACCGCGAACCCTTCGCCCAATCCGACTGCCTGGTACACCAGGGCTAACGCATCTAAATCTACGGTGTTTCCCACGTGTTTTGAATTGGGGCGCGCGTTCCCATCTTGAAAACAAGGCATCTGGCGAGTGTCCATGATCGCGAAACCCGCATCTTCGCAAGATTCCACATGTTTTAGATGCGTTGGCCCTGCCTGGTACACGAGCACGATCTGGTGCTCACCCGGTTTCCTACGGCTCGATTTGTTGTACTGTCCTAGGCCGGTGACTCGATGACCACTCGCTTGCGCCTCGCTCTCGTCGCATGGTTCGCTCTTGTCCTCGGTTTCGGGCTCCGCTCGGCCCGCGCGGCGGATGAGGTGCCACCTAGCCCGCTGGAATCGCTTGAGCATCCACCCGAGGCCCCGGTAAGTCCGCCGCAAGCCCCGATTCCCCCAGCGCCTGTCCCGCCACCGGTCGCGGAGCCTCAGCCCCCTCAGCCCTCGCCTTTCGATCGGTGGCCAATCGAGTATGTGCTCCGCCCACAGACCTTGCCCGAAGGGATGTTCGAGCTGGGGTTGCGATCCAGTGTGTTTCGGCCACAGTCCGGTCCCCTGACTACGGCCGCTGGCGCGCCCTACACGTTCAACCCCTACCTCGCCTTGGGCGCGTGGGCGCGCCTGGGTGTGACCGAACGATTCGACTTGGAATTCTCTGCGCCGCGCATTCTGTGCCTGGAAGAGTCAGCTCCGAGCGGCTGCAACGACATCAATCGCTACAACGGGACCGGGTTCAGCGCGACCTATGGCGTACTTCGCTCGCGCATCCTGCAGCTCAAGCTGTTCGGTAATATCTCGGTTGCACGAAGCGCGAAGCCGCTTACCTGGGCATGGGAGCTCGGAGCGCGTACGAAGATCCTGTTGGGACACGTGGTAGCCCTCGAAATGGGCCTCGACCTCAATCGGCGAATCGATCCGGGGTCGTCTCAGTCCGACACGTCTGCGCGAGGCTCGTTCGTGGTCGAGTTGAATGTGCAGGCCACGCACCATTTGAACCTCTTCGCCGATCTGAATCCGTATGCACCGGTCGATCGCTTGGATGAAGCGGCGCTGGAACCGTTCGGCGGCGCCTCCTGGACGTTCAACAACCAATCCGAGCTCGTGGCATGGACCGGGGCCTACAATGTCCTGCACCGACGAGGCTGGGACAACAGCGTCCCCGGCACCTTCTACGTGCTCTCGATGGTGTTCTGGTTCTAACTACAGCGGCTTTCTAGGTCCGTTGGCAGAAGACGAGAGTATAGTGAGATGTCGCCAGGAGAAGCCAATGCGTATTGTCGGTGTGCAAGCTTGCCTAATAGCAGTTGTCCTAGCCGCTGGCGCGTGCGGGACGAACGGCAAGGGCTCTGGCGTCGGCAGTGGCGGCACGTTTGCTGTGGGCTCGACGGGCGGCTCGGGCGCGAGCTTGGGCAGTGGCAGCACCACACCCAGCGACACGTCTGCGCCTACCCAGATCTGCGACGAGCCGACGCCATGGACCATCCCGACATCGCAACTGACCGTGGGCAGCGGAACCGCAGCGAGCTGCACGGCCGACGCCCTGAAGCAGGCCGTTGCTTCGGGCGGATACGTCACGTTCAACTGCGGCGATGCTCCGGTTTCGATCGCCATTTCGACGGCCATCCAGGTCGGAAAGGAGACCGCTCTCGACGGTGAAGGAAAGATCACCCTCGACGGTGGCGGAACGTCACAAATCTTCGTGGTGACCAGCAAGCTATCCGTGCGCAACCTGCGCTTTGTCAACGGCAAGGCAGCGGACGACGCGTCCGGGGGAGCCGTGTCGGGCGGTTGGCGGAGCAACGTGGAGGTGATCGGATGTACGTTCGAAGACAACAACGCGGGGACTTCCGGAGGAGCTGTCGCGGTGGGGACTGGCAGCTCGCTGACCGTCGTGCGCAGTCAGTTCAGGCGCAATCACTCTGGGTACGGCGGGGCCATCTACAACCTTTGGTCACCCTTGCACGTCGTGAATTCGGTGTTCACGGACAACTCCACCTTCGTCGACAGCGGCGGGGGTGCCATCGGAACCGACGGCGCTCTCGACCCCGCGTACCGGAACAAGCAGAACGGTGCCGATACCGAGGGAGGAACGGTCGAGATCTGCGGAAGCCGATTCCAGAACAACAAGGCCTATGGGGCAGGGGGGGCCGCGTTCTTGTGGGTCTATCCGCCGGACAAAATCATCATCGATCGCTGCACCGTCGAGGGGAACACGCTCGGCAAGGATTCGGGTGGCACCGGCTTGGCCATGGGCGGTGGCATGCGCGTCAGCAATGGCGAAATCACCATCACAGCCACGAGTTTTCTGTCCAACACGGCCGAGACGCACGGCGGTGGGCTCTCGCTCGACTGCGCACCCACCTGCACCATCAGCAACTCCACGTTCTACTCGAACAAAGTCACGGACGGCTTCGGCGGTGCGATTTTTGGCGACAAGCTACGCTTGAACAATGTGACCATCGCCAAGAACTTCGCCAGCGGGCAGGGCGGCGGGCTCTTTGGCGGCACCGATTGGGTTTTTCGAAACACGGTCTTTGTCGACAACAAGGCGGGCAATCCTTGGGGCCAGGCCTATAGCTGCGCGGCCACGGGAACAGGCGACCACGTGCTTCAGTGGGTGACTGACTTCAAGGGCGCGGGCTCGGATTCGTGCATCTCCGGCGTGACCGCCGCGGATCCGATGTTGGCCGATCCGGCGGACAACGGAGGTCCCACCTTCACGATGCTGCCCGATGCGAAAAGTCCCGTGCTGGCTGCCGGAGCCAACTGCGAAACCTCCGACCAACGAGGGCAGGCCCGCAATACCGCCGCGTGCGATCTAGGAGCCGTCGAAGTTCCTTAGAAGCAGCCGGCGCACGATCAACGCAGTCGGAAAGCTATGAGGTTCTTTTCCTTGAGATACGCCCTGCTCCCGGTTTCGCTTGCGCTGGCGCTTGGGTGCTCGTCCCCCAAGGGCCGAAGCAGTGCGGACGGCTCGACCGCCAGCGCAGGCGGGGCCGTGGCGACGGGCGGAGGGACGCCAAACCCCACCAGTGGACACGACGGCGGCGCCGGTGCGAGTGGATTCGGTGGGGCAATTGGCGGCTCCTCCGGCGGCCAGACGGGCTCGGGTGGCGTGGCCAGCGGGGGCACGACAACCTCCACCGGCGGGCAAACCGGCGCTGGCAGTGCCACCGGAGGCGCGGGGACCGGTGGCGCGGCGACAGGCGGTGGCACGGGCACGAACTGGCAGCTCGACGACGCGCGATGCACGTCGATGACGAAACCGGGGTTCGCGCAGAAGACGCATCCCTTGGCCCCGACCGCGCTCTGGGCAGCGGCGATTGCCAGCCCCCGGCCGACGAACGCCTTCTGGATGAATCTGGTCCTCAATCAGGGAGCGCAGCGGATCAACCTTCTGCCCTACAACGCCAAGGCGCTCGCCGACGGGCTCGGGGTGTCGAGCCCGCCCTCGACGGTGGCCGATGCGTCCATCACGACTGCGGATCGCACCGACATCGAGCTCGGCGCCAGCGAAACCTTCGGCAAGCACGAGATCACGTCCTACGACGACCTTTCCGTGACCCTCACCTGGACCGCCAGTGGCGGGACCGCCAGCGGCGGTACCTTGGCCACGCCGCTGGTCTACGGCATGCCGTACGCAACCGGGCTCTACCAAGGCCTCACCCCGAGCATCAAGCTGCCCTCGGCCGGCATCACGGCCGTGAACGGCGCTGCTGCGACGACGGTCACGGGACAAAAGCTGGCCCTTGCGCTCAACAATGGACAGACCTGGAATGTCTACGCCTCGGAATCGCTCGTCTGGACTTGGACCGCCACCGAGCTGCGCGCGAGCCAAGCATTCACCGGGTCAATCAGGGTCGCCTTGGTCCCCGATATCTCTGTGGCCCCCATCCTTGACACCTATGCGACCGCCATTCCCATCGGCGGCTCCGTCACGCTCGCCCAGTCCGGCAGCAGCGGGTTGGTTCGCTTCGATTGGCGCACGCAAGGTCAGGGCAGCTTGTTGATGATGGCCCTGCCCCATCACCTGCCGAGGCTCGGTGGGGCCCCAACCGTGGCTCTCTCGCACGCCACGCTCCGAGGGACCATGCGCGCGGTGGCGGGCCCGAGCTGGACCTTGACCTACCCGCTAAGCAGCATTGCGTGGACCGCCCCGCGCCCGCCAGGGACCGCGATGGTGGCCGACATCGAGAGCGCGCTTGCGCAAGAGAGCGGCTACGCGCTGGCGGCCACGGATCCGTATACCGCCGGCAAAGAGTTGGCCCGCTTGGCGCGTCTCGAGCTGATGGCCCGGGAGCTCGGCGAGGCCGCCTTGGCGGACACGTTTTTGGGCAAGTTGCGCCCGGCCGTGAGCAGCTGGCTCGACGGGACCAACAGCAAGCCTCTAGTCTACGAAACCACGTGGGGGGGCGTGGTCAGCGCCGCTGGTCTAGCCGACTCGGGCGCCGACTACGGCAACGGCTACTACGACGACCACCATTTTCACTATGGGTATCTGACGTACGCCTCCGCGGTCGTGGCCCACGAGGACGCCGCCTGGGCGGCAAGCTACGGCGACAAGGCCCTGTGGCTGGTGCGCGACATCGGCAATCCCTGCAAGACGGACCCGTACTTTCCCCGCTTCCGCCACATGGACTGGTTCGAGGGCCACAGCTGGGCGTCCGGCCTCTTCGAATTCGGCGACAACCGCAACCAGGAATCCACCGCCGAGGCGGTCAATGCCTGGTACGGTGTCGAGCTACTCGGCCAGGCACTCGGCAACGACACCTACGCGCGCGTGGGCGCCATCTTGCGCGCCGCCGAGATCGCTTCGGCGCGGACCTACTGGCAGATCCCCAACGCCAGCACCATCTATCCCTCGCCGTTCAAGGACCACCACGTCGTCGGTCTGGTCTGGTCGACCAAGGTCGACTACGGCACGTGGTTTGGATCCAACCCGGAATACGTCTACGGCATCCAGATGCTGCCGTTCACCCCAGCCTCCGAGGACCTACTCGACCCGGCGTGGATCACGGACGCGTGGTCGCAGATGTCCGCCGCCGCCACCAGCGCGACCGAGCAGGGCTGGATAGGCTTCATGTATATGGCCCATGCCGTGATCGATCGCGCCGCCGCCACCGGCGAAGTCTCGCAACTGACTGGCTACGACAACGGCAACAGCCGCGCGAACACCCTGTACTGGCTGGCGACGCGGCCGTAGCGAACCGGGCATGTACTGAAATCGACGTCGGCACGCCAGTCGCGTTCGTAGCTCGACGAATACCGCCAGCCCGGCTCGCGTCGCCTGGATCCTCCGTGGCCTGGCCATTGCACCTGCTCGCCACTCAACATGGAAACACGCCGCTATTCAATCAGGGAGCCCTTTGTGGCCGTGGCCATCGCGACATTGCTGTCGCGATCTTGTCCCTCCACGAATGCGGAGCAATGCACATAGTGGAGGCAATTCCTGATATTGGGTGACCACATGGAACGCAAAGAGGGATCGCCGTGAAAGATCGAATGATTACCGGGCTGCTGCCGACACAGGTGGATTTCGATTGGGATGTGGTTACGGCTACCATCGTTAGCACGCTGGCGATGATGGTCGACCACTACTATCAATTCATACCCGGTTGGAAGGGGTTCGACCGCACGGTCTTATATTTCGTCGTGCCTATGCTCTACATCACCATCGTTCTGCGGAAGAAGCTGAGCGATTTTGGGTTCCAAGTGGGAGACTGGAAGACTGGCATCGTCTTCACGGCGGGAACGCTGTTGGTAATATTGCCTGTGCTTTGGGTGGCGGTGCGCTCGGGATTCGGCATGCGCTCGTTCTATCAGCCCATGTGCGGTCCTGGACTGCCGCTCTATGCATTCTTCGAAATCTTCGGTTGGGAGTTCATCTTTCGCGGTTGGCTCACCTTCTCCTATACGCGGAAGTTTGGCGTCGATGGGCTTTGGCTGCAGGCGGTGCCGTTTACCTTGGGCCATCTTGGTAAGCCGGAGGTGGAGGCCATGTTGACGCTGCTAGGTGGCTTCTTCTTGGGTTGGGTTGCCTACCGGACGCGTTCGTTTCTGTACCCCTTCCTGATCCATTTCGCGATGCTGATCTGTGTAATCCTGGCCGCTGGGTCAGGGGGATAGTCCGGCCGGCTTATCGAATTGCCATTGTCAGACGACTCGCCCCGCGGCAGGTCCCCGAAGGTCGGTCGTAGTTGCGGTGGGAGGACTTGACGCCGTCGCTCGCGCGGACCCGGCAGCCCGAAGAGTCATCGTTCCACCGACGATGAGCACAATCCCGATCGGTATCGACAGGTAACTTCCCATCTGAGAACCGAACAAGATGAGATCCAGCACGTTCTGGAAGCGGAATCGCAAACCGTGAGCTGGCGCGGTGGCCCGGATCAGAAGCACACCGTTGACCAGATAGGCCAGTCCTGTGACGAGCGCGAGCGCGCTCGCCAAGCGATAGGTCCTGACCAACGCGCAAAGGCTGGTTAGGAATGCGGGAACCGTCAGAATGAGGATCAAGATCAGTAGGTGCGCGATAGCCTTGTTGAACTTGCCGCGAGGCCATCCTTCCGTCGCGAGGCCCTCGGCGAGGGTCAGGAGCAACGGAAGAAGAAGCAACGCCCACACAAGGAAAACGATCCGCCAGACGCGCAACGTCCGATGTTTCTCGCGGCCGAGAAACCACAATGCAGCTGCGGCGGGCACGGAGAACACAGCGCTGCCGATCAGGCTGCGCCAAATCGGGGACACGCTTAGAACCGAGCGGAGCGCAGCAAAAAGGGGCACGAAGGCAATCGCCCAGAGCACAAACACGATCTTGCGCAGGCGGAGGTTTGGTTCGTCGACCAGCGACGGCATCTGCGGAGCCGGCTCGGTCGCGGTCATGGGCACCGGGGAGATGGTATTTTGAAGGTCCTTCTCGTGTGGCTGCATCGGAACTCAGGGTGCCCGAGAATTCTCCATCCTGTCAATTAGGAGTACTCCATAATGTCGACCTCGCCGGAGCTCGGCCAGCTGCGCCCGTTACCCAAGATCCAGAATGCCGGCCAGCTGCCCTGGCGGGTGTCGATCTGCCCGCACATTTCGAACCGCCGTACTCGAAGCTCTTCCTTCCCGAGGTCGTCATCGAGGTCGAGGTGTATTGGGCGTACTGCCGACTTTGCTTCCAATCGCTGCTGCCGGCATTGTAGTTGGGATTCATGACTTACTGCTTTTGCGCGGCGATGGTGAGCGGTCCGCCCGATACCGTGGCGTTGTCCGGCTGGTACCACTGCAGCTCTTGATTGCGAACGAAGCCCTGTTCGTAACCCCAAGTGAGAGGCCCTCCAGGAATTTGCGTCATTGAGCAGCAGCGTTGTATCAAGGACCATGCGCCAAATCAGGCTTTCGCCCGTGGGATGGGGTCTGCTCCTCGTCGGGTGTGGATATTCGGCGCAAAATCGACTACCAGACATCGCGGTCAGCCCGACCCGGGTGGCTGCAGCCCCCGTTACCATCGTTGCATACGAGCTGGATGCATTCGGGAAACGAACCAACTGCCCGGACTGTGAGGTTCAGATGGCGACCGGCATAGTTCCGGAGATGACGAAGTTGGTATCGGCTGCAGGCGGCCGAGTCATCAGGTCGGCAGATGTCGAGTCGCACTCCAGACTCTTCAACTCTCTTCACGCCTGGGGCACCATCGCGGCCATGGAAATCGCGGCCCAACTCCTTGGCCGCACGAGCTACGGTCGGCAGTCAGTTGGGGAATGGCGGTTTCACAAGGATTTGGCGCCCCTTCGAGAGGACCTGGGCGCTGACTTCGTGATGATCATGGCCTTTCGAGAAGGCTTTGAGACGGGCGGGCGAGTGATCGCGTCAATGATAGGCGGAATGCATACTTATTGGAGACAGGTGGGTGTGGTCTGTATCGCGGATCTGCGGGACGGTAGGATGGTTTGGTGCGAGGCAGGCGCGGACCGTTGGCATAACCTTCGCCTGCCGGAAGAGGGTCGGGATGCCGTTCAGTACCTGCTACGCCCCATCCTCGGTGTCCAGCTCGTGGCAAAGTACGGTACGCCGTACAGGGCGTCCTGGGGAAAACCGTCCCAGACACCAACGAATCGTTAGGGCTGGAAGGCAATGCCGACTGGCCGGTCACAGGGATAATGACCGCGAACCCTTCACGCAACCCTGCTGCCTGGTACTCAAGCACGATCCGGTGCTTGCCCAATTCCACGGGCATGCCCCTCTGTTGCCTCGTCCAACCGCCTGCCCGCCAGCGGTTGCCCATTGCTCACCTTGACCTCTGGCCAGCACCGCGAGCAGATCGTCTGGTCCCGCCAAAGCTTCGCGGCGAGCCACGGGTCGCTGCCGCACACCACGCACGTGCCGGGTTCACCGGCGCAGCCATTCGCCCTCACCGCCGCGCGCTGCGCCTGTGCATGGGCGAATCGAAGGGGGTAATTCTGGTCCGAGAAACTGCGGCCTTCCTGCGGCCTCCCGCGCCACCGCATCCTCGCGCGCGCCTGAGAGGCGCTACGGGGCGGGTTTGCTGGCGTGATTCGTGTGACGGAAGGCCAATGTGGACGGCGAAGCGCAGTCTGGCCGATCGCGTTCCCTTCGCCCCCCTCGAATACCAAACGCCCAACCTGCGCGCCGGCGCGGTCACCAGCTTGCTTCTGCTGATACTGGGTCTGCTCGGCCTGCCCGGGACGCGATGGCAAGCGCTAGCAAGATCAGCAGCGCAACGACGGTGACCGCGAATCCTTCGTGCAATCCAGCTGCCTCGTACTCAAGCACGATCTGGTGCTCGCCCGGCTCCACGGGCACGGCGCGCATGACCAGGTTGGCGCGCAGAAGAGGCGCCGGCCTTCCGTCGACCTCGGCACGCCAGCCGCGTTCGTACTGCTCGACGAATACCGCCAGGCCGGCTCGCGTCGCCTGGCAACGCGCCTGAATTCGGCGGGGCGCGAAGGTCTCCATGGCGCAAGTACCCGCCCGTCCAGGAGGGCCGGCAATGGGGCTGGCTTGCGCGTTCGAGGCGAGCCATGCCGTTTCTCCCGCGACCACCGCTGGCTCGAACAGGCGGCGCAAGGTTTCGTCATCTGAAAGGATCTGACTTTGACCGGCCAAGAACACGCGAGGCAAAACTCCGTCCACGCGGTAAACGCGGGCGCCCGGAGCCGGGTCGGCCAAGGGGCGCATGCCGGCACGTTGGTCCTTGGGATCGTGCACGTCGCTCACGGGCAACACCGCATAGTCGGTACCCAGCAAGCGCAACGACGCCAGCCGATCGAGGTGGCCCGTCTCCCAAAGGCGATCCATTTGGGCCGGTATGGCGGCATCGTACCCCGGCACAGTTGCAATGCCCCACACGTTCACGGTGCTGGGGATCAGTGTCGCAAGCAAGCGCATCTCTCCCTCGGCCGCGTTCGAAACCGTGGACCAGCGTGCGAGCGCCCTATCGGTTGCGAGCGATCGGTAGAGGCGGGGCGGCTCGGGATGCGCGCCGTAGTCGGCTTTGACCAAACCAACGGAGGCAGGCGTGTTCGTCGCGATGGCAGACGGGACGAAGTTCTGCAGGCCAAGCACCGCAAGGCCCAGATCGAGCGCTACCGTCGCCACGAGCATGGGAGCAGCCAGGCGCGAACCACGCACAGCCAACATCTGCACGCCAAGCAATGCCAGCGTCGCCACTGCGCCGTGGCGCAGGCCATGCACCATGTACCCTGACCATGGGTAAGGAAGGATGAAGAGCGACGAGACACCCAAGGCAAAAAGCACGGCCAGAAAGCCAATGGTTCTTCGCCAAGGCTGCGCCTCGCCCGAGAGAATGCGATGCGCGCCCAGACCGGCAAGCAAGGCCAGTCCGACCACGACTAGGGTCAGGTACTTCTCGGGGAAACGCATGAGGGCGAGCGGTGGTACGAGTCGTCGAAAGATTCCGTGCAGCGGGAGGAATTTTCCCAGCGACACCAGAAGCACGAATCCGGTAAGGCAGCCGAGCGCGATGAAAACGAAACGACGCCGAAAGGCGATCAGCGCCAACACCATCACGCTGGCGCCCATGTATGCGCTGTAGGAAAGCGGCAATCCGTCGAGGCGCGGCTCGCCCACGACGGGCGCGGCTGGGTAGTCGCCGTACACATCGCCCATGCACCCCGGTGCCACAAATTCCAGGATGCGCAGTGGGTGCAAGGATGAAACCTCGGCATCGACGCGCGAGAGCGCCGTGGCGCGCGCCGAAGCGGACATGGCCGCGCGTGCGGGGACGATGACAACCGCGGCCACGCCCACCGCCAAAACCACGGCGAGCAAATGCGCCCAGACCCAGCGCGGGCGAAAGCGCGAGCTGCCTTCGCGCTGCTCGGAAACCTGCACCACGAACAGCAGGGCCGCGGCAAGTCCGACCCCCATCACCGCCAAGAACATCTCGCCCATGAGCAGGGCGAGGGCAATGGGTGCGGCGGCCTTCACGATGCCGAACATCCAGCGGCGACCTCCCCTGCGCAGGCTGGCGAGCAGCGCAAGCTGCCCGACGGCGACCCAGGGAATCCAGGCACCCGCGTGCAGACGCAGCCCGGCCGTCCACTGCGCTGTGATGTAGCCCGAGAGCGACCAGGCCAGGGCCGCGACGGCCGCTGCGACCGGCGAGGAGCGAAGCCGGCGCGCGAGCAAGAACACGCCGGCACCGCCCCATGCCATGTGGAGAAAATCGAGCACAGAGAGTGCCCGCGCAAACCATCCCGGACCTGCGAGCAAGAGCAGCCAGTTGGGTGGATAGAACACCCCGTACAAGGGATCGCCCAGCACAGGGAAACCCAACCCTTGATAGGGATTCCACAGTGGCAGCTCGCCAGCGAGCAGCGAGGCACGCACGAACCAGCGTGCCGGGAAGATCCAATGGGCAATGTCGCGCGTGAAGATGATGCGACCGAAGAAGAGGGGTAGGTACACCGCGACCAAGACAAGTAGGAACCAGCAGAATGCTCGTCGGCCCGAACCGGGAACGGGACAGCGGTCGTCGCTTGTGGGCAGGTCAGTCACGGCTGGTTCTTAGAAAGAAGGCGTAGCGCGGGTTGGACAATACCAGGCGAAATCCGAAACTGGCCGGGTCGCGCTCGAAACGGGCGAATTCGGGATCGTGACGAATGCCTGGGTACTTGCGGAAGTTGTCACTGACCAGGATCGCATTCGCGCTCGTTTCGCGCAGATATTCGGCGAACGTCGTGCCAGCGACCACGTTCTGCAGCCACTCGGCCTTGCACTTCTCGTAGTCGAGGTAGGTGCACCATCCACCATCGGCTTCCAACATTCGCCAATTGGGGCTCGGGCTCTGCTGCGACCAAATCGCTCGCAGGCCCGAGAGTGTGCCGGCAACGGGAAGAGCGACCGGGGGCGTGGGTGGCACGAGCCAAAGCGCGAGCGTCGCAGCCACACACGCACCTAGGCCCAGCCGGTTGCCCTCGCCGACACTTGCGCCGACGAGTGAACGTGCAAGCCGGACCATGCCTATCAAGGTCAACAACAAGAGGGGCAGGGCGTAGACGGCCTTGGGCTTGACGAGCAGGCTCGGCAGTACCGACACACACGCCACAAGGAGCAGCCCCGAAGTGTGCCAGGTCACGGGTTGCGGCCATCGCCGGCGCACAGCCACGGCAAGCAACAGTCCGGACAGGATCGCGGGGCCGACCACCCTACCGGGCAAGGCGGGAGACGCCAGGAGCGTGACGAGCAGACCCGGATACTCGAGCAGGTTGCTGGCCACGTGATGCAAGACCTCGTGGGGGTTGCTTAGCAAAGCACCGCCTATGGAATGCGCTCCGGGAAAGCTGACGGTCACCGCTTGCGGCCAGTCCAGCCAAGGCTCATTGAGCAGCGAGGGGTGCTCGGCGGCCCAGCGCAAGGTGTAGTGCTGGGCAAAGGCCACCCAAGTGCGTTCGCCGCCTAGCCCCGGAATAGCGCCCGTAACTGCCAGCAACAAGACGACGGGCGTGACTGTGGCAATCACAAGTCTTGTGCGGCTGGCCATCCTGGGCCAGCTTCGAAGCAGAAGCCAAAGAACCACAGCCAGCAGGTATTCGGGGCGAGACAATGCCGCGCCTACGACCAGCAAGATGGCCCGCGTGTGTTTGCCTCGGTGTTCGGCCAGCGCTGCCAGCAATGCAAGCAGAAGGGCAAAGAAGCCGACCCTTGGTGGATCCCACATACAGATCAGGGAGCTCCAGTAGGCTGCCGCCAGATACGCGAACAGTCCATTGGCACCACCTGCGCGCATGATAAAATAGACGGAGACTGCGAGCAGTAGGTCGATCAGCAGCCATTGGCCGTACAGTACGACGAGTGCATCGTGCGCGACGAGATGCCACAGGGCATACCAGATGACATAGAGGGGACTTCCGGGCAGCAAGGTGTGGATCTGGGCATGGTGGAGCAGGCGCCAGCCCGAAGCCAAGTACTCGGTCTCGTCCCACAATGGGATGTCGGCGTGGCCCAAGAAGCCCCGACGAAGTGCAAACCAAGAAGCCACCAAACACACGAGCGGCAAGACGGTTGGCCACGCGGCCCACAGCAGACGGAGTCGCCGCGCAAACGACATCGAAGGCGAGCTCTTGGCGCTGGGAATCTCGCTGCTCATTCGGAGGTCACCGCGCCTATGGTCGCCCGGAATCATGGGCGCGTCCACCTGGCAATGCTGGACTATTGGCGATTCTCGCATCGTCGCGTGTCAGGCGAGCAGCTTGGCCAGCCTCTCTTTCAAGCGCGTGCAGCGCATGGCCACCTCGGCGTTGCGCACGGCGATCCCCAGCGCCTTGCGCGTGCCCACCAGCACGACCAGCTTCTTGCCCCGCGTGACCGCCGTGTAGAGCAGGCTGCGCTGGAGCATGACGAAGTGCTGGGTGTGAATGGGGATCACCACCGCGGCGTATTCCGAGCCCTGGGACTTGTGCACGGTGGCGGCGTAGGCCAGGGCCAGCTCATCGAGCTCGTCGCTGGCATAGGCTACCTCGCGCTCGTCGAACGAGACGACAAGCTCGCCCGCCTCGCGCGCCACGCGCATCACGCGCCCCACGTCGCCATTGAACACGTCCTTGTCGTAGTTGTTGCGCAACTGCATCACCCGATCGCCCGCGCGGAAGATACGACTGCCGCTTTGCAGTTGCTCCGCCCCGGCGGAGAGCGCCTCTTGCAACATCTGGTTGAGGTTCATGGCGCCGAGGTCGCCCTTGTGCATGGGGGTCAGCACCTGAATGTCGAAGGGCGAGAAGCCGTAGTAGCCGGGCAGGCGGGTGACCACCAGATCGCGGATGGTCTGCGCGGCCAGAGCGGGATCGTCCTTTTCCAAAAAGAAGAAATCGCGCGTGTCCTTGAGCGGCCCGGCCGCGGGCGTCCCGTCGATCTCGGGCATCTCGCCTGCGTGAATGCGGTGGGCGTTGGTGACGATCAGGCTCTGCGCGGCCTGGCGGAAGATTTCGTCGAGGCGGACGACTGGAACCGCGCCCGAGGCGATGGCATCGCGCAGGACCATGCCGGGGCCCACGGAGGGAAGTTGGTCCTGATCGCCGACCAGCAGCAGGCGCGTTCCGTCCGCCAGGGCAGCCACCACATCCGCGCACAGGCGGATGTCGATCATGGACGCTTCGTCGACCACCAACAGATCCGCATCCAGCGGTCGGTCGCGGTTGCGTCCGAACATGCCTTCGCTCGGGCGCCATTCGAGCAGCCGGTGCAAGGTGGCCGCGGGCTGGCCCGTGGCTTCTTGTAGTCGCTTGGCCGCGCGGCCGGTGGGCGCGGCCAGGGCCACGCGCAGATTGCAGCGCAAGAAGGTCGACACGATCCCGCGCACGATGGTGGTCTTGCCCACGCCCGGACCGCCGGTGATGACCAGCAAGGGTTCGACGAGCGCGCGGCGGATGGCCTCGGCTTGGCGAGGCGCGAGGGAAATGTTCGCCTCTTTCTCGTAGCGAGCGATGGCTTGGTCAGGCTCGATGGGCAGCACCTTGCACTTGGCGCGCAGGATGCGGCCCAAACCCTCGGCGGCAGAGCGCTCGGCCCGCAGCAGGCCGGTTTCGTACACGGCCACGTGCTCGCCAGCATGCTCGATGGCGATCTCGCCCCGGCGCGCGAGCCGGTCGATGGCCGGCTCGACCAGCGTCACGTCCACTTCCAGGCGCAGGCTTGCATCCTGGGCCAGCTTCTCGCGCGGCAGGTACACGTGGCCTTGGCTTCCGGCCTCTTCGAGCACGTGGCGCACGCCCGCTTCGATGCGCATGTCGGTTTCCTTGCCGATGCCAAGCGATGCCGCGAGCTTGTCCGCGGAAAGAAAGCCGATGCCCCACACGTCGAAGGCCAGGCGATAGGGATTCTCGCGCACGCGCTCGACCGCCGCCACGCCGTAGCGCTTGTAGATGCGCGCCGCCAGGGCAGGGGACACGCCATAGCCTTGCAAAAACACCATGACCTCGCGCTGCCCGCGCTGGGCCGCCCAGGCCTTCTTGATGGCCTCGGCCCGGGTGCGCCCGATGCCGGGCACATCGCGAATGCGCTCCGGTTGCGCGTCGAGAATCTCCAAAGTCCTGACGCCAAAACGGGCCACGATGCGGCTGGCGAATTCGGGACCGATGCCCTTGATGAGTCCTGCCCCGAGGTAGCGCTTGATGCCGTCGAGGGTTTGCGGCGACAGCTCGGTGTACGAAACGATGCGGAACTGCCGGCCGAAGCGCGGATTGTTCTCGAAGTAACCGGTGGCGCGCAGGTTTGCCCCCACCGGAAGGCCGAGCAGGGTCCCCACCGCGGTCACGGGCTCTGCTTGCCCAGCGACCTTGAGTCGCGCAACGGTGAACTCGCCGCTGCCCCCGGAAAATACGATGCGCTCGAGAGTCCCCTCAAGGGTCTCGTCCACCGCATTTCCCGGACGCTTGCCGGCAGAGCGCTCGAAAAGATCCATACGCCGCCCCAGCCTCCGGCGCCACGCGGGCTACGTCAAGCGCGTTCAATTCCAATTGACGCTTCTCCCCCTCGCAGCTGAAGACCGCGCGAAGGACTTGTATCAAGCCACGGCATCACATTAGACCATGATCGGGTAGACTACACGGCGTGACGAGGAGTTCCTTCGTAGCGCACAAGAGTTTGGGGTAGATAGCCATGAACGCATTTCGACTCAAGGTTCACATTCCCGAGAATCGCGAGCTTCACGTTCAACTTCCGGCCGATATCGCTTCCGGTGAGGCCGAGGTCATTGTGCTCGAAGTCAGAAGCGACGGGAGAGCTACACGCGACCATGGGCACACCGCGGATGAGTTTCTCGCCGCCAGGCTCGTCCCTCCGGCGGGAATAGGTGCTGTAACCTTGGCCGACATGGAGAGCGCCATCGCGAAAGGGGCGACAGGCCGTGGAGGCGCTTGACACCAATGTCGTCGTTCGTCTGCTCGGCCGAAGCGCTGCCGCAGTGGACGTTTGACGAGCAACTCGCACGCGCGACCGGCGCGAAGATCGTGCCGTAGGGCAGGGCCTTTTTCGCGGTGTGCTGGAGCGGCTAGCGGGCAAGCGCTCTACATCTTTATGGTGTCCCCACGCGTGCCCACGCCCGCACGCGCTGAGATCCGGACATCGCTTCCCCAGGAAGCGATTGCGTGATCAATCCACGCGCGGCCCCGAGGGACCGCGCGACTCGTCTTGCCCTTCAGGGTCACTTCGTACCAGAGTTTCAATCCACGCGCGGCCCCGAGGGACCGCGCGACGTCGATTCTCGACTTCGCCAGAGGCGGACACCTTGTTTCAATCCACGCGCGGCCCCGAGGGACCGCGCGACGGGCGCGAGTCGGCCGACGTGAAGGCGCTCAAGGTTTCAATCCACGCGCGGCCCCGAGGGACCGCGCGACATCGAAGCGGTGCTGACGTTGCGAACGGTGATAGTTTCAATCCACGCGCGGCCCCGAGGGACCGCGCGACCCTTGCCAGCCTTGCTCGCGGACGCGGCGCCGAGTTTCAATCCACGCGCGGCCCCGAGGGACCGCGCGACCGTGCTTAACGGCTCACTGCGCGCGGGCGCTCATGTTTCAATCCACGCGCGGCCCCGAGGGACCGCGCGACCCACCTCGCGCAGCCCGGCCGCGTGCGACTCCTCGTTTCAATCCACGCGCGGCCCCGAGGGACCGCGCGACTCGGTAAAGGATCCTTCCGCACAGGCCGCCAGGGTTTCAATCCACGCGCGGCCCCGAGGGACCGCGCGACCCATTTGACCCATCCTCCGGCGGTCCAGTTTTGGTTTCAATCCACGCGCGGCCCCGAGGGACCGCGCGACAGGAGGAGGTGGCGATGGGGAGCGCGTTGCTTGGTTTCAATCCACGCGCGGCCCCGAGGGACCGCGCGACATTGCAGTCGCGTTCGCCCCGCTCGGCTATGGTGTTTCAATCCACGCGCGGCCCCGAGGGACCGCGCGACTTGGGCTGGGGCTTGGCGTCGCGGGTGTGTTCGTTTTGTTTCAATCCACGCGCGGCCCCGAGGGACCGCGCGACCGCTTTCCGTGAGCACCCCTTTCCGACAGGCCCGGTTTCAATCCACGCGCGGCCCCGAGGGACCGCGCGACACCATCGACACGAAGCAAACCACGACGAGCAAGATCGTTTCAATCCACGCGCGGCCCCGAGGGACCGCGCGACCCCCGAGACCTGTTACAAGGACGCGCGCGAACGCGTTTCAATCCACGCGCGGCCCCGAGGGACCGCGCGACTGCGTCTGTTTTCAGCGCGTACACGTTCCGATCGTTTCAATCCACGCGCGGCCCCGAGGGACCGCGCGACTTTCCCGACGCTGACCTTGTAACAGGTGAGAATTGTTTCAATCCACGCGCGGCCCCGAGGGACCGCGCGACCTCGCGGATAGTCTTCTCGGGTGAGAGCAGCTCGTTTCAATCCACGCGCGGCCCCGAGGGACCGCGCGACGGACGTGACTCTCAAGAGCTGCGCAGGTGCTCGGTTTCAATCCACGCGCGGCCCCGAGGGACCGCGCGACAAGGCGAACGCGCGTATGTGCGAGAAGCACGTCGTTTCAATCCACGCGCGGCCCCGAGGGACCGCGCGACGCACCCTCTAAAAATACAACGGATTTCGCGCATCTGCGAGCAGCCTGGCGCGAGGGATACCCGCCAGTGTCAAATGCGCCGCCGTCGCAGGCGGCGCCATGGTCGTACTCTTCGGTTTTCAGTGAACAATCCGCAAGGCGCGAAGGGATCGTGTATTCCATGTCCACTCCACCTTCGCGCGCTCTAGACGATGAGGGAGCCCTCGAAGTCGATGCTCGGCTTGATGCCGTGGTGTTCGGCGCGCCCCAGGTCGTCCTGGCCCAGAAAGTAGAAACGCAGGCTGTCCTCGTCCGCATCGAACAGACGAAGGAGCTCTCCGCGCAATTTGACCCACAGGGCGTCTGGCAGGTTGCACTCGAAGACCGAGAACTGCACGCGTTGTCCATAGCTCTCGCATGCCTTGGCGATGCGACGGAGGCGGCGGCGCCCCTCTCTGCTTTCGGTGGAAACATCGTAGGTGACCAGAACGACCATCACCCTATCTCAACCAGCGGGATGAAAAGGAGGAAATGTGTCGAGGTCCCCACGAAGCGTTCGCGCGAGCAGGCGCGCCTCAACATGCGGAACCAATCCCCAGGCTATCTCGTCGCCAAGCAAAGGATGGACGATGCTTGTCGCCTTTCGTTCCTGGTGTGTCTTGATGACTAGCTTGCGCGCCTCGTCCGTCAATTCGATGGCACCGCTTTCGGTGTGTCGAAAGTCGCCCGCCCGAAGCTGTTGATTGTTGACCAGGGATAACACCAGTCGATCGGCGACCAGAGGGCGCAAGTGCTCCATCAAATCGAGCGCCAGGCCCGGCCGCCCTGGCCTGAATGCGTGAAGAAAACCAAGCGCTGGGTCCAGGCCATTGACTTGAAGCGCGGACAAGCAGTCGTTCATAAGCATGGCGTACGCGAATGAGAGCAAACAATTCAGAGGATCGCGAGGCGGTCTGCGCTGGCGCGCGGTCCAGCGAAACTCGTCGCTCTGTTGCCTGACCATGTCGCCGAAGACCTCGAAATATCGCGCTGCCGCCTCACCTTCGCTGCCCCGCACCTGGTCATGGGTCTCCATCCGTTGAGGATCGCTCATCCGCAGCGCCCGCGCGGCATCGCTCAGGCGCACGGCCGCATCGCCTTCCGCTTCCCGAGCCGCCCTTTGCAGCACGTGGCGCTGGTTTGCGATTTTGCCTTGAACGATGCTCTTTGCGATTGCCAGGCTGCGCCCCACATCCAGATGGCATTGCGTCTGGTTCAACCGCAAGAGCGCGCCGCTTTGGCTTGTGCCCTCGACCCGGCCGCGAAAGCGCCCATGCTCGGTAAGGAACGCAATCCCAACTCCCCGTTCGAGGCACAGGTACATTAGCTCGGGGCTGACGTAGACATGCCCTAGGCAGACGATGGATTCCAGATGGTGAACAGGAACGCGCAGCTTTTGTTCGCGTGCGACCCTAACCGTGACCGTTTCGCCTTCCTTCAGCAGGGCCGTGTCCGCGGTCGTCACGTACAGCGTGTTGAGCAGGACTGCCATGGTCACAACTCGCGCATATAGGCCAAGAGTCGCCCGCGCGTGGGCAAGGACGGCATGCACAGGGATCGCAAGCTGCAGCGCTCGCACTTCTTGCTCGGCTCTGGCTCGGGCGTTCGCCCAACTTGCAGCATGCACGCGATGGCGGCAATGGCCGATTCCGTCTCATCGCGAAGGCTCGCATCAAACTCCACCTCGCGACGCCTTCGGGACGCCCCGAAATAGAGCGCACCCGCCGGTACCGAAACCCTCAGCATCTCCTCAAGGCACAGCGCCTGCGCGCACAGTTGCAGCTCGGCATGACGGAAATTGTTGCGCACGCTGCGTTTGTACTCGACCGGAAAGGGCCGACCCGGCGATGGATAGGACGGGTCGGAGAAGAACACCACCATGTCCGCCTTGCCGGCCAGCCCTAGCCGGTCGCACTTGAGCGCCAGCGCACGTGACTTCTTCATTCCCGGCCGTTGTTCGAGTCCGGGCAGATCCACCTGCTCGTGCATTTCCTTCCCCTTGGCGGTGAGAACATTCTCCGCCCAAAGCCCCTCCAGATGGATCAGCCCACACTGGCGTCTGCAGAAGCTCCAGTGCTCGATCGCGGAGATCGAGACCAGGCGTTCGTCGTCGTCCACGACCTGCGTGGCCCTCTACACAGGCGTTTGCAGCGTGATGCCTTTGGGCAGGTCCTTGTCGTTCACTTGCACGATGTAATCGGTGAACGCCCGCGGTGCTTCGACGCCTTCCTTACGCTTGATGGTGACACGGTCGAAGAGGTCTGCTGCGCGCGCGTTCCCAAGCGGAGACTCGTGCTGGAAGATGAAAAGCTTCCGTGTGCTCATCAGGCCGCGCGCCGCTGAGCGGTCGTTCTCGAACATCTTTTCAAGGGCTTCCCAGAGGAGGGCAAGGTCAGCTTCACTGAAGCCCGTTTGGTTGGCGAGGGATGGGGACACAAAACCACGACACATGTAGATGCCGTACGGGACTGTGGCCTTCCGGCCCATCGTGCGGTTGTCGCCGCTCTGCTTTTCGGCCTCCTCCTCAGTAGCCACAGCCATGCGGGTGATGCTGTGTTCAAGCGGAACGATGGGGTCGATGGTTCGGCTGAACGTGAACTGGACTGGCCCTCGGACCTGGCCAGCGTTTGCCCCCGTTGACATGACGGCACCAAAGGTCCGCACGTCGTAGTACGCCTCGCACATCTTCTTCCGGGCCTGGTCCACCTCGGAACCCTGGCCGCTGCCTTTGTCCTTTCGCTTTTCTCCATCAGCCGCGTTCTTTGGTTTGGCTTCAAGGTCAATCTGGCAGTCCGAATAGGCGCCTTCGATCAGACGGTTCAGAACGGCCTTCTCCTTCACGAAGATGTCGAATCCCTTGGCTGCGTGCTTGTTGAGCAGGACATAGTTTCGCACCTTGCGTTTGAGGCACACGTCTGTGACCAGTCCGTGTCCTGTCTCGGGATCGATACGAGGCAAGTTGCCGGCGTCGGGATCCCCGTTTGGGTTGCCATCCTGAACATCGAACACAAGAATGAAATCGAAGCGGTGTTGAAGTGACATTGGGGACCTCACGGTGTGGACGGAGTTGGGGTTTCGGGACTCTCGGTCTTGGTCTTGGTGAAGAATGCCTGTCGCTGATGATGGAATCCGAGCGCGAAGAGACCCTGACGTTCGAGATTCAGTGTTCGCGGGAACTCGTGGAGGTCGGCGAGGGATTCCTGGAGGACCCTTTCTCGCACGACCGCGAGCCCTGCCTTTTCCCGTCGCAACTTGCTGAAGTGGTGCTGGCTGCGACGGATAAGTGTCGGGAAGACCGCAGCTGGTGTGCTACTGGCCGAGCCATAGTAGCGGTCAACCAGGGTGGCGTTCACGCTTCCCAGTGCATCCTGCTGGACGTGGTCCAGGATGGCTAGGACGCGACCGAGTAAATACGCTGGTTGTCGGTTGTTCGGATCGAGTGACACGGTTGGTACCTCCTTGAAACTACGTTGGCGGACGAGACTGGCGCGAATCAAGCTGCACCTGGCGGCGAAGGGGATACCGTCCAGGTCTTCCGCTCGTGTCCGACGGACGGCAGCCTCCAACACGGCACGGGGAAAGGGGCGACCTGAGAGCGCGGCAAGGTATACCTCGACGCCAAGATTGGGCGGAAGGCGTTCCAGATCCCCCAGCGCGGATAGAGACGCTAGAAGACGGAACAAAGGATAGGTACCGGGGTCGTCGGTGTAGGGACGGACGATGTTGGTGTCATCGAGGTATTTCTCGACGTTTCGGGCAACATCCATCGTCTGACTGCTCAGGAACGAGCGAACTGATGCTCGGCCCTGGGCGCCGGTGAGGATGAGTGTGAAGAAGGCAGACGGATCCTCAAGCGCGGGCCTTCGGCCCTTTTGCGGCGCCAGCAGAAGGCTTCGCACAGAATCCGGGGTGTCTGCCATGGCGAGTAGCCAGGAGAAGTCTCGCGGCTCCCGGGACCAGAAGAGGGCGATGGTGTCGCTCGTTAGTACGAGATTCTGGCGCTGCAAATTCTCCCCGTCGGGTCTTCGCGGTTTGTTGTCAAGCAAACGGTTCAAGGCTGCCGAATACGCTTCCGCGGCATCCTGCCCGATCGGGGCATTGTCATTTCTCTCCAGCCCGTAGGACTCGAAAGCGTTCTTATTGAAGCTTACCAACGGAACTCCGCCTGGCGTTGCACTCGGTACGCCTTTGAGGAAGGTGTGACGTTCAGCTTTGGACCCGATGGCGCCAGTTACCAAACACCTGATCACCGTTCCCGATTGCTTCTCCGCGGCGCGTTCCTTGCGCCACAGCTCCTTGATGGCTGGCAATAGGTGAACCGGCGTCTCACCTTCTGGCGCGTAGACGACGTAGATAAGCTTGGATATCAGCAATTGCCTGTCTCGGTTTGTCTTCGCCGACTCGTACTCGGAGATCAGTGGCTCGTGTCTGGTCGTCTCGGGCGTGTCAAGGAAGGCGAGAAGTGCGTCCAGAGCGTACTGCTCGGTTGAGTGGTCTGGCGCAAGCGTTCGAAGCGACAAGGTTCGTTCACGGAAACGCATGCACTCCTGGCGCGTTCTCGCAAGTGGGGCCTTTCCGGACGGATCGAGTCCAAAAAGGTACGACGCCTTGTCGACCAGGAAAAGCGCGGGTGCTTTTGTGCCTTGCCTGCTTGGCTCACGCGCAATGGTGATGCGCGGCAGATCAAGGTGCGTCTTCTTACCCTCTTGCCGCTCTGTCGCGAGGGGAAGCAGTCTTGGATTCTTGCCACCCTGACCCAGGCTCAGGCAGTAGGCCACGTCGGCCGAAACGAAGTCAGGATCATCGACTAGGTGTTCCGCCCGCGCCAGGTCGCATAGTGCCTTCAGGATCATGCCGGCACCTCCTCAAACGGCGGGACATTCATCACGCCATCATCGAGACGTGCTTCGAAGAAGCGTGGCTTGTTCTCTGGGCCGAACTCAATGTCGTGCAAGATGAGGCCGAGCGGCCGCAGGCCTTTCAGGCTTCCATGCGGGGGCGGCAGTGGCTCAGGGGCCGGTTCAACGATGGCCTCGAACTCCCGGCAGCCGAGATAGGGTTGATGGAAGCATTGGCCTTTGTCTAGGCGTCGCTGGAACATCTCCGCGAACTTGGTCAGGTTGTCCTCTGGCCCCGCCTTGAGGGTCATCTCGAAGTGGGCAGCAACGATGTAGTCGACATCGGCAAGAAACAGGGTGTTTCGTTGGGCACGGTCTTCGTCGGCGAAGTAGGCGGCGTGATTGCCGCGTTCGGAAAGCCGCCCATTGACTTCGTTCCGACGAAGCTGACCGAACTTGATCGGGTTCAGCACGTGGATGCGGTCGATGCACCAGCGGATCGCCGGCTTCCACAGGATTGCTTCGAGGATGCCCCGGGCCGCTGATGGCGTCATTACCTCATAGCTGACCCGCTCTACCTTCAACTCGGGTCGAGTGAAGCAGGCCATGGGGCCGTGTGCACGTACTTGGAAAATTGGTGATCGTTCAGGCATGCGTTTCTCCTCAGAAGATGAGGGCCACGGAGGCGTCCGCGCTGGTGCGGAGACCAAGGTTCTTGTCGTAGTTGAGGTCGGAACAAAGAGACCACAGACCAGGGTGTAGCTCTTCGATTGCGCCCTCGGCCTGCAGGCTCTTGAACTGGTTTGTGTAGACTGAGACGCCGTATCGTTGCAGAAGACGAAGCCGGTCACGCGAGGGGCCGGCGAAGCGAAGTCCTTTCAAGGCGGCCTTGGCGCGGTCATCGTATGGAATGAAGACGGTAGTAGTGGCCTGCTCGATCATCCTGAATGCGGCCGCCGTTTCCTGGAAGTTGAGGGAAGCACGCATGGCTTGTACCCCGGGAAGGTCCAGATCCTTGTGGGCATAGAGTCTACTGAAGTAGCTCTGAAATGTAGATGGCTCGAAGATGTCCAAGTCGGGGACGGCATCCAACATTGTCTGGGCGACATCCTTGTGCAGTCGGAGGGACTTCGGCGGCGAGGTCGGTGCCTCATAAACGAAGAAGTCCCCCTTCGCACGAGTGCCCTCGCGATTGCACCTGCCGGCGCTTTGAGCGAGCGACTCAAGACCGGCCATGGCGCGAAACACTACGGGAAAGTCGATGTCCACGCCGGCCTCAACGACCTGGGTCGAAACCAGACGACAACCCTTTCCGGCCTTCAGGCAGCGTTTCACCTCGGCCAGGACTTTGGACCGATGCGCGGGGCACATGGCCGCGCTCAGGTGAAAGGCTGTTGGGTCCAAATGCGAGAGTGCCTGCCACAGGGCTTGACCATCCTTCTTCAAGTGCGTGATCGCGAGGGCTTGAGGGTTCTCGGCCAGCTTGGCGGCAAGCTCTGACCAGAATGAATCCGGCTCCTTGCTTGCGTCGGCGTTCCAGGTGGTCGGCCAATGGACCTCGACCCGGCGGAGCCCATCCCAGAGTCTGGACGCGAGCCACTCGGGAATGATCTCTCGTGGTGCCGTGGTCAGTCCAGGGAACTCGCGTGCACCGATCGGGCGGCGATGAAGCGCAGGCTGCGTGGCGGTCATCATCAGCACGGTGACGCCGTAGTGCCGGACGAGTTCATCGACGACATCGAGAATTGGCTCCAGAAGGTTGGAGGGCAAGCTCTGTACTTCGTCGAGTACGAGTACCGAGTCGATCAGATTGTGCAGTTTGCGGCAGGCGCCTGATCGGTTGGCAAAGAGGCTCTCGAAGAGTTGGACCTGAGTGGTGACAGTCAAGGGCGCGTCCCAATTCTCGGCAGCCACGCGGCCAAGCGCAGTGGCCCGGTCAGGATCGACGGCGCTGTGATGTTCGAGAACGACCTCATGGCCCAGGCTGGCGAACACGTCTCGTAGGACTTCGCTCGTCTGCTCGATGATGCTCGTGAATGGCAATGCGACAATGACCCGACGAAGGTTGTGCGTGCGAACGTGGCCGAGAGCGAAGGCCAGGCCGGACAGGGTCTTGCCGCCGCCCGTGGGGACCGTGAGGCTGTAAGCGCCACGTGGACCTGCACCTGCGGCACGGCAAGCATCAAGCACTTCGGCGCGAAGCAGGTTGACCGAAGTCGGGACCGCGCTGACTCCTTTCGCAGCCAGGAACGCATCCAACACCGGCTGGTACGAAAGAAGGTCCGGCCATCGGACCGCCCGTGCGGCGTTCCTGTTCGCAGCTTCCACGTCGCCAGCCAACGCGAAGTACGCTTCGGTATCCAGAAAATCGGCGTCGGTCAGGGCTGAGAACAAGATTCGGGTGAAGAATTCCAAACCACGGGCGCCCGCCTTGGGCGACGCAGGAGACAGCAGCCAGGGCGGAATTGCAGGCGTCTCGTCCTCGCTTTGACGTTCAATAGGGATCTGGACGGCGCGCGCATGGCGCTCCACCTCTTCCGGCAACCTGAGTCGTTCGCGCAGCCTCTCCCTGTCAGGGAGCCCGCCGTGGTGGCCCGCGATCACGAAGGCCAGCGGGGTTGCGAATATTTCAGGTAGGGCACGGCGCGAATGAACCGCACCCGTCGCGCTGTGTGGAGGACCGCGTCGCCGTTCTCCGGCCTCCTCGACGTGCGCTTCTTGAGCGGCTTCTCCAGCGGCCCGGATGAAGGCCTGCCAATCAGGTGCGCTCTTTCCAAGGTCATGCCACAAACCAGCGAGGCGTCCCCATCGTCCATCAACGACGGTGCCCAAGAATTCCTCTGCGAGTGTTGCTACCGCCTCAGAGTGAGCGTCGAGCGCGTGCCAGGGCCGCCCGCGCGCTCGGGGTGCATGCGCTACCAGTTCCGTTGGTTCTGGCGGCGTTGACTCCTTCTCCATCTCCACCACCCTACCCTTCCCCTTTGTCACTACTGGACAATGATTCGCGACCGAGCTCGGCTTCGATCTCTTCGACGGTGGGCAGGCTGCCTTTCAGATCGGCGGGAAGGCTGGCGACGATCTTTGTCTCCCATTCGGCGACGCCGACGGGCTTTCGCAGGCCGCGCAGGGCATATTCGGCGACCAGCTTGTTGCGCGATCGGCACAGCAGCAGGCCCACGCTCGGTTTGTCGTCGGGGTGGCGCAGCAAATCGTCGACGGCTGACAGATAGAGGTTGATTTGGCCGACGTCGCCAGGACGGAAGGGTGTGGCTTTCAGCTCGATCACCACGTATCGGCGCAGTTTCAGGTGATAGAAGAGCAGGTCGATCAGGAAGGTTTCGTCGCCCACTTCCAAGCGCACTTGGCGGCCGACGAAGGCGAAGCCTGAGCCCAGCTCTAGCAGGAAACGCTGAACGTGATCGACCAGCGCTTGCTCGACTTCGCGTTCGCGGCGCGGGTCGGCGGTGCCCAGAAAATCGAAGAGGTAGGGATCCTTGAATACTTGGCTGGCTAAATCTGAATCCGCCGGGGGCAGGGTGTCTTTGAAATTGTTTACCGCCTTGCCCTGGCGTTCGTGCGCGCGGCCGGCGATCTGAAGGGCCAGGATTGGCTGGGACCACCCATGTCGGATAGCCTGCTCGGCGTACCATAGACGCGCTTTCGGATCGCTCAACCGTTCGAGCAGGGTGATGTTCTGGCGCCAAGGCAATTGTGCAACGGTCCGCTGCACAATTCGCGCCTCGGGCCAGGCGCCCGCGAAAGCCCGCATGTACTTCAGGTTCCGCGGGGACAGTCCTCGCATCTCTGGAAACGCGGTTTGCAGATCCTCGGCCAGACGGTCGATGACTCGCGCCCCCCAGCCCTCGCGTGCCTGTCGATCGAGAATCACGCGTCCGATGTCCCAATAAAGTAAGACCATGGCCGAATTCGCGGCCAGAACGACACGCAGGCGTTCCTGCCGAACGCGGTCTTTGATTTCGGCCAGCGCCGCGGCGTAGTCCTTGGGAAGATCGGATCGCATTGGGGCCACCGGGAACAGTGCCTCCTCGCGCGAGCGTCCGCGGATCTTTCGGGCATCATGAGGATTCGCCATGGCCGTGGTTCGGGTGCCCGCTTGGACTGTGCGTTTCTTCAGCAGGTCTTTTCCCTGCATGGTCCTATTGCCGGGCTTGTTGGTTCTGCTCTCCATTTCTAACCCACCCTCAAGCTACAACTCCCTCGTGTCATCCGAGGTCACGTCCCGTGCTGTCTCCGCCACCTGCAACCCTCGCCGGTGTAGCGCCTTCACCGCTTCGACCAATTCCTTCGGCGCCACCACCCGTGCCTCGCCCCCAAACCCCGCCACCCACGCCGCGATTTCGGGCAGGCCGGCGGCTTCCATTTTCAGGCGCACGCCTTGGCCAACGTCGGTCACTTGCTGGCTGACGTGGAAGCGGCGTTCGCGGATCAGGTGGGCGACTTTGGGGGAAAAGTCGATGGTCACGCGGTAGACGGGGCCGTGGTAGACGCCGAAGCCTTTTCGGGTGAAGGCGGCGGGATCGAAGGTGGGATCGGGATCGAAGGCTTCGTCCAGGACTTCGGCGTGCTTGATGCGCTGGACGGCGAAGGTGCGGGTGTCTTCGGCTTTGTGGCAGTAGGCGACGACGTAGACCCGACCGGTGGCAAACCACGTACAGTAGGGATCGATGGTGCGCGCTTCGGTGGGCTTGCCCGGGGTGGAGTAGTCGATGCGCACGCGCTGCTGCTTTTCGATGGCTTCGTGGATGGCTTCCAGCTCGGCGCGCTTTTCGCCGTAGTGGCCGCTGCCGAACACGGTGGCGACGTTGGCTTTGCGAAGCTCGGCGCAGTAGCGGCGGCCGGTGGGGGTCAGGGTGGCCGAAAGGCGCGAGCGCAGGTTGGCCAGGGGCTCAGCCAGCCAGCTTCCCTCGACGGGAGCCAGCAGATCCTCGGTCAGCATCAGGGCGACGACTTCGGTGGGATTGACTGGGATGGCCCACGAGCTTTCACTGGTTTCGAGAAGTCGCCAGCGCCCGTCTTCGTTGGTCAGGGGAAAGCCGGCCTGTTGCAGGACCTCGAGATCGCGGTACAGGGTGCGCGTGGATTGGGTTTCTTCGATCGCCTCTTTCAGATGGGCGACGGTCATCCCCCACTTGGCGCCTTCCAGCGTGCGCAGCAGTCGCCACTGCCGAACGAACTGAGAGCCCCGATGTGCTGGTCTGCCAGCGGTCATGCCGCAGCAGTGTACACCCGGACGCCGGGGCGCGGCGAAAAGCTCGATGCCTAGAGGCGTGGAAGAGCGAGCAGGGCGCTTGGGCCTACTGGCCAGTATACGGCCGCGAGTCCGCGGGCGGGGTCTGTCCCGCAACGTACGCCGGGCTGCCTTGCGACGTGATGGTCACGGTGGCGGAGGTCAGGCCCGGCGAGCTGGCCGTGATGACACTGGTACCTGAATAGTAGGTCCGGAACTCGATGGCGGCTTGGCCGTCGAGAATGGCGATATCGTTCGCCGGCTTGCCCGTCCCCGGCGTGAACGTGATGCTCGGCCCGGTCGGGAACTCGCCCGGCCCGGAGGTGACGGTGAGAGTCACCGTGACGGTATTGTTGATCGGAGTGCCGCTCGCATCGACGACGGTGACCAGCAGCCACGCGTCCTGCGTGCCGTCCACCGCCGAGAGCGTCGTCGTGCTTGACGTGAGCTTCAGCGCCGCTGCTGTGCCCGAGGCCGGCCAGGTCGGCGGCGCCACCTTCGCGTACGCGTTGCGATACCAGTAGTAGGAACGCTTCGGAATACGGAAGTAGTCGACGATACCCATGATCCCGTACGAGGCGGCGGCTTGGGTGCCGTGATCGAACACGCACCATTTGGACACTCCGGAGCGCCACGCGGATTGGGTGGGCATGCCGTTCGACACCGTCAAGTTCGCCCAGCCGGGATCGTAGCTACCCGGCCGAGTCGAGGATACGCTGCCGTATTCCGACACCATGTTGGGCATGCCGGGGTTGTCGTACCCCACGCCGTCGCCGTTGAAGCCGGCCACGTCGCCAAGCGTGTCGGGTTGCGTGCCGCCGATGGCCGACTGCGCGCCGCCGATGGCCGCGGGCCGTCCAGTCGGGCGCGGGATCGAGCTGGTGGGTCAGGGCGACCGCCTTCTTGAGCAGCGCGATGACCCTGTCCGCGGGGCCGCCGTTGAAGAAGTCCTCGTTGCCCATGCTCCACACGATGATGCTCGGGTGATTGCGATGGATGCGGATCATGTCCGTCAGGCTGGCGAGGACGTTGGTGTCGAAGGTGTCGTAGTCGGCGGAGGTGCTCGGGTAGGCGCCATTGTAGGGCCACCCGCCGCCACCGCCGAAGCCGCCCCAGAAGCAGTTCTCCGACCAGAACAATACGCCGAGCTGGTCGCAGGCATCCGCAAAGGCCGGCGCCTTGGGATAGTGCGAGCCGCGGATGAAGTTCATGCCCGCGTCCTTGACCATCTTGACGTCGCGGGTAGAGAGCCGAGTCGGTCACGCCGTCGCCCCAGCCCGCGTGGTCCTGATGGACGTTCCCGCCTTGCATCCAGTAATGCGAGCCGTTCAGGGAGAAGCCCTGCGACCCCGACCAGCTGAACCAGCGGAACCCGAACGGCGTCGTAAAGGTGTCCACGTTTCCCGTGCCGTCGGAAAGGTAAGAAAGCGCCTGGTACATCGTGGGATGGTCTGGGTGCCACAGCGAGGGGCTGCTGACGGCGGGCGTGGTCTGGTCGAATGTCACCGTCGCGCCCGCGGCGATCTGCTGCGGGGTCGAAATGGTGGTGACCACCTTGCCGCTACTGTCGACGATGTCCGTTTTCAGCGTGGCGTTGACGGCGGCCGAGCGGCTGTTCTGGACCTCCGTCTTGATCTCGACGGTACTGGACGAGCCCGAATTCGTCGCCAAGCGTGGGCGTCGTGACCCAGGTACCGTACCAGGTGATGTGCAGAGGATCGGTGATGACGACATTCACGTCTCGATAGATGCCGCCCTGAAAGGTGTGATCGCCCGTCAGCGGCGGAAGTTGCGCATTCCACTTGTTGTTCAAGCGAACCGCCACCACGTTGTCGCCGGTCGTAATGGCGGAGGTAATGTCGATCGAAAATCCGTTATAGCCGCCGATGTGTTGGCCGACCTGCTTGCCATTGATGTATATCTCCGCTTGATCGAATGCCGCCTGGAACTCGAGAAACACGCTCTTGCCCGACCAGGACGACGGGACGGTGAAGTGCTTCCTATACCAGCCGTAGCCGACGTAGAACGAGGTCGACGCGAAGTAGGGCAGGCCGAACGAATGCGGCAGGCCGACGTTGCCCCACGAGGAATCGTCGAAGGCGGTCGCCTCCGCGCCCGTGACATCGGCTCGTTTGAACTTCCAGGATTGATTGAAGTTCTGGATCAGCACGCGGTCCGTTGGCTGCCCCGCCAGCGCCCGTCGATGCCGCCAGAGCCTGTCTGTCCGCCATTGGCTGGAGCTCCGCCCGAGCCTGCGCCAGCGGCCCCATCGCTTCCAGCGCGACCGCCCGAGGCCGCGATGCCGCCAGCCCCGTTTCCGCCCGAGCCACCATTCGAGCTGCCGCCCGAGGCCACGATGCCGCCAGCCCCGTTTCCGCCTGAGCCGCCGTTCGCATTCCCGCCCAAGGCTGAAATTCCCCCACCGCCTTGGTTGCCTCCAGTGGGCTGCGACCTGCCACCTGTTCCGCCTGATGCCGAGACGGTCGATGCTCCAGCGCCGGCTGTTCCACCGGCGCCGCTGCCCCTCCCGCCTCGGCCTGTGGTTCCACCGCTTTGCTGCGTTCCTGTGGTTGATTGACTACACCCTGCCAATAGCGCGCTTGCAATCACCAAGCGAAGTGCACGATGCATCAGCTCTCCTGTTTTGAGTCTCATGGTTCCCCCAGTTGTGCTTCAGGGGCGTCGAACAAACTTCCCCTTCTTCAAGGGATCCTTTGGAGGGCAGAATCGGCTCACGCCAAAGCCTGGGCGTTTCGCATGGCTTTTGCGACTGATCCTATTGGATGCATGGAGCCGCAACTTGGGTGCAACCTACTTGTGTTGCTCCGCGCCCTTCTCATCGACTACATTCCTCTGTACCGTGGAGGCAACATGCGCTGCGCTTTGATGACCCTTGCTGGCCTGATTTTTATTTCCTGCTCGCGTAGCCCCCTGGACGAGGGGGCGAATGTGAACGTGGCTACCGGCGGCACGGTTGACACGGTCGGTACCGGTGGCACCCAGGGTGGGGCGACGGGCGCGACTTCCGTGAGCTGCACGGACCACGCGTCGACCCACACCCAGATCGCCACCGATTACGGCGGCACCATGATTCCGCTGGATGGGTCCAGCAAGCAGTATTACTTCCAGGCCAACTGGTGGGGCATGTACGATCAGGAGTCCGAAACCCTGAATGGTTTGTCGTTCTCCGTGGCCAACCCTGCTCGCGCCGCCTCGTACAGCGACAACCCCATGGGCTATCCGTCCTTCTTCATTGGCTCCTATGCCGGGAACACCACCACGGGCAGCAACCTGCCCAAGAAGGTGTCGGCGTTGAGCAACGTCTACACGTCGTTTTCGACCAACGCGAGCAGCATGGGGTACTCCAACTACAATGCCGCCTACGACGTATGGCTGACCGCCACAGGTACGCCGCTTCCCTCGTACCAATACGATCCCGGAGCCGGCGGGGCCTACCTGATGGTCTGGCTCTTCAAACCTACCGATCGCCAGCCCCGCGGATTCAATGCGCACCCCGGCCAGACGGTTCACGGACTACCGGGAACTTGGGATGTCTGGGTCGACAGCAGCAATCCGCCGTGCATCTCGTACGTGAGCACCACACCCTTGGACAAGCTGGACTACGACCTGAACAACTTCATCCAGGATTCCGTCACCAACAACTACGGCATCACGAGCAGCATGTATCTGAGCATCGTCTTCGGCGGCTTCGAAATCTGGGGCGGGGCCGACGGTCTCACGGCCAACGCCTTCTGTGCCAACGTCCTGTAAAAGCGGGCCATCTCGGGCGGCCGGACCTCGCCCTCGGGTTGACTTGTGTGCCACTTTTGCTCATGCTGCGATGGGTTCTCAGAGCGGAAAGCGACGAGAACGTTCAAGGTGAGGTCAAGCCAGATGAGGTCAAGCCCATGCGTTCCTTAAAGGCGATGTTGTTCTTGATACCCGCGGTCGTGCTGACGATGTCCGGGCCCGCTTCTGCGGCCGGCAGACAAGCCCTGGAGCGCGCAGCCAAGAAAGCCTGCCTGGCCGGCGATCCGGCCAAGGGTGTGGAAATCTTGGCCGAGCTCTATGTAGATACGAACGAGATCGTCTACATTTTCAATCAGGGGAGATGTTTCGAGCAGAACAGAAAATACGAGGATGCGATCGGCCGCTTTCGTGAATATCTGGTCAAGGGGGAAAACCTCTCGGCCGAGGATAAGGCCGTTGCGCAAAAACGCATCGAGGCCTGCGAGTCCTATCTCCCCAAGAGCGCGCTGCCTGCTGCCGTCGTCGCGCCGCCTGTTGTGCAGGTGCAGCCGACCCAGGTCCCCATCTCGCCGCAGGTCGTGGCCGTCGCGCAGCAGCCGCAGCTCGACGGCAAGGCGGGCTCGGGGCTGCGCATCGCCGGCATCACGGTGGCATCCGTCGGTGCCGCCGCCTTGATCGCCGGCGTGGTCTTGAATCTCAAGGTCAACAGCATGTCGAGCGATCTCGCGAAACCCGACAATTTCAACCGCGACACCGATAACTCACGCAAGAGCTACAAAACCCTGGGCTGGGTCAGCTACGGCGTGGGCGCCGCTTGCCTCGCGGGTGGCTCGCTGCTCTACTACCTTGGCTTGCATTCCGGGCGAACCTCAGGGGCCAGCGTTGCCCTGGTGCCGAACGTCGCGCCTGGCACGGCCGGTGCCGCGCTGACAGGAGCTTTCTGATGTCTTTCTCGTCTGCTTTCTCACACGCGTCGGGCGGTCGACATCGCCTTGGGCTGGCGTTGGCGGTTCTTTTTCCCATTCTCGCCTTCGGGTGCTTCAACGACCCGAACATCGACCCCACCCAAACCCGCCACTGCAAAGACGACAAGAGCTGCCCCTGGGGATCCATCTGCGCAACGAACGGCATCTGCTGTGAGTCGGCAGATGGCAAAACCTGCAAAGCTCTGCCCCCTGCCGGTGGCCTCGATGCGCCTGCAATCGATTCCTTCCGATCCACGGGGTACGACGTCGGCTACGACGGCACCGGTGGCGCGCTGGGATGGGACGGCAGCACGGACACGGTTACCGATCTGCCCATGGGCGGCTCCGAGGCGGGAACTGGCGGAATGCCAGGAACCGGAGGAACAGGTGTCATTGATGCACCTGGCACTGATACCGTCGACGTACCCCTAACGTTCCGCCGAGTGATGGCGGAGCGGGAGCCGAGACGTCCGGGACCACGCCCGTCGACGCTGCCAAGGAAGCCGGTCTGGAGAGCCCGGCTGGCACCGATGCATCGCCGGATTCGCCTCAGCCCATCGAAGCCCCTCCCGCCGACGGCCCCACCGATCCGATCTTAACGGATCACCCCGTGGGTCCGGACGTCGCGCCTGACCTCCCTTATGGCCCTGAGGTCGGACCAGACTTGCCCATCACAGGCTGTGTGATTGGCGGAACCACGTACGCCAGCGGCGCTGCCAACCCCGCCAACACCTGCCAGGTGTGCAAGCCGGCGACTTCACCGTCACCTTGGTCGAATGCAGACGAAGGAACGCCCTGCTCCGGCAACCAGTCTGCAATTCGGGCACGTGCAAATCCGGCTGCTTCATCGCCGGAGCGTTCTACGCAAACGCAGCAGCCAACCCGACGAACGCCTGCCAAACCTGCCAAGCCTCGTTCGCGGCGACCTCCTGGACAACCAGCGCCAACGGCGCGAGCTGTGGCAGCGGGCAGGTATGCAGTGGCGGCACTTGCCAAAGCGGCTGCTGGATCGATGGAGCCCTCGTCGGAAGTGGAACCACCAATACGGCGAACGTCTGCCAAATCTGTAAACCCACAGCCAGCGCCTCGGCGTGGTCCAACAACACCGACGGCACGCCCTGTGGCACTGGAAAGGTCTGCGGTACCGGCACTTGTCAGATTGGTTGCTACCTGGGCGGTACGGTCTACGCCGCGGGCTCGCTCAATCCCGCCAACAGTTGCCAGAGCTGCGCTCCCTCGACCTCCACAACGTCGTGGTACCAGGTTCCGTCGGACTGCACGACCATTGCGGCGCACGACCAGTTCACCTGCGCCACGGTCGGTGGAATCGCCAAGTGCTGGGGACGCAACGGCTATGGCCTCCGTGGGGGCTCAGTCAGTGGCCTGCTTGGAATTGGTCAGTCCTACGACCAAACCCCTCAAAGCGCGGTGCCGCTTGGAGTGAGCGGTTTGGTGTCCGGAGTCTGGGCCATATCCACAGGCAGTACATCGGATCACTCATGCGCCGTCGTCAGCGGCGGCGTCGTGTGCTGGGGAGCGAATGCCACCGGAGCGCTTGGGAACGGCGCTACTGCCGACGCGAACGCCCCAGTACAGGTAGCCGGCCTGACATCTGGCGTCCAAGGCGTCGCGACCGGTGCGAGTCATTCGTGCGCGATTGTGAGCGGACAAGTGTACTGTTGGGGCGACAACGGGCTCGGGCAGCTTGGCCAGCCTCCTGCCGCTAGCCCGGGGGAGCCCGACCCCTGTGTCCATGTCCTTGGTCGGAAATATTCAGGCGATCGCGGTTGGGGGCAGTCATTCCTGTGTTCTGAATGGCGGCTCGGTTTCCTGTTGGGGATCGATGCCTTCGGGCAGCTCGGCAACAACTCTACAACAGACAGCTATGTCCCTGTGCAGCCGGCTGGGCTGGGGTCGAATGTTCAGGCCGTTGCCGCAGGGGGCGACTTCACCTGTGCCCTTGCGAACGGCAGCCTTGCTTGTTGGGGCCACAACAACTATGGGCAGCTTGGTGACGGAACTATCGATGGATCGATTGAGCCCGGTTTCCGTGGTAGGCCTGTCCGCCGGTGTACAGGCTGTTGTGGCCGGCACATCACACGCGTGCACCGTGGTCAACGGAGGTGCGTGGTGTTGGGATGGAACGGAGACGGGCAACTGGGCGATGCCACCATAACGGATCGCTGTCGCCCGTTGCCGTGCAGGGGCTTGCTAGCGGCGTGCAGGCGATTACGGCGGGCTCGTCCCACACGTGTGCGCTCACCAGCGCTGGCGCGAAGTGCTGGGGGTTCAACGGCAGCGGAGAACTCGGCAACAACTCGACGACCGACAGCTCGATCCCAGTGGCGGTGCAGGGTCCATAGGCGAGATTTCTATCCGTGCCAAGCGGCACAAAGAGGAACGGCCATGAGGCACATCTGTACCTCACGGCCGTCGTTATTCAGTACCTACGCCGAGGCTACTTGCAGACGAACGTCGTAACGGACGGGCCGGCGAGCGAAGCCGTGAGGGTACCACCCGTCACAGTGACTGGGGTGCCTGCCTTGAGGCTGTCGCTCGCGGAGGTCACGTTCGGCGTGCACGACGCAGGTGCTGTGCCGCCGGAAATGGCGATGGGCACAGTCGCCGCGCGGTGCCCTTGTTGATGGCCACCACGACGACGGTGCCGTCGGTACTCTTAAAGGCTGAGAGGAGAATGTTCGCCGGAACACTTCCCGTAACGCTCACCATCACGTAGCCTGGCCGTACGAACTTGCTGTAGTTACCAAGCGTGTAGTGGCGTTTGGTATCGGTTCGAGCCGAGCACCAACCCCTCGTTGTCGCTGGCTGTCGAGTACCACCAATAAAGCCAGGCCGACGCTTCGCCGGTCACGAGCGCGGAGTGAATCCATCCGGCGACCACGACGCCATTGTTGATGTCACTGCTCGGCCCCTGTTCCGGCCACCACTTCACACCGGACATTTCGGTCTGCCAGACTTCTTTCTCTTTCCGCCCTTAACATCGCTCGGCCACGGCGAAGCAATCTGCGAGTCGTACTCGTGCGTTCCGATGATGTCGAAAGCCGACCATGCCGCCGAATCCTGCGCTAGGTAGTGGCCGTAGTCGTATCCGTCCCCCCGGGTGCAAGTGCTAGCGCAGTGGTACCGGCGGGAACAGCCACATTTCAGCGGGTCCGAGCTGTTGTGGCCCCCAGGATCGGGCCCAGCCGACGTGTTGGACCAGAGGTGGTTCCATTCCGATGTTTCGGGCGTGATCACTTGACCCCCGCGGCTTTGAGCTTCGGTCCCGCCACCTTGACGAAAGCCACCATTTCGTTGGCTGTGTAGACCATCGTATCGTAGTCGCCGTGCACGGGCCAATACTGCCACACGATGCAAACTCGGGCTCGTTCGCGAGCGACATGGCGTAGAGACTACCGGACCTTGCACTTTTCGCGAAGTTGGCTATCGTCGTCGACCACGAGTCGTAACAGGTACTAGCGGAGTTAGAACTACACTGACTTCCGGAACTATTGGTAGAGGAACACAAGTGTCCGCCTCTTCTGTTATTGTTGGTCTTGCAATTGGCGGGCGCGGCTCCAAACCGACCCAATGATCTTTGTGCCACGATGGCTCTTCACCTGGAGATGTCGGCTCGCTGAACGTGCTGTCATCAAGCCGCCACTCGAATTCATGCCGACCCGAAGGATGGTGAGGCCAATGCCGTTCGTTGCGTCGAACAGGCTCGGCCGGCAAGTCGGCATCACCGCCTAGGTATCGTTGATCCCAAACCCCTCGATCGTCTGATCCATCTGATCGAGCTGAACCGTCACGCGCCCGTGTCCGATGTCCCGCCGCCCGCGCCCGTCGAGCCGCCTGCGGAAGTCCCGCCTCCCGTGGCATTGCTCCCCCCCGGTTTTCATTTCCACCTGCGGCCGAGCTGCCGCCCGCGTTCGTGGCGCCGCCCGCGGCCGAGCTGCCGCCCGAGCTCGTGTTTCCGCCCGAGGCCTGACTGCCGCCCGCGCTCGTCGTTCCGCCGGAAGAGGTCGCACCGCCTGAGCTCGTGGTGCCTCCGGAAGCCACCGGCGCTCCGCCGCTGCCGTTGCTGCCACCGTTCGCTGTAAATCCACCTTGGCCGCTGCCACCTTTCCCGGTGTTTCCGCCAAGCCCGGTGGAGCCGCCAGAGGAGGTGTTGCCTCCCGCTCCCGGTGAGCTCCCCGTGCTCGAGCAGTTAGCGATAGCCATGGCGAGGACGGGCGCAAGCAGCATCCCACACGCACGACGCACAAATTCCGACACTTGTTTGCCTGTTCGCATGCGCGGAGTTTGAGCCAGAAGGCACCGCAGAGTCAAGCGATGACGCGAACCTGCAGAGTGCCGGCGGACCTGCTAAATCATCAACATTTTCTTGGTTCTTCGCGAAGATGTTGCCCGCGAATCGGGCAGCGGACGGTGTGCTCTAGCGGTGCTGGTATGGCGGACATGGCTACAGTTCAACAGGCTTGAGCAGGGCCTCGATGCCCTCACGTGTGGCTCCGGCCAAGCGAGCGGCGTAGCGTATCTTGGTCTTGGTCGAATTCCGATGGTGTCACGCGAAACGCCCAGTACGAGGTCCAGAGATCCTCCGACTTCCCCATCCTTGCACATTCGTACCTTCGCCCGCTCACACCAACCCGCAAATCGTCTTCGACGGCCGAACCGTGCAGACCAGCGTGCTAGACTCGCCATGAAACCTCGATGCGGCCACGCCAGCAAGGACACGATGGACCTTCGTCGCGCGCAAGATCCGCGCCGCGGCGGGCTAGCGATGAAGGGTGGCAGTCCACGATCGAGCGGGCCACTCGGGCGAACAGGACCAGGGTCCGGCGCAATCGACGGTCCCGAGCTTGCCATGCATCTAGCGGTTCGGTCCGGCGGACATGGCACAGCCAACGGCGCAGCGCCGACCAGCATGAGCCAGCGCCCCTTCGTGTGGTCGCGGGCATCAACGGCCGGCCAGCTGCTCGATGTCGCTGCAGAACCAGCGACCCTGCGCGTGGCGCGATGCTCAAGGCCCCGGATGCCACTCCCGTCATCCCCCGAGAGATCCTGCTCAGCCGCTGCTGCCGCTGGAAGAGGCGAACGTCGGGCTGCCGACGAAGCGCAGCCTGGGTAACTGGTGTCCAGAGCGGCGTTCTCTTCGTCATTGAAACTGTCGGGCAGGTGCGTCGTGCGCCGCCTCAAAAGGCCGGTCCTGTTCCTGGAAGGACGGCAGGTGAAATCCCCGAAAGCGGATCACCTGCGCCGACCCTTCTTGATGGCCGAACGGCGGCGAGTCGGTTCGATGCACGGTGTCAGCACCGTGGGCCTTAATCTCTGTGCCGATTGGGCAACGCCCTCGAAACGCTGACGCAGATCCCACGCCGCGGAACGCCCTCAGCGACGCCGATATTCTCGCCTTCGCGCTCTCCCGGTGCCGAATTGTCCGGCACCTCGATGAGGCTCCCTCGAGAGTTGGGCGGCGGTACGGTGTGCCCAGCGGTATGATACGGCGGACATGGCTACAGCTCAACGCGCTTGAGCCGGGCCTCGATGCCCCATCACGGGTGGCTCCTGGGGAGGCTGGTCGCGAAGTGCTCTTCGTGCGGATCCTTCCCGTCATGCACACGCTCTCTCAATCGCATGTCCTTTCCGCACAGGACCGGCAAACCGTCCTCCCCTCCTCTTGGATTTGCACCTTGCCTGCTCGCACGCCGGAGAACCCCATGCCGTCGAAGGTGAGACGCGCCTGGCGAGTGACAAAGCGGTCCAATCGAAGCTGAGCCGATCGCGAGGACCTTGCGATCGACCTACGCGCGCACCCCTCTGATCATAGGGTTCCATCGAGCTGGCATCGTCGAAGATGAGATCGAACCCCGAGCGGTTCAAGGTGTATGAAGCCCTCGGAGAGGCTGCCTCCTGGTCGACCGGAGCGCGGTATCGGACTCCGGTGTACCCCCATTTTCCATGAGACGCTTCCTCCCATGAAGTTAACGCGCCGGATGGTGGCATGGGGCTTGTCCGGGGGCGCCGTCCGAGCGACCGGGAGAGTGCGTCTCTTGGGTTGTGACGGCCAATGCTTCGTGCGATGTCGTAGCACATCCTTCTCAGCGTTACGAAGGGTCAAGGCCTCTCATTTCTTCCGTTTCGATCGTTAGGGCGCAGTTCGTCGACCGTGAGGGCCAGGTAACAACCCCAAGATGGGCCGCTCCGGCGGATCATTCAGCACGACTCTCCGTCTATGAAACGCAGCCCCAGCCAGTAATTTCCATTCGAGGCGAAGCGCACGCGTATAGACCGTCTACGTCGCAAACCTTCGGAGGCACGGTCACCGGTGGCAAGGCGACCGATGTCTTCGGCCGCGTGCACATTGGAGCGCCACCACACAGAGGCAAAGAATCGTTGTCCTACTCGGCATGGTCCCAGTGCCATTCTTCCTTCAAATACGGCTTGAAGTCATGATTCTTGGCGTTCGCGAGTAGCCACTTATATAGCCAGGACTTCCGCCATAAGGGCTTCTGGGCGCTCGATGCTCCGAGCATGACGATGCCGCTCTTCATTTGGCCTGTCTTCTTGTCCAAAGCGTAGTTGGCGAAATATTGTGAAGTGCTGAAATCGACCGCAATGCCACGCGTGTGATTGCTGAATCCCGGCGGTGCCTTCTTGTCAATCATTCTATCGAGCATGATGTGAAAGGCCGCCTCGCCGAGCAGCCCCCCCTTGGATGCTTTACGTTCCTCTTTCGAAGCATCCATGTGTGTCTTGAAAGCCTCCACCCAGGCATGCTTGTCCTGATTCAACGTGCGATACGCAGACGCCACACCGATGGAATGGACATCCGTTCTACCCTTTTGGGGATCGTGCAGATCCGCGGTGATCGCGATGAACATCTTGGAGAAGATGGGCTCGATCTTCGGATGAAGCTCCAGGCCGGGCTTGATTCCAGGAGCGGTGATAGGGACATGTTCGCCGTCGGCGAGATCGAAGAGATAGGGCTTCGGTGGCTTGCTCGCCAGTTTGAGGCGAATCTGCGCGTTGAACACACGGCGCATGAAGCCCGTGGCGTCGGTGTCCGATTGTGCTGGAAGCTGATCGGCGGTGATCGCCTTGGGAGGAAGAGCCGGCTCGCCAGCCACGAGGGTCTTCTTCGCTTCGCCAGCGGTGACCGTATGTTTCTCTATCCCAGAAGGCTCAGCATTCGGATCCATCGGGTTCGTCCTCCTCCAGGAAGTGGTCACTGTCGTGGACGTGGACAGCGTGCTCGTCACCTTCGACGAGCGAATGGAATGTGACTATCCCTGATGCGCCCACGACCTCCTCCGCTACGACAACGCCGTTCTTCAATAGCCTCACGGTAGCCCCCACTCTTGGGTGACCATGGCTATCCCTGACGTCCAGCTCGATTGGCACAAGTCGCTTTCGCGCAGGTGGCTTGCTAGAGGTCGCGCCCTCCGCGGTGCCTGCCGCGCTGCCTGCGGAGCCTCCACCCTTCTTCCCCTTGGGCCCCTCCGCCTCCTGCAACTTCAGCGCGCTCTTGCCTTTGACGGTGCACACGCCGTCGGCTTCGACGGTGACGGTCTTGCTCTTCATAACGACGGCGTCTTCGCCCATGGCCACGGTGCTGCCGGCCCCGGCGGCGGCGGTCACGGCGGGGCTGGCGAAGGCGACGCCGCCGGGCAGGATGGCCAGGGTGCTGGCGCCGCACACGAACTTGATCCCCGTCGGCGAGTCGAAGGTCGCCTTGCCGGTCTTGTCGAGGCAGACGGTGGCGCCGCCTGCGGTGATGGTGATGGTGCCTGCCGAGTCCACCGTGACGTTGGTGTTCTTGAACGTCATGTTGGTCGCGCCCTGATTGAGCTGGAACTTCTTGTCGGTGGTCAGCTTGTGGGCCTGCTTGACGTGCTCGTCTTTGTTCCTCTCCTCGAAGAATTCCTGATTGCCGTCCACCTTGCGCGAGTGGTCGCCGCCGTAGATCTGCGTGACCGGGCCGGTGACGGTCTTGTCGTGGGTGCCGCCGATGACCACGCTGTCGTTCGCGTCGACCGTGAGCTGGCGATCGTTCTTCACCAAATTGGTCTCGTCGTTGCCAACCACGATGATGCGATCCGTGCCCACTTGCAGGGTCTGGTTGTGCTTCACCCGCGTGGACATGTCCTTCTCGGCTTGCAGGTGCAGCTCTTCGTTGCCTTTCTTGTCTTCGAAGCGGAGCTCGTTGAAGTTGCTGGCCGTGCCGCCCTTGCTGCTGCGGCTCTTGATGCCGCTTTGGGTTTGATGGGCCGGCAAATCGTAGGGCGGCATGTTGTCTTTGTTGTAAAGGTGCCCTCGGATGACGGGCCGATCTGGGTCGCCGTCGAGAAACGCGACAATCACTTCTTGGCCCACGCGCGGAAGGTACTGTGCGCCCCACTTGGCCCCGGCCCACATCTGCATCACGCGCACCCAGCACGACGACTTCTCGTAGCCCTCGCCCCTGCGATCCCAATCGAAGTGCACCATCACGCGACCGAGCTTGTCGGTCCAAATCTCTTCGCCCGCGGGGCCGACCACCAGCGCGGTCTGGGGACCGGCCATCCTAGGTTTCCGCGTCGTGCGCTGCGGGCGGAACTGGGTGTGACTGTCGAGCAACCGGTAGCTCGCCTTGAACGGCTCGTCATTGAATGTCACATCGAATGCCACATCGCCGGTTTCGTATTGATCGACGCTGAGGCTGTAGCTTGCGGCGACCACCAGGTACTGCTTGTCAAAGTCCTTTTCACCCCAGAATGGCTCGCCATCGGCCGTATCCGGTCCCGGTCGCAGCGACACCAGATCGCCCAGCCCCAGGCCCATGGTGTTGCCTTCCACGTCGATGCCGGTGCGAAGCACGCGGCCCACCCGCGTGCGCGCGGTTGCCTCCTGCTGGGCCTCTTCGGGCTTGGACAGTCCGCCGGGGGAGTCGTAGTGCTCAAACTCGTGTCCCGTCACCAGATCCTCCGCTGTCGCCTGCCCGAACCGAGGCTGTCTCGGCCGCCTCTGAGTTGGGTCGTATCCGCTCAGCACCGTGTGGCGGCCGGAATAGAGCGCCCGGCGCACTTTCAAGCCCCAGAAGTGCTCTTCCGAGCCGGCGACCCGTCGCTCTTTCGCTGTGTAGAGGATCGACTCGTAGCCGTCGGCTGTCTCGTGCGCGGTAATGGAATCGGCGAACACCAATGTGTGCTTGGCTTCTTCGTGCCTGAAGAAATAGTAGATGCCTTCTTCTTCGAGCAAGCGCTGCACGAAATTCAGGTCGCTCTCGCGGTACTGGACGCAAAATTCGCGCGCGTAGTAGGTGTGGTCCTGAATCGACCCCGATTCGACGTTCGTCAGCCCGCGCTTGGCCAGCACCGCCTTGACGATAGAAAGCGCGTCCTGTGCGGGATCGTTGAAGATGCGGCAGTCGGATGTGAAGTCGAACAGGCTGAGCATCGGCCTCAGCTCGGCCGCGTAGCGCGTGTGAAGCTGCGTGGCCCCGCCCTTGTGGAACCCGGTGACGATGCCGTGAAAGAAGCGCTCCTTGCCGGTGTTGAGCTGGATGCACACGGCGAGCGGCTTGCCCAGTACATCGGCGGGATCGAGGTCGGGCTCCTTGGACAGCAGACCGAGCTCGAACTTGTACGGTCGCCCCAGTTCCTCCCGCCCCTTGAGCGTCTCAAGCAGCAACACGCCCTTGGGAAAGGGGCCTGTCACCCAAGTATCACGACCCAGAAGCGCCATGGCTATTGGAGCACTCTAGCCCCTGACCTACCCGCGTCAAGGGCTGAGTGCGATGGAGGACGCCTCTCAGCGAGTGAGAAGACCCAGCACCTTGTTGGGTGCCGTCCATCGGACTAGACTTGACCCATGACTCAAGCAAGCCCAGCCGAGCTTCTGGAATGCGCGTTGCGACTGCCGGCCGACGACCGGCTTGCACTCGCGACGGAGATCCTCGAAAGCGTGGAAGGCCCTGAGGATCCGAAGTGGGTCGCTTCGTGGGCCGCCGAGCTCGACCGCCGGGTGAAGGAGCTGGACGCGGGCACGGTGAAGACCATCCCCTGGAAGCAGGTCAAATCGGAAATGCTTCAGCGCTTGCGTTCGAAATGAGGCCGACGGTTTTCGCGCCTGCTGCCCGTGCGGAATTCGATGCGGCGGCGGAATGGTACGAGTCCCGTGCCAACGGACTCGGTGAGAAGTTCGCGGATTCGATCGACGAGATTCTCGGCCGCATGGCTGAGTCTCCGACCCTATTCCCAATCTGGGATGGAGATCGTCGATTCCGGAGGGCCGTCGCCCAGCGGTTTCCGTATGTCGTCTTCTTTCGCGAGCTGCCCGATAACATCGAAGTGATCGCCATCGCGCACGCCGCGCGCGAACCCGGCTACTGGCTAAGGCGCAAGTAGAACAGCCCCCACGCCGCCAGACACTGGTTTGGGCATGTTTCAGTTAACGATGGTCGCCCATCCGTTGGCGGGCATGCTGAACTGCAGCTTTTGGCCGCCGATTGAGACGACATAGCTACTGTTGGCGGATCCGCTATTGTACATGACCGCAACGATGTGGCCGTCCGGGTTCTTGAACGCCACCGCGTCGCCACCGGTTGTCGCGACCCTCGTGGCGCCCACATCGACGAACTGAGAGAAATGACGGAAAACGCAATAGGCCGGTGTAACGTTCAACGCCTTCGACGATGTGTTCACCGTCAATAGCGCGTCCTGGTTCCAGTCGCGGCACGTGTCGTTGCCCTTGCCCACCGTGTCCAGCACCATGTTCCACGCGTTATAGGCCGTTACCTTGCCCTTGGTGATTGCGTTTCGTATGTAGTTCCAGCTTTCTACGCCATACGCCTGATCGTTGGGCGCTTGCGTGCTGTTGTAAGTGGGGCAGCCCGAAGTCCCTGAAGTACCGCAGCTGCTTTGGCTGAATGGATAGTTGCCGCACTTGTGCTCGGTGGCCCAGACGGGAAGGCCGCCGGCCGAAAAACTGCCGCTGACCAAGTCGTCGAGGACGCCCCACTGCACGCCGGCGACTTTGAGGAAGCCCTTCGCGGTGGAATCGGCAAGCGCTGCACTCGCGATGGTTTCATCCTTGCCGCTGCTGTTATTCGACAGCGTCCCGAGCATGATGCTAACTCCGGTGCCATTGAGCGCTGGCCCCAAGTACTGGCCAACGAATTTGGTGTAGAGCGCCGAGGTCCAGAGACAGGACGGGTAACAGAGGGCGTAGTCGGGCTCGTTCTGAGGGGCAACCGTGGAGATATTGATGCCGGCGGCCTTGTACGCCGCAACAAACTTAGCGAAGTATTGAGCGTACGCGGTCAGATTCGCGGCAGTGTCCGCCATGTTCCCACTATCGAAGTTCGACGTGGTCGTCTGGCTGGACTCCGTGATCGCCGTGAATGGGCCGGTCTTCATCCACGTGGGCGGTGTCCAGGGGCTGGCCCAGAACTTGATGTCTGACTTCACAGCCAGCGCTGCCTTGATGTAGGGGATGAGGTACTTATCATCCTCGGTGGTGTTGAAGTTGGCCATCGAGGTGTCGGCGCCGCCCTCGTCGCATGTGTAGCGGGTCACGGCGTAGTCGCTGGATCCCATGGGAATGCGTCCCATGGCGAAGTTGGCGCCATCTGTCCCGAACAAGAGCTTCATGGCCCTGTCCTGGTCGCTCTGGCTGAGCCCCTGAAGGTACTGCCACCCCTTTTCGTTGAATGCGCCGCCGAAACCTTCCCACGTCTGGGACGTAGAGCTGTCGTTGACGGTCACGGTTGCGTTCGCAGTCGATGTGCTTATGGTCCCGGGCGTCCAGGTGGTACCGCTGCCTGAGACACAGCTACCATTGGTTGAGGTGTACACGGCGGGCCCGGCCGAGGTGGCTCCGCCCGCCGCCGAGCTGCCACCCGCGCCCTGCGTCCCTCCTGCCGCACTGCCGCCAGCACCCGTCGAGGTCGTTCCACCGCTCGGGCCACTATTCCCGCCCGCGTTGGTCGTGGTGCCGCCGGCCGCGGGGCCGGTCGAACCGCCGTTCGCATTTCCACCCGGGCCACCGCCTACATTCCCGCCCGAGCCACCGCCCGCATTTCCGCCCGAGCCACCGTTCTGGTTGCCACCCGAGCCGGTGCTGTTTCCGCCCGAGGCGCCGCCCGAGCTGGCGCTCGAGGTTCCACCCGATCCGCCATTCGAAGAGCCACTCGATCCACCGCTCGCGTTGCCTGCCGCGCCACCCGAACTGGTAGCCGAGCTACCACCGGAGCCGCCCGTCTGCGAAGGGGTGGTCGTTCCGGAGGAACCGCAAGCTGCGAAGAGAACCGCCATTCCAACACTGGTCATCGATTTCCGTGCTCTGTTCATTTCCACTATCCTCATTTTGGGCGTCTGCACTCTTGATGGCGCACAGCGTGCGACATGAAGAGTGCGTTACTATATGCCCTTAGGGCCTCATCCAAGCGCGTTTTTGTGTGGTTTTGTGTCCCCGGTTCGATGGGTGGCTGGAACAGCCCGCGAACCTGCCGGCGCGATATGGTAGTCTTAGTCGGCTCTCCGTCTCCCCCACGTGATAAAATTTCGGATTTCCGAGATGGACAACACATGACGCGGCCGTTGCTACGCACGTGGTTTGCTGCGCTGGCAGTTTTGGGTGGAGCTTGTTCCAGCGGCAACGGAGGGAGCTTTGCAGGATCCGGCGGCCGGTCGAGCCTTGGGGGCCACACCGGCGGCGATGGAAGCGGCGGCGGCAGCGGTGGTGCGACCGGGGCTGGGGGCCAAAGCCGAAGCGACGGAAGCGGCGGCGGCAGCGGTGGTGTGACCGGGACCGGGGGCCGAAGTCGAGGCGACGGCGGAACCGTGAGCGGCTCCGGCGGCCAGGGGCAAAGCGGCGGCGCGAACGGCGGCGGTGGCGCGAACGGCTCTGGAGGCAGCGGCACAGGAGGCAGGTCAGATTCGGGGGGCGCCTCCGGAAGCGGGGGCGCGGGCAGCGCTGGCACTGGCGGGGCCGGAGGAAAAGCCACCGACGCGAGCACAACGGACGACGCCGGGACGGTAGCCGCTTGCTCCGCTACCGAAGATGCGTACCTCACGCCCGTCGACATGGTGCCGTACTCCGTGTCGAGCACTCTGTGGAAAGCGCGCCTGGCCTCCTTGATCACGGCATGGGTTCCTCACCTCTACGACGAGATCTCGAACATGTCGCTCGCCGAGGGCGGGCTCGCCAACTTCGTGCAAGCAGCCAAGAAGCTCAGCGGACAGTCCGCCGCGGGGCCGGTCGGATACCCATTCGCCAATGGCTATGTCCACAACACCATGGAAGCGATGTCGCTCGCGCTCATGGTGGATCCACAGGGTGATTCGCAGCTGACCGCGGCGCAGACCAAGCTGCGCAGCAATCTGCAGAGCGCGATATCCACGGTGCTTGCCGCGCAGGAGAGCGATGGCTACCTACAGACGTACGTCACGCTCGGCGGCGGGAAGCGATGGACGGACAATACCCTGCACGAGGGGTACGTCGGCGGATATTTCATAGAGTCGGCGATTGCGCACTACTTAATGTCGAAGCGCACGGACACGACGATGCTGGATTCGGCCAAGAAGCTTGCCGACTGCTGGGACACGAATATTGGACCGAGCCCCAAGAAGCTGTGGTGGGATGGCCACGAGGAAATGGAGTACGCGCTGACCCGTCTCGCCAGGTTGCTCAACGAGCAATCGCCGGGCTCGGGCGACAAATATGCGAAGCTCTCCAAGTTCCTGCTCGACTCGCGCGGCAGCGGGAGCTTCACGAAGCAGGAGTACGATCAGAGCCACGCGGCGCCCGTGAAGCAGACGACTGCGGTAGGCCATGCGGTTCGAGCCGCGTACCTCTACACCGCGATGGCGCACACTGGGATACTCACGCCGTCGCAGGACTATCTCACCGCCGTCGACGCCATCTGGACCGACCTGGTCAATCACAAGATGTACGTGAACGGCGGAATCGGGAGCCAAAGCAGCAACGAGGGTTTCTCCGACACGCAATACGACCTGCCCAACCTCTCGTACTGCGAGGGTTGTTCGGGGGATGCCATGGTCTTCTTCCAGGAGGCCATGAATCTGGCCCACAAGGATGCTCGGTACGGCGACATCCAGGAGCTCGCCCTCTACAACACCATCATGGGAGCGACGGATCTGATGGGCAACAACTTCGGCTATACCAATCCGCTGGACCAGAACTGGATGCGCGGTCCCTGGTCTTCGGTTCCTTGTTGTGTCGGAAACAACCCGAGAACGATGCTCGAGCTTCCTCGCTGGATGTATTCGAAGTCGAACACCAGCTTGTACGTCAATCAGTACGTGGGTACCACGATCGACGTGGGCACAGTCGCTGGGACCGACGTGCAGGTGGTGCAGACGACGGACTATCCCTGGTCGGGCAAAATCACGCTGACCATCAACCCCGCCTCGGCGGTGGCTCTCACCTTGAAGCTTCGCATTCCGAATCGCACCATCAGCCCGACCTATACCAATTCCCCGGCGGTTTCTTCGGGCTTGACGTCGCTCGCGGTGAACGGGCAGGCCGTGACACCCACCCTATCGAGCGGCTACGCTGTCATCTGCAGGACCTGGAAGGCCGGCGACACGGTCGACCTGGAGCTTCCCATGACGGCCTTCCGGATCACGACGAGTCAGGTGGGCGCCGACAAGGGACGAACCGCGCTCCAGTACGGGTCCATGGTCTACAATATCGAAGACATCGACTACAACGGCGCCAATCTCGACAACTTGGTTCTGCCGCCGACCGCTGCGCTGACGACGCAATGGAACGGTAGCCTTCTTGACGGCGTGACGACCATCAAGAGCACCTTCGCGGACGGCACCACCATGACCGCCATCCCGAACTACGCCCGACTCAACCGCGGGGGCAAGCGGAGCATCGTCTGGATCCGAAACCAGTAGGAAGAGCGCCATGGCGAACGTGGCAGTGACGTGCGTGATTGGTTGTGCGGCTCTGCTCTTGTCGAGCAGTGTCGCCTGCCAGGGTGGGAAGCACGGGCCGGCGATTGTCTTCGACTCCACGCGATTCGATTTTGGCGCCGCTCTGGAAGGAAGAGTTCTAACCCATGCCTTCACGTTCACGAATACGGGCGACAGGACCTTGCAGATCAGCCAGGTCGTTTCGCGGTGCACGTGCACGGTCGCGCGCGCGGTTCCCTCGTCAGTTCCACCCGGGCAGCGCGGAACGGTAGAGGTGATGTTTAACTCCGAAGGCTTCTCGGGAGCAACGGCCGAGAGCGTTGACGTTCGTTCGAACGCGTCCACCCAGACGGTAAGGCTGACCATAACCGCCGACGTTGAGCAGCGCCTCGACTACGAACCGCACTACATCAAGCTTGTCTGCGACGATCCCGCGGCCTCCGCCCAGCGCGTTCGCTTCGTCGGGCGTCTCGCTCGGGACATCCACCCAACCGTCTCGTCTATCGAGACCCTACCGTCGTCCGGTGAGGTCGTGCGCGCAAAGACGTTCCGAGAGCTTGTCGATGGTGTGGAATCCACGGGCATCGATTTGTCGCTTGAGGGTCCGGTCAGGACGGCAGGGTCGGGTACCGTGGTCGTGAGCACCGGCTTAAAGGCGCCCCATCAGGTCGAGATTCGGTTTGCATGGGGAGAGTCGACCAAGTTGTCTCACCGATGAGTGGAAACGATCGACCCCAGCGTGACCAAGCCTGGCTCTCACTGTGTTCCTTGTCGCCGCCCGCGTCTTGGTCGCGGATCCTTGGCGTGTTAGGGTCTGCGCCCTGATGGCGACGCAGGACCATGGAGCTCGCGCGGGCCTCCTGGCTTCGTTCACCGGCGATCCCGTCCGGACGCTGGTCCGTGCCTCCGAACGCGACTGGACAGCGGCAGAGATCCTGGGCGCGGCCGAAGCGCTGCGACCGAGGTTTCTCGAAGGGCAGGGCCCCGTCGGCATCGCCTTCGCGCAGCCGGGCTGGATCGTGGCCGCGTTGCTCGCGGCCTGGAGCGCCGGGCGGCGGCCGGTGCTCCTCGACCCGAGCCTCAAGCGCGAGGCGGATGTGTTGCGACAGCTCTACCCCGGGATCCCCATGTACGCGGACAGTGAGACGGCCGGGGACGGGTGGCAATCTGTCGAGGAGGTGCTGGCCAGGAGCGGACCTTTGCCCGCGGTGCCGGCCTGGTTTCGCCTGCCCACCGACGACGAGCCCTTCGTTGCCCTGCTCACCTCGGCGAGCACCGGTGACAACAAGGTCATCGACAAACAGGGCTTCCAATTCTACCGGCAGATCGAAGCCATGGCTGCCGAGCTGACGCTACCGTCGAGGGCGCGCGCGCTGTCGTTCGTGCCGCCTTTCCACATCCTCGGTTGCTTCTATGGGCTGATCTGGCCGCTGGCGCAGGGGCACGAGGCCGTGGCGGCCACCGCTCTGGCGGGCAGTGCCATGCTCGAGGCGTTGCTGAAGTATCAGCCGGACTTCGTCGTCGCAACGGCGGCCCACTATCGCTTCCTGGTGCGGGCCGCCCCGAGCGAGGTGTCGCTGCGGCAGAGCACCATGTACGTTTCGTCCGGAGCACCGCTCGACCCGGCCGTGGCCGACGCCTTCGCGGCCAAATACGGCACAGCGGTGCGCGATTTCTACGGCTCGACCGAGCTCGGCGGCGTGGCCGAGCGCATCTGGCCTGCCCCGTATCGTCCGACTCCCGGGGTGAAGTGGCGCGTGGATCCCGACACGGGCGCTTTGCACGTCATGTCTCCCTGGGGCGGCGGAGCCCAGACGACCTGGGTGGCGACCGGCGACGCGGCCGAGGCAGAAGAGGATGGTTTCCGCCTGCTCGGGCGCCTCGACCACGTGGTCAAGGTCGGAGGCAAGCGCTTCTCCACCGTCGAGGTCGAGCAAGCGCTGCGGGACATGCCTGGAGTGGCCGAGGCCGCCGCGTTTTCCTATGCGCGCTTCGGCGAGCCCGCCCTTGCCGCTGCCATCGTTCTGGAACGTTCGGCTGCGGCCGACGAGCACGCCGTGCGCGCCTTTCTCTCTGGCCGCTTGGCGAGCTACAAGCTTCCCCGCACAATCCTCTTTCTGGCCGCGCTGCCACGCGGCTCGCACGACAAGGTCGACTACCATACCCTGCGGGGCATGGTCGTCGCGCCGTAGCGACGTTCATATCACCCTCTTGCTACGCCCATGTGACTAAGGCAGTCTTCAGCACCATGAAGAAATATGTGTGCAGCGTTTGCGGGCATATCTACGATCCCGCCGTGGGCGATCCCGAAAGCGGCATTGCTCCTGGCACGCCTTTCGAGGCAATCCCGGATAGTTGGCGCTGCCCAGACTGTGGCGCAGAAAAGTCGGCCTTTGAAGAGCTGAACGAGTGAAGGTCGTCATCGTCGGCTCGGGCATGGCAGGCGTCGGGCTCGCCGAGGAGCTCATGCGCCAGGCTCCCGACACCAAGGTCGAGTTGGTCACGCGGGACACGCTGGGCTTCTACTCGCGTCCGTCGCTTTCGCATTCCTTCAGCCAGGATGACGGCGTCCGCCGAATCGTGATCAAGACGTTCGCGTCGCTGGCCGGCGCAGGGATCGAAGTGCGCGCCGGGGCGGAGGCGCTGACCATCTCGCGTCCAGCGCGGCGACTGGAGGTCAAGTGCTCGGACGGTCGCCGCGAGCAGATCTCGTATGACCACCTCGTGCTTGCCACCGGATCTGAAGCCGTCGTGCCGCCAGCTTGGTCGGGCGGACGTGAGAGCTTTTTCGTTCTCAATCGGATCGAGGACATGCAGGCCATGCGTTCTCTTCGCGAGCACGTCGTGGCGGCCGGCCGGCCTGCCCTTCATTGGGCCATTGTGGGAGGTGGTCTCATCGGGCTCGAGCTGGCGTCTGACCTGCGCAAGGCAGGCGACGCCGTTTCCGTCTATCACGCGGCCGACCGGCTGATGGAGCGGACCCTCGATGCCGAGACGTCGGGGCGTTTGCTTGCGCACCTGAGGAGCCAGGGGATCGAGGTCATGCTTGAGCAGAGGGTTGAGGGCTTTGCTTCGGCGGCGGACGGCGGGGTGACGGTTGCCGCTGCGGGCGGAACCCGTGCCTTTGGCGCGGCGGTCGTTGCGATTGGATTTCGGCCGCGCACCGAGCTTGCGGCGGCAGCCGGATTGGCCGTGCGACGGGGAATCGTCTGTGATCGCCGGTTTGCCACGGAGGATCCTGCGATCCGGACTGTGGGTGACGCGGCCGAAGTGGACGGCGCCCTGTATCCCTTCGTGATCCCCATTGTGTCGCAAGCGAAGCACTTGGCACTTCTTCTGTCTGGCAAAAGCAGCGCCGAATGGACGGCGCCATCATTCCCAATCCGGTTGAAGATCCACGGATTTCGCTAGGACGAGAGATTCGTCACGACAGTCCTTGCTTGTCGCGAACGACTCGGCAGATCCGGGCTCAGATCGACGTCTGGGCCTCGGTCACCTGCAACGTGACGGCCTGGGCGGCGCTGCGCTGCTTGGGCTGGTAGTAGAGGTAGACCTCGGCGCCACCGTCGCTGGCGGTGACTGGCATGGTGGCTTGCAGGTGGTACTTGAAGGTCTGGCTGCCGGACGCGGGCAGCGTGGACAGGTAGAGCATCAACTGCTTGCCGGTGATCTCGTATGCAGACAGGACCTGGCTGGTCTTGTATGCGTCGAGATCCTCGGTCGCCACTTGGAAACCGGGTGGCAGGCCCAGGGTCACCATGATCATGTTCTGCACGCTGGCGGTGTTGTTGTTCACCACGACGGTGGCGGTCGCGCTCTCGTTCAGCACGAGGCTGGTCTTGTCGTAGGCCACGCTCACGCTGAGGGGACCGCTCGGCGTCGCAGGGGCGCTGGCCCAGGGGAGGTTGTACTGCGCCACCAGGTTGTAGCTGACCTTGCCGGTGCCGGCGAAGGTCAGCGTGACCGCGTGATCGCCGGTGGTGGCGAGGGTGGACAGATCCACCGTCGTCATCACGTCCGACTGATCCGCGGTCAGCGCCAGGGTGGTGAACGTAGCCCCGTCGACGCCAACGTCGAGGCTGCCCACGGCGCCGTCGCTGCCCTTGCTGGCGGCCAAGAGCAGGGCGCGCAGGGTCCAGATGGTGGCCTGGGTGGAGCCGAAGTTCCCCATCGAGTCGCGTGTGCCAGCCAGGTAGGCGAGCGCCTTGTCCACCGTGTCCTTGTTGCCCCCGGCCAGCAGGAGCGCGTGGGTCGCGAGCGCTGTGGCGGAGGTATCGGCGTCGTTGCCGCCGCCGTAGAAGCAAGTCTGCGTCCCGCCCGAATCCCAGGACACCTTGTCCCCGTCGACCTTCTTGAGGGCGAGCAGCATGTCCATCAGCTTGCTGGCCGTCGCATCGCTTGGCGCCGCGGTCTGGAAGGCGTTGGCGATGATGCCCAGCGAATACGCGTCGAGCTTCTCCGTATCGAGGTTCTGCTTGACGTAGCCGAGGCCGCTCGCCAGCGCGGGCCCGGTGTAGCCCGCAGAGGCCAAGGCCCACACCACGAACGCGGTATTGCGTACCAGGCTGGTCTGGAAAGTGAAGAACTCGGACTTGTCGCCCTGCCACGACCCGTCCGCGTTTTGCTTGCCGAGCAGCCAGTCGCGCGTGCGCGCGATCATGGCATCGTCCGCGGTCTGCACCTTGGCCATGTCGGCGAACTCCATGAGGCCGAACGCGGTGACGGAAAGATCAGGGCGCCGGATCCTGCTCGCCAAACCACGAATAGCCGCCGCCCTTGTGCTCGAAGGTGAGCAGGCGCTGATAGCCGGCCGACATGAGCGACTCGGCCTTGAGCTGGATCTCGGGCTTGAGCTGCTTGGTCTGCTGCAGATAAGCAGTGACGAGGACGTTGGGCCACGCCGTCGACGTGGTCTGCTCGAAGCAGCCCGTCGGAACGCGCAGCAGGCTGTCCATGCCACTAACCACCTGCGACAGGTAGGCCGGGTAGACGTTGAGGTAGAGCTGCTGCGAGCCTGCCACCGCGGCGGCGGGGAAGCTCGCCGTGCTGGTGATCGTGCCCGCGGCCAGCGCACCGGAGACCGCCACGGGAACCGCCTGGCCGTCGGGGACCACCAGCACGGTGCGCGCCACGGCGTCCGAGCGCGTTCCGCCGGTACCTTTCACGGTCATGGTCTGGCGGCCTACCTTGTCCACGCGCACCGGGAAGCGGACGCCGGCCACCTGACCGGGGTCGAGCGCCACGTCGACGCCGGTTCCGCCGAGCGACGTGAACCAGTCGGCCGTTTGCATTTCGACTCGCACCGTCTGTGCCGTATCGAGGTAGTTGTAGACCACGATGGGGAAACTCACCTGGTCGCCCCTGGTCAGGGTGGCTGGGAAGTCGATGTCGACGAAGAACTCCTGGAACACGCGGATCGCGCCCTCGCCGCCGCCCATCTTGCCGCTCATGGTGTGGGCCAATGAAGAAACCCGCCATTGGGTGATGCTGTCAGCCATGTCGACGGTGATGCTGGCCGTGCCATCCGATCCTGTGATGAGCTGGGGATTCACGTAGAGGGTTTCGGGGAAATCTTGGCGCACGCGCGGCTCGTCGCCGCCCGACGCGCCTTCGCTGCCAGCCGTGGTGGTTCCAGTCGAACCAGCCATGCCTGCGGCGCCGCCAGCACCCGCCGTCGCGGGCACGCTGAACGCCGGCGGCATCGCGGGGCCGCCGCCAAGGACGAGAACCATCCCGGCATCGGCGCTGGTCGCGCCACCCATTCCCAGGTCAGTCTTCGTGCCTGCGGGCAGGTCGAGCTCGGTGATGGCGAAGGTCAGGGTCTCGTCGTCGTCCGTGTTCGCCTTCTCGTCTGGCCCGCTGGTGGATAGATCCACCACGTCCATGGATTGCGCGCTCGTGCGATAGGGATTGCCCCAGAAGTCGAAAATCTGGCCGGTCAACCGCCGGGAGACCTCGGCCTGCAGAAGGACGTAGAATGGTTGGCTCTTGGCCGAACAGTAGTAGCCTGAAGGACTGCAGCCCTGGTCCTTGAGCGCGGCGATGGCGGCAGCGGTGGTCTGGCTGACGGTCGCAAGCAAGCGCTGTTTGGCCGAGGTGTAGTAGGGCGCAAGCTGGGTCTTCACCTCGGGACCGAGCCCGGCCCAGCTCCCCCGCCGCATACCCGTGACACCTCCGTCACCCAGGGCGGCGAATGCAGCGGCGGCCCGACTCTGGGCCGCGCTGGCCGCCGTCTTGTCGGATGCCGCGGTCTCGCTGAAGAGCAAGCTGTCGAAATCGACGAGGGGCGGGCGGATCTCGTAGCTCGGCTGTGCGAACTCGTCCTCGAGCTCGAAGTAGCTGCGCAATAGTCCTGGGCGGGAATCCACCAGGGCGAATACCGCCTCGTCGACCACCTGCACGCCCAGCGCAGCCACCGCGGGTGCGCCGGTTTCGTCTTTGATCGAGAAGGTGATCTGGGCCGGCTTGCCCGGCTGGTACTGGGGCTGGTCGGTGGTCATCTCCACCGACAGGGCGCCCTGGTCGCGCACGAAGATGGTGCGGCCGGTGCGCACGATGTTGCCGTCGCTGCCGACGATGTAGGCATCGATGCGGTTGGTGCCGCGCAGGCTGGTGTCGAGGGTGGTCTTGAAGCTGGCCGTCCCATCCACCACATCCAGGGTGCGCATGTCGACGGTCTGGCCGTTGTTGGCCCAGTCGATGTAGACGGTGTTCTCGTCCTTCTCGGTAATGACCTCGACCGCCACGGTGTCGCCGATGTTGTAGACAGCCTGATCGGTGCGCACCAGCAGGTGCGCCGTGCCGGCCTGGCTGCTCAGGCTGAAGGTCTCGCTGACCGCCACGCCGTCCTTGCCGGTGGCGTTCACCGTCAGTTGTGAGGCCCCGCTCGCAGCCGGGTTCCATGTGAACGAGAAATGCCCAAAGGCGTCGGTACTACCGCTGCCCACCACGGTAGCACCGGCGGTGCTGGCCTCGACCGTCGCAGCCGCCGCCGGGCTGCCCAGCGGATCGGTCACGAACACATCAATGTGGTTGTCGAGCCCGGGCACGATGACCGTCCCCTCGGGCACGAGGGCGATGCGCAGGGTTTTGCTCGCCACGGTGAGGGTCTGGTCCTGCAGCACCTTCTGTCCGGCGGTATCCGTCACTTCCACGTGCAAGTTGACGGCGGCATTGTCGCCGTTGATGGGCAGGCCCACGAGCTGCGCGGGCAGCTTCACCGAGTAGGCGTAGCTTCCCTTGGCGTCGGTCTTGCCGATCACCTTCTGAAACACGGTCTGACCGATGTCCATCGTCGCCGCCGTGATCTGCACATCCGCCCCAGCCACCGCCTTGCCGAAGAAATAGTTCGCATTGATGGCGCCAGTCACCGTTGCGCCTGGCGTGTACCAGGGCTTGTCCGCGCTCACGTCGACCTTGAACTTGGGCAGAGCGTAGCGGGAAACCTCGACGGTCTTCTCGGATTTGTCGGCGCCGACCGTCACCCGCACCGTGAAGGTGCCCAGGTTCAGCACCTGGCCCAACGTGAACTGCGTAGAGGCCAGGCCGTAGCTGTCGCTGGTGAGGCTGCGCTTGAGAATCTTGTTGGCCTTGCCGTCTTCGATCTCGAACAACACCGGCTGACCGGAGACCGGGTTCTTGCTCAGGTTTTCGAGCGCGAGCGCACGCAGGTAAATGGTCTGGCCGGGCTGGTAGATGGGCTTGTCCGTGGTGAGCAGGACGCGGTTGCCGGCAGCCTTCACCGTTGCCGAATCCGAGACGTTCACGCTGGTGCCCTGCATGGTGGCCTGCGCCTCGACGGTGACGTCGCCTTCGACGTCGAGCACGACGTCGAACACGATGTCGCCCTTGTCGCCGGTGGTCCCCTCCTTGGTCAAGACCACATCGTTGCCCTTGCGCACGATCAGTTGTACCGGCTCGTCCGGGCGGACCTGGTAGGTCACCGGGTCTTGAGTGCGCACGCGGTAGCTGGCCTGCCGCCCGCGGGTCACGGTGGTAGGGCCTTCAATCCTGACCTCGTAGTTGCCGAGCGCGGTGAGCAGGCTGCGCGTGACCCGCAGATCCTTCACCTCAGGACTGGTGATGCTCACGCTATACCTGACCCAGTCGGCCTGGCTGGCGACGTCGGCAAGGGTCTTGAAGTCGACAGCGACAGTGCTGCTCGCGCCGGGACCGATCTGGAAAGCAACCTCCCGCGTCTCGATGGTCTTTGCCCCGTCGACGCCAATCACCGCAACCACGAGCGAGCCCGCCGATGCTTGGGTGTCGGGGTTCGACACAGGGATCTGCAGGTGCATGATCCCTCCTGATACCTGCCCCGTGATCCCCGCCTCGCCAACCGTCAGATGAGCCGTCGTGGCATTGTCCGTCGTTCCTGACACTACGGGTGGAGCTCGGTTGTCATCACCTGGGCGTCCAGCGAGTCCGCCGCAGGCTGTGATGAGCAGAAAAGCTGGCAATACCATCCATAGGCCTGTGGTTCTTCGGACGAACGTCGTCATGGTGCCTCCTTGCTTGCCCTGCCAACGCGGGCTTTGGGCAAGATCCTCGGTCCAGGTAGCCAACGGTACCGAGTCCTGCCATTTGCAACGGCTATGCCACGCCGCCACAAGCAGGTTCGGCCGAGTCCTGGCCCATTGGCCCGTTCGTTCGCGTGCGAACTGCGGACCTCGGCTGCAAGAGATCTGGCGGCCCGTCGGACCCTTTGCTCTCAGTTTTCTGAGGTCGGGGATCCGTGGATGTCAGATAAGTTACCCGTCGTGTGCTGGGGACCAAGGGGCTGGGAGCTAGGTCACAGGCCCCCGTGGAAGCGACCAAATGCGCGTGCAAGCATGATGGACATGGCTAGAGCACCCGCCCCGAGGACGACTACGTGCCTGGTGTTCCGCAGGTCGAATTTGCCCACGCGGCACACGAGTAGATAGCCGATGGCCAGGTTCAATAGGCCCCACAAGACGTTGACCGTCGACGAGGACAGCCCCTCACCTGGCGGCGATGCGAATGGGCTCTGGAAGGCGTGCCCCGAGATTCCGTTCCCAAGATGGGGCAGCGTGTTCGCGAGAAAGCCCCCGCCGAAAAAGTACGCGACATAGTGGTACCAGCGCATTCGTGCCTCCATTATTGGTGACCACTTTCCTGCCAGGGTTTGGGGGTGTCAAGAGTAAGGAGCGGCTCTGCTACGGGGGAGCCCAGATGATGCTCTTACACTGCGTGGAGCACAGGCCGTCGTTGCCGTTGTTGGGTCCGTCGTCGCATTCCTCCTGGCCGTTGATGATTCCATCGCCGCAGTGAGGCGCCAGCTTGCATTGCGGGGTACAGCCACCGTAGGAGCCGTCAAGGATGCCGTCGTCGCACTCCTCCGGGCCATTCTTGATGCCGTCGCCACAGTGTGGGGCGAAGATGCAGCTCGGCGCGCAGCCGCCGTAGGCGCCGGTGTTGAACTGCGCCCCGTCGTCGCATTGTTCGGGCGGTTCGATCTTGCCATCGCCGCATCCACCGGGGAAGCGGCAGGCTTTGGTGCAGTTCGGATCGTCCTTCATCGTGGGCTCGCAATCCTCGCCGTATTCGGCTTGGACCACACCGTCGCCACACCACGGCGCCTGCGTGCAGTCGGGATTGCAAGTTCCGTAGGTTCCATCGTTGGCACCGTCGTCGCATGCCTCCGGGCCGTTCTTGACTCCGTCGCCACAGCGTCCGCCGCGTAGGCAGTTCGACATACACAGACCATACGCCGTGTTGGGATCATTGCTGATCGAGTTCTTCGATCCGTCGTCGCACTCTTCATTGAAGTCGCTCTGAACCTTGCCGTCGCCACATCGTGCGGGAAGCTTGCACCCAGGAGCGCATCCGCTGGCCGTACCGTAGTCGTCGCTGTTGATGCCGTTGTCGCATTCCTCGCCGTCGCTCTTGACACCGTCGCCGCAGTAGGGACCCCACTTGCAGTCCACGGTGCAGCCGCTGTACGAGGGGGTGCCGTTCGGCCCGGGGCAGCTCGCGGGCGTCGCGCCGGTTCCGTCGCCACAGTCGCATTCTTCCCCGGCCGAGGCGACGCCGTCACCGCAGCGAGGCTGGCAGGCCGAGCGCTTGGTCGTGAAACCACTCAAGGTAAGCTGGTAGTTCGACTCGGGTGGGTGCCGGTCGGCGCCAAAGATGGCGATCTCGTAGACCTTGCCGTCGCCTAGGCCAAGGTTAACCGTCCGCTGTCGGAAATCATCCGGGGAAGCCGGAGGCGGGGGGGCCGAATTGGTGGGCGCGCATCCCCCTGCGGTGTAGCTGGCTGCGGTCGGCGGCGGGAGGTTCCCGAGGCTATCCAGGCAGCCGCCTTCGATGATGGTCGCGGTTCCCGGATCACCCGTAACGGTGACCTTGCCTGGTAGCTGCTGGTGAACGCCACCCAAATCGAGAACCAGGATACCGTTGATGAAGATGAAGAGGTCGTCATCGCCGAAGAACTGGAGAGAGATGCCATTCGTCTTGTCATAGGCGAAGTAGTAGCGCGCCTCGGTCGTGAAGTAGGAGTCGTGCTTTACGCCGGCCACGCTGGTCACCCAACAGCCGTTGCTGAGCGGGTTCTGGTTCGGACAGTCCGACTGGACCACGCGGGGCGGAAAGAAATATTGGTCGCCGGTACAGCTACCCCAGATGGGACTTCCGTTGGCGCGGTTCCAGTAGGGCCACAAGTTGCACAGCGTGGCCTGGCTGGGATTCAGGGTATCGAGAGGGAAGAAACCAGCGTCGGGACCCGCCAGATGCGTCTTGCTGGCGTATTGGTAGATGTTTGTACCGATCAATGGCATTTCGAGCACACCCGTGAAAGTCTTGTTCACACTGGTGTCGTCGTTGAACCACTGGTCGAAGCTCTTCTTGTCCTTGACGATGGGCACTGTGCCCTTGAAGACCGGACCTGCGGGGTTGCCCGAGGTGTAGCCAGTGATAGTTCCCGAGACCGCGCCCGACGGGCCGGTAAAGCTGACCGAGGTGCCAGCGCTGACGAAGTCGCTCGAAAGAGGACTGTCAGTTTGGGTATAGCCGCTGGGAATATGGCTCGCATTGCCCATGCTCCAGTCGCTGAACTGACACGCGCAGGTATTGCTGGAGCGAGAGGCGTTGTATTGTGGTTTGCCATTGAGCAGCGCCGACGCAGTAATGTCCCAACAGCGCGCGGTCGAGTCATTGCCCTTGGCGGGCCCGCCGGAGTTGGGCACACAGATGGTCGTTGGTGTGCTGGAGCTGCCGCCCTTCGTGCCGAGGAAGTAGAAATCCGGGTGTCCACCCGTGGCGGCATTCTCGGGCTGGAAGTCACGGTAGATCATGGGCAATTCAAGACACTGGCCGGCTCCCGACGCGCAGGTCGTGGAGTCTTGGCCAGTCGTGGTCGGGCAAGAGAAGCCACCTTCAATCTTGCATTTCGACGAACAACCATCGCCATCCACCAGGTTTCCATCGTCGCAATCTTCACCTGGATCGATGTTGCCGTCTCCGCAGGTTGCCGCGCATGCTTGGGTTTTGCCGGAGCTGTCCAAGCAGTTGGGCTCCTTGGTGCAGGTCTTGGAGCAGCCTGGGTTCTTGGGGTCGCCGTAGAACAAACCGTTCACGCCTTTGCAGCCCAATGGCAGGTTCATTGGGTCCGTGCCGCAGTCGCACTGCTCGCTCTTTTCTACGATTCCGTTGCCACACTTGGCCCTGTTGCAGGCCTGTCCTGGGGTCGGACAGTCGGCCCCGGGCTCGACCTGGCAGGTGCTCGAACAGCCGTCGCCATTCGTCGTGTTGCCGTCGTCGCACTCCTCGCCTTTCAGAACCTTGCCGTCACCACACTTGGCAATGCAAGGCTTTCCGGCCACTCGGCACTGGAACCCCGCCTCGACGGCCTTGCAGTCGCTTGAGCAACCATCGCCACTGGTGGTGTTGCCATCGTCGCATTGTTCGGTACCCTCGAGGATTCCGTTGCCGCACTTGACGACCGGACAGACGCACAACTTGCCCGGCGTGCACGTACAGCCCGTACCTTTGGTCTTGCAGTCGGCCGAACACCCGTCGCCGTCCTTCTGGTTGCCATCGTCGCATGCTTCGCCAATCGAGGTTTGGACGACGCCATCACCGCACCGTGCGGCCTCCTTGCACGGAGCGCCGGGCGTCGGGCACACCCAACCGCCCTCGAGCTGGCAAGTGTCGCTGCAGCCATCCCCGCTGGCCGAGTTGCCGTCGTCGCAGTTCTCGCCCGGTTCGATGCGTTTGTTTCCACACTGCGAGAGGCGGACACAGGGTTGCCCAGGAACGTCGCACTTGAAGGCGGGGTCCTGAACCGTGCAAGTGGAATTGCAGCCATCGTTGTCGATGGTGTTGCCGTCGTCGCATACCTCGCCCGCGCCAATCTGGCCGTCCCCGCAGACGATGCTCTTGGTGCAGGGGCCGGCTTTCGGACAAATCCAGTGGGGCTCGACCTTGCAGTTGCCGTTGCAACCGTCGCCCGGCAATACGTTGCCGTCGTCGCACTCCTCGATGCCATTTTGGTTGTTGATCCCATCGCCGCAGGCCGGGGGATATTGGGGCTTGCACCCGGCAGTGTTGGTGCCGCTGCACACGATCCCGGCGTCGACGGTTGCGCCTCCGGTGCCAACCGAGCTGTCGAACTTGATGGTTACCGCCCCGCTGCCTCCGGCACCGGGGTCGAGACCACCCGCGTCTCCTCTTGCCCCACCGCCTCCTGCGTTGCCATTGTCGACAACGGGATTGGTGCAGCCAACGGAGGCAAGCACAAGCATCGCCGCGACACACGTCCTTGTCAGATGAGGTGCAGGTCGGTCAGTGGACAATGAACGTCTGTTGCGGGCTATTTTCATTAGAGAATACCTCAGGAACAAAAAGACCGGCGAGCGGCCGGCATCAAGCTTGTCGAACTATACATCGGGTTTCATGCATCCCACCGGGTTTCGCTCCTCAAGTCGCACAGGTCGCGATGGCTTCGGCGTTGGCGCAGCAGTGATCTAGGTCTCTTGTGTCGGTTCGTGTGTGCCGGTGTCAGCGTCAGGGCTGCTGCGACGACAACTTGGCTAGCCGTTCGCGTACTGCGGGGGCGAGCTTGTGGTCGGGACGAAGCTCCAAGAAACGTGTGTAGGCGCGCTTGGCATCGTCGATTCGTTCGACCTTGGCGTATGCGTCTCCCAGGTTGGCGTAGGCCAGGGCGCGCATAGGGTCGAGCACCAGGGTTTTCTCGTACCAGGTGATGGCCTCGGGCAGTTGGTCCATCTTCACATAGGTAAACCCAAGGTTGTTCGCTGCCAGTACGTTGTCGGGCTTGTGCTTCAGGGCTGTTGCGAAGGCCTGGACAGCTTCCGGGTAGCGCTTCTCGCGGAACAGCCCCATGCCGCGGTCAACCTCGCGGCGCGACTCGACAGCGCTCATGGCCGAGGCAGTGGGCGGAAGCAAGACCGGTGGCGAAGCCGGGCTCGCTCCACCACCGTCGGGGACTGTGCGCGCAGCTCGATCCTTCTTCGCGCCGCCGGAATTTTCCAACGAGGCCGTCGCCGCGGCCAGCTCTCCCTTCAGTGCGTCCACCCTGGCCCGTTTCTCCTCCACCTGCTTGCGGATCTTTTCCAGGGTTGCATTGAGCGCGATGGCCTGGGCATCGAGCTGATGGGACTCCTCGCTGAGGAATTCCTCCTCGCCCTTCGAGACGAAAACGAATTCGCCGCCCTCGCTCCCCGGCAAAGAGCCAAAGGCCGGGGTCTGTCGAGACAACGACGACACGCTGGGCGCGACATAGGCGGACAACTCGGAAGCGGTGATGGCGCCATCGCCGTCCAGGTCGGCCTTGCCCTCTAAACCTTGCAGGACCGTCCAGGTGAAGATGGAATGGCCACTCGGCCCCGTGTCGGCAACCTGTTCGTCGGCGCCGCCTGCGGTCATCACCTGGCGGGCCGAGCGTCGCGTGATCTCCTCCCAGTACTGTCGTCGATCGCCACCGGTGTTGCCACCTCCACCCCGCGTGAGCGCCAGTCCGCTGTAGCACGCATCCATGACGAAGAAGACATGCTTGGCCGGGATGGCATCGGCGATGTCCTGGAAGTTGGTCATGGAGATGGCCTGGCTTTGCAGGTTCTTGGTATCGGCGTCCACCGGGATTACATAGCCCTGGCTCTTGCCGCTGGGAAGCTTTCGCGTGGCACCGTGGCCCGCGAAGAACACGAACACGCGATCCGCGCGCGCCACCTTCTTGCTGTCGCTCAAGTCGTCGCCTAGGGCCGCCAGAATGTTCGCGCGAGTGGCGTCGCCGTCCAGCAAGGTCCTGATGTGGTCGGGCGCGAAGCCGAATTTGCGAATCAGCAAGTCGCGCATGGCGGTGGCGTCGTTCACGGCGTAGGACAGCCGGGGCCAGCTCTTGTAGTCGTTCACACCGACAACCACGGCCCAGCTCTCGCGGTAAAGTGGCGCCTGGGCCAAGGTCGTTCCCGCGGCCAGCGCCGCCTCGCCCGAGCCACCGCGCGTGGTCACGAAGGCTTTTCCGTCCCAGGCCAAGAATGTGTAACCCTGTTTGATCAGGGCATCCAAGATGGACGGGAGCGCTTCGGCGGCGCGTTCGTGGATATCGTGAAAAAGCACGATGCCGCGCTTTTCTTTTTCGATCTGGGAGAGCACGCGCTTGGCGACGGAGGCGGGCACGGGATCGGCCCAGTCCATGGAATCGATGTTCCACAGCACGGTCTTCATGGCCAGCTTGGCAGCGATCTTCAGAACCTCTTCGCTGCGTGCGCCGTAGGGCGGACGGAAAAGCGCAGGCGCGGTCTTGGTGGTGGGAAGAAGGGCCTGGGTGGTGTCGGTGAGCTGTTCCTCCAGCTTGTCGTCGCTGAGCTTGGGCAAGAACGCGTGGGTGAAGGTGTGGTTGCCCAGCGCGTGGCCAGCTTCGAGTTCTTCTTTCGCGAGACTCTGTGTTTTGCCCAGGTTGCGCCCCACCTCGAAGAACACGGCTTTGATGCCATACCGTTTTAGGACCTCCAGCACCGCGGGGGTGTGTTTCGTCGAGGGGCCGTCGTCGAACGTGAGCAGCAGCGCCTTTTCGGGAAAGCTCCGTCCGGTGATTTGCTCGGCGTCGTCCTTCCATGCCATGCCCGAACGCGAGCGGGTGCCTCCGCTCAGGGAATCCAGCTCGGTTTTGAATTCAGCCTGAGCTTGATCCGTTTTCGTGGACACCCAACGAAAGGCGGATACCGTGGCAAAGATGGAAGACAAGACGAAACACCGACGGCCGAGGCGCACGTTCACTGACGAGTTCAAGGCAGGGGCAGTAGCGCTGGTCTTGGATGAGAAGAAAGCGGTGGCACAGGTCGCCGATGACCTGGACCTGTCCCAATCGGTCCTGCGCGGCTGGATGAATCAGGCTAGAGCAGATAGGAGCAAGGGCAAGACCGGTCTGACAACCGAGGAACGCGCGGAGCTGGCGCAGTTGCGGCGTGAGAACCGTGTGCTGCGAATGGAGCGGGACATCCTAAAAAAAGCCGCGGCCTTCTTCGCGAAGGAGAGCGCATGAAGTTCGCGCTCATCGCCGAGAAGAAGGCCAACGAGCCTCTCTCGCTTTGGTGTCGGGTTCTTGGTGTTTCGCGCACCGGGTTCTATGCCTGGTGCGCACGTCCGGAGTCCCAGCACCAACGCGACGACCAACGGCTGGCAGTCCTAGTCAAGGAGTCCCATGAGCACAGCCGCAAGACCTACGGCAGTCCGCGCGTGCTCGCGGACTTGGCCGCGAAAGGTGAGCACGTCAGTCGCAAGCGTGTCATCCGGCTGATGCAGCAAGAAGGGCTCCAGGCCCGTAGGCGACGCCGGTACAAGTGCACCACGATGAGCGAGCACGACCAGCCGGTGGCGCCCAATATCCTGGATCGCCAATTCCAGGCCGAGCGGCCCAACCAACGCTGGGTGGGGGACACCACCGAATTGTTGATAGGCGAGAGCGGCGGCAAACTCTACCTGGCCGTGATCGTCGATCTGTTCGCGCGATTCGTTGTTGGGTGGGCACTGTCTGCCGTCAACGACCGACACCTCGTGCTTAAGGCACTAGAAATGGCTACCCGAAGGCGTTGCCCAGACGCCGGGTTGCTCCACCACTCGGACCAGGGCAGCCCCTACGCCAGCGAGGACTACCAGAACATGCTCAACGACAGAGGCATCGTATGCAGTATGAGCCGCCGTGGCGAGTGCTACGACAATGCTGCGATGGAGAGCTGGTTCTCGACCTTTAAATTCGAGCTGGGGGAAAAGTTCGCGAGCTACGCTGACGCGAAGAGGGAGTCGTTCGACTACATCGAGGTGTTCTACAACCAGCAGCGGCGTCACTCGTCCATCGGCTACATTTCGCCTGCCCAGGCCGAACAAAGGCACCGCGAGCAACTGGCAATGAAGGAAGCGGCGTGACCTCTCTTTGCGACTGTGACAACATGCTAACCGACGACGGAACGACGTAAACAACCTGTCCACCAATCGGATCAAGCTCAGCCAGCAGGGCTTCCTTGGTCAGGCTGGCGCGCACGGAAGCCAGGTAGTCTTCCCAGGCCTCGCGCCGATCCACCATTCCCCGCGTGGGCAAGCGCCCCAGGATGAGCTTCACCTCGGCATCGTATCGATTCTGGATGCCTTGCAGGACCTGTCGATCGTGATCCAACCGAGGCGAGGCGGGCAATTCCGATAGTAGATCCTTGAACGCCAGCTTGTCCCCGTCGCGCCAAGTGGGTTCATTCTCCAACCTCCCGAGGAAAATCTCACGGCCCGCGGGCGAGAGGCTGAGGCGCTCGGAAAGCGCATCGAGGCCTTCTTGCATTCGCTCGTGGACAAGCCAGGCCACGGTGGTTTCTGGAACGCCCGCTACGGGTTCGTCGGCCAGGAGCACGATGGTGGCGCGGTGATCGTGCACGATGCGATCCAGCTTGTCGATCAGATCCCTCTGCAGATCCCTCTGCAGATCCCTTTCGTCGCTGCCCTTGCCGACGCTGACCGTTGTCTGCGGCGAGGAGCCAGGCGATTTCGCCGGAGCCTTCGCGCAAGCCAGGACGACGGACGCAATAGAGATCATGAAGAGAGAGATTTGGGTAGGCACGGCGCGGAATACTACGCCACTCGTGGGGGGCGCGTCGACACGACGGTGTTCGCCGACGATGTGCAGGCGTCTGCAGCACCGGTCACAGGACGAGTATTTGGCTGAACCAGAGTAGCGAGGCTTCGCCTTCCTTTCGGGTGATATCGCTCACCGTTCGGCTGTGGCGAATACCGTTCCTTAGCTCGGCGAGTTGATCGAGCTTCGTCGCTAATGCCTCCTTGCTACCGAAGGTCGCCTCAAAGCGTGGCCACAGCGCCTTACCGACGATCGTGTCCTGCAGCTCTCGCAGGTCAAAGAATTCAAGCATGCCAGCCACCTTCGAGTAGTGCTCCTGGTCCATGGATGCATTCTTCTTGAGCGCGCGAGAGATTCGCTCGCTGACCTTCTGCGATACATGCAGAGGGATCCCGCTGCTATCCTTCGCAAGAGCACCCTCGATAAGGGCTCGCAGGCCAAGCTCTACCAACTCGACCTTCGCGTCGAGCTCACGAAGCTGGGGCGCCAAATCGAGGCGTTCTTTGATGAGTAGGTTCTCGATCGCACCTTGAATCGTTCTTTGGCGCTCGGCCGTGAAGGCGTCGAAGTCATCGGACGTGAACGGATTCCGAAGTAGGATGGCAAGCGCCGTGGGCGATACGAAATGCGATTCCAGGATAGCGCGGACGGTCGATTCGCCATTCTCCTTTATCAACTCAGGCAGATATTCGTTCGGCAAACGATCATTGATGACGTACCGGTTCGTCCCTGCCGTGATGGGCGTTCGGTTGAGAATGGTGCCGACGACATTCCCTGGAAGGTGCTCCTTCCCCCAAGAGGCTGGCACGATATGATGATCATCCAAGTCACCATGCTGGGGTATGTCTCCCGTCATCCAGTCGCGCGCCCCTTGAAGAACCAGCAGATTAAAGACCCCGTTATAAACCGAGGTACCTCTCTTTGTTTCCTTGCGTAATTCCAGAGAACGGAACCGCGCAGCGAACTCGGAGATCAGCGATGGCTCGACCGCGTCGTCATCGAACCAAGCTTTGAGATCGAGAAAATCGCGGGAACTGGTGGACTCGACGGATCCTGAATAGCGATTGGTAAAGACCGATGCCCAGTACCAGTGTCGGAGCTTACGCCGCGCGTCGAGCTGTCGATGAGCGGGGAGTGATTTCGCATGAGCTCGTAGCGCAGCAAATACGGGCAGTATGGACACGTACGGGAGAAACGCCGAGCTGATTGCGCCGTACTCCTGAGGGTGCCGAAGAACCTTGATGGCATCTTCGAGGGCGTTCACGGCGGCATTCCACCGATTCTCGAAGTCACCAATGTCCGCGATTAGTGTCCCCGCTCGGGGATGGGTGAAACCCCTCGCCTTCAGGCGAAGCCTTTAGGAGGCTTGCGGTACGATGGTGAAATGGCCGAGTACCGCAAGGGGTCGCACAGCATCTATACGTTGCACTACCACTTCGTTTTCATCCCGAAGTACCGCAAGCCGGTGCTGCGAGGAGATGTTGGCTTGCGAGTGCGGGAGTTGGTGCGGCGAATTTGCCACGCACTGGACGTGGAGATCATCAAGGGGCACGTGAGGCCGGACCATGTGCATCTGCTGTTGAGCGCACCTCCGACCTTGTCGCCGAGCCGGCTAATGCAGGCCATCAAAGGAAGGACGTCGATTCAGCTGTTGCGGGATTTCAGGGTGCTGCGCAAGGAGTTCTGGGGCCGACATCTTTGGGCACGAGGGTACTTTGTCGCAACCAGCGGCAATGTAACCGACGAGGTAATCTCGAAGTACATAGAGTCGCAAGATGTCGAGCCCCAGGACGACGACGGATTCAAGGTGACGGAGTAATGGCCTGCTCGGCGGCGAGGCCTTCAGTCGACTTACCGTCGGGACCGGAACCCCTCGCCTTCAGGCGAGGGT
>CAVRSU010000017.1:0-386670 GCA_963723955.1 uncultured delta proteobacterium
CAAACCCCAAACCTGGCCATCCAAGGGGATCCGGACAAGGTGACGCAAATTCTGCTGAACGTCCTACTCAATGCGGTGCAATTCACGCCCGAAGGTGGCCAGGTCGCGGTCCAAGGCACGGCGCAATCGCTGTCGCACGGCAAGTTCGCCGTCGTCGGTGTCCTCGATCAAGGTCCAGGCATCAAAGAGGCGGACCGGGAGCGCATCTTCGACCCGTTCTTCTCGACGCGGGAGAATGGCACCGGTCTTGGACTGTCCATCGCCAGCCGCCTGATCGACGAACATCACGGCTACATCGAGGTGACAAACCGACCTGGCGGGGGTTCTGAATTCTCGTTGTTTTTTCCGCTTGCTGTCGGCGCGTGAAACCTTCTGCTCCCTGCGGATTCTAAATAGGCAGGAGTACAAAGTCATGGCACCAACGGCCCTTTCGGATGCGACGTTCAAGGAACAAATCAAGACGGGAATCGTCCTTGTTGATTTCTGGGCGCCCTGGTGCGGACCTTGTCGCGCGTTTGCCCCGATTTTCGAGAAGGCTGCCGACGAGAACCTCGATATTGTTTTCGGCAAGGTCAACACCGAGGAGGAGCCGGACTTGGCGATGGAGTTCGGCATTCAGGCAATTCCGACCTTGATGGCCTTTCGCGATGGACTGCTTGTCTTCGAACAGGCGGGCGCATTGCCTGGGCACGCGCTACAGAAACTCATCGACCAGATCAAGACACTGGATATGGACAAGGTTCGCAGCGAGGCCCACGCAGTAGCCTCCTAGACTCTCCATTGGCGGCGCCCTAGCTCGCGCAAAAAGATTGGGCTATGGTTTGAGCTGCTGGGCTCTTCCAGCGTGCCAATGGGTTTGACTATGGCCGATGGTAAAGATGGTGCGTGCGCCGACGTTGCTGCCGCGGTTGCCGAAGCGCGAACGGCTCAACCCAAGTGGGCTGGGCTTGCCTTCCGTGAGCGTGGGCGGCTGCTGCGCAGGCTGGCAGCGCGGGCGCGCGCGGACGAAGAGCTTGCGCGCGTTATCTCGTCCGAGACCGGCAAGCCACCCTTTGAAGCCATCGGGTTCGAGATTGCCTACTTGTGCGAGGTCACGCGCTTTCTCTCCGGGGCAACAGGACGGCGCATGCTCGGCGAATCCCGGCGTGGGTCGCTCATCTTTCCGCACAAGCGGGCCAGGGTGAACTGGCAGCCCCATGGCGTGGTGGCGGTCATCGGACCTTGGAACTTCCCTCTGCTGAACAACTTCGGCGATGCCGTGGCGCCTCTCTTGGCGGGCAACAGCGTGGTGCTCAAGCCTTCGCCCCACACGCCACAGACCTCGCGTAGGATGCGGACCCTGTGGCGGGAAAGCGGACTGCCCGAGGGGGTTTTTCAGGTGGTCGAGGGTGGGGCCGAAACTGGAAGCGCTTTGGTTGACGCTTGCGACATGGTGTTCTTCACCGGCGGGTTGGCCGCCGGCAGACGGGTGGCGGGCCGCGCGGGCGAACGCATGATTCCGTGTGTGACCGAGCTTGGTGGAAAATCGGCCCTGATTGTCCTTGCCGACGCCGATCTGCAAGCCGCCGCGCATGCTGCGGTCTGGGGTGCATTCGCCGGGGCAGGGCAGGTCTGCATTCGAGTCGAGCGCGCGCTCGTCCAGGAGGCCGTGGCCGACGAATTCGCCCGGCTGGTGGCTGAAGAAACTGGAAGACTGCGACTGGGCAAGGGCGGAGATGGGGACATTGGGCCGCTCATGCAGCAAGAGCAACTGGAGCGATGCCAACGGTTCGTGGCGGACGCGGTGGCGCATGGGGCACGCGTGATCGCGGGCGGGGAAAAGCCGGGCGATTTGTCCGGTTTGTTCTTTCGGCCAACAGTCCTCGATGGGGTTCCGCCCGAGGCCGCGGTGGCGTGCCAGGAGACCTTCGGCCCGATCTTGCCCATCCTGCGCGTGACCGACGCCGAAGAGGCCGTCCGCTTGGCCAACGCCTCGCACCTCGGCCTTTCGGGCTGCATTTGGTCGGGGGACAGGGCACGCGCACTTGCGCTGGCGTGCAGACTGCAAACCGGGAGCATCTGCATCAACGATGTCCTGGTGAACTACTTCTTCGTGGGCGCCCCCCTCGGTGGCGTAAAGAACAGCGGCCTCGGCTTTCGTCATGGCGCCGAATCCTTGCGGCAGTTCTGCAGGCCACAAACCATCGTCGAGGATCGCCCCATGTTCGGGTTGCTCGCGCAGTGGCTTCGCGGCCAACTCGGCTTTCCCTATCGCAAGCGGGTGCTCGATGTGCTGCGCTGGATGCTCAAGGTAGTCTACCGATGAGTGGCTAAGCCGATGAAGTGCAGCTAGGGAAACGATGCTATGTTAGGGTAATCCGCGTGACCAAGGCAGCTTACGGACATCTTAGCTAAGCAGAAATCTAGATGACTGATCTGGACGAGACAACGAAGGCAATCCTTAAACGGTTCCGCTTCGATCAGGCAGTCTTCGAGAAGATGCGAGCCGCCCTTTTGGGGGCGGCGAGGGCGCCGGGGGCTGAGCGTCTTTCCGGCTCCGTGACCTGCCCGGGTGCCGCGGATCTGGTTGAGCTCGCCCCGCGAGACACCAAGGACGGCAAGACGCTTTCGGCCATTGGCCAGGCTGTCCTTGCCCGAGGCGAAGTCGGCATGGTGGTTCTCGCAGGCGGCATGGCCACGCGTTTTGGAGGCGTGGTCAAGGCCGTGGTCGAGGTCGTCCCCGGCAGCTCGTTTTTGCGTCTCAAACTGGCTGATATTCAGGCGGTGGCCGAGCGCAATGCCTGCACCATTCCCATCTTCCTCATGACCAGTTTCGCCACCAGCGACGAAATCCAGCGCGCCGTGCGCGAGTTTGCTCACCCGAGGACTCCAGTTCAAATAGTCGAACAGTCCGTGACCATGCGCTTAACCAGTGCAGGCGATATTTTTCGCGATGCCTCGGGGAAACCCTCCCTGTGCGCGACTGGGCACGGGGATTTGTTGCCGACCTTGCGTGCCTCGGGCAGCTTGGCGCGCTTCCGGCAATCGGGTGGGCGCATGCTGATGATTTCCAACGTGGACAACTTGGCCGCATCGCTGGATCCGCGTGTGATCGGGGCGCACTGCCAGGGCGGCAAGAGCGTGACGGTCGAGGTTGTACGCAAGGAGGCAGGCGATCGCGGTGGCATTCCCGCGCGCGTCGACGGCCACCTGCAAATCGTCGAGGAGTTCCGTCTGCCCTCCGGGTTCGACAGCAGCCAGGTGCCATTCTTCAACACCAACACCTTCGTGCTGGATGCCGCGGCGATTGATCGTGATTTCGACCTCGACTGGTTTTCCGTGCGGCGCAAGGTCGACGGTCAGGAGACCATCCAGGCCGAGCGCCTGCTTGGCCAAGTTACGGCTTTTCTTTCGACTCAGTTCCTGGCCGTCGAACGCCACGGCCGCGACGGTCGCTTTCTGCCGGTCAAGGATCGCGAAGAGCTCCAGCAGCGCATGCCCGAGATTGAGGTGCTGGTGGGCGACCTCCAGATCCCTGCACGACGAGACGGTCTCTAGATCAGGCGAGAGAAAGCGTGACACTCACAGGGCAGTGGTCGCTTGCCTCGGTGTCGACCAGGCCAATCGAGGGATAGCGTTCCCCGGCGGACGCGCATTTCAAGGTAATCCCTTTGCGCAAGATCGACGTGCTGGCGATGGACAGCGACTTGTCGATGAGAATGTAGTCCAATCGACTTGTCTCATTGGCACCGACGTAGAAATGCGTCCAAGAAGCGATCGCTTGGGCGAAGGGATCGACCAATGACGACCCCACGAGATCCTTGAGGGCTTCTATCAGGCGCGCAATCGAGAATGGCTCGCGCTGTGTTGTTGCGCTCAAGCACGGTTGTGGCTTGCGAAAGAGGATTGCCCTGGTAGTTGATGGAGGTCACGCCGGTCATGATGATTCGGGGCTCGCTATTGGAAAGCGGATCATCAAGACGAGCGTAGCGTGAAAAGAGGTTCTCGAGATTGAAGGTCGTGATGGCGATTTGCATGGATTGCCTACCTTACAGCGCGCAGTCTAGGCTATTGGGTCCCTCATGGCGGCACGGGGCAGGGGAGAATGCCTGATTGTAACCAAGCTGTTTCACCATCATCGCGCCCTCGTCCGACCGTTCTTCCATGACAAACCATAGCGGCGGCTGGATGCGCACAGCCATGCTCCATGGCGAGATTGTGCTGAAACCCTCTAGTGTGTCCCAGCGCGGTTCGTGGCGTCGACTTGGGCGGCGGCCCAGGCGCGGCGGTCCTGCATGGGCCTAAGCTCGGCGGGGCTTTCGGCTTTGGATTTCGCGATTTCCGCGTCGGCTGCGGCTAGCTCGCGCTGGGCGGCCTCGCGGTCGACGTCCTTGCCGTTTTCCCCGCGGTTGACCAGGACCTCGACCTTGTCACCGTCAGCCACGCGCGCGACTTGCAGGATGCCGTCGCCGACGGCCAGATACTTGGTTCCGTCCTTGGCGCGGTAGCTGAGCACGCCCGGCTTGAGCATGGACATGAAGGGAATATGGCCGGGCAGAATGCCGAACTCGCCGAGCACACCGGGGGCCACGATCTCTTCAGCGTCGACCTGAACCAGGTATCCACGTGGGGTTGTGATCGTCAGGTGCATGGAGTGTCCGCGAGACTAGCTTTCCTTGGCCATCTTCTCGGCGCGGGCGCGCACGTCGTCGATGCCGCCCATCATGAAGAACGCCTGCTCCGGAATCTCATCGCACTTGCCGTCGATGATCTCCTTGAAGCCGCGCACGGTGTCCTTGATCTCGACGTACTTGCCCTGCTGGCCGGTGAAGGTTTCGGCCACGTGGAAGGGCTGCGACAGGAAGCGCTGGATTTTGCGCGCACGCGACACCGTCAGCTTGTCGTCCTCGGACAGTTCGTCCATGCCGAGGATGGCGATGATGTCGACCAGCTCCTTGTAGCGCTGCAGGACCTTCTGCACCTGGCGCGCGACCTGGTAGTGCTCGGCGCCGACCACGTCGGGCGACAGAATCGTCGAGGTGGAATCCAGCGGATCGACGGCGGGATAGATGCCGATGGCCGCGATGTCGCGCGAGAGCACCGTGGTGGCGTCAAGGTGCGCGAAAGCCGTGGCGGGCGCGGGGTCGGTCGAGATCGTCGGCGGGCACGTAGATGGCCTGCACCGAGGTGATCGAGCCCTTGTTGGTCGAGGTGATGCGCTCTTGCAGAATGCCCATCTCGGTCGACAGGGTGGGTTGGTAACCGACGGCCGACGGGATGCGGCCGAGGAGCGCGGACACTTCCGAACCCGCCTGGGTGAAGCGGAAGATGTTGTCGATGAAGAGCATCACGTCCTGGCCTTCTTCGTCGCGGAAGTACTCGGCGACGGTCAGCGCGGACAGACCGACGCGCATGCGCGCTCCCGGCGGCTCGTTCATCTGGCCGTAGATGAGCGCGGCCTTGGAAATGACCGGCTCGCCCGTGGACAGCTTGGAGTGGGTCATTTCATCGTACAAATCGCGGCCCTCGCGGGTGCGCTCGCCGACGCCGGCGAACACGGAGTAACCGCCGTGCTTCTTGGCCACGTTGTTGATGAGCTCGAGGATGACGACGGTCTTGCCCACGCCGGCGCCGCCGAAAAGGCCGATCTTGCCGCCGCGGCGATAGGGGGCGAGCAAATCGACGACCTTGATGCCGGTCTCGAACATCTCGATCTTCACCGACTGGTCGACGAACTTGGGCGCCGGGCGGTGGATGGGCAGGAACTTGGTGGCGCCGACCGGTCCGCGCTCGTCCACCGGCTTGCCCACGACGTTGACGATGCGGCCCAGGACTTCCTTGCCCACCGGCATGCTGATGGGCGCGCCGGTGTTCTTGACCGGCATGCCGCGCACCAGGCCGTCGGTCGAGTCCATGGCCACGCAGCGCACGGTGCGCTCGCCCAGGTGCTGCGCGACTTCGACAATCAGATTGTCGGGCTGGTCGTCGATGGCCGGGTTGGTGAGCGAGAGCGCGGTGTTGATCTCGGGCAGGTCGGCGCCGCCGAACTCGACGTCGACGACCGGGCCGATGACCTGGACGATTCTGCCTTGGGTTGCTGTAACGGGGGTGCTCATGGTTTCAAACCTCTGGTATCGCGACTAGCCCTTGAGTGCTTCTGCGCCGCCCACGATTTCCATCAGCTCTTTGGTGATGGAGGCCTGGCGGGCGCGGTTGTATTGCAGGGTCAAACGGTCAATCATTTCGGTGGCGCTCTTGGTGGCGTTTTCCATGGCGGTCATGCGCGCGCCGAATTCGGAAGCGACGGATTCAAGGAGAGCCCGGTGAATTTGGGTCTCGACGTACATGGGCAGGATGTAATCGAGGATCTGGCCCTTGCCTGGCTCGTAGAGGAATTCCGAGCTGCCCGCGTCGGCACCGACTCGGGCGGCGGCCACGGGCAGGAGCGCCTCGACGACCGGGCGTTGCGACATCACGGACTTGAACTGGTTGTAGACCAGCCACACGCCATCCACGGTGCCGTTCAAGAATTCCTCGGTGACCGCCGCAGCCACTTCCTTGGCGCGTGCCATGGCGGCATCGCCGGTTGCGCCCGGCAGGTCGCGGGTCATGTTGAGCTTGCGCCGGCGGAAGTAGTCGCGTCCCTTGCGGCCAACGACCTCGTAACGGCACTCGTCGATCTCGCTGGCCTTGGATTTCTCCTCGGCGTGGCGTTGGGCCAGCCGGCAAAGATTCGTGTTGAAGCCGCCGCACAGCCCGCGATCCGAGGTCATGACGATAAGGGCGATGCGACGGCCATCCCGTTTCTGCAGAAGCGGGTGATCCTCGGCGCTGGCGCGCGCCGCCACCTCGGCCGTGATGTCGGCCATGGTCTTTGCGTAGGGGCGGGCGGCGACGATGGCGTCCTGGCTGCGACGAAGCTTCGCCGCGGCCACCATCTTCATGGCGCTGGTGATCTTTTGCGTCGATTTGACCGACGCGATCCGGAGCCGGACTGCCTTGAGCGAGGGCATGAAGGTCCCTGACGTTCTTTCTAGGTCTACTTGGCCTGCGGGTTGAAGATCTTGCCGAACTCGGTCAGGACGGCGCGCATCTTCTCGGCCAGGCCGTCGAAGGCCTTACCGTCGGCGCCCTTTTGCGCCAGCTCCTTGAGGAAGTCGCGCTTCTGGCTGTCGGCAAAGGCATAAAGCTCACGCTCGTAACGCCCGAGCACCTCGACGGGCAGCGTATCGATGAAGCCGTTGGTAGCAGCGAACAGAATGAGGATCTGCTTTTCCACGGGCAAGGGCACGTACTGGCCTTGCTTGAGCAGCTCGGTGATGCGCGCCCCGCGCGCCAGCTGCTGCTGGGTGGCCTTGTCCAGGTCGGAACCGAACTGGGCGAAGGCGGCGAGGGCGCGGTACTGCGCGAGCTCGAGGCGCAACTTGCCGGCGACCTTCTTCATGGCCGCGATCTGGGCCGCGCCACCGACGCGGCTGACCGACAGACCGACGTTTACGGCCGGGCGTTGGCCCGAGAAGAAGAGATCGCCTTCGAGGAAGATCTGCCCGTCGGTGATGGAGATGACGTTGGTCGGGATGTAGGCCGACAAGTCGCCGGCTTGGGTCTCGATGATGGGCAAGGCGGTCAGCGATCCGGCGCCCTTGGCGTCGGACAGCTTGGCCGCGCGTTCGAGCAAGCGCGAGTGCAAGTAGAACACGTCGCCGGGGAAGGCTTCGCGGCCCGGCGGGCGGCGCAAAAGCAGCGAGAGCTGGCGGTAGGCGACGGCTTGCTTGGAAAGATCGTCGTAGATGATGAGGGCGTGGCGACCGCTGTCGCGGAAGTATTCGGCCATGGTGACGCCGGAGTAGGGCGCCAGGAACTGCAGCGGCGCCGAGTCGGACGCGGTGGCCGAGATGACCGTGGTGAATTCCATGGCGCCACTCTCGCGCAGCTTGTCCACCACCGAGGCCACCGTGGACTGCTTCTGGCCGATGGCCACGTAGAAGCAGTACATGTTCTGGCCCTTCTGGTTGATGATGGTGTCGACGGCGATGGCGGTCTTGCCGGTCTGGCGGTCGCCAATGATGAGCTCGCGTTGGCCGCGGCCGATGGGGATGGTCGAGTCGATGGCCTTGATGCCGGTCTGTACGGGCTCGTGCACGCCCTTGCGCGCGATGATGCCGGGCGCTTTGATCTCGATCTTGCGCGATTCCTTGGCCTCGATGGGGCCTTTGCCGTCGATGGGTTGGCCTAGAGCATCCACCACGCGGCCGATGAGCGCCTCGCCCACGGGAACCTGTGCGATTTTGCCCGTGCGCTTGACGATGTCGCCTTCGCGCACCGACTCGAACTCGCCCAGGAGCACGACGCCGACGTTGTCCTCTTCGAGGTTGAGCACGAGGCCCACCACGTTCTTGCCAAAGTCGAGGAGCTCGCCCGCCATGGCGTTTTCCAAGCCATAGACGCGGGCAATGCCGTCGCCGGTCTCAAGCACGGTGCCGGTTTCGGCGACCGCGACTTTTTGGTCGAAGCCCTCGATCTCCTTGCGGATGATCTGACTGATTTCTTCAGCACGAATCTGCATCTTGGTTCCTTAGGACTTGAGAGAGCTCTTGCTGCTTCGGAGGAGGTGTCTAGTTGAGAAGTCGATTCTTGATCGTGGCCAGTCGCGAGGCCAGGCTGCCGTCGAGAACCATGCCGGCAACGTAGCTGACCACGCCGCCGATGAGGCTGGGATCCACGACCGTCGTCATGAGGACCTTCTTGCCGGTGCGGCGTTCCAGTCCCTTGCGGATCTCGGTCTCGCTGGCCAGGTCGAGCGGAGCGGCCGACAACACGCGCGCGCGAACACGGCCGAGTTTTTCGTCGCACATTTCTTCGTAGGCACGCGCAATCGCGGGCAGGGTGGCAATGCGTCCGCGTTCCAGCAGCAAAAGGGCCAGGCTTTGCACCTGCCTGGCCGGCGCCAGTCGGGGCATCAGGCTCTGCAAGACCGCGCGCTTTTGCGAGAGCTTGAAGATCGGGTTCTCCAGCGTCTGGCGCAGGGCCGCCGATTCCTTCCACAGCTCGGCAAGCTCGTTGATCTCGCGTCCGAAGAGCTCGAAGGTCCCCTTTTCCTCGCCGATGGCGAAAATGGCCTTGGCGTAGCGACGTGCGACCGAGCCGCCCATGGCCGCCATCAGCGTATCTCCCCTTGCCCCTGGCCCTGGGGACCTGCGGGCACATCGAACCCGGCCACGAACTCTCGCGCCAGCCTGCGCTCGTCGTCCGTGGTCACCGACTTGCGCACCAATTCCTCGGCCAGCTTGACCGAGGCGCTGGCAACCTCGGCGCGCAGAAGCAATTCGGCTTCTTTCACTTGCTGACCGAGTTGGATGCGCATGTCCTCTTGAATCCGCTTCGCGCGCTCTTGCGCGCCTTCGAGCAAGCGGGCCTGTTCGCGCTCGGCGTCCTGCCGGATGGAAGTGCGCAGAACCGCGATCTCCTTTTCCAGATTTGTCACGCGCTGTTCTTGCGCCTGGAACTTCCGTGCCGCTTCGTCGCGCAGGCGAGCGGCCTCGCCAATGTCGCCCTTGAGTTGCTCGTGTCGAGCGCGCAGCGCCTTGTTCATGGCGCGACCACCGAACCAAATCAGCAGAAAGAGCAAGACGCCGAAATTGAGCAACTGGAGCGCGAAGGTCTTGCCGCTGAATCCGGCGTGCTCGCCATGGTCTGCGAGGTGTTCCGCGTCGCCCTCACCGTGGGCCTCGCCGTGACCTTCATGGCCATGCCTCGCCACCGTGCCCTCGTGTTCGCGAGCGGTGGCTTCGCTGACGGGCGCGATGGCGGGCAGAGAATCAATCCCGCCATCGAGGGTGGGGAGGGCATCAATCGCTGCCGCTGTCTTTCCGGAAGGAGGATTCTCAGCATTGGCGGTGCGCTCAATTTCCGCGACGTGCGACGGCCCAAGCGGCGGCGCGGACTTAATGAAAGCCGCAGCCTCGGCGCGAGCCATAGCCGCACGACGGGCGGCATGGCGGGCTTTCCGCACAGCCCTCGTGGGTCCTGCATCGGTCGTCGTGGCGGTGTCTCCGACTGCTGCCTTCTCTTCCGCCGGATCTGCTTCTTGGGCGCGCAGAGCGCCAGCGCCCAGGGCGACAAGCGCGGCCAGTGCGAAGGCCGTCAGATTGAATTTCACGACGCCAACCTCCGGCCAAGCGCCTTTTCGGCTATCTGGCGCCCGAGCGGGTCGGTGTGCGTCTGCAGGTTCGCTTTCTCGGTCGCCAGGGCGGCGTCGAGCTTGGCGCGCGCGTCAACCAGCATCTCGCGGGCGGCTTCCTGGGCCTCGGCGATGATCTTCTGCTCGCGCGCCTGCGCTTCGAGGCGCAGCTTGCCCATCTCGATGTTGCCAGTGCGCCTGGCTTCGGCCAAGGCGGTGTCGATGCGGGTCAGCCGTGTCGCGGCGTCGGCATCGAGCTGCGCGGCTTTCTCGCGTGCGCCCTCGACGCGCGCCACGCGCTCGTCGCGTACCCGCAAGTACGGCTTCCACAGGAATTGCCACAGGATGAGGAGTAGCACGAGAAAAATGCCCAGCATCACGAACACCGTGCCGTCGATGTCCAAGAGTTGCGCTTCCGCGGATCGCGGAGCCGCATCGAGCATGGTCGTTGTGGCTTGCAGGAGAGTTAGCGATGCATTCACGTCGGATCCGAGTCAGGGCTGGGTGCTACTGGAACTGTTCGGCCACCGCTCGCAGTCGTTGAGCCGCTCGCAGACTTCTTGCCGCCGGAATGCCGAGGCGAGGGCGGAGAGTCGGTCGCGCCAGCGCTGGAGTCCATCTGGCAGTGACCATCGAAGAACACGCCCTTCTCGATGAACAGAGAAGGCGTGTTGATGTTGCCCTTGACCCGGCCGGGGCTGTGTATTTCGACCGAGCGCTTTGCGGTAATGTTGCCGCGCACGATTCCCTGGATGACGATGGCACCCACCGTGACCTCGGCATTCACCTCGGCGCCTTCGCCCACGATGAGCACATCATCGGTGAAGATTTCGCCGGTCAGCTTCCCGTCCACGCGAACGGTTCCTTCGAACGATAGCTTTCCTTCGAACTCGCTGCCCTTGCCAAGCAAGGTGGTTACCGGCTGGGCGTTGCCAGGTTCGCCTGTCGTAGGGGATAGCGTCGTCAACGTCATGGCTTTTGGGGGCAAACCCTACACTTCAATGGAGCCGGCCGTCAACGAGGGAAGCGAGCTTTCCGAACATCGTTCCTGGAAACCCTGACAGGGTTTCCAGACCTTCCCGCGATGGTACGCCACGCGCGGCGCTAGCAGAGCTGGTGGGCTCCCCACGCGCCTCGGGCCGCGCTTTTCCTAGTATCCCGCGGCCTCTCCGCCAGAACGCGGATCGGCCGCCGCGTCCAGTCCGGCGCGCGAACGGACGATCGCGTTGGCCTTGCCGATGTCCGGGCGCGACTTGGGGCGCTGGCCCTTGTTTTCCAGGGCTTTCACAGTCTCGGCTGGCAGGCCCGGCTCGTAGTAGAGAATGTCCGGCTCCCATTGGTGGTGGACGCGAGGAGTTGCCACCGCCTGTCGAGCGTCGAGGCCGAAGGCGAGTACGTCGATCAGGATTTGCAGCGTCGCCGAAACGATGCGCGGTCCACCCGCCGCCCCGGTCACAAGCTCGACGCCTAGGTCGCCGAGAGCGATGGTGGGAGACATGGACGAAAGCGGGCGTTTGCCCGGCGCTGGCCGGTTGGCCTGGCTTCCCGTCAGCGCGAACACGTCGGATGCCGCTGTAGTGAAATCGTCCATTTGATCGTTCAGCACGATCCCACGTGCGACGATGCGCGCGCCGAATTCGAGATTGATGGTGGAGGTCAGCGCAACCGCGTTGCCGGCCCCGTCGACCACCGACACGTGCGCGGTTCCGCCATCACGCGCCGGCTCCGTCGGGAACTTCATCTGGGTGCCGTAGGCGTCGTGGGCGAGGACGCGGTCGGGCTGAATGCGCTGGGCGAGCTCGCGGTGGTAGTGCGGGTCGAGAAGGTGGGCGAGTGGCAGGCGCGAAAACGCCGGATCGCCGAGGAAACGGGCTCGGTCGGCGAACCCGTGCTTGAGCGCCTCGGCGAGATCGTGCAGGTAGTCGGGTGCGTTCGGTCCGGCCTCGCGCTTCCAGGCCGTTACTCGGTGGGCGAGAATTCCGAGAGCCTCGACGATGATCGTCCCACCAGCCGATGGCGGCGGCACAGCCAGGACGCGGCGATGGAGAAAATCGACGGAGAGCGGCTGACGCTCGATGGGGACGAATGCGGCGAGATCGGCTGCTGCGAGGACGCCACCGGCAGCCGTCACCGCGTCAACGATGGCCGTCGCAGTGTCGCCGGCATAGAGGCTGGTAGGGCCTTCGCGCTGCAGCCTTTCGAGTGTCGCGGCAAGGGCTAGCCGCGCGACGCGATCGCCTGCCCGCAGCCGGGTCGCGATCTGACGATCGACGGAAAAGATCTTGGCAATGAGGTCGGGGCCGGACGTGGGATTGCGCTCGATCTCGTCGCGAATCTGCTGGGCCAGCCACGGCGAGACGGCAAATCCTCGCGCGAGGCGGAGAGCTGGCTCCACGCAACGCGAGAAGGGCAGGGCACCGAAGCGCCGCACCAATTCGGCCAATCCGCGGGCTTCGCCAGGGACGCCGACCGACAGCCCGCTCTGCGGCGTGAGTCCAACTCCGTCCTTGAGACGGCCCGCCAGCGCCGCGGGCGCGGTTTCGCGAAAATCGAGGACAGTTGCCTTGCCGGTCTTGGCCAGATAGGTGAGTGCAAAGCCACCGCCGCCTAGGCCCGAAGCAAAGGGATTGACTACGCCCAGGGCCAAGGTGGCCGCGCAAGCCGCATCGATGGCGTTGCCACCAGCCTTCAAGATTTCTACGCCGGCCGCCGATGCCGCCCGCGAATCCGAAGCGACAGCGGCGTGCCTTGCGTGTAAGAATGGGCCAGACACGCTGGCGGCGGTGCCGGCGAAGGCCGAGGAAGGCGCCAGCGCCAACCAGAAGAGTGGCATGACCGCGCGCAAAGTTCGACGTCGGCCCCGCAAGCTGGCACACTCGCGTCGAATCAGTATTTGAAGGAAAATCACTCTGGGCGTAACCTCAAGAAGCCTAGGCCCAAGGGAAAACCGACATGGACCAGCCGTCAAGCACGGAAAGCAACGCGATCACACTTCGCATCAAGTTCAAGAGCGCGTCGCTGGACGAGTTCATCAGCCGCTACGGCGTTGATGTGAGTCCAGGTGGAATCTTCATCCGCACCAAACAGCCGGTCGAGGTGGGCACCAGCCTGCAATTCGACTTTACGCTGGCGGATGGCACGCCGCTGCTGGCAGGGCTTGGGACAGTGGCCTGGGTGCGCGAGAGTGACCCGGCACGGGCCAACAATGTGCCCGGCATGGGCTTGCGCTTCGATAAGCTCGTTCCGGAAAGTCAGCACACGCACCAGGTGATCCTGGCCGAGAAGGCACGCATCGAGGGCAAGGCAATGAGCACGCCCTATCCGCCGACATCGTTTGTCTCGCCAGCGAGTAAGTCTTCGCCAGCGCCTGACGACCTTCGCACTGCTACCGAGATAGCGGCGAAGATGGGGCAGGGATCGGCCAACCTGGCCGTCACGCGTCCCGCACCAACCGCGGCGGCCAAGCCCTCGCCGGTGGTAGCCCCGACGCCGACGGTGGCAGCGAGCGGCGACACCGACGAATTCGAATCGGAGGGCAAGACCGAGACCAGCGACAAGCCGCTTGACTTCTATTTGAAGGATGCGGCGCGAGAGGCGGAGGCTGCCCAGAACGCCATCGGGAGGACTGCAGAGGAGGCCGTCCCGACCTCGCTTATCGAGGACTTCAACACCGGCGCTGAGGAATTGCCTTCGACGAAGAGCGGTCCGCCGCCAGCTGGCTTCGACGCGCCAGATTCGTCGCCGAACGCCGCCGCGGGACAGAACACGCCGGCCAAACCGCTGTCCGGGGAACGAAAGAGCGGGGGCAGGGAAGCCTTCGCGTCGTTGCTCAATCTGGGAGAAAGCCCGGTTTCCTCAGGCGCAGACGCTGCGGCGCCTTCCGAGGTTCTGGAAGAGATTTCCGCTGGCGCGCCCCTCGAGGAGACAGCGTCGGAGAAGACAGAGGAAGTCTCGGTCTCTCCGGCCACGCCTCCTGCGACTGCGGCGCCCGAATCGTTCGACATGGGCGGGTCGACCCTCGCCGGCGATCGGCCTCCGAGCCGCGACAGCGTGCCTTCGCTGAAACCCAAGGGATCTGGCAAACTGATTGCCGGCATCGCCCTGCTTGCGGCGGCCGCGGCGTTCGGCGCCGTGTACCTGGCCAAGACCAAGCCCTGGCAGGCCGCTCAGCCCGAGCCAGTGCCTGCAGTGGCGACGCCAGCACCTGCACCAACGTCCGCAAAGCCCACGCCGCCGGCAGCAGAGCCTACCAAGGCACCGGTCGCGGAGGAGGCGGTTGCCAAGAAGCCAGTGGCGGAGGAAGCCAAGCCCGCGGTCGCCGAGAAGACCGTGCCCGAGAAGCCGGTGGCCGAGAAAGCCACAGTGGAAAAACCGGTGGCCGAGAAAGCCACGGCAGAAAAACCAGCGGCCGAGAAACCCTCGGCTGAAAAGGCGATGGTGGCCAAGGCGGAGCCCGAGTCTTCCGCGTCCAAGTCGTCCGGGAAGTCTGGCAGCAAGGCAGGCGGAAAGGCAGGCGAGGAGAAGGCTGGCGCAGATGAAGAGGAGGCGTACCGTCTGGTTTTCAGATCGACTCCCATCGGCGCCGAGGTTCTCATCGACGGTGAATACTTCGCGCGTACACCATGCGAACGTCGCGTCCTGGAGCCCAAGAAGTCGTATGCCATCACCATTCGGCGCGAAGGCTACGAGCCGCACGAGCGGCTGCTCGGGCCGTCGGACAACTGGGTGAAGAAGGGGAACGAGCGGGTCTTGAATGTCACCGTCAACTTGAAGAAAGCAATCGCCCCTGCCATCGGTGGAGGCACAAGCGTGGCGCCGGCCGCGAAGACAGCCGAGCCACCCAAGTTCGAGGCCAAGCCCGCTGCGACTCCTGCCGAGCCGACCAAACCCGCGGTGGCCAAGGCAGAACCCGCAAACACCGAGGCCGCAAAGCCGGCCGCGGCCAAGCCCGAACCGGCCAAACCCGAGGCTGCGAAGCCGGCTGTTCCCGCGGAAAAGTCGACGGAGGGCAAGCCCGTTCCCAGTTTCGACGAGCCCGGCAAGGCGAAGGAATAGGTCCCATGCGCCCGCGACGTCGCGTGGAGTCCGCCCTGGGCGCCACCGGCGCCATGCTAGCCATCGTTGGTCTGGCTGCTGCCGGATGCGCGGGGAGCTGTGGTCGCAAGCGCACCGCCGCCGACGGAAAAGGCGTGGAGGGTGCGAAATCGGAAAGCGCCAAGTCGGCCAAGCGCAATCGCCTGCCTCGCATCGATGCTCACACACACATCAGCCCGGATGGCCTCGATCGGGCGCTTGCCATCATGGACCAGTGGGGCATCGACGGCATGGTCAACCTGTCGGGCATGGTGCCCGGCCCGCCCCGCCACAAGCTGGAAAACCAGTTGGAAATCGCGCGTGCCTCGGGCGGGCGCATCGCCGTTTTCACCAATGTCAATTTCGTCCGGGCCGTACGCACGCGGCCCGACTATGGCATGGCCTTGGCGGAAGAACTGAGCATGGCCAAGGAGATGGGCGCCGTCGGGCTCAAGATTCCCAAGGGGTTGGGGCTCGGCTACCCGGCACCCGACGGGGAGCGCGTTCTGCCCGTCGACGATCCCAAGCTCGATCCACTGTTTCGATGAGGCGGGCAAGCTGGGCATGCCGGTGGCCATCCACACCGGCGACCCCAAGGCGTTTTGGCAGCCGCCCGACGAGAAAAACGAGCGCATCGACGAGTTGCGCGCCCATCCCGACTGGTCGTTCTTCGGTGAGCCGGTGCCGTCATGGCAGGAGCTGTACGCTCAATTCGAGCGCCGCGTGGCCCGTCACCCCAAGACGATTTTCATCGGCGTTCATTTCGGCAACGACCCTGAGGATCCTGCCAATGTCGGCCGCATGCTCGACAAGTACCCCAACCTCTACATCGACACGGCGGCGCGCGTGCCCGAGATTGGCCGACAGGACGCCGCCAAGATGCGGCAGTTCTTCGAGAAGTACCAGGACCGCATTCTGTTCGGGACGGATCTCGGCGTGGGGCCAACGCAGGACGATATGATGTACGGCTCGAACGGTGCCTTGCCCCCCACGCTCGACGACGAGCGCCGCTACTTCGAATCAACCTGGCGCTACTTCGAGACCGAGCGACAAGCAGTTCGAATCGCCGACGCCCATCCAGGGGCGCTGGAAGATCGACGGTATCGGCCTGTCCGAGCAGGTTTTGCGCAAACTCTACTTCGAGAACGCCGCCCGACTGCTGAAGTGGAAACCGCCCATCGGCCAACGCCAGAGCCCGCGGCCCAGGCCCCTTCCCCAAGCAGCGCGCCAACAAAGTGACGAAATGTGCGGTAGAGCTTGACGACAAGGCCGCTCTGCACATAATCATCGCCTTCGCATTCCGGAGTAGCTCAGTCGGCAGAGCAGACGGCTGTTAACCGTCGGGTCGGGAGTTCGAATCTCTCCTCCGGAGCCACCCTGCGTCCCCCACCAACTTGGGTGGGGTAGAGCGGTTAACAGGGGCGGCAAGCAGCCAATCAGATCTTGGATTGTGCCCAGTGCCGAATCGACGGCCCGCGGCCAGAAGCCTCGGCGATTTTCGATGTGGTGCACTTGCACCCGCAAAAAGTCCCAGATGTCCTGATCCACAACAGGGCTTCCGACAGCCCCACCCGAGCCGCCCAGGATGCCGCTGATGCCACCACCTGCTGGCCCCCATTCACCGCACCGAGAGCGCCGCCACTGCCCCCACCATACTTTAGACCGGACTGATCGGTACACCCCAGACCGGACTGATGGTCCACCCCGGTTCCCCCAAGCCAGCTATCCAAGCCACCTCCTACAGGCGTGCTATTTGCAATCCCTTCATGGAAAAACACCCTTGTCTGGCTTTTGATCATAGCGTAATCGAAATAACGAACATCGCGGGGCTCAGCCTCTAACAGCCAAGCAAGCCTTCAAGGAGCAATCACATGCCAGTATTTCTCAATTCGAAGTCTCATCTTGGCCTATGCACCGTCGCAGTGCTTGTTGCGTCGTCGTGCGGTTTGCGCACCACCCTCGATTCCGAATCGTCGTCGCCAGGCACGCCGGCCGCGACGCCTATGCCCACCGGTGGCACGTTGGGTGGTAGGCCAGATGCCTCAGCGCCAGGCGGACCGAATGCAGACGCGGGGTCAGGGCCGGACTTGGCGTCCCTGGTTCTCCCTGACACGAGTACGAGCGACGTTTTTCAGGGTGGGACTGTGCCCCAGCCTTTGGGTCCAGATGCTGGCCTTCGAACGGGTCCAGATGCTGCCCTCCGCGTGGGTCCAGATGCTGGCCCACCCGTTGGAACGGTAGCGGATGCAAGAGGCCCTGTGCCTCCCGATGTCGGAGGGCGTGGTTCCTTTGGGCCAGGAGACAGTGGCGTGGTCACGCCTGACGCGCGTACGATTCAAATTCCAATCGGCGGGGATGCCGGATTTGTCTTTACGCTCCCAGGGGGCGATGGCGGATTTGTGTTTACCATTCCTGGCATAGACGGTGGCTTCACGTTCGGCGGTGGCGCAGGTCCTGGTGCCGGAGCCGGAGCTGGGGCCGGCCCGGGTGGTGGGCGTGGCGGCGGCGCTGGTGCTGGTGCGGGCGCAGGAGCTGGGGCCGGGGCGGGCGCGGGTCGTGGCGGCGGTGCGGGGGCGGGTGCCGGGGCTGGAGCAGGCGCGGGCTTCGGTGCGGGAGCTGGGGCCGGTGCGGGCACTGGCCGTGGAGGCGGTGCGGGAGCTGGGGCCGGCGCAGGCGCGGGTGGCTAGTGCTCCCTGCCAGAAGTTGAGTCGTCCCCGGCTTGATGATCTGGCAGCACTTCCGTCGCTCCTCTGGGCTCAGCTTTATGCCCAAAAGCGCCAGGCGACGACGCTGATCCGCGGTGAGGGAAATGCGCTCTTTGACCGTGGCAACGCAGAGAATCTCCTTGAGAACCCGAACCTCCTCCAAGGAGTAGTCGAGCTTGCGCCGCAGCCTCTCGTTGATCGCCTAAGCGATCATCGCGATGAGGAACTGAAGCGTGAACGGAAGCATCGGTCGCGACTTTGGCCGCTCAGGCATGCAGTTTCAAGCTGCGAATCTCCGCGAATTCGCGGCAGAATTTCAGCGACAGCTTTGCGGACACCACGGGGGCCCTACTCGATCGCCACGCCGTCTTTCTTGCACGCGGCCCTAACCGCGGCGAGCGCCGGCTTGTCAAGATGAGAAGCGGCTTCGCGAGCGCCGGCGACCTTGCCAAGCGCGCACGAGGAAGTTGCGATGATCTGATACGCCTGCATGACCAGGCCGGGCTTGGGCTCGGCCTTGAGCACGGCCCGAGCCTTACGAATGGCGGACTTGTGGTGACCCCTGCCCAATGCCCGCTGCGCCTCACGCATGCGATCCTCGACGCTCGAAGATGAACCTGTTGGCGAACCCATCGACCCTTCGGACGTCTCAGGCTCGCTAGGCGCGAACGGATCGGCTGAAGACTCCGGCTCAGTCTCGGGCCTCGCTGCGACTTCAGCAGTGGCAGCCGGCTTGTCAGCGGGAGAACGTGCCTCGTCGGATACCCGGGAGCTCACCGCCACTGCTCCACGCTCTTTCTTGTGGTGGCCGCGATGGCTTGCGGATGAGGCGGCCTTGGCCACGCGAATTGTATTCTCCTCGCCTTGCGGTGCGGCCACACGAACAGCTGGAGCCGGAGGAGTCCTGGGTGCGACTACGGCTGGCGCGGTTGCAGGAACAGCAGGAACCGGCGCAGCTGCCGAGGCCGCAGGGGCACTTGGAGCCGGCGCAACAGGTGTCGCCGCCGGAGTGATTGCGGCTGGGCGTTCCGGTGCCGCAGGCGTCGAGGCGGGTGTTGCGATTGTGGCCGCCGGCTGCGCCGTCCGGCTTGCTCCATCTCGCTTAGGCCAATACGCGATGACGAGGCCAAGCAACAAAACGCATCCGATCGCGATAACGCCTCCGATTGCGACGAGCCACGGGGCTGGCGAGCGCTCGTATTTCTCGAGTGCAGGTGTGGCCGCGATCGCGGGCGTCGCCGCCACCGTCGCTTCCGCCTGCGCCGGTGCTCCCGACACTACGATTACCTTCTGAGCGCCCTTCGTCGGGGCCCACTTTTTGCCGGTCGCCACGCGTCGTCTCTCGACTTTCGCGTCGCGCTTGGCATCGGTCTTCTTCGGGACCGACTGGACATTCGGCCGAGGCACGCGAGAAGCGGTGGCACGGGCTTCGTCCCGGAGTGTTCCCCAAGCGATGGTCTGCGGCGCTACTCTACCGGCTTTCGCAATCGGCTCCGCTGGGGGCTTTGCCACCGTCGCTTCCGCTTGCGCCAGTGCTCCCGATACTACGATCACCTTCTGAGCGCCCTTCGTCGGGGCCCAATTCTTGCTGGTCTCCGCGAGTTGTCCGTCGACTTTCACCTCGCGTTTGGCATCGGTCTTCTTCGGGACCGACTGGACATCCGGCCGTGGCACGCGAGAAGCGGTGGCACGAGCTTCGTCCCGGAGTGTTCCCCAAGCGATGGTCTGCGGCCCGACTTTGGCGGCTTTCGCAATCGGCTCCGCCGGGGGCTTTTGCTCGGCCGGCGTCGCTGGCGCCACATTCTGGCGTGCCTCCAACGAGGCCTGCGACAAATCGATGCCAGAAAACTGAATGCCCGGCAGCCGATGCGCATCCCGTAGGTATGCGCAATCGCCCAGGAGGCACTCATCGAGAGCCGTACACAGCTCGGCCGTGCTGGCGAACCGCAACGAGGGGTTCCTATTCAGGCATTTCAGGATCACACTATCGATGCGCAGACTTGTTCCGGCTTCGGGGGTACGGCGGCTGGGTGCGATGACCGAACCCTTCGCGAATGCGCTGATGATCGCAGGCACGGTCTCGCCGCTGACTGGAAGAGTCCCGGTGACCGTCTGGTAAAAAACAGCGCCCAAGGCGTAGATGTCGCAACGCTGGTCGGTTGGACGCCCTTGAATTTGCTCGGGCGACAAATAATAGGGCCGGCGGCAAACCACCTCGGCGGGCGTCTGCGCGCTTGGATCGAAGTCGATGAAGCTGGAAGCCCCGAAGTCTAGCAGCTTGACTAGATCGAAGGTCTTCTCGGGCACGATAGCGAAGCGCATCCCCGTCTCCTTGCTTCGACGGACGATGCGACGACGGCTCTCGCGAGAGTACAAGAAAATATTCGCCGGCTTGAGATCGCGATGGACGACCCCGAGCTCATGCGCGGCGCCCAAGCCATGCGCGACCTGCTTGACGATATTGATGGCTTCGAAAAGCGGCAACCGGTGAACGCGTCGCAGGCGATCTTCGAGGCTTTCCCCGTCGAGGTAGCCAGTCGCCACAAAGACCGATCCGTCCGCGGCCGTGCCGAAGTCCGTCACGTCGGCAATGTTGGGGTGATGGATGCGGCTGGCGGCTTTGGCCTCGACGAAAAGCTTCTCGACCCAATCCTTCTGCCGGCCGCAGTATTCGTGCAGCACCTTGATGGCCACCGGCTTGTCGCTCACCAGGTGCCGTGCCCGGTAGACGACTCCAATCCCGCCTTCACCGATGACACCTTTGATCTCGTAGTCCTTCAGTCGTATTGCCGCGCGAGCCGAGCTGTCGGATGAAACAGCGACAGTCGAGTGCGCGGTCGCATCTGCGCCCTGCGGCGCCTGAAGCCCTGTTAAGTCGCCCATACCCATTTGCCTACTTCAACCCGGCCTCGATGGCTACAGGTTCTTGCTTGAAACGACGTGTCTCTGCCGAGGCGTGAAGCTGCAAGAGCGTCTGGCGAAGTTGGTCGGCGGCGTCTGAAGGTTCGACCCAAGGCGCTTTCCGGCACGATTCCCAGGCCCTGTCCGCCGCAGAAACTCCATCCGACCGGCAGGATAGGGTGTGGCGACAGACGGCGAAGGGCAGGGGCTGCAGCGGGCACGGCGCCGAGAAGGGGCCTGCCGGCCGGGATGCACGATAGCGACGGCGTCGAGCAGAACTGGCAAGGCTCTGGTGATGGCGGCGATGGTCCATCGGTCACGCGGCTTGAGGGGAGGCGCGGTACACCCCGCTGGAGCACGAGGACCTGCTGGCGGAGCAAGCCTGGCGCGTCCACGGAAGACGTCGTGCACCAGGCCGAGGAGGATTCGCAGGAGCTCAGGAAGCATGGCCGAGCACGATATGGCAGAGCCGCCTCAGCGCTGCTCCGCGGTCCGCACGGAATTTTTGCGGCCCACAGCCGGTGAAGAAGGCGATATCGCGGTAGAGCACCTTGCCCTCGGCCAACTGCGAGGACGTGTAGAGATCGCGGGAGAAATCAATGAGTAGGTCGGGCCAGCGCCCCCACGTCCACACCAGCATGACGAGGACCACGCCCGCGAGCGAAACCGCTGGCGCCCAGCGCGGTAGCGGTTCCGACAGCAAAGGAACGCGGGCATCGGGCGGCGTGGCCTTTCTTGTTGGCGAACTTCGTTTCACGCTCGGCATGGTAACCCAGATGGTTCCCCGGCGCGGCACGGATGACGACTTGGCGATGGACGGGTGATCCATGAGATCTCCGCGGGACGCCCTGGTTGCTCGGTTCGGAGCTCACTGAATTCCTTGTGCGCGCAAGATGATCTGGCTTATCGAACACGTCAAGCCGTCGCTGGATGCGACGGGTGTCGAGACATAGTCGCTTTGACCGCGGGTGTTGACCTTGCAATCCGCCGCATCGGACGAGGCGAACGAGATCGTAGTGTCGGTGAAGATGACTTCCGACACTGGAGCCGACGAGTACTCCTCAATCACGAAATAGGCCAGATTTTGCGCCTGGTTCTTCATGTCGATGCTGTACGTTACCGTTCGACTGGTCTGAATGTCGGTCACGGTCTGCGTCCAAACCGTCCCCGAGAGCTGGATGTCCATATCGAGCGTGTCGCAGACGTTCACGGACATGACCCGACCGCCGCTACACCCGGTGTAGCCAGACACGTTTCCGTACGTGTTCACGTATTGGGCCGATATCCACCAAGTCGAATAGGCATGCGGTTGCGTGCCCGGTGCGCAAGAGGATCCCCAGGTGAGGACCGGTTGCAAGACTCCGTTGTTGATCGGATTGAAGTTGGCGCCGTTCGGGTCGAGCCCCGGCCACAAGAACAATGTGCCGGATGGCGGTGGCTCAGGCGGTACGACCATGGTGGTTTGCAGTCGCACGATTTGATTGTTGGCATTGGCCGCAATCAACACGCTGCCGTAGCCGCTGACACGCCCGCCGGGTGCTTGTGTTCCGACCTGCGTTGCAGGGGCCGTGTAGCAGCCTGTCGACGCGCTGCCGCCTGTGCCGTTGGCTCCGCCAGTTGCCGACGAACCGCCCGTGCTCGTGTTCCCTCCTCTGCCCGAAAGGCCGCCCGCGCCGCCCGTTGCGCGTGTGCCGCCCGAGGCTGTGGCGCCGCCCATTCCCGTCGCACCGCCCGTCGCAGGCTGTCCTCCAGTCCCGGTTCTGCCGCCGGTGCCGGACAAGCCGCCCATGCCCTCCGTTCCCCCGCTCGCCACTACCGTTCCGCCCGAGCCCCCTGCGATCCCACCCGTCGCCGCCGGGTTTCCACCGATGGCGGTAGTTGTGCCCCCTGTGCCGGATGGGGTGCCACCTGAGCCTGAGCTGCCGCCCGCGCCCGTGTTGTTTCCACCTTCGGCCGTCATGGTACCCCCCTGGCCAACGGAACCGTCGGTCGCGCTCGCACCGCCGAAACCGTTGCCTCCCGCCCCATATTGGACTGTGGGTGTATTCCCAGAGCAACCGCCCAAACAAGCCATCCAGACAGCAACGATGGCACGCGCCGAGACATAAGATGGGAGAATGGCTAAATGAGCTCGCATCGCAATCCCCCTACGAGCAGGACGGTTTCGACTTTACCATGGCTGTATTGCAGTTGCGCGCATCGAAATCCAGAACGTCTTGGCCGTAGCTGCGCGCCAGCCGCCGATAGCCACGAGCCATCGTTGGGCTATTGCACGTGCTGCAAGGGCAAGCCCGAGCCCCTCCGCTCAGGGCGTACACAGGGCGATGGGGCCCGCGTTGCTGTCAAAGGTGAAACAGCCTTGGTCGTAAGGACAGGTGTAGCTACCGCCCGGACAGGTCAGGTAGCACTGTTGGTTGACACAGGCGGCGGCGTAGTTGGCTGGGACCTGGACGCAGTCGGTGTCGACGTTGCAACCTGACGTGCAGAAGTACCCGGTGTATCCCGACGAGGCCGGAAGCGTCGTGGCAGCACAGGTCAGGCCGCTGGCGCAAATGTCTCCGGCGTAGCAGGTCTCGTAGGGATTGTCGATGATGGCGGTGCTGCCGTCGTTGGCGTTGCTGTTCGATCCGCAACCCCCGAACATCGTCACGGCGAACATCATGCAGGTCAGAAGTCGCCAGCTGTTTTCAGTCATGCGGTCTCCTTGGTGTTGGTCTCTCGCTCGGTGTCACCAGGATAGCATACGCGCCGTCTGCTGGGTTTTCTCCACAGCTGCCATGTCTGTAGTAACTCAACAGTCCAATATTGCGATTCAATGCCCGCGAATTGCCATTCCGAGTGCGTGGAAACTGGACACCGGTTCGACTTCGCCCCGAATTTTTTCGGCACACAGGCGGTTTCTCGTTCCTCACGTATCTCGTGGGCGAGCTCCCGGGGTGACCGTCAGGGGGTCTGTCGGATGCGCGCGGAAAACGCGGCGAGCGCGAGGCGTGTGGCTTCAGGGTGTTTCCGTACACCCCGCTCGCGAAGTAGGAGGCGAGCCCTTCGAAGGTCCAGTCTTGCCCATGGGCGTCGTTGGCCATGGCGTAGTATGAAGTCGCTGGAGTTCGATCCGGGGAACAAGATCGCGTTCTCGGAGCTCCGGTCGTTGGCCGTCGAGATCCACGGCCACGAGAAGCTGAGCGCCAGCGAGAAGCACGACTATTCGCCGCCTCCCGTGCTCCCCGGCCAGCTCACCAGTCGTTGCGTGGAATAGCAGTACGGGATCTCGTCGTACGAGAACAGAGGGATTGCCGGTTGCGTGGCGGCAAGTCAGCGGGGATGTCCTCCGGGAAACAGCCGTCGACGCCGATGCGATTCTGGCCGTAGCCAGCGTGGCCAACACCGGCCCCATGTGGGGCGGCATGGCAGCGTCCCCAGCCGGAAACCGAGCGCGCCAAGAAGTCGCAAGCGATCAGCGTCGGTTGGCTGAAGAGCACGTCTTCCGGCAAGGACAAGAGAACGCCCCTTTGCACTCAAGGTCGCCATGGTCACCGAGCCTCCTTGTTGCTCGCTTCATGCCTGGCCAGCGCTTCCTCGAAGGATTGCCTCGCCGCCCGAAGCCGCGAATAGGCTGTGTTCAGTGGTATCTCAAGCGCCTGAACCACTTCCGGCACCGTCATTTCGAGCACCTCCACCATGACAAAGATCTCGCGTTTCGGCTCGTCGAGCTCTGACAAAACATTCTCGAGCAACTCCAACTCGGCATTTCTCTCAGCCATGTCGAGCGGCGAAGGCTGACTTGACTTGGGCTGCACGCCGAGGCTTGCATCGGCCGCATCCCTGGTACGCCTTGACCGTCGGTAGTCACTCACCGTGCGGCGTACGATGCCGTAGATCCAGCTTCGCAGGGCATCCGGCCGCTGCAGCGTCGCAAGCTTGGAATGGACTACGATGAATACATCCTGAACCACGTCGTCGATGACATCTGTTGCGGCACCGAGGTGCCCGGCCGATGACCACACGAAGTCCAGGTACTGGTTGTAGATGGCATGGAACGGAGGCACGCCCGCCACCGCAATCGGCGGAGTGGCTGGTGCATCAGTTCTTACCTTGCTTCCAATCATCGTCATCATCCTCGGATGCCGAAGGAGAAGTGGCAGACCGTTCCGCTTTCCGTCACAGATTCAACTGCGAGGCGACTGTTTCCCCGCTGTACACGGGGATTTTCGTGCGCAGGTTCGCCCACCTGTCTAGTATCGACGGCTTGAGCTCCAGCTTGAGCCCGGCACGATGCGGTCCGCCGAACAGCGGACGCAACCTTTGGACCGGCGACGGAATCGCGAAGCGCTATCAAGGCGGTGTCTGTCGCTGGAGCCGCCTCCACCGATCCCGGACCTTCCTGTCGGTGCCAGATAGCGAACGCGTGATCGCGGCGATCTACCTGGACAATGGCGCTCGCGCTCGCGCCATCGGTGACATCGAGCTCTGCGGGCCAGCGGCCATTCTGCTTGGCCTTACCTCGTCTTGTGCGAGCGTGGCCAGCGATCGAGCCTTGCTCGCGGGACTCACGGTAGGAGATTGGAAAAGTGTTCGGGCTACTATAGTTCTACATCACCGTACTTTCGACAAGCGGGCCTCTTTATTTGCTCTACGGTGTACTTGAACGTAAATGTCGTTCGCGGGGATTCTTCATCCTCGCTGACGGATATCTTGATCGGAACAGATCCCTTCTTGGGCGCCTTTATCTCCCCGGGAATGTCAACGAACCCGAATGACTGGATTGTTTGGTTCTTGTCTCCCATATATATTTCCAACTTGTCATTTTCCTTGTTGGTCTGACAACTCAAGTTGAACAAGAGACTGCCATTTTGTTGTTCCCTACAATTGGTAGGGCTGCACGTAAACGAGATGCTCTTTCCCTTCGTTCTTAGTGTATTGATTGTGCGAACAGGGTCGGACTTCTTCTCTCGTCTCTCCGCTTTCTTCGCTAGCGAAGTCGAAGTCAGCATCAAGAGAATTACCATGGAGCCAACGAGTTTCATTTTGCGTACTCCTTTCTTTCTTGTTGAGAGCATAGACGTTTGCGGAAGCCGGTCCATGGGCGAAGCCTTCGCGAGAGCGGCCACGAGCGTCGGCGTTGCCTGTCCTGCTTCCGGTTGGGGGTTGGTTGACCTGGCGGGTGGAATCGGACTCATCGGCACTGGCTTGCCGAGGAATCGGTGGTCGTCCTTCCGAACATGGATCACGTTGCGAGGATGACCGACGTTTAGAACTCGGTCAACTGGTAGCGCCGGCTAACAGCTCCCCCGTCCAGTACCAATATCGGATCGCGGTTTGAACGGGCTCGATCACGTTTTGGTAGTGGACTGCCAAGAAGGCCAAAGGCAAGGGCGGCAAGATTTGGTACATTCTCCGAGGGATACACCGTAACCCGACCCGAGCACCAACCTGATCGGATCGCCCCTTGGACGGTTGCGCGTCGAGCAGGCAGGACTTGAGCTTGCCGCAGCCTACGAGCCGGTGAAGTTGTACAGCGTCAGGATTTCCGCGGCGGACAGAGCGCGGTTGTAGACGCGGAATTCGTCGACGATTCCGTCGAAAGCGGGGTCCGCGCTGAACTGCGACTTGCCTATGAATGCGTAATCGATGGCGCCCAGGTCCGACGGACGCAAGGCAAGCGAAGTGTTGGAGTTGGCCTCGGCGCCATTGACGTAGAGCCTTCCCACGCCGCCAGACGCCAGCACCACCGCCATATGGATCCAAGTGCTGGTCGCGAGGCTGGGTGCGCTGAGCTGCTGTTCGCTGCCATACCCATTCGTGGAGATGGAGACGAGCATGTTGCTGCCGTCGTTCTTGGGCACGATGTTCAGGTACTTCGTGCCGGTCTGGGTGTTCTTGGCAATCTTCGCGTTGATGCCGACGTCGAGGACTCGTTGCCAGCTCTGCGAGGTCGTGACGTTCACCCACACGGCAATGGTGATATCCGTGGTGTTGGCGAAGACGGCGGTGGGCACGCTCACGTAGCCGAGGCCAGCCTTGTGCATCGTCAACGCCTTGCCGACCTTGCCCGTCACGAACTCGTAGCCCGCACTGCCGGGCGCGCCCCCGTCGGGCAGAATGCCGATGCCGAGCTTCCCGTCGTTCCCCTTGCCGGAGCTGTCCGGAAGCGTGGTGCCGGTCGCGCTCTCGAAGGTGTAGTACGCCACCAGCCCGGTGAGCAGCGGGCTCGCGTCGGGTTGGGCATCGGGTCCCGCGTCGGGTGTCTTCGCGCCGCCGGTGCCGCTCACGCCGCCGGTTGCAGTCGTTCCTCCGGTCGGAGTCGCGCCACCAGCACCGGTAGCCCCACCGTTCTTGGCGGTGCCGCCGGTGCCGGTCGCGCCTCCTGTCGTGGACCTGCCCCCAGCGCCGGTGGCTCCGCCTGCGCCCCCGAACGGTGTGTCCGCCGGAGCGTCCGTCGCGACTCCGCCCGATGCAACTGTGCCACCCGCGGCTATGCTGCCACCGGCACCGGCCCCCGCGCCACCGGCGCCAGGCCCCGTGGTCGTCGAGGCGCCAGCCGCTCCCCCAGTAGAGCTTGTGCCGGTGCTAGATCCCGCGGTGCCTCCTGCTGCGGAGATCGCACCGCTTGCGCCCCCGGTCGAGGTGCCCGAGCAGCTGTTGTTTGCTGCGCAGGCAACGAGCTCCTTGGGCTTGTCCAAGGAAACGCAAGCCACGACACCGATGCTGACGATGAACGCCAGCCATGCGCCAGATCGAGTCAAGACAGACTGTCCCACAGCGAACATTATTGCTCCTCCTCGGTGAGACTTGTCGCGCATTTTGAGCGGAAAATGGTGGTTGATGGTGGGTTTGGGAAGGCCGATGGGAGAGGCGAACACGCGGCCGAAGCATGGCTCACGGGCGATTGCGTTTTTCATGGCAACGCGTACGTTGGTGGCATGTGCATGCTAGGCCAGATCGCCTTGGTCATGACGTGTCTGGGGTTGCTTGTTTGCAGGCCGAGTGGTCAGTCCTGCAGAGTCGAGCCCGACTTTCAGTCCGGCGCCCAACGTCCCCGATGAGAATCCGAGCTCAAGCACTGACGCTGAGGAGTGAGTAATCTGAACCGGATCGCAGCTGCGAATCACGACATTCCTGTTCCTCGCCAACCTGTCATCGGGGCGCCGATGGTCGTCAGTTTGTCGCCGGGACCAGGCGTGCCACGAAGCCGCCATTGCCCCGAAGCGCGGGCGCCAGGGAATCGGCCGCGGTCACCGTGCGCGTGGTGACGTCGCTGAAGGTTCGGTCGCTGGTGCCGTCCGCGATCTGCGTTGCCGTGTACGAGCCGGAATCGAGAAAGGTAAGCGGCACGGTCAAGTTGCGTGTTTGGGAATCGCCCGCGATCCCCGCGACGTACCACACGCTTCCCTTGCGACGGGCCAGTACCACGAGCTGGCCAGGCGTGCCTTGCACGTAGCGGGTGTCGTCCCAGGTGGTGGGAACCTGCTGCAGGAATGTCTTGGGGCCGGCGGGCAAGCCAGTGTAGGCGCTCACCTTGTCAGCGAAGTGCTGCCATCCCGACTCGAGCACGACCGACGTTGCAAGCTCGTGCGCGTCGGTGGTTACGTGGGCGTAGACCGAGTCCGAGAACGTCACGGGCGTGAAGTCCATGGACGCCATCATGTTGCGTGTGAACGGCAGAATGGTGTTTCGCTGCGGAACCCCGGCTGGGAAATCGGTGTCGTATTTGTAGTTCTCGGCGCCGCGCACGGCTTCGGCGGTGACAAGATTGGGATAGGTGCGCTGCCATCCTCGCGGGATGGTGGAGCCGTGAAAGTTGACCATCAGATGGTTCGCGGCCGCGTCCTTCAAGATGTCTAGGTAGTATTGCATCATCGTGGGCTTGTCGCTGAGGAAGAAGTCGATCTTGACGCCCTTGACGCCCGCCTGACTGATGGTCTGGAATTCCGTCTTCCGCTTGCTCGGGTCATAGAGCCGATCGCGCGGACTATACTGGGTAATCGAGTTGTTCGGACCGCCGCTGTTGTACCAAAGGATTAGCCCGACGTTTTTGGAATTGGCGTAGGTGAGCAAGGACTGATAGGTCCCACCGGTCATGGTGTCCCAGCCAGCATCTATCAAGCTGTACTCCCAGGTCATGGTTTGCGCCAGGTCGATGAAGGGCACAAGTTGGCTGTAGTTGCTCGGGCTGGTGTCTGCCGACCACCACGACCAGGATACGCGCCCAGGTTTGATCCATGAAGTGTCAGCAATGACCGACGGCGACGCCAAATCAGTCGGCATGGTAGATTCCAAGATTGTCCCGGGCGTAGGCCCCGCAACGACCATGCGCCACGGGGTCGTCCAGGGCAGCGTGGATTGCGGATTCACGGCGCCGGTGGCGTTGGCCTCGTCTGCAGCAGGCATGGCGATGCTGTACAGGTTGTTCGGCGCAACGGCTGCCAAGTGTGCGGCGAAGTACGAACCGGTGAGGTCGGTGTCGCCGACGAGCACCCAGAAGTTGTTCGGGGTCTGAAAGAGCGCCGGCAAGCACCATCCCGCTGTCCCGCTGGGCGCCTGCGTGCCCACGTCAAGGTCGCTGCGCCAGGTGTTCTCGTAGGCCGGCGTGTACGTGCCCGCGACATCGTAGGGAAGCATCCAGGCGTGGCTACCCGACGGCATCTTGAAGCCCGTGCTCTCCCCGGTCACCATCTGCGCGGTGGCATTGGTCTCGGGGAACTTGTAGCGGAAGGCGAAACCACCATCGTAGGCGCGCAGCACGAGCTGCACGCTGTTCTGCGCGCTCGCTCGGAAGGTCAAGACGCGCTCGTTGGCGGTGGCGTGAATGCTGCTCTTCTTGCCCGTGAGCATGGTGTACGTGTCGTCGACAGCAGTGACCGAACCTGCGGAATCGAAGGTCAGACCAGAAACGAAGCCCGCATCGGCGCGCGTGATACCCAAGGGTGAGTCGTCGAGCACAGCGCTGTATGAGGAGGGGCCACCGGCCTCTACGCGATAGTACAGCTTCACGCCCGCGATGTAGCCGGCCGCATCGCCCTTGTCGAGGAGCTGTACGGTTGCGCGAATGACGTTGCCGGGAGAGGTGATGGTCCACGACGTCGTGTCGGATGATCCACCAGCGCCACCGGTACCGCCAGTTCCGCCAGCGCCGGCCGCTCCTCCCGAGCCTGTCGCGCCGCCTGCACCTCCCGAGCCGGAGCCGCTTCCCCCGGTCGCGCTTCCACCTGACGACGTGGTAGTTCCAGCCGTCCCGCCGGATCCCACGCTGCTCGCTCCGCCCAGCGCCCCGCTCCCACCTTCACCTCCACCGCCGCCTCCGCCTGAGCCAATTCCACTGCCGCCTCCGCCTGAGCCAATTCCACCACCACCGGAGGCTGATGTACCCCCTGCACCACCGCTCCCCGTCGAGGATTCGATAGTCGAAGCACCGCCTGCGGCCGAGCCGCCGACGTGGGTGGAGTTACCACCACTTGCGCCTCCGCCCTTGCCTCCACTCGCGTCGGCATCGGAGCCACCGCGAGCGCAAGCAAGAAGACCGCTGAGCACAAGAGCCGCGGCAAGCGATGGCCGTCCCAGGCTGGGCCATTGTTCGTATGGGTTCATGGTTGTTTGGTCACGGGAGGATTGACTTGATGACGGCGTACCCCACGTCACCCAGGTGATTGTAGCCCAGCGGATCCGACGTGGTTATCGAGAAAGGTGCGCCAGGTCTGCGAAGGCGGCTTTGGCGTTCGTGGCGGCATCAGGCCCGAAACCTCGCGTTCGGAGATCACGATGCTGAGTCTGAGGAGCTCCCCGTGAATTCGTGTAGAAGCCCACCTGGCTCGGAACCTCCGCGGATGCCGACCTGTTCCTGTCGGATCTCCGACGATCGGTTTCATGCTCGTAAAGGAAATGCGAATGCGAAGCAAATCCTTTCGAAGCTCATCATTCTGCCGTTGAGATTGCGATCCGTCGTGGAGTAATAAGTAGAAGGACAAGTGATGTTTCACGAAGGTGTCTCCATGGAAGTTGTGCGGCACTTCTGCGACATCGCCACGAATCGCCTCGGTGTCGGCATTGGCACAAGTCAAGAAGCCTTGGTCGCCGGTCGTGTCGCCAAGCGCCTGCAGATGTTGCAGGTAGCGCTTGACGAATACATGAGCCGGCTCGATGAGGACCAGGACTGCAACGAAGTCATCGGCTTCCTGGACTTTCTGCGTCCTCGACCGCCGCGCTTCTTCGCGCGGATCGACGACCATACGGCGTTGCACGGACGGCTCGTGCGTTTGCTCAAAGGCGGCAAGCGGCGCATTCGCTTGTGGTCCGCGGGTTGCGGAACCGGCGAAGAAGCCTACGGTATGGCGCTCACGGCGCTGGGCGCGGTGCAGACGTCCGAAGTCGGCTTGGACAACGTCGATATCAAGATTCTCGCCACGGACATTTCAACGCCCATGCTTGAACATGGAAAGAAGGGCGTGTTCGACGAGGCGCAACTGCGCGACGTTCCTCGGTTCATGCGAGATCGTTATTTCCACGCGGCCGAAGGCGGTGTGGCCATTGATGAGGAAATCAAAGACACGGTGTACTTCCGTCGTCTCAACCTGGCACTCCCACCGTATCCAATGGCGGGCCCGCTGGAGGCCATCTTCTGTCACGAAGGGCTTGTGCCGCTGGTTGCATCGGTTCGCAATCGCGTCGCTGGCGCGGTCAACGATCTGCTAGCGGAGTACGGGCTCTTGTGCACAGGCTTCAGCGAAGAATCTTTGGCGGAGGCGGACGCTGCGCCTACATCGCCGACCTGCCAGATTTCCATTCGTCGCGGTCACTGCTGAGAGCACGGGTATTCTTCGGCTTTCCGAGACTACATCAAAGGCAGCGACATCATTTCCTTCGACATCTACCTGGCCAATTCCACGTAAACGGCCATCGAGGGCAACCTCGACTACGTCGCCGGGGCGTGGACAACCTGATCACGTGGACGGGCGGCGCCAAGCCAGTGTGGACCTGGATCGAGTGCACGGGCATCGACGTCGTCAACGCCAAGCCCACACATTCTCCGCTCAAAATGCGCGACAAGTCTCACCGAGGAGGAGCAATAATGTTCGCTGTGGGACAGTCTGTCTTGACTCGATCTGGCGCATGGCTGGCGTTCATCGTCAGCATCGGTGTCGTGGCTTGCGTTTCCTTGGACAAGCCCAAGGAGCTCGTTGCCTGCGCAGCAAACAACAGCTGCTCGGGCACCTCGACCGGGGGCGCAAGCGGTGCGATCTCCGCAGCAGGAGGCACCGCGGGATCTAGCACCGGCACAAGCTCTACTGGGGGAGCGGCTGGCGCCTCGACGACCACGGGGCCTGGCGCCGGTGGCGCGGGGGGCGGTGCCGGTGGCAGCATAGCCGCGGGTGGCACAGTTGCATCGGGCGGAGTCGCGACGGACGCTCCGGCGGACACACCGTTCGGGGGCGCAGGCGGAGCCACCGGCGCTGGGGGCAGGTCCACGACAGGAGGCGCGACCGGCACCGGCGGCACCGCCAAGAACGGTGGGGCTACCGGTGCTGGTGGCGCGACTCCGACCGGAGGAACGACTGCAACCGGCGGCGTGAGCGGAACCGGCGGCGCGAAGACACCCGACGCGGGACCCGATGCCCAACCCGACGCGAGCCCGCTGCTCACCGGGCTGGTGGCGTACTACACCTTCGAGAGCGCGACCGGCACCACGCTTCCGGACAGCTCCGGCAAGGGGAACGACGGGAAGCTCGGCATCGGCATTCTGCCCGACGGGGGCGCGCCCGGCAGTGCGGGCTACGAGTTCGTGACGGGCAAGGTCGGCAAGGCGTTGACGATGCACAAGGCTGGCCTCGGCTACGTGAGCGTGCCCACCGCCGTCTTCGCCAACGCCACGGATATCACCATCGCCGTGTGGGTAAACGTCACGACCTCGCAGAGCTGGCAACGAGTCCTCGACGTCGGCATCAACGCGAAGATCGCCAAGAACACCCAGACCGGAACGAAGTACCTGAACATCGTGCCCAAGAACGACGGCAGCAACATGCTCGTCTCCATCTCCACGAATGGGTATGGCAGCGAACAGCAGCTCAGCGCACCCAGCCCCGCGACCAGCACTTGGGTCCATCTGGCGGCGGTGCTTGCATCTGGCGGCGTGGGAAGACTCTACGTCAATGGCGCCGAGGCCAACTCCAACACTTCGCTTGCCTTGCGTCCGTCGGACCTGGGCGCCATCGATTACGCATTCATAGGCAAGTCGCAGTTCAGCGCGGACCCCGCTTTCGACGGAATCGTCGACGAATTCCGCGTCTACAACCGCGCTCTGTCCGCCGCGGAAATCCTGACGCTGTACAACTTCACCGGCTCGTAGGCTGCGGCAAGCTCAAGTCCTGCCTGCTCGACGCGCAACCGTCCAAGGGGCGATCCGATCAGGTTGGTGCTCGGGTCAAGCTACGGTGTCCGATACCAATAGTTGATCGAAACCGTTCAGGCCGCTTCTCCACCGCGGTGAAGACTGGACGCTGGTTCCACCTGGTGCCGAGTTTTGTGGCGGACTGGAGGCGAAAATTCTCGTCGCAGGCACGCGGCCCCGGTAATGTCCAGCATGTGCCAGTTTCGCGGCACGCGCATGACGACCGCCGAGCATCCGACCGCGCACCCGCGCCAGCATCCCAGCTTGCGCGCGAGCGCCTTTCGCACCCGCTACGGCTCTTGGGCCGTCATCGCGGGCGGCTCCGAGGGCATCGGCGCCGCCTTTGCCGAGGCCTTGGCCAGGCGCGGGTTGAGCCTGGTCTTGATCGCGCGGCGGCCCGAGCCGCTGGCAGCGATCGCGCAGTGCCTGCGGAAGGAGCACGGCGTAGAGGTCAGAACCCTCGCGCTCGATCTCGCCTCTGCCGGGGTCGCGGCCGAGGTCGCCGCAGCCACCGCCGAGCTCGATGTCGGCCTCTTGGTTTGCAGCGCGGCCGTCTCTCGGGTCGCGCCCTTCTTCGCGGTCCCGCTGGCCGAGAAAGAGCGAATGCTCGACGTCAACTGCCGCGCGCCGCTGGCTCTCGTGCACGCGCTCGGCGAGCGCATGCTGGCGCGGGGCAGGGGCGGCATCGTGCTGCTGTCCTCGCTGGCGGGGGTCTACGGCGGCCCCTACGTCGCCACCTACGCCGCCAGCAAGGCGTTCCTGTGCTTGCTGGCGGAAAGCCTGGCCGAAGAAACGGCCGCGCACGGCGTGGACGTGCTCGCCTGTGTCGCAGGCCCGACGCGCACTCCGACCTACGCGCGCGAAGCCTCGGGGCGGCTTGCGCCCATGGAGCCCGCGACGGTCGCCGAGCAGACCCTCGCGGCCCTCGGCCGCAAGACGGTCGTGATTCCGGGCAGTTTCAACCGCCTGTCGAGCCGGCTTCTACGCTTGCTTCCGCGCCGCTGGCTGGTCAAGCTGGTCGCGGCGCAGACGCGCAAGCTGCTGGCGCCTCCCCCCTAATCCATCCGAGCCCCAGGAACCCATGTCCAAATACGTCTTCGATCCCGATGTCGTGCACGCGTGTGCAATGGAGTGCCTTGGCAAACCCAAGCCCGAGATGTTCGACGCCTTCGCCAAGGCCCTGGCCGTCCGCTATCCCGGCGTGCTCGACCCGTCGCAGCCGTGGATCTACAGCATCGCCGGCGGCGCCATGATCCAGATGAAGGTCTACTTCGCCTCGCTCACCGAATACATCATGATCTGGGGCACGCCCATCGGCTCCGAAGGGCATTCGGGCCGGCACTTCACCGGCTTCTGGGACACCGTGATCGACGGCGAGGCCTGGTACTTCGGCGAGGGCCAGTTCGAAAAATCCGTCTACAAGACCGGCGATCGCATCTACGTCGGTCCGGGCCAGGCGCGCGGCATGAACTTCACCAACGGGGTTTGGGCGGTCGAGTACGCGCGGGGCTTTCTGCCCTTGAGCATCCCGTTCGGCATCGCCGACGAGCTCTTGAGCTGTCTCGACTTCGTCACCGTGATTCAGACCCTCAGTCTCTACACCGACCTCATCTTCCAGCACCTCGGGCGGCGCCTTCGCATCCTCCGTTGGGCCACCTCCATGGTCAGCGCCGTCGCGCGCTGGGTGACGAAGAAGCTCGCGCCCCCGCCCGAGACCGGCGAGATCCCGAAGCAGAACATCCGCTGGCTGTGGTGAGCTTGCTGCGACCTGGCCGTCATCCATGGGGCTGACTTTTTGCGGAAGATCGTGTCGGCCAAACGACCGGCTCGCGTGCTAGACAGCGGCGATGGATCGCCACCACATCAGAGCGCGCATCGAGGCGACCGGAATCGTGCCCATCATCCGCACCTCGTCGGCCGAGGGTGCGGCACGCGCCGCGCATGCAGTCCTCGCGTCAGGGCTTGACGTCGTCGAGATCACGATGAACGTTCCCGATGCAATGTCGCTTCTCCGTCGCTTGCGCAGCGACGTCGGCGCGAACGTCTTGCTTGGCGCCGGCACGGTTCTGGACGCTGCCACCGCTCGGGCATGTATCGACGCCGGTGCGCAGTTCATCGTGGCTCCTGGTCTCGATGTTGACACCGTCCAGGCTGCTCATGCGCTGGACCGGCCTTGTATTCCGGGAGCCTTGACGCCGACCGAGGTCATCGCCGCTTGGCGTGCGGGGGCAGATCTCGTGAAGATTTTTCCATGTTCGGCGGTGGGAGGTGCGAACTATTTGCGACAACTGCGCGGGCCGCTGCCCGATGTCAAGTTGCTCGCAACGGGTGGCGTGAACTTGACGACTGCGGCCGACTACATCGAAGCAGGCGCTGCGGCGCTGGGCATCGGTGCCTCTGTGCTCAACGTGGAGGCGCTGGAGAGGGACGGCGCAGCTGCCGTCACCGAGCGTTGCCGCCAGCTCATGGATATTGTCGCGACGGTGCGCCGGGTGCGGTCGTAGTATCCGGTCCATGTTGAAGTACCGGGGATAATGGCGCTACTCTTGCTCAACCGGTGTTTCGGCCTCGAACATGCTCCTGCCTTCTGCTGCTTGCTGCGACGCTCGGCAGCGCGTGCAGCCCATCTCTGGAGCCCATCGCGGTTGGGCCGGGCTGCCCGGAAAGGCCGTTTCGCGGACCAGAGCAGTACGCGGACGAGCCGGCCGACCGGATGCTGGCGGATTTCGAACCGGATGGTGCGGAGGACCTGGTCAAAGTCGCCGGTCGCGATGGTTCTTGGGTTCGCGCCCGGGACCTGACTTCGCAGAGTGTGACCATCCAACCAGAAAATGATTGCGCAGCCCGAGGCCAGTGGGCAGGTCACTTTGCGGCGAGCACGCCTACCGGCTGGGGCAACAACTGGACCGCCAATTTTCGGTCTGGGAGCGGCCCCGTGCCGTACGATGCTCGCGCGTACAATGGTGTCTCGTTCTGGGCGGCATTTGGCGGGGACAACGGCCCCAGCTTTGCGGTGCCGTTCGGCATCCTGACGATGGACACTGCACCCAACAGCCCGATCTGCGGCACGAATTGCAGCGACGACTACATGAAGGGCGTGCCGCTCACCCACGATTGGCAACGCTACGAGCTGCGCTTTCAGGACCTGGCTCAGGCCGGCTGGGGAGCCGTACAGACGCCCATGCGCCGCGACCAACTCGTGGGTTTCATAATCTGGACGAAACAGCAGTGCGATATCTGGATCGACGACCTCCGCTTCGAACCTTAGCTAGCGCCAGTCGACCTCGCCAAACGGACCCGCGCTGAACAGAGGCACGCCCCAGTTGCCCGCATCGTTGCCGGCGAATCGCATGTGAACTCGGGAAGAGGCAGTTCCGGCAAGCCCGCTGATACCCAGCCCTAGCCAGCCCGCAGGCTTCCAGCCTAGGCTGACTCGCAGGTAGCCAAGCCCGGTGTATGCGCTCGATGAAGTGCCTAGCAACTGCGCGCTTCCCTGCTGGCTGGGATGCCCCGTCGCCAGCACGGTCGCAAACGCCGCGCCCAGGCCCGCGGTCAGGAAGAGGCGCTGGTACTCGGTCCCAAGACGTGTCAGGAGCTCGCCTCCCGCGACAAACGCACCAACGTCGGCCGTGCCTTCCGGCCCGCTCATCGTACCGCGATAGAAGGGAGCGCTGACAACGAGAGCAACGCCGAAACGGCGGCCCCACAGGTGCTGGTACGAAAGCCATGCCTGCCAAGCCGCGCTGGCACCTCCGGCGCCGTAGAGAAAGCCAACCTCAGCTTGTACCCCGTTCTCGTCCGACGACCGCGCAGGAGCGGTCTGGACGACGATCACCGGCGGTGGAGGAACCGGATTTGCCGACCCGGTCGGCTTGTCGACCCGAGGAAGGAAACTCGTGCGCAGAAGCTCGGTGGTCTGCAGTGCGACTAGATTCTGGTCCGGCCCTCCCGGCGTCTCATCGACGATCACCTGTCGCAGCAGCGAACGTCCGGACGTCTCGTCCGCCATCCACACCTCGACCCCCTTGCGGGTGGGGAGCATTCGAATGGCCGCAACCGCGTGCTCCGCGCGCGCATCCGTTTCAATCGGCCCCGACGGGGCGCGTGTGACGACGTCCAGACCGAGCGAGGCAATCTCGGCTTTGATACGGCCCATGAATGGATCACCGGGTCTGTCCGTGAGCAACAACACGCGGCGATGCTCGCCAGGCTGCAAAGTCTGCGCCTGCAATCGCGTGGGCAGGACTCCGACCCACGCCGCGGCGAAAACCGCAAGCAAGCACCTCCGGCTGCTATGCCGGAGCCATGAGACCGGTGGAAGATGCTTCACCGCAAAAGAATGCCTCGAGCTTCAGAAGCGTAGGGCCCTTCCGGGAACCGGCGCAAGTACTGTTGTGCACCTGTGTGCGCTGCCATGTGGTCGCCAGACCGCAGCCGGGCTTCCATCAGGCGGCCGAAAGAATCGCCCATGAGCGGGCCACTAGGCTGCTCTCGCAAATAGGTCTCGAACCAGTTTGCTGCCTCGGCATACGCGTGCTGCTTTTCGAAGGCAATGCGGCCCAGCGTGAACGCCGCTGTCGCGGCATCCATCGTGCCAGGGAAGCGTTGTCGTAGTACACGCAGGGCAGCGGCCGCACGCCTGCCTGCTCCGAAAAGCCGGCTGGCGTCGGCTAGCGCGAGCAGCTCTTTCGAGCTTGCGATCTGGCAAACCCGTTCGAAATTGCCACGCTCCGCGGCGCGCAGCCCCTCTGCCAGCCGTCCTGCCGAAAGCAGCTCGCGCCAGGCGTCGCCTGGCGCCGCCCTGGCCGGCGCAAGATCTCGCTCCGGGGCAAGCGGTGCTTCCGTCGCGGCTGGGCTCTCTGTCCACGGCTGCGGCGCCTCGTGGGGTGAGCAGGATAGTTCAATCCTCTCCCCGGCGGAGACCGTCGTAGGCGCCTTCTGACAGCCGCCCGACACCGCGACCCGGCCCTCCGCCGTCGATAAGCTGAAGGATTGGTCGCTGGCATGGAACGCCATTCTGAATCTCGTGCCGTTGACGGTCACGCGATAGGGACCGGCCTCGAAGTCCCATCTCGTTCTTGCGGACTTGCGATGAGCGATGGTGGCGTCGATGACCCCGTCCTCGACCAGCACGCGGGCCGCGCCCGTCGCGAGCGAAAGCACGCGCATCCTGCCGCCTTCGTGGAGCAGAAGCGTGCTTCCCTCGGAAAAATGAACTGACGTGGCCCTGCCATCGGCAGCTTCGATAGCATCGCCCAACTGCCCCGGGCGCGCCTCGCCAACCTGGAAGGTCACTGGGCGCATCCAGATCCACAGTCCCGCCGCACCCGCGGCACATGATGTAGCCAAGATCAGGGGCCACCATCGGCGGCCTCTCGGCCGCGACGAACGACGGAAGCTCGAATGTACGTTGCGACGCTCGACCTCCTCAAGAAAAGCGATCCGCCCGCGACGAAGCTCGTCGCTCGCGTGCGCGTCCGCCGCGAGGATTTCCCGAACGTGAGTGCCGATATTCTCTAGGCCTTCTTGTTTGTGTTCCATCTCGTCCCATCCTCCAACCACTGCGCAAGCGCTGGCTCCCGACGAGCGGCTCCCAGGAAGCGCTTCTCGGCGCGAGCCAGCCGCCGCTTGAGTGTGGCCAGCGATGCTTCGCAAGCCTCGGCCGCCTCAGTTAGGGTCATTCCGTGGATGTAGCGAAGAACAAAGGCCATTCTCTGCTCGACTGGCATGCGGTCGAGGACCGCGTAGAGCTGGTGCAAAGCCCGACGAGCGTCTGATGAAGGCTGCTCGATTTGCCACGATCTCGTCCGCTCGGGGGAGAAGACCCGCAGCCGACTTCGCCGGGCCCGCAAGCGAATTTGCGCGCGAGCCACGAAGACCGCGATGGAGGTCAGCCAGTTCCCGATCCGATCGACGTCGCGGAGTGTGCCTATCTGATTCAGCGCCCGGATGAAAACCTCCTGCAGGAGATCGGGGATGTCGTCATCGGGGCCCAGGGTCGAACGAAGCACCAGATGCGTATGCCCAGCATGTCGATCGTAAAACGCCGCCGCCGCGCCCGGATGCCCGGCCCGTAGCGCTTCTACTAGCGCCGCGTCATCTCCTACGAATGTTAGCGGCGTGAGCATGGCGTGTTCTTGCAGCTCTCCATTCTCTACCCCCTCGACAGTGTCCGCCAGTACCCAAGAACGGCTCAGCTCCTGAGCGTCGCGACAGATATCGCGAAGGCGAAAGGCGGTGGCCACTGTTTGCCGGACCAAGGGTGTGAGCCGTTTCTGAAGCTTGTGGATACAGGACTAACTTTCTGGGCCGAGGCCGACCAGAGGCTCAAGCTCGCACGTGCGCGCATCGCCGATCTCCAGCGTGCGCACTGCATTGCGCCTCATCGCACTCAACAAGACTGAGGATGTCGCCAGGAAGACTCGCACACCGCCATGCGCCTCTCGGCGGGTGTCCCCGAACTTCACCTCGTGCGCGCACCCCCGCCTCGGCAACAAGGGAGCAGCGATCGTGGAGTGATTGCTCCTCCCTGGCGTACTCCTGGCCGCCATGGCGAAAGTATGGATCGCTGTGTGATAAAGACCGTCAGCTCGCCTTTAGCTCGATTCAACAATCCTTGAAGATGGCAGCTCGGCCCTGATCTTGCTCTATTTTGCGCCTAGAACCTCATCTCACTTTTCTTTGCGCGCTACGAACAAGACCGTCGGATAGCCGCAGCAGACACAACGAGACTTCAAGACTAAACGATTTTCTTCCTCGAAACGGCAAACCCCGGGCGACCGGGGGACGCAAAGCCACGGGACTCCTTGAGTTAGCCGGGTTGTCGAAAGGAGACAGGGATGGACCGCATCGTTCGTTCGTGCAGCAGGGCGCTGTTTCTGGGCACGCTTTTCGGGTTGCTGAGCGTTTGCTGTGATGGCCAGCCGCTTGAAGAGGGCGCCTCTGGTGTCGGGGTCCCGTCGCCGGGCAGCCTGCAAACCGTCGGGAATCCGACAATGGCCCCTATTGCAGACCCCATGGCGGTGCGTCCTCGCGATCGGCTGCCGGACAATCTCGATGCCAACGATCGTATGATGCTGGCGGGACACGTACATCCACTAGCCCGCGCGGAATTCGAGACTGGTCGTGCCGCGCCCGAGTATCCCATGGAGAAAATGATGCTGGTCCTGCGCTCAGATGAAACACAGGAGCGCGCGTTGGCCGCACTCATCCTCGCACAGCAAGACCCATCGTCTCCGCAATTTCACCAATGGCTTTCGCCCGAAACCTATGCCGAGCGCTTTGGCGTTTCCGCCAATGATGTGTCCGGCGTCGGAGGCTGGTTGCGCAGCCATGGAATGTCGGTAGAGGAACCCACCCAGGGCAACCGTTTGCTCGTATTCAGCGGGAGCGTGGCGCAAGTCGAAGAAGCCTTCCAGACCGAGATTCACACATACATGGTCGCGGGCGAGCTTCACCATGCCAATGCTTCCGACCCAAGCATTCCGCACGCACTGTCCGAAGTCGTCACGGGCGTGGTGTCGCTCCACGACTTCCGATCCGCGCCGACGTTCGTGCACCAGGAACGGTCCGAGGCGGGCAACACGACCTACTCCAACGGCATTCAGGAGAGCACTATTGCGCCGCAAGACCTGGCCACCATCTACAACATCACGCCGCTCTACACGTCGTCCATCGATGGCACCGGCCAAAGCATCGCGGTCATCGGTCGCAGCAATGTCGATATCGGCAACGTGCGCACCTTCCGCAGCTACTTTGGATTGCCCGCCAACGACCCAACCGTCATCGTGAGCGGCAACAACCCAGGCATCGAGTCCAACGGCGACGAAATCGAGGCCTACCTCGATGTCGAATGGGCCGGCGCACTGGCCAAAAGGGCCAGTATCAAGTTCGTGGTGTCCGCATCGACCACCAGCAGCGACGGGGTTTACCTGGCGGCCAACTATGCCGTGACAAACAAGGTAGCCCCTATCATTTCCTTGAGCTTCGGCCTTTGCGAAAAATCCCTCGGCACGTCGGGGAACACATTTTTCAACAACTTGTGGCAACAAGCATCCGCCCAAGGCATCTCCGTGTTGGTGTCATCGATGGATAGCGGTGCGGCCGGCTGCGACTCAATGAACGTCTCCAAGGCCACCGGCGGACTCGCCGTGAACGGCATCGCTTCCACGCAGTACAACGTCGCGGTGGGCGGCACGGAATTCAATGACACCTCCAACCGCAGCCAATACTGGGCCTCAACCAACAACTCCCTCACCAAGGCATCGGCCCTCAGCTACATTCCCGAAATGGCCTGGAACGAAAGCCACGGTTCCGGCGGCCTATACGCAACCGGCGGCGGCGTGAGCACCCTCTACGCAAAACCATCCTGGCAGTTCGGGCTCGGAGTCCTGGCCGACGGAAAGCGGGATCTCCCGGACGTGGCATTCGCCGCCGCGATCGGTGATCCCTACATGTTGTATGCCGACAATAATTGGTATGGTGCCGGTGGCACCTCGGCCGCAACGCCTGTGTTCGCGAGCATCCTGGCGCTGGTCATCCAGAAGAATGGCGCTCCGCAAGGCCTGGTCAACTCCGTCCTGTACAACCTGGCCTACAAACAGACCAACAGCAGCGGTGCGGCCGTCTTCCATGACGTCACCAGCGGCAGCAACACTGTACCGGGAGTCACCGGCTACAGTGCGGGCGTTGGCTACGACATGACGACGGGACTTGGCTCGGTCGATGCCACGCAACTCGTGAACCACTGGGGCGACGGCGCCTCTTTGCCAAGCTTCCAAGTCACCGCGGCAACACCGACCGCCTCGGTCACGCCTGGATTCAGCACTACGGCCGGCTACACCATCAAAGGCAGCAATGGATTCACCTCCGCGGTCGCTTTCTCCGTCTCCGGGCTGCCGACCGGAGTTACCGGAGCCTTCTCACCCACTTCGGTTTCGGGCTCCGGCAACACAACCCTGACGCTTACCGCCGCGACTACCGCCACACCCGGAACCTACGCCATCGTCGTGACCGGCAAGAGCGGAACCACCTCGCAAACGGTCACGCTCAGCCTGACCGTGGCAAGCGCCCCGACGCTCACCTCGACGCTCGCGACAAGCACCATCAACGTGACCGCGGGATCGAGCGGCACGACGACGGTCACCACGAGCCGCAACGCCAGCTTCAACTCCACCGTCAGCTTTACCGCCTCAGGAGCGCCGACAGGCGTGACGCTAAAGTTCTCGCCGACCACTATCGCCGCGCCAGGTGTTGGATCGACCACTATCACCGCGACAGTCGGCGCCACTGTCGCAAGCGGGACCTACGTGGTGAATGTGAGCGCGACGGGCGGTGGAATTACCAAGACATCGCTGCTGGCCATCGTTGTTCAGCCTGCGCCCAGCTTCACGCTCAGCCTCAGCCCGACATCGGTCAGCGTGGCCATCGGTGCGAGCGGCAACGTCACTGCGACCACGTCACGAAACTCCACCTTCAATTCCTCCATCAACCTCTCGGTATCGGGCTTGCCCGCGGGAGTCACGGCTTCGACTGCTACCAACGTCGCGTCCGGCTCGGGTACCGCCATCCTGCAATTCACTGTAGGAACCACGGCGACGGGTGGGTCGTACACCTTGACCGTGACCGGCACCGGCGGTGGCGTCACCAAGACCGCGAGCTTGGTTCTGTCCGTCCCCAATTTGACCGTCAAGCCGGCGGTCACCGCTGCCACACTGAAACTGGGTAGTACGGCCACCGTACAAGTCCAAACCGCCGTTGTCGGTGGCTTCAGCTCAGCCGTCGCCTTCTCGGTGACGGGCCTGCCCACGGGTGTGACCTGAACGATCCCCTCATCGCGCGCAACTCATAAGCACTTGATATTGCTGGCGATTGAAAAACGTCGAGGATTGACTTATCCACAACAAGTTCTGGTACATGGATTCCATGAGCCACGAGACGACGACTCCTGGAACTAGATTGCGCAAGCCACTCGCAAAGAATCGGTTGCGCCCGGCGGACACACAGCGGTTTGTTGAGAAGCTTATTGGAGAGGATTTCCACGCGAAGAGAGTGCTTTCGCTAGCCAACGGGGTAACCGGCGTCATCCACGGCGCCACGCTGGGCATTCACGCCATCGGACAAGGGTTGGCGCAGGCTCAGGGACTGAATCCAAGGCACGCAGTCAAGCAGGTCGATCGCCTGATGAGTAATGCGGGTATCTCGTGCGATACCTTCTTTAAGAACTGGGTGCCTTTCGTGCTGGGCGCGCGTGAGGATGTCTACGTCGCGCTCGACTGGACCGAGTTCGATGCCGACGACCATTGCACCATCGCCTTGTATCTCATCACGTCCCACGGACGAGCGACACCGTTGCTGTGGCGAACAGTCAGGAAGTCAACCATCGAAGGCTGGCGAAACGACCATGAGGATGACCTCCTGGCGCTGTTCGCCAAGCTTCGTCCGGCGCGTAGCAAGCGAGCCACCGTGCTGGCAGACCGAGGGTTTGGGGACCAGAAACTCTATCCCTTCCTTGTTTCGCTCGGCCTGGATTTCATCATCCGCTTTCGAGGAATCATCTACGTCGAGGCGTCCAACCGCGAAGTCCGACCTGCGGCACAATGGCTTTCACCGAGCGGACGAGCGGTCAAGCTTGCGAACGTCAAGGTCACCTCCGACCGGACGCCGGTGGCTGCGGTGGTAGGCGTGCACGCGCGCGGAATGAAGGATGCCTGGCATCTGGCAACGAGTCGATCTGATCTCAGCGGCGCACAGGCAGTCAAGGCGTACGGCAAGCGCTTCACCATCGAGGAAACGTTCCGCGACGCCAAGGACGCACGCTTTGGAATGGGTTTGAAAGCTACGCACATTGCGGACCCTGAACGACGAGACCGACTCCTTCTCCTGGCGGCCATCTCCCAGGCATTGCTCACGCTTCTGGGTGCCGCGGCGGAAGAAACCGGACTCGACCGCAAGCTCAAGGTCAACACGGTGAAGCGCCGGACGCATTCGCTATTCACCCAAGGCAGCTATTGGTATGGAGCCATTCCAATGATGCCGGAGGAGTGGCTTGCGCCCCTAATGGCCGCATTTGGCCGCCTAGTTTCCGAGCAACGGGCTTTTGCTCAAGTGTTTGGAATTCTTTGATGCCTATGAGGGGATCCCTCAGGGGTGTGACTGCAAGCTTCACGCCGGCCACTCTCGCTGCACCGGGAACCGGCACCACCCAAATGAAACTCTCGGCGACGATCTCTGCCACGGCTGGCGCCGTACCCATCACAATCAAGGCTACCGCTGGAAGCACTGTTCGAAGTCAAAGCATGACCTTGACAACAAATAAGTAAGAAACGGTGTTTCAAGGAAGGGCTCGCTCATTGGGGTGAGCCTCGGGGGAGGTGCAGGTTTGCGGAGGACCCTGCTGCGGGCGAGGACATTGTGGACTGTGCACGGCTCTTGATGTTTCAGGGAACGCAAATATGCCTCGATAAGCGAGTTGGAAAAGGCGACCTCGACCTAGCGAGGATCCGGTACAAGCATGCAGCGAGCAGGATGGAATCCATTGCGCCGCTCAGGTTTCTGACGCCAGAATCGGGCATACGGCAAGGGCAGGCCTGCACGGCTCTGCGGTAACAACTGGACGGAAACCGCGTCGTCGCCAGGTGGAGACGGTTGAACGCGGTATCTGAACGTGCTTGGCCACGGACGGGGCGCCGCAACGAACGATTTGCTCGCTCAAGCGGTGGTCGCAGATGCGCCGTACATATAATGTTGACCGAACCGGCTGTCAGTTGCAGCTCGTACTACATGAGTTGTCTGTGCAAGTCGTCAAATTGCCAAGGCTCTTAGCCCCCGCCGAGTAGCTGGATTCGCAGCCATTCACGCATGTCGTGTCGCTAGACGAGCAAGCCACGAGGCAACCAAGCAGATTCATGCAGGCGATTTGATTCGAGCAGGCGGTCACCTCTGGACAACAGAATTGGTCCATGCATGTGGCGCAGGCCGTATCCGATGATGATGGACTGCAAGCGCCGCACGCGGTGCCTGCCTTTCCGGAGCCACCGTCGTTTCCTCCACCGCTACCGTTACTGGTGCAGTTGTCTGAGTCAGAGCAATCGACCGCATAATCCTCTGATGCACATGCCGAGGCGGCCCCATCTCCGCAGTCGACAACTGTGGAACAAGCGACCTGCTCCGACCAACAAGTCGTCGTTACAGGACAGTAATAGAGGTCCGTAGCTTCGCAGCCTGTTTGCGTTAGGTCGTAGCAAACATCTGCTGCTCCGGCTGTGCTCGTACCACCGCAGATATAGCCTGCAGGGCACACCCCAGCGGTGGAACATGCCATCGCCTCGCCCGGCGAGCCATCCCATGTCGGGCTCTGGCTATCCCATATTGCGCTGTCAAGAGATGCCGTTCCACTGTCGAGTGGAGAAGACAATACGACATCCCTATTTTGGACGCTCACCGTATCCCTGTTGGAATTGTCGACTCTCATTGTGTCGAGGATGGACAGGTCTGTCTTGTTAAGCGAGGCGTCTTTGCCATCTCCGACGACATCCTTCCCGTCCATGTTGTCCCTGGTTGAAACGTCGCCATCGGCAGACTTCGTTTCTGCATCTTGCCGAAGGTCGCCATTTCCTGAAGCACCCCTATCAATAGCGGTGCCATCGCGGACCTGGCTAGTGGCATCTGAGGGATCCCCTCATAGGCATCAAAGAATTCCAAACACTTGAGCAAAAGCCCGTTGCTCGGAAACTAGGCGGCCAAATGCGGCCATTAGGGGCGCAAGCCACTCCTCCGGCATCATTGGAATGGCTCCATACCAATAGCTGCCTTGGGTGAATAGCGAATGCGTCCGGCGCTTCACCGTGTTGACCTTGAGCTTGCGGTCGAGTCCGGTTTCTTCCGCCGCGGCACCCAGAAGCGTGAGCAATGCCTGGGAGATGGCCGCCAGGAGAAGGAGTCGGTCTCGTCGTTCGGGATCCGCAATGTGCGTAGCTTTCAAACCCATTCCAAAGCGTGCGTCCTTGGCGTCGCGGAACGTTTCCTCGATGGTGAAGCGCTTGCCGTACGCCTTGACTGCCTGTGCGCCGCTGAGATCAGAGCGACTCGTCGCCAGATGCCAGGCATCCTTCATTCCGCGCGCGTGCACGCCTACCACCGCAGCCACCGGCGTCCGGTCGGAGGTGACCTTGACGTTCGCAAGCTTGACCGCTCGTCCGCTCGGTGAAAGCCATTGTGCCGCAGGTCGGACTTCGCGGTTGGACGCCTCGACGTAGATGATTCCTCGAAAGCGGATGATGAAATCCAGGCCGAGCGAAACAAGGAAGGGATAGAGTTTCTGGTCCCCAAACCCTCGGTCTGCCAGCACGGTCGCTCGCTTGGTATGCGCCGGACGCAGCTTGGCGAACAGGGCCAGGAGGTCATCCTCATGGTCGTTGCGCCAGCCTTCGATGGTTGACTTTCTGACTGTTCGCCACAGCAACGGCGTCGCTCGTCCGTGGGACGTGATGAGATACAAGGCGATGGTGCAATGGTCGTCGGCATCGAACTCAGTCCAGTCGAGCGCGACGTAGACATCCTCACGCGCGCCCAGCACGAAAGGCACCCAGTTCTTAAAGAAGGTATCGCACGAGATACCCGCATTGCTCATCAGGCGATCGACCTGCTTGACTGCGTGCCTTGGATTCAGTCCCTGAGCCTGCGCCAACCCTTGTCCGATGGCGTGAATGCCCAGCGTGGCGCCGTGGATGACGCCGGTTACCCCGTTGGCTAGCGAAAGCACTCTCTTCGCGTGGAAATCCTCTCCAATAAGCTTCTCAACAAACCGCTGTGTGTCCGCCGGGCGCAACCGATTCTTTGCGAGTGGCTTGCGCAATCTAGTTCCAGGAGTCGTCGTCTCGTGGCTCATGGAATCCATGTACCAGAACTTGCTGTGGATAAGTCAATCCTCGCAGTTTTTCAATCGCCAGCAATATCAAGTGCTTATGAGTTGCGCGCGATGAGGGGATCGTTCAGTAGTGGCATCTCTTTTGCCGTCCGTTGGCACATTTGCGTCTCGTGCGGCTGCGCTGCCGCCTTCGCGGCAACCAGAAACAGTCGCCGTACAACTCCACACGAGCGTTGCGTGCTGGTTGTGCCGCCGGTTCCTGATGTGCCACCGGCATTGGAGGCGCCTCCAGTTTCAGAGGTGCAATTCGCGACAACGCTGCCGTTCGTGCTGCCAGCACCATCGCCGCCTGTCGCGCTGTCCACATTGCACACCCCTGCGCCACCATCCAAAGCCTCACACTCGTCTGATATGCAGGCTAGTCCATCACCGCACGAGCCGCTGGCAGTGCATGGACAATTGTCACTGCCCGATGGGCAGATTGGATTGCATCCACTGCAAACGCTTGCGGTCCCTGTAGTTCCGAGCACGAGCACAAGGAGCTGGGATCTCCAAGTCTGGCAGTTTTTCAGTGCGCCCATGTCTGTCCATCCATAGAGACGACGTCATGCTCCGATGCGGCGCAAGGATCTGCGCGACGAAATGCGCCAAGTGCGATGATGCCTGAATGGCCAAGGCAGATTCGTTCACTATTCACGCTGTCCTCCGAAAATGATTGCGCCAAAGCTCGATTGCGTTTGCGGTTGATCGGCTGGTTATGGTCCTTGGCTGAGCGGTTATTTTGGCACTCTCTGGTGGCTTTCCTCGGATTTCCAAAAATCCTGGGTGGTCCGACTTGTCGACAACCCGTTGTTTGCACTTGGCCCTTTCTGCGCGCGCCGGGTGTCGAATCGGGGTTGGAGAACGAATGCGGAATGCGCAGGGCGACTGCGAGGCGCATAATCGTAGCCTGAGGCGTTGGGTCAGCGCATGGAGGTGCGAGGGCTGCCCAAGTCCCATCGAGGTGCTTGGGGCTCCCGCGGGCAAGATTCTCGGCTGACCTCGTTCGATGTCAGCCCATGCCCGATGCCCGTCGTGTGTGGCGGTGGTGCGACCTGCGATCGAGCTTTGAGACGACCCATGTATATGTTGAGGCCGGCCTGCTCACGAAGGAGAAAGCCCTCGCCAAGCTCAAGCCATCAGGAAGTCCTGTTCGCCGATTCAAGCCCGACGACGCCCTGCTCGCCTTCCGCGCGAGCCTATGATTAGGGCGAGCTGCACTGCCTTATGGGCCAAGGTCTTCACCGTCGAGCTCGCAGTCGTCACCGCCGCCCGGCTCCACATAGTCCGGCACTCGACATAACGCGGGTGAGCGATCTCGCCGAGCGCGGCGCAACCTTGGACCAGGTGCCCGATTTCGTTGGTCTTGACCATGCCGGTCGATCGCGCTCACCGCGATCGGAATCCCGCCGATCCGCAAGATCACGGATCCGCGGGACGGGCATACAGGCTGATGGCATGGTTGCCGTGTCCAACCAAGGCTACGCGCCGGAAGGGCGTGTCAGGACCGAGGCTTGCTGTCGGCTGTGGCCCGGCGTCGCCCAGCAACACCAGATGGGTGATGCGGAAACGGGCCAGAAGGGCTGACCGTTCGGCCGGGTCGAGCGGATCGCGCCGCTGGTAGAAGGACTCCACCAACGTGTTCTTCGATTCGTAGTCGGACATTGCGAAGTGCGAGACGATGGGAGAGCAACCAGTGAGCGCGCCGGCGAGCTGACCAATGTCCGAAGGGGCCCATAGGCGGCCGCCCATGCGACAGGAATCGCGGAGCGCGCGAGCCGCCTCCCAGCGTTCCTGCGCCACGAACCAGCGCGCCGGTCGTTTGAGCATGAAGGTCACACACGCGATGGCGGTCGTCGACATGAGTGCAGCGATGGCCCATGTCACCACTGGCTTCCATCGCTGCAACCCCAGCGCGCCCAGGACGAGACAAGCCAGGCCCATGCCAGCCAGAAACTGTATCGAGTAGTTGACGGGCGGAGCGACGATCACCATCGCGCCGACTGCGATCCAGGCAACCAGGTTAGAACACACCGCAGTCGAGGGACGAGCACGGCCCCGCAGCCAGAAGGCCGAAGCGGCGAGCAAGAGGGCAGGGGCAAATGCCCACACAAAGGGCCCCGGTGCCGGTGGGCGGAAAACGCCACTGGAAAAGCAGGAGAAAGCCGGATTGAGGAGCAGGACGATGACATTGTAGAGAAAGACCGGCACTAGGCCGAGCAAGGGCGCTAGACGCCGCAGCCAATCGCGCGGCGGGGACGTCGCCATCACGGCCACGACGCGGATCCCGGCGACTACGGCCAGGTCGTAGGGGCGAACGAGTCCGAGCAACGTCACGACCAGACCGGCCCGCAGCGCGCCCCTTCGGTCGCGGGCATCCGTAAACGTCTCCAAGCTCCACAGGAGCAGGGTGGTGCCCGTGACCAAGAGGGGGTCGTAGAGGAGCTCCCAGATGGGAAAGAGGCCCGCGATGAAATCCAGGCAGGCCATGCGCGGCGAATGTAACAGGGAGGAGCGCATGCCGCCGAGCCCTGCTGCCGTCATGGTCAGGACGAGAGCGGGAAGGCGATGTGAATCAGGCAAGGCTGCCCGACGCAGCCAGCGATCCACCGCCGCCACGAAGAAGAAGGAGATGAGCAGTCCAAAGAGGCGATAGGCGAGGGCGGGATTTCCTCCCAGCAAGCGCGACAAAATTCCCACCGCCCACCACTCCAAGTTCACATAGTTGGCCCGCTGGTCGCCCAAGTAGAGTTTGTTCTTGAAAAGGAACGCGCCATCCTCCGCCTGTTTCACGTAAGAGGCGGTAAGCAGCATGTCCCCCGGGTAGAAGAAGAACCCCACGAAGGTGCGTCCCGGCGGAGGATCGAGTGCAGCGGCCAGGTACGGCGCAGAGGTCAGCACGGAAAGCAAAGCCCAGGTGAGAACCACTGGGCGGAGTCGCTGCCATCGCGCGCGTGCGGCAGGGACCGGCGCTCCTTGGCTCGCATTTCGGGTGCCAAGGCCTCCGTCGGGTTTGAGGCTCTTGCCCTGAGCAGACTGGGCTGCGGCCACCGATTCGCTGGCCCCTGCGCCGTGCTGACGAATCCGCGCGACAATCTGACCTGCCAATTCCGCGCTCATCTCGGGGAGGCGATCGGACGTCAGCCCGACGAGGGTCACCTTCGCCTCCGCCGAGCCCAAGAGGCGGTTCCCGCTGCGCTCGTCGGTTCGCAGGCGAAGCACGATCTCGTCTTGCCCTACCTCGAACGAAACCAAGTCGGCCCACATCGCCATCGGGCGAGCCGCCACCGACCGATTCTCTAGACTCCTCAGAACGGCCGCCGTCGCACAGAAGAGGCCCTTGTCGGTGAGCCAGTAGCGCCGTGGGCGGAGATGCGAGGCAAGGATGCACGCCGCTGCTAAGCCTGTCCCCGCCACGTACCTCAGCCCCACGCCGATCCGTGGCGAAGCAAGCCAATCTTGCGAGGTCGCGACGGACACAGCAACGAGTAGCGCCAGAATGCCCAGAGCGAACGCACACTGTTGAACCTGCGAAGGCACCACCTTCCACGAAAGCTGCACCGTCCCGGTCACGCCACCGCGGCGGACGCCCAGTGCCGGCAAGAAAAGCAATGTCGTCGCCGCAAGGGCAAAGAAACCCAACAGCACCCCGGCCGGCAGCCACGCGGACAACACGACTACGGAGGCTATGAAAAGGAACAGCATGTGCGTCTTCTGTTTGTCTTCGTTTTCCGCGAGCATGAACCTACGTTGGCGCGATGGTCAACACGAAGAAGCGCAACCAGCAGAGACGGACGCGGTCGAGCTTGGATGGAAAGGTAGCGAGCTGCTGCGACCAGGCTAGCGATGCGGCGTTCGTTGGTGCGGCAGCGCGTCCCATCAGGACCCTACCCGAGGCTGTTCACACGACCCAATTCATGCCAGGGTAGCTGGCATGTCAGTGTGGACGCGCCAGGGACCTATGGTCCGTTTCCGCAATCTCGTGCTGGTCTTCCTGTTGTTCGCGTCGCTGTTATTCGCGGCGTGGAATGAAGGCTACCTAGCCAATTTCTCACTTGCGTTCGAGCTGCCATTGGCTGGAAGCCTAGCGCTCTCGGTGTGGATGGCGACCCGCTCCTCGACGGCGCGGTTTTTCGTCCTGCTCCTGTCGATCTTCTTCATCGAATACGTCAAAGAGACCCTCGGTATTCGCACCGGGCTCTGGACGTACACCGGCCAAGGGGGCCAATACCTCTTCGGGGTCCTGGCCTGGGTACTCGGGGGCACCTCGGCCTTTGTTCTGGCTGCAGGTGCGATCATCCCGCTGCTGAGGAAGATCCATCGAGAGCTACCGCGCTGGTTGAACCTGGCGATGGTGCTCGCTCTCTTCGCCTTGATTGTCTTGCTCGCCGACCCGCTGCGGCCAGGCACGGAGCTCATCTATTGGACTTTCTATGCGGCGTTGCTCGCGACGGCCCTGGTGGCGGCGCGGCGGATGCCTTGGCAAGTACTGGTCGGCATCGTGCTCTCGGCCTGGGTGGTGGGCAATCCCAGCGAGTACCTGGGGTCCGTGTACAGCCATTTCTGGAACTTTACCTACCATCCGCGCTACCCGCCCCGCTCGTTGCTTTTCGGTTGCTGGCCAATCGAGATTCTCGTCCAGTACTCCCTCTCCGCCTTCCTCGCCAGCGAGCCGCTCGACGGTGGGGTCACTGTTCACCCCGCGCCGCCGTCGCCCCTGGAAGCGCGCCGGGCCATCCGCCAGCTTCGTATCTTTCTGATCGTGAGCGGCATCGTCTATTTCGTCGTCGGGTTCGCCTTCGCGTTGATTCCCGACAAGATCCTTTGGGCGATCAATGCCGTGTCGCACCGGGTGACCCCGTGGCTCCCGTCGGCCGGTCCGCTCAACGAGCGCTTCTGGGTCGCGCTGGCCTTTTCGATGATGATGACCATCGCGGCGCTTTGCTTTATCGCGTCGCTCAATATCCGGCGCAACAAGGCCTACGTGGTGCCGCTGCTCATCGCCAAGGCGGCCTCGACCCTGTCGGCCTTGGCCTATTTCGCCTCGCCCAGCCATCGCCAGCTCGCCAGCCTGGTCGTCGTTCTGGTCGACGGCTCGCTCTTCTGTCTCACGCTCTACTTCTTCGTGCGCGCCCAGCGTGCCTTCTTCCTGCACCAGACTGGCTATTTGTACGACGAGCTGCCGAAGCCGTCGAGCTCGGGGCCGGCCACCGTGGTGGTCAGCCGCGGCGAGAACAAGCTCGCCTGTCTCGACGAGGTCTTAGCGAAGACGGGCTTCTTCGGGATCGTCGAGCAGGCGCGGCAGCAGACCGCGGAGAGGACGCCGACGCACACGCCGAAGCCGCGCGAGGAATTCAACGTCGTCATCAAGCCGAACCTCATGTTCATGCACGCAAAGGAGGACACGTCGACCTACACCGATCCTGCGCTGGTCGAGGCGCTCGTCGATCGCATTGCGGCCGAGGGCTATAGGCGCATCTTCGTGGTCGAGGCGCAAAGCACCTATGGCAACTACTACGCGAATCGTGACGTGCTGAGCGTTGCCGACCACGTCGGATACCACCGCAACGGCAAATATCAGATTGTCGATCTGACCAAGGAGCAGGAGGCGTGCGACTATGGCGGCCGCCTGGGCAATCATCCCGTCGGTAGCATCTGGAAGGACGCCGATTTCCGCATCTCCTTCGCCAAGAACAAGACGCACATATTCTGCTACTACACGCTCACCTTGAAGAACGTGTATGGGGCGTTCCCCATGCAGAACAAGCTCAAAGAGTACCACACCGAGCGTGAATACGACTGGCCCACCATCGACTCTCTGCGGAAGTTCCCGGTGCACTTTGGGCTAATCGACGCCTTCATCAGTGCCGACGGCCAGTTCGGGGTGATTGCCGATCCCAATCCGAACGAGACCCATACCCTCATCGGGGGCCAGAACCTCATGGCCGTGGATTGGGTCGGGGCCAAGAAGATGGGCCTCGACCCCGACGATCCGCTGGTCGGTCGCTTCTACCCGCTGGCCGTGCGGGAGTTCGGCAGGCCGGACGTGCAGGTCATCGGCGACATGTCCGTGTATCCCGGCTGGGAAAACGTCAGCCCGTTCTTCACCTACGCGCTCGATCTGATCGAGGAAGCCTACCACTTCAGCAACTGGTGTTTCTCGGTCTTGACCGCGATGGACGAAAACTTTCCCTTCCTCAAGCGGGACTGGCCGACCCTCGCGATGCGGAAGCTTCTGTCTCCTATCAAGCGCCTGCTCTATCCGCACGACAAGCTGTAGGCCGCCCTGGGCCGGTACTGCGTTCATGCCAACCGGTCCACAGACACTCCACGCCTGTGTCGGCGAATTTGCGCTGCCGACATGGGCGCGTGTCTTGCGGCAAGAGAGCATTGCGGCAACGATTATTTGCGGTGGACACGTGAGTGGGGTCAACTCTCCGCATGGCACGGGTAAGGCTTCAGCAAATCTCCGCGACATCCCGAAATGATGCTGGGTTGCGCGGTCGTCTTGAGCAGTTCGGTCTCGCAACCGTCTTGAGTTTCCTGGACCTTGAGCGACGTTCTGGCCAGATCCTCATTGTCGCCGACGACAAGATAGGCCGGGTTTGGCTTCGCGGTGGTCAGGCCATCTCCGCGCGCATCGAAGGATCACGCCGCGTGAATCGAGCGGCCATCTATGAACTCTTGTCTTGGGAAAGCGGATACTTCGCCTTCACGCAGGAGGCTCTTCCGTCTGCCGTCGACGAAATCGGAGAACCGACGGCGCTGCTTTTGATGAACGCTGCCCTTCGTACCGACGAAGCGGCCGCGCCCGCATACTGATCATCAGCGTTTGGGCCAGAGCTCCCTCGCGGCGGCGCAGATGGGCTCGATGCCATCTACCGAGGCCAGCTTGCATCGGGGAGGGATTCGGCACATGGTTGGGCACGCATGGAACATCCGAAGGTCTTGAACCTGGGAAAAATGGGGAAGATCGCGATGGCGCTCGTCGGGGCATTGGCCGCAGCCAGTTGCGGCGGGGCTTCCGCCAACGCTCGGCCGCCAGCTACCGCTGCAAGCGCCACCGACGTTGATGAGGTCGCGGCTGGTCTGACGGAGCATCACCGCCACCACCACCACGGTGGAGTGACTCTCCTCATCGCCTTGAGCCTCGACACGCTCGGCATTTCGCCCCAGCAGCAGCCGGCTGTGGAGAAGATTCGAAGGGATTTGCATGCTCGCATGGAGCCGGCGCGTGCCGCGCAGCAAAGGCTGGCGGCTACACTGGCCGATGGGGTTGCTGCGGCCAACCTCGATGCGAGCACTGTGGACGCCGCGATCGCCCAGGTGTCAGCCGCGGCTGCAACGGTGCACGACGCATCCACGGATGCGCTGAACGAGTTGCATGCGGTGCTGACGCCACCCGAGCGCGCCGCGCTTGTGGACAAGGTCGAGGCGCATTGGTCGGTGTGGCAAAAGGCGAATGCGGAGGAGACCGATCCCGCAAATCCGGAGGGTAGTCGGCTCGCGATGCTCACGACCGATCTTGGTCTAACGCAAGATCAAGTTGCAAAGATTCGTGCGGGATTGGGTGAGAGAATGAAGACAGTGCCGCGGCTCGATCCGCAGGAGATCGCCACGCACATCCAGGCGTTTGGCAACGCTTTCCGCAGCGAGAAGTTCGATGCGAAGGCGCTCACGGGGGCGAACGGTGCGAACGCCCACCTAGCTGGCTGGGGCGCGGCTCATCTGGCGCATTTTATCGAGGCCGTGAGTCCCGTGCTCACCCCGGACCAGCGCGCCGAGTTTGCACAGAGGCTCCGCGAGCATTCGGTTCACAGCAACGGAGGGAACGAATGAGCCTAGGCAATCAGACAAGAATGCTTCGAAGGTTTGCGTGCGCAGTCGGCTTGAGCGCGATGCTTGCAGCCACCCCGGGATGCGTTCCCTTCATCGGCTACGATGACTATCCGCCCGACGCGTATATCGCCACCACCGCGCCTGTCTACTTCGAGGGGCGGCCCATGTACTGGTATGGCAATCGATGGAGCTATCGGGAAGGTGGTCGATGGAATCACTACGACCGGGAGCCAGCGGGGCTCTACCAGCGTCGTATGCAAGGTCCGCCCGTGCGACGCACCTACGAGCCGCCCCGCGGGCGTCCCGCCGCTGGGCATTTCGGTGGCAGACCTAGCGGTCGACGCTGAACGAGGGCCAGCCATCCCGTAGGTCGAGAAACGCGGCAACTGAGTCTGCGTTCGCAGCACTGTCAGTTGAAGCTGGCCACGGCGAACAGCGAGGCGCCGGAGACCGACTGATCGCTCATCCGGCCCAGCAGGAGCTCGCCAGCAAGACCGAGCCCCCAGTTGCTCGATACCCACCATTCTTTGCCGACGGAGAATCGCCCCGTGAGTCCCCAGGCGGATGAGCTCTCGCCGCCATATATCGTGTCCATCGTTCTGGCACGATAGCTCAACTGAGAGCTGCCAAGCGATCCAGACAAGAAGAAATTGCTCGGCGCAAAGTAGTACGTCACGCCCGGACCCTGAACGATCCCCTCATCGCGCGCAACTCATAAGCACTTGATATTGCTGGCGATTGAAAAACGTCGAGGATTGACTTATCCACAGCAAGTTCTGGTACATGGATTCCATGAGCCACGAGACGACGACTCCTGGAACTAGATTGCGCAATCCACTCGCAAAGAATCGGTTGCGCCCGGCGGACACACAGCGGTTTGTTGAGAAGCTTATTGGAGAGGATTTCCACGCGAAGAGAGTGCTTTCGCTAGCCAACGGGGTAACCGGCGTCATCCACGGCGCCACGCTGGGCATTCACGCCATCGGACAAGGGTTGGCGCAGGCTCAGGGACTGAATCCAAGGCACGCAGTCAAGCAGGTCGATCGCCTGATGAGTAATGCGGGTATCTCGTGCGATACCTTCTTTAAGAACTGGGTGCCTTTCGTGCTGGGCGCGCGTGAGGATGTCTACGTCGCGCTCGACTGGACCGAGTTCGATGCCGACGACCATTGCACCATCGCCTTGTATCTCATCACGTCCCACGGACGAGCGACGCCATTGCTGTGGCGAACAGTCAGGAAGTCAACCATCGAAGGCTGGCGCAACGACCATGAGGATGACCTCCTGGCGCTGTTCGCCAAGCTTCGTTCGGCGCATACCAAGCGAGCCACCGTGCTGGCAGACCGAGGGTTTGGGGACCAGAAACTCTATCCCTTCCTTGTTTCGCTCGGCCTGGATTTCATCATCCGCTTTCGAGGAATCATCTACGTCGAGGCGTCCAACCGCGAAGTCCGACCTGCGGCACAATGGCTTTCACCGAGCGGACGAGCGGTCAAGCTTGCGAACGTCAAGGTCACCTCCGACCGGACGCCGGTGGCTGCGGTGGTAGGCGTGCACGCGCGCGGAATGAAGGATGCCTGGCATCTGGCGACGAGTCGATTCTGATCTCAGCGGCGCACAGGCAGTCAAGGCGTACGGCAAGCGCTTCACCATCGAGGAAACGTTCCGCGACGCCAAGGACGCACGCTTTGGAATGGGTTTGAAAGCTACGCACATTGCGGACCCTGAACGACGAGACCGACTCCTTCTCCTGGCGGCCATCTCCCAGGCATTGCTCACGCTTCTGGGTGCCGCGGCGGAAGAAACCGGACTCGACCGCAAGCTCAAGGTCAACACAGTGAAGCGCCGGACGCATTCGCTATTCACCCAAGGCAGCTATTGGTATGGAGCCATTCCTATGATGCCGGAGGAGTGGCTTGCGCCCCTAATGGCCGCATTTGGCCGCCTAGTTTCCGAGCAACGGGCTTTTGCTCAAGTGTTTGGAATTCTTTGATGCCTATGAGGGGATCCCTCAGGCCCGGACCGACAACCATCAGCGTGAAGTCGACGACGCCCCAGTGCGAGGACTGGTCGGGGCTACTCCAATAGTCGTAGTAGCTGCCGCTCTCGAAGGTGATCCGCGACAGCATCACAGACCCGGTCAAGTAGACATTGTCGGACGTCAGGTAGTACTTGAGGCCCGGACCAGTCCCCAGGAAATTGAATCGTTTCATCCAGGTCATATAGCCAGACGACGGAGTGAAGATGTGGGCATCGTAGAATTCGGCCAACAAGACCAGGTTGGGTGTGAGGGAAAGCCGGCCCATGCGCTGACTGAATACGATTGGCCCCAGATAGTTGGCCCATCGAAGCTGGCCTGCAGATGCCCCAGACCCAAACGGACGCCCAGGTAGATGCCCTCGCGAGGCTGCGAGTCGACCCCAGCGATCGATGGCGTGGCGTCCACAGCGGCACCATCCGTTCCAGCGGGCAAGCCCCAAGCGGAACCAGTGCTGACCGACAAGACGAGCACGGCCACGATCGCAACCCAGATCTGCCGCAAGACCATGCCCGTCAGTTCATCACAATTGCGCCGGGTTGTCGTGATTATTGCAAAGCGGATCTTGGAGGCAACCAGCAAGACACTGGTACCACGGTGACGGCACGGGGAAGTGACGGGTCTGATCGTGTTCCTGCTTTGCCTTGGCATGACGGCCCGGCGCCGCCGAAGGGCGGCAAGCGGGCGCGCGTATGCGATTCGGTGAAGGTCGCTACTGGGTCATCAAACTGTTCTGCGTGACCTGCACACGGCTGTCCGTGCAAAGCGTGCAGTTCGCCCCATAGAACATTTTGCGATTGGCCGTGTCGCCCATCAGGTGCACGCGGAACCAGGCCGTAAAGCCGAAGATGTCGGGCCCCTTGGCTCCGTTTTGGTACAGCCAGCCGCCATGATCAGAGGCCAAGTTGTCCACCAAGATGGCTGGCTCGTTGGTGATGGATGCGTAGACTGCCTGCACGGTGGCGCAGGGAACGACCGTATCTTTCCCGCCGCAGAACCACAGCGAAGGGCCGTGAATGCCGGGGTTGGCTGCTGCGCCCGAAACCGTCGCGATCGCAGTAATGCGCGGGTCCGAGGCCGCTTTGCTGGTGGAAAAGCCGCCCTCCGAGTGCCCGAGCGCCCCGATGTGCCCCGTGTCGAGGCGATGGTAGTAAGGGCTGGTCGGATCATCCTCCTGCTGGATCAGCCAGTTCAAACCGACAATCGTGGGCAGCGGATCCCCCTGCGAGGTAATCGTGCTGAGCGACGCGATCACGACGAACCCGTGGGATGCGAGCTGATCCATCAGCATGAGGTAGCTACCGCAATACTGACCGTTGGCGGTGACACACAGTGGAGGATTCGGCTCGGGGTTGTCCGTATGACCGTTCGCCCACACCAGGATGGGGTGGCAGTAGCCCGTCGTCGCGAGCTTCGTGGGGCGATAGACATTGAATCGCTGTTGCGTGTTCCCATACACCGGATCGGGGACGACCCCGGCAAGCGGCCCCACGTTCTTGTCGGCGGTGACTTCGAACGGGCCAGCAACTGTGGGATCGGCGGTCGGCCAGGCATTGCCGACACAGCTGCTCGCCGAGCCACCGTCAACGCCGGTCGTTCCACCGGTTTGGACACTGGTTTGCCCACCGGTTTGGCCCATGCTCCCGCCGCTATTGGCATGTCCCCCTTGGCCGGCGGTCGCACCCGCCTGGCCAACGCCGCCCGATTGTCCCCCGCCGCCTCCGGCTGCGGAGCTCCCGGCCTGCCCAGCGGTCCCCGTCGTCCCCCCGAGGGCGGTTGTACCGCCAACACCGCCACTCCCGCTCAATCCGATTCCCCCGGTGGCGATGGTGCCCCCAGTTCCAACGCTCGTTCCCCCGGTGGCGATCGCGCCCCCCATTCCCTCGCTCGTTCCCCCGCTGCCCGTCGCGCCTCCGGTTCTTGCGCTCGTTCCCCCGGTGCCGGTCGCCCCCCCCGTTCCCGCGCTCGTTCCCCCGGAGCCGGTCGCGCCTCCCGCTCCCGCACCACCTTTGCCACCGCTGCCTGAGCTGCCGCAGCCGGCAGCCAGCAGGAGCGCACAAACGAGAGCGATCTTTCCATGTTGATCGACGCGACGAGGGTAATTCATCGAGGCCTCCTTGGGGTCCAATCGGTTCGACGGCATGCGCCGGGCGATTTCCGGAGGTATACTCCCACGAAGGACGTGCCAACTCAACCGCGAATCCATTGACTTCGGCGCAGTCGGTTCAAGCGCCATGCTTCGACCCTTGCCGACCAAGAATAGAAGGCATGGTAGACTGATGCCCCATGAGCGGCCACATCTCCTTCGCCTCGCGTTCCTCGCCGGATCGCCACGCAGCCCGCGCGCGCGCGGTCGACCGCGGTTTACTGCCCGCCACCGTCTTTGCGCTTCTCGCTCTGTCCGGTACCGGGCTTGCTGGCTGTGCAAAAGCCCAGGTCGGCAACGCGGCAGGCACCAATGGCGGTGCGGCGGGTGGAGCCGCCGGACAAGGCACGTCGGGCGCTGGCGGCACCATCCAACTCACCATCGACCCGAACCCGACGGTTACACCGTCGAGCGTGGACGCCGAGGTCACGAGCCAGGTGGTGGGCTGCGACGGCGGTGACGGCTGTGTCTGCCCAACGTTGAAGGTCGCCGTCGTGGGAACCCCGGGTGTGTGGGGTGATAGCAGTGACACGGCCTTCCAGGATTGGCTCAACTCGAACAGCGCCGGAACCGCGAAGGCCGACAACTACCTAAACAAGCCAACGTTCACACCGGACTTCTTGGCTGGGTACAACCTCATCATTCTCGCGGGCCTTGGAGACAATTCCAACAACGGGCCTTGGTGGACATTCAGCGCATCGGAAGTGGCAGCCTTTCAAGATTGGATCGAGAACGTGGGCGGCGGCGTCATCTCGTTGAGTGGCTACTCAAACGATAACAACGAAACAAGCGCCAAGAATGCCCTCCTGGCGTTTTCCGGGATCTCCTACGGCGAATCGATTAATTCACCACCCTGTGCCATCGCGAAGTGCCCCTATCAGTGCGGCAACCCCTATCAGATCACCGAATTCAACCGAACCGATCCCGTGATCGCGAACCTAAGCCTCGGCGTCAAGATGATAGGAATTGATGGGGGGCGTCCCATTATTGCTCCTGCGGATGCTCACGTCGCGGCGATGACAACAGACGCTACGAGCGTCAGAAATTGGCTAGTTGGAAAGCTCACCGGACAAGGGCGCGTGCTCGCGTATGCCGACGAATGGATTACCTACACGGACCAATGGGATGGCCAGGATGGTCAGTATTTGAACGACCCCTCGTGCAAGGGCTTCTTGCCGCAGGATCTCTACCAGACCGCCCAGTTCTGGTACAATATGATCCACTGGGCGCAACCGGCCGCCAGCTGCTTCACGATTGTCAACACCCCGACGGCGCCCATCACGATCTGGTAACTAGGGGTTGGCGAGCGTTGCCCAGGTGTTGGGCGCTGCCAGACCGTTCTTGACCCCTGTCATTATCCCACTGACAATGGTTGGTTGCGTTTGAGCACCCGTGTTCCGGTCGAAGAGGGCGAACGAGCTGCTGCCAGAGCCCCCGTTGTCCCACCAGATGGGAACGATACCAGCCGTTGTCAGGTCTTGAGCGTAGGCCAGGGCGTGCGCCGCCCGGTTGGCCGTTGCTTGAGCTGCCATGGAGCCCCACTCGCCGACGAAGATGATCTGAGTAGGCAACCAGACTCGAATCTGCTGGGAGATGGAATTCTGCATGTTGGTATAGTCCGACGAGCTACCCCAGGCATATGGAGTCGTGCTCAGGCCGAATTTCGTCGGGTAATAGGTGTGAAGCGAGATCACGAGATTGGGGTCGTTGATGAAGCTCACCTTCTGCATCGATTGGATGCCCGACTGAATGGGACTGGCGCCGACCGGTTGGATCATGATGATGCGTGTGGCGTTGGCTCCGCTGGTGCCTCGAATCGCTTTGAAGCACGCCTCGAGGTACATGTTCAGATCCGTTTGCGCCTGCGGGGTGTTGCCACCGCCGGCCTCGTTGGGCTCATTGAAACACTCGAACATCAGACGACTATCGAAGGATTTGAAGGCCGCAGCGATCTGAGTCCACACCGCCGTCACCTCATCCGTCACGCTCGCTGCGGCCGAGGTCTGGGGGAAAGTAACCCATCCCCCGTTCCCATCAGCTTCGTGGTGTGTATTGACGAAGACGTACATTCCGGCATCGATGGCCCACTGTGCCGTTTGCGTGACCTTGCCCATCCACGCCGAATCGATGGTGTAGGACGGCGCCGCCCCGATGTGGTTGGTCCAGGTCACGGGCAACCTCAGGGTCTTGAACCCTGCTGAATGAACAGCGCTGATCAGGGTTTGCGTCGGCGTGGGGTTGCCCCAGCTGGTCTCGTCGGGAGACGCATCGAAGGAGTTGCCTAGATTCCAGCCCGGAGCCATGAGCGCGACGACTTCTTGCGGTGAGAGTTGCCCGATCGTGCTGCCGCCCCCGGTGCCGGAGCTCCCGCCGCTGGCCTGTGTGCCGCCGGCGCCGCTGCCCAGGTCACGTGGCCCCGCATCGCTGGTAGCCCCACCTCTCGCTGCCGTCGCACCACCAGCTCCGGTCCCGCCAGTCGAGAGCTGTCCGCCGGTGGCAGGCACCCCACCCGAGCCGGGGATGCCACCCGAGCCGATGGCTCCCCCCGAGCCACTCTTGAGCCCTGCGCTTTCGCACCCTCCAAACCACAGGGAGACGGATGTGGCGGTCAAGGCGTACAGCAACTTTTTCATGGATGAGTCCTTCAGAAGTATCGCAGATTTGCTTCTCTGAGATCGACCAGAATCCATGTAGGCATGGTACGGGTGCGGAATGCGCCGGTTGGATGCGAGGCGCGCATGTCTGCCACTTGTCGCCAGAAGGGCTTCGGGCGTAGTCCTAGTCCTGACTTTCTAGTATCTTGCGCGCAAGGGCAATTGAGAAGATACTCATGTCGACCAGATCGAATACGGCCATTTGCCCCGTGTTTCGCAAAGTTTATGCATGACCGACCACCCCCACTGCGGCAAAAGAGGAGATTCTCATGACCTTTCGTCTCAGCACTGCTCTAGTTCCGTTGTTCGCGTTCATGATGGCAAACGGGTGCGCGGGCCCGCAGAAGGCCGCCGACACGCATCTCATCAAGGGAACCGTGGGCAAACAGTATTCGGATCTGATGAGCCGCTCGGGACTCAAGGTCCGGGTGGACTATGGCTCTATGTTGGCTTCCGAAACCTTGGCCGATGGATCCACCTTCTATCTCCACGTCCAGGAATACGAAAGCGCCAGCTCCACGACCATGGGGATTTGGGGGGATGCAGAATTCTCGTACCGGTTGTTCGGATTCAAAGTAAAGGACGACCTGGTCCAAGACTGGGCCTACGGCCTATACACGCCGAAGGAAAAGGCCAGCGTCCTGTTTGGCTTCAAGTACGGCTACGATCACCCGGCCATGCTGGAGAGGATCAAGAAGGATTATGCCAATCTGATCAAAACTTCTTCCGAGGAAAGCATCGCCATCTGGAAAAAGTGAGGGGCATCAACTGACCTAGGATCCGTTGTTCTTCAGCACTTCATTCAATTCCTCGCACACGCCGCCGACCGCATCCGCAAGCTTTCGCGCGCGCTCGAGCTCTCGGTGGATGACACGGTATTGGTTACGGTTCGGCAGCAGGTGGGATTGAGACAGGATCGCGAAAGTCTCCTCGCCGGTACCGTGCTGTTGTCGTATGGTCGCGGCCAACACCATGCCGCGGAAGGAATCCGCAAGATCGAGCGAGAGGGCTTCGCCCTGTCGATACCTACGCTCGGCCTCCTGTGCGAAAAGCTCTGCAGCTTGCCACAGCGTCGCCAAGACCGAAGACTTGCCGGGACTCACCTCCTGGACCAACGCTTGCAGAACATCCTTCTTTTCTATGACCATGTCGCGTGTCCCGGAGCGGTTCGCGATCGCCATGGCGTAGGCCCGCCTTACGACGTTGTCGAGCTGGCGCAAGTTGCCCGGCCAGTCTGTGGATTCAAGACGCTCGATGGCCGTCGGTTCGAAGGTGACCTGCCCTTGGTCGCTCTTTTCCCGGTGATGCCGGTTGGCCATGTATTGGGCCCATCCAGCGATTTCGTCGAGTCGCTCTGAAAGGGGCGGTATATGCACCGGCAAGACGCTGATTCGATAGTAGAGATCCTCGCGAAAACACCCCGCTCGAACAGTAGCCCGCAGGTCGGCGTTGGTGCCAATCAAGAAACGCACGTTTGCGCGGCTGGCGCCGGCGTTGTCACCGAGCGGCCGATACACACGATCCTCCAACACGCGAAGCAGTCCCGACTGTGCTTTGAGCGAGAGCTTGTCGATCTCGTCGATGAACAGCGTTCCTCCCTCCGCGCGCCCCAAGGCTCCTATCGAATCCTTCACCGCACCGGTAAATGCCCCGCGTTTCCAGCCAAACAGCTCGGCCATTTGCAGCTCTTCTGGAACAGAAAGCAGGTCGATGACCTCGAACCGCCGATCCCGATGACTCGACTGAGCGTGACACCACCGCGCCAACCTTGACTTTCCGACGCCGGTCGGTCCGCTCAGGAGAATCGTTTCTTCTTGTTGCGCAAAGACCCGTAACAATTCAGTCAACCTGGACGTAGCCCGGCCCACCACGGGCAAGTATTGATCGGGCTCGGTCGTGGAAACCAACCGTGAGGGCAGTGCGATCAAGTAGGGGCCGGCAAGCGCGGCCAACCTTTCCATGTCGCCTATGCATTGTGGCCAGATGAACTCCTGGCCGATCGCATTCCTGCAGGTTCCTTCGAGCGTAAACGCACCGCTGACGCCGCCGCCCGGCGCGCGCAATGGCACGACGTGCACATGGGTGGTCTCTCGTCGCAGCAGACTGTCACGCGTCTTGTCGCTTGGCGCGTCCTCGATCCCTTGGGCATCTCGAAGCACGGTCGGGCTGTCACCCGACCAGGCGAGAAGCGCACCACGATGCACGTCGATCGAGACCTGAGTCTGGTGCTCGACCATCCAACGCCAGGCCGTTGCCGATGTGAGGTAGGCCGCGGATCCGGTTGGTTTTCCCGATGGAAACTCGATGCCGACCAGGCGCTGGTAGCCGTCGACCGGCCGCAGGTACACGATACCGCGCAGTAGGCGCGCTTCATGAGCGTGTACGCTGCTGGCGAGGATCCCTTGCGCGATCGCAAGAGCGGTCTTGAGTAGTGCGTCCGCAGCTTCCTCGAAGGAGGTGGCCGCGGAGAGCGACGAGAGCAGGTCGAAGAGGGGTGCATCGTCAGACATTTTGAGCTCACGAACTAGAGACCGTTCCTTGAGACTTGGCAATAGCTCGGCATGATGGTTCGGAATTCTGGCCAAGACAAGATTCCGAAGAAGCTTCGTGTGTCAGAGCCCCGTGATCCGATGTGTCATTGCCGAGGAATCTTCAATTGACTCAAACAAGGCGGAATGAGAGTGATCCGAATGCATGGATTCGCTCGGGGCCACCTCTCAATGGACCGCTGCCGCGCGCGCCAAGGAGAGCCTGCGAAGCGACCGACTTTTCTTCGATCCCTATGCGTCGGCATTGGCTGGCACCGAAGGTGTGCGCCTGCTGGGCGACATGGAGCAGGCTGGGAACCTTTCGGCCTATCTGGCGATCAGGACTCGGTTCTTCGACGATTTCGCACTGAGAGTCGCGCCCTCTCTTCATCAGATCGTGATTCTCGCGGCGGGAATGGACGTTCGAGCATTTCGACTGTCATGGCCGCCGGGCACGACGATTTTCGAGCTCGATCGCCAGGAGGTGTTCTCACACAAGGAGCGCATTCTTCGTGAAAAGGGAGCGACTCCCACTTGCGATCGACGCGTGGTCTGCGCCAATCTCGAAGAACCCTGGCAGGGGCTTCTCCATGCCGGCGGATTCGACGCACGCTTGCCTGCGCTTTTTCTCGTCGAAGGATTGACCCCGTATTTGAGCCTGGACCGGGTCATGTCCCTGTTTGCAGAGCTCAGCGATACGGCCGCAGTTGGCTCGCACCTGGGCGTCGACTTCGCGGGCCAATCGTTTCTCGATTCTCCGTCCACGCGGACATACTTGTCCCGTCTTTCCAGCTATGGCAGCCCGTGGCGGTTCGGCACCGACGATCCGGGCCAGCTCCTCGAGAAGTTCGGATGGCATGCCACCGTGACCTTGCCTGGCGAGCCGGACGCGAACTGGGGGCGTTTGCCATCCGTGCAGGCGGCCCATCGAAGCTCGAATTCTCCACGAAGCTACTTGGTGCGAGCCACGCTCCAGAAGTGACATTGCTGCGAAAAGCGCAATCGCCATTCCGCCGACCGTTCACGGAGTCTGACGCTGTGTGCTTCCGGTGTTGCTTGACACCGCCAAGAAAGCAGACTTTGCTACGTTGCGAGACAGTTCTTATCGAGCGCCAATCATGCCCCGCAAGAATCCGGCTTTCGAACCTGGTGCGGTATTTCAGGGACGATATGAAGTGCTTTCCAGACTGGGGGAAGGCGGTTTTGGCGTCGTCTACAAGGCACGCCTTCTGTCGACCGGACAGCTTGTGGCACTCAAAACCGCGCTGAAGCCAGAGCCGGATGCTGACCCGCGGGCTGCGACGCGTGTTGCTCGGTTTCTTCAAGAGTCGCGATTGTGTGCAAGGCTCAACCATCCAAACATCGTTCAAGTGATGGATGCGAACGAGACCGAAGACACCCTGTTCACTGTCTTCGCTTTCGTTCCGGGTGAGAACTTGGCGACGGTGCTCGCGGCGGAAGGCGCGCTCGAACCGAGAGAAGCTCGGCATCTCATGACCCAGGTACTGGACGCTCTCGTCTGTGCTCACTCGCAAGGGGTGGTCCATCGCGACCTCAAACCCAGCAACATCATGGTGACCGCAACCGGCGGACGTCGAAACGCTCTTGTGCTCGACTTCGGCATTGGCGCCTTCTTGGGTCAGTTCAGCGAGGCGGTTGCGAAGCGACTCACCGTCAGTACGGACGTTCTGGGCACCCCTGGCTACGGAGCGCCGGAACAATGGCGCGGTGGCGAGGTCTCTTCTGGCGCCGATCTCTTCGCGTGGGGCCTGGTCTTTCTCGAATGCCTCACCGGTCAGCCCGTCTATGCGGGGTCGGCTCAGGCGGAAATCATCTTCAAGCAACTCGGTCCCGATCCGGTGCCGCTCCCGGCCGCGTTGCTGCACCATCCGCTAGGGACAATCCTTCGGCGCGCGACCGAAAAGGACGTCGGCGCCCGCACCGCCACCGCAGACGAGTTGTTCAAGGCCCTCGAAAGCTCCGACTTCGCCGATCTTTCGCGGGAGAGAATCCTCAGTGGCAAGTCAGGCGACTCTCCATCCACTCCCAACCCCGGTGTCGACACGCTGATGGGCGATAGTGAATCGGGCCCGACGAAGCTTTCGGCCGGCAAAGACCGGCGGCAGGTCACCGCTCTGTGCTGCCGAGTCGATACCATCACGTCCAAGGCGAAGGGGATCGAGACTGAGGAATTGGATGAGCTATTGGGCGAAAGTCTCAAAGCTTTTGTCGACGTCGCGCTGGCCCACAAGGGCCGAACGGCGGCAATCCTCGGCGACAAGCTGCTTTTCTACTTCGGTCTTCCGGGCGCTGAGGAGGATGACGCGAAAAAGGCCGGTCGTGCCGCTTTTGCCATCGTGAAGGCAGTTGCGAAAGAGAATTCCCGCCTGTCGCTTCGCGGTGTGCAGATTGACGTTCACGTGGGCATTCATACCGGGCTGATTGTCACCCACGATCTGTCCAAGACCCAAAGCGGGAGTCCGCTGATCGGGGGCACACCACGGCTCGCTTCTCGATTGGCGTCGTCGGCGCCCGCGGGAGCCATCCTTGTCAGCGCGGAATCGCAACGAGTCCTGCGCGGCAGCTTCGAGCTTGAAGAAGCCGAGAACCTGAGCATCGACGGCGTTCCCTGGGAAAAAGGATTCTTCCTGCTCAAGCAGGAAAGATCGGCCGAATCGATCGGCGCTTCCGTCACTGGTGCCAGGGCCAAGCTCGTCGGTCGCACCCATGAATTGCAGATGTTGCTCGAATGCTGGCACCGCGCCCAAGCGGGCACCGGCAATTGCAGCGTGGTCGTCGGCGAGGCCGGGATCGGCAAGACCAGGCTGGTGAGCGAGTTGCTGGGCGGTGTTGCGACCGAGGAGCACACCTCGATCGAGGTTCGCTGTTCGCCTGACACGCAGGACTACGCCCTTTTCCCTATTGTGGAGTTGGTCGAACAAACCTTCGGGCTTGAACGCAATGGCGACCCAAAGTTGCAAACCGGACGACTCGAAGCTCTGCTGGCGAGCTGTGGTTTAGACCTGCAAGAGACAATGCCGTTGTTTCTCGACCTGTGCTCGCTGCCGGTCACCTCGCCCTATGCCGCGCTGGATGTCTCTGCGAAGAAGCAGCTCGATCTGACCTTCGATGCCATCCTCGCGCTCCTGTGCGCCATGGCGGAGCGGTGGCCGCTGTTGCTGTTGATTGAGGATTTGCATTGGGCAGATCCAACCACCATCGAAGTGCTCACCCGCCTGGTTCGAGAGATCCCGTCCGCGCCCATCTGCCTAGTGATGACCGCGCGTCCCGAGCTCAGTCTCCCGTTTGCGAGCGTGGGCGTGCTGCAACTGCAGCGGCTCAACCCGGCCGAGGTGCAAACCATGGTGGCCGATCTGGTCGACCGCAAAGAAATCGCCCAGACCGCGGTCGCAGAGGTCGTGAAGCGAGCGGATGGCATACCGCTGTTTGTAGAAGAGCTGACCAGGACCATGATCGAGACTGGAGTTCTGGTGAAGCGCGATGGCCAATATGAGATCGCCCTACCGATCTCGGATGTGGCTATGCCCAGCACGCTGCGGGCGTTGCTCTCTGCACGCCTGGATCGCCTTGGTAGCGCCAAGGAAACGGCACAGATTGCCGCGGCGCTGGGCCGGGAATTCAGCATCGACGTACTTGCCAGCGTCAGCTCGTCCCCGCCCGATGTGGTCGAGCAAGACCTCAAGACGCTGGCTGCCGCAGGCCTCTGTGCCCGCGGGCATCGCCTCACCAATCGACTCGGCACGTTCAAGCACGCCTTGGTTCGGGACGCGGCTTACGATTCGCTTGCCCGGCCTGCGAAACAGAACGTGCATGCGCGTATCGCGACGGTCCTGGAAGAACGGTTTCCTGACCTCACGCGATCCCGACCAGATTTGCTGGCGCATCACAATGCGGCGGCCGGAAGAACGGAGCAGGCCGTGCCCTATGCCCAGCAGGCCGCGGGACAAGCCCTCAAACGCTGTGCGTATCCTGAGGCGCTGGTTCACAGCACGAAGATCGTGGAGTGGGCTCAAACGCTCACCTCTGCCTACGCCACCTCGGCCATCCTGGCGGCCAACGGTGTAAGGGTTCAGGCTCTCATGGCGACCCGCGGGTGGGTGGACCCGGAGATCAAGACGATCGCCGAGGAATCCTTTTCGCTCGTCCAAAGATCGGGCTCGTCCGACCCCAACAAGGTTTCCTTGTTGGCGTCCCTGTTCTCTTACCACCACACGGCCTGCCACCACCCCGAGGCTCTAGCGGTCGCAGACGAGTTCGTGGCGACGGCTAAGAGCCTTGGCGACCAAGCGCTGCTCGCGGGGGCCATAACCGCGCGCGGTGCGGCCCTTCTGGCAGATGGACACACCGGCGAGGCCGCAGGCGAGCTCAGGAAAGCCATTGCAGTCTACGAGCACCAGGCCAGCGAGCAGCCGCAGCCTGATGTGCGCTTCGGAATGGATTCCTTGGTTCTCGCCAAGGGACTCCTGGCTCACATTTCCTGGTTCGAAGACAAGGAAGCACTGGCGCTCGATCTTGCTTCGAGCGCGGTCGAGTGGGGACGCAAGCTTGGACACGTGTCATCGCTGGGGATGGCGCTCCTCTATGCGGCGCAGGTCCATCAGCATGCCGGTGACCAAGCAGGGACTGCAGCGCTCACCGGCGAGCTCCTTATGCTGGCGGGAAAGCACGGCCTGCCTGCCTACGAGGGCTATGCAGCCTTGTTCCACGCCTGGGCCAACAACAGCGAAGACAACGTCGACTTCATCTTGGGCACCTTGGAGAGGTTGGGCTGCGTCGTTGGGCTCTCGTACTATGCGTCGTTGCTGGCCGACAATCTTGCAGCGCGAGGCGATCTGGAAGCAGCGATCAAGCGCATTGACAGTTGTCTTGCTCTTTGTGAGAGGAATGACGAACACTATTACGAGCCTGCGCTCCACTGGCGGAAGGCTCGCTACCAAACCCAGCGTGGTGATGCAGGCGATACTGTTCGCAGCTCGCTGGAGAAGGCAATTGCTCTTACCCGAAAGTACGGTGCGCCCCGAATTGAGAGGCTCGCGCGCACGGCAATTGCAGAACGATTCGGTGAAGAGAAATGTGCTCCGGCCGCCGACGCGGCGGAGCTAGGCTGAAACAGGGACCAGAAAGGAGCGATTCGATGGGAAATGTGAATCCAGAAGATGCCCTAATGCGCTTTAGGACCGCGTGGCTTGGCGCCATTGCGCTTGCTTGGGAGGATTCTACCTTCCGGGGCCATCTGTTATCTGATCCCAAGGCGGCTTTGAGTACTATCGGTGGTTTCCAATGGCCCTGGGATGGAATAGTAGATCTGACGGTATCTGAAGACAAGAAATTCGTCTGGAAGGACTCTCCCAAGGCCGGTTGGAAGTGGCCTGTCCTGAGCAACCCGGACGAATGGCTTGTCATGAATGTGCCTCTCTTGCCAAAGGACATCAGCGGCAAGGTCATCGCCGATGCAGATCAGCCGTCCGCTCTGGCTGACTACTACCGCGGCCAACCGACACTTTTCGGTGTTTCTAATGCCGCCACACCCAAGTCATTGGTGGTGACGCCGACAGGCCCAAGCTTCATCGGCCCGGGCACCGACTTCATGAATTTCGAGGTCGTGTTGCTTCTTCTCATCTCGGACCGCTGGAAAAACTGCAAGAAGCTTGGTTCAACACCATTTGATCCCAAGACCCTAAAAGCCGCCCTCAAACAGCATGCAAAGAAGTACAGTATACCTTGGGCGCTCAGCATCTCGGTTCTGGACGATCCAACAATTCGTTGGGACCAGACGAGCGGAACGTGGAAGAACCCCACGCCTCACATGCTGCAATTGGAGCTCCCAACGGCGCCGCAGAATACCACCAGCCGCACGGTTGCTCTTGCGGAATACAACGCGACTGGAGCTGAGTATCCATTCACTTGTTGCTGCGCCTAACATCAGGCAATCCGCGCGACGATGGCGCCACTGGCTCTCGATGCTGTCCTGACGTTCAAGCCCAACCTGGCGCCCGAGACAGTTGCAGGCACCACCACCTACTTCATTGGCGAGCGGCAACGCTTCGTCGTTGCGGATCCGCGCACGGCTCTCTTGATCGGGCACATTGACGGCAAGAGAACCGTCGCGCAAATCCTCGAACGGGTGCGTTCGCGCATTTTCGAGCCAGAGGCTCTGTTTGTTCTCTCGCAACTTGTGGCGTTGGGGCACCTGGTACCGGCAACGCCGCAAGTCGCGCGAGAGGTCGCGGGCTTCTGGAGCGCTCTCGGCTTCGATTCGGAACGGGCGGTCGCCGCCCTTCGCCAAACGCCGGTGTCCGTGAGATCGCTAGGGAAGGTCAGCACGGCCGGTCCAGTTAGGCAAGCCCTGCAAAAGGCGGGCATTCTCATCAAAGACAAAGCCTCCGTGTGGATGGTTGTTGTCGACGACTATTTGCAAAAGGAGATAGCGCAGATCAACAGAACCGCTCTTCGGCAGGGCACAACCTGGTGCCTCATCAAGCCCACCGGGACAAGGCCGCTCGCGGGTCCCATCTTCAGACCCGGTGTGGGACCGTGCTGGGAGTGCATGGCGTTCTACCTGCGCAACAATCGTCCGGTCGAAGAGTTGGTTCGCCTGGGTCGTCGTTCGCAAAAACCGGTGTCGCTGCCGCCCATCTATCTCCAGGCGACCTTGCAAGCGGCAGCTGGGGCCGCAGCCGTCGCGATGGCTCATGCGCTGGTGTGCTCGGCGACCCACGCGGACCATTTTCTCTTCTCTAGCGTGCTGGCTGTGGATCTCACCTTGCCGAGCACCGAATACCATCGAGTTGTCAAAAGACCGCAGTGCCCGGCGTGTGGTCGGCCCAGCTTGACCACGGCCATCGGCGAGCAGCCCATCGAGTTGCGCTCTGTCGAGAAGGCATACTTCGAAGACGGGGGATATCGGCGCCAGTCGCCTCGTCAAACCTACCAGGCCTATCGTCACCTCGTCAGTCCGCTCACCGGACCGGTAACGCACCTGATACCTGTGCCCGGGCGGGACACAGAGCTGCGCGCGGTGTACGCCTCAGGCTACATGGTTCGCCCACGCGGAGAGATTCCCGCCACCAACGTCTTCGACAGGGGGTGCGCCGGCAAAGGGTGCAGCGATGACCAGGCCAAGGTCAGCGCGCTGTGCGAGGCGCTGGAGCGCTTCAGTGGCGTTTGCCAAGGAGACGAGGCTAGGGTGCGCGCCACCACCGAAGGCTTGGGCCAGCAGGCAGTGCGGCTGGCAGAGCTATTGAATTTCAGCGAGAAGCAATATGGAAACCGCCCGCAAGAGGCAAAGGCTGCGTTGAACGTGCGACGATGGGTTCCCGAGCCTCTCGCCCCTACCACCGAGATCGATTGGGCCTACGGATGGTCCCTGACCCGGAACGAAAGGCGCTACGTCCCCTTTGCCTATTGCTACGCCGAGGCGCCGGAGGAATCCGGCACCGCATTTTGTCAAGCTGAGGGCAACGGCGTGGCGGCTGGAACATGCCTGGAAGAAGCCTTGTTGCAGGGGCTGTTCGAGCTGGTGGAGCGCGATGCGGCCGGCATCTGGTGGTACAATCAAATTCTTCGACCGCGCTTCGATTTGCCAGGTTTTCGCGATTCGTTCATCGACTCCCTGACGGCCGACTATGGACGCATGGGATGGACGGTTTGGGTTCTCGATCTGACGCATGATCTTGGAATTCCCGTGGCAGCGGCCGTCGCGCATCAGCTGCGCGAAGACCGCTACGTGATCGGATTTGGTTGTCACCTGGAGGCGCGGCTTGCCGTGAAACGCGCGTTGACCGAGCTGAACCAACTTTTCGATCCAGAGGGCGTGAGCAAGAGCCCTTGGGAAGACGCGGGTGTGCCCTCACACGGCTATATCATTGGCGACCGCGATTCGGCGCCAACCTCAGTGAGCGAGGGGCCGAGGAACCTAAATGGCGACCTGCGTGTCGCCATCGAAGTCTGTATGCAACGCCTCCACCAGGCAGGTCTGGAGCTTGTGGTGGTGAACAAGACTCGGCCTGACATCGGGCTGAACGTAGTACAGGCCATCGTTCCCGGTCTTCGTCATTTCTGGCCACGATTCGGTCCAGGCAGGCTCTACTCGGTCCCGTGCGCATTGGGCTGGCGCCAAACACCCACCGCTGAGCACGACCTCAACCCGGTACCGTTGTTTCTGTAGCCCCGTTTGCGTCCTTCCGGGACGCCGATGCGTCTCCGAAGGACGCGAATTCCGCCCCAATGACTCGAGGGCCGTCACATCGCCTCGGGCACTTGGTTGCTTTCCGTTGGCACACGAGCTGCAGATAGGCTGGCATGTTTCGAACTCTCGCCTTGTAGCCAGAAGGCGTCGAAATGAGTCTTCAAGGCTATCTTAACTTGTTTGCGGAAGGGCGGGTTGGGGGGCCACGCAACATGCTTGGCTCAGGGGCAGCGATGCCAGCCACATCGCTGCCCTTGGTTTTTGGGGGTCCCCTGAGGGTACTCGCAGCAAGCCCATTGCCTGGAACGAGTTGCCATCGTGAAAGTATCGAACCGAAATCGCGAGCTGCTTCAGGTCGGGTATCTAGCCGGCGGCCGGGACTATGGGCGTGATGTCATGTCGGGCGGACGGGGCGGACGAGGCTGGCGAGGCCGCTCTGGCAACATGCTGGGTCTGCGGATTCACGACTATGAGGTTGTCGAGCTGCTCGGCGAGGGCGCGATGAGCACAGTCTGGCTAGCGTTGCATACCTTCACGGGACGGCGGGCAGCCATCAAGTTCTTGCGCCCCGAACTGTTGCAGGACGAGTCAGCCGTCGCGCGCTTCCTCGATGAGTCGCGTGTCACCCGTGCGATTCGCCATCCCAACGTCATCGACATCACCGACGCAGGTGTGTTGTGCGACGGACGTGCTCCCTATCTCATGATGGAATTCCTCGATGGCGAATCTCTGCGCCTGCGATTGCAAAGGTCCCGGTCTCTGCCAATCCACGAGGCCGTCGAAATCGCCTGTCAGATCGCCTCGGCGCTGGCTGCGGCCCATGACCTGCAGATCGTTCACCGCGATCTCAAACCCGAGAACCTGTACCTTGTTCCCGACGAGACCAGGGCCGGGCAGGTGCGAGTGAAGGTGCTGGACTTCGGCATCGCCAAGCAGTGCGGGAGCATGAACGACAATTCGGCGCGCACGCAGACCGGCGCGCTTCTGGGTACGCCCCAGTACATGTCTCCAGAGCAGTGCCTCGGCGTCCCCAGCGGGATTGACCATCGCACCGACATCTACGCATTGGGAACGATTCTCTACGAAATGCTGTGCGGGCAGGTGCCCTTTGTCCGCGAGGGATTTGGCGAGATTCTGATTGGCCAAATATTCGAGGACCCGCCATCGTTGCGGACCCGTCTGCCTGAAATACCCGAATCACTGGAGCGCGTGGTTTTGCGCGCATTGGCCAAGAATCCAGAGGAGCGATTCGCTTTCATGCAAGATTTTGCACAGGCCGTGCACGAGGCAGTGCCAGGGTCGGCACGCACGGCGAAGCCGGATGAGCACCACGCTTTCCAGCCCCTGGGCGCGCCCCTCTTACGACCACCAGCACGAACAGTGCCCAATTGCATGGGCCGTCATCTCGTATCGTCGTCGCATTCAGGACGGGGCGGCGTGAACATCCCCAGGCAGCGCAAGTGGCGAATTCGATCTTGGCTGATCACCGCCATTGCTGGGGCTAGCTGGCTCGCGGCACAGCTACGAGCCAGTGCGCGCTAGTCGATACCGGCTTCGGTGACCGGCAGATCGATCGCGCCCGCCAGGTCGATGCCGAAGCCGACCTCGCCCCGCGCGCTATCCGCGGCGGCAGGCAAGTCTGGCGTGGCGCTGTCGAGCTTGGGCTGTGCGATGCCACCGTCTTCAGTGATCGGCATGCCTTGCGCTGAGTAGCGCGCTAGCGCGGCCTTGACGACCGTACCCATCGCCGTGGGCGTGCCTGTCCAATCGGCGATCAGCGACGGGAAGGTGCAGCCCCCGGGGTACCAGGCCCAACCGGTCCACGAGGCGCCAGCCCGGTCGGCGTACGCGATGACCGCGGCAGTGTAGTCGGTCGTGCACTCGGCCACGTTGTCGCCGAACTCGCTCACGATCACCGGCGCGGTGGCGGTGAGGAACCCCCACTTGGCGTCGAAGCCCGAGACGGGCTTCCAGTTGCCCTGGCTGTACGGGTGCGTGGCGTACATGATGTTCTGGCCCTGGATGGGGTGGCTGGGCACGCCGGAGAGGTCGTAGGCCCAATCGAGACCGCCGGCGATCACGATATTGTTCGCGCCAGTGGACCTAACGGTATCATAGAGCTGCTGCATACCCACGGCCGTGAATCCGCCGGCATCGCCGCCGTTGAGCCAAACGTCCCACGAGATGTCGTGCGGCTCGTTGTAGAGCTCGAACAGCACGCGGCCATCGTCCTTGTAGAAGTCGGCCACGCTCTTCCAGAAGGCGATGGAGTTCACGTCGGCCATCTTTTGTTGCCCGGGTTTGACCGTTCCCTGCTGCCCCTGATCCGACCAGTGTAGGTCCAGGATGACGTCGAGCCCCGCTTGCTTGGCCCATTCCACCGCCTGCACCACGGTCGCCTGGTAAGTCAGCGGGGTATTACCAAATAGCCACGAGTCCTGGTTGAGCGCGATGCGAACCGCGTTGACTTTCCAGCTCGCCATGTTCTTGAAATCCCCAATCGAGATGTTCTCGCCCGCGGCGGACCACTCGAGGGAGGGACGCGCTACGCCGTGAAAATAGTGAACCGCGCCGGTCTTGTCGAGCACTTGGTTGTTCACCACGTGGTAGCCCGGGTCGACGCTGGTGTCATGGGCCCAAGGATCCGGTGGGCTCTTGGCGCAGGCGCCAGCGGCGGCGATGGCAAGAGCGACCAGAAGCGGTTTCGACATGTGGTACATCGTGAACGTCCTTTCGACTCGGCTGCTGATTGCTAACACCTATCTAGCGCTTTTTGCGCAATCCGTTGTGCGTTTTCCGTCGGGTTGTGTGTCGGATCGAAGGTCGGAAACCGCAGAGAGTGGCGAAACGCCTTCCCACGATGGTTCGCGCGGGGGGGGGGGGCCTCGCTCTTCGATAGTCAGCATGGTTCGCAGGACAACGAGCCTGGGGAACTCATTGACGGGATGAGCTAAAGGGCAGCCCTCCGCTGTCTCGCGATCCAACGCTAGGCGCCTACCCATCTTGTCGTGCTACCATGGTCATCTGGTATGCCCGGCTCGGTGGTACTGCAGGACGCTACTGCGACGTTGCGGATGCTCGCCCAACAGCTGGACAATCTTGAGCTCGATGGCCTGGAGCCCGAGGTTGCACAGTTCCTCGATGCCTTGGACGCACTCCTGGCCAAAGCGTCGCTCATGTTGCCTCAACGGTGTATTCCCGGTAAGCCCGGTGCATCGACGGTGCTCCCCCAGATTGATCATGACATCTTGCGCTCGCTGCGCATCACGCAAGAGAGCGTGGACGGGGCACCGATCGGGATCTTCCGACTCGACAGCGAGGGGCGCATCGTCAGTGTGAACCAGACGGCCTGTGAGGCGCTCGGATACACGAGCGCCGAGCTTTTGCATCTCACCATCTTTGATATCGCTCCCGACTTTACGCCAGAACAGTGGCAAGCCCACCGGGCCCAGACCAGGGTGACCGGTTCACGAACACTGCTCAGCAAGCATCGTCGCAAGGACGGAACGATTTTCCCCGTTGAGATCTTCGTCAAGCAATTCGTATTTGAAGACGAGCTCTATTCGGTGTCCTTCGCAAAGGACATCACCGAGCGGGTTGTGGCTGAGGAGGAGCGCCGCAATCTGGAAGCGCGCATGCTCCAGGCTCAGAAACTGGAAAGCCTTGGCGTGTTGGCGGGAGGGATTGCCCACGATTTCAACAACCTTCTGATGGTGATGATCGGCAATCTCGATCTGGCGTTTGAGGCGATGTCGCCGGTAGCCGTTGAACGACCATTGCTGCAGGACGTGGACAAGGCCGCCCGTCAAGCTGCGGATCTCTGTCGACAGCTGCTGATTTACGCGGGCAAAGGAGCAAGCCAAGTCCAGCCCGTGGATATTGGGAGGCTCTTGCGGGAGCAGGCACAGATGCTCGAAGTGTCTGCTTCCAAGTCGGCGCGATTGGTCTTGGCCCTTGCGGACGAGTTGCCACAGATACAAGCCGACGTCAGTCAGCTGCGCCAGGTCTTCATGAATCTTATCATCAACGCGTCGGACGCCATTGGGCAGTCGCCTGGGGTCATCACGCTTGCGACCCATGCCCTGGCGTGCGATGCAGACTACCTGGCAGGAATCGGTATCGGAGAGGAATTGAAACCCGGACGCTACGTCTGCGTGGAAGTCACCGACACGGGTTGCGGAATGTCGGAGGAGGTCCGCAAGAGGATCTTCGACCCCTTCTTCAGTACCAAGACCGCGAGCCGCGGGCTTGGCCTCGCTGCCGTACGCGGCATCGTGCACAACCACGGCGGAGGTATTCGCGTCTACAGCGAACTCGGCAACGGAACGACCTTCAAACTGCTCTTCCCGGTGCCCGAGACGCTGGAAGCGGCGCAACCTGCCGCACCCGTCGTCAAGCCGTGGCAAGGGCACGGTTTGGTGTTGCTTGTGGACGACGAAGCGGCCATCCGTCGCCTTGGCCGTCGAATGCTGGCCCGCCTTGGCTTCGAGACCATCGCCGCCAGCAATGGCATCGAGGCCCTTGAACTTTTCAAACAGCATCGTCCCCACATCCGCTACGTCCTCTTGGATTGGACCATGCCCGAGATGGGCGGAAATGAGACCTTCGTCGAACTGCGCCGCCTCGATCCCAACGTCCGCGTCGTGGTAACCAGCGGGCATGCTCCGGAGGACATCATGCGACGCCTCGCCGGCAAACCCGTGACCGCATTCGTGCGCAAGCCCTACGTCCTCGCCGAGCTAGCCGAAGCGTTTCAGGCAACTTCGGACGAGGGTGACTGAACAACACGGCCGTCTACGGCGATCGCTCCGGCTGCACACCCCTTGGTGGCTAGCCGTATGCCAAGCCTCGTGGGCTTCGGATTTGGGCAAGGGACTGGATGGTTCGCGGGCACCACGCTCACGGTGACGTCCTGGATATCGGGGGTGAAGTTCGAACCGTGTACCTGGGTCACGGGGACTGGCGTGATTCCCAATACGATGATTAATCAAGCAAACTGCGCCGGTTGCGCAGGGGAAGCGGGAGGCAGCACCGGATTGGTTCAAGACGGCGGCTACGACGTCACGCAGTCACACAATGTTGGAAGCGCGAGTGCCCCGATCAATCTTGCTCTCCAGCGCACCAACGCCTACAAACTCCATGTCGAGGCGAAGGGGAACGCCCCCTACTACGTCGATAACCTCGGGTTCACGGTGAACTGAAGGGTTTCGGGACCAAGAGCGGCGCTGTCCAGCCCTCGCCGCAACCAATTCTGGCCGCTGTTCCAGGAGCACGCGGTCCTCGATCGAAATTATTGCGGCGGACAGGCCGTCCGATCCACGCCGATGGCTGACCCTTTGGGACCGACCCGACCCGCAGAGCGGATCACGTCCTGGCCTCGGCCGCAGCCCAGATCCACCAGGGTTTCGCCCATGGACGGGGCTTCTTGGAGCCAGTCGCGGGGAAATGGATTCGCCCCATCAAGAGATCTTCTAGCCACCGAGAAAAGACTTCGGCATGGGCACCGCCACTACCTCGCCGCGCGCGGTTGCGACTCCGCCAGCGTAGACGGTCGTCTCGACCGTGACGCGGCGGCCTTCGATTGCCTTCACGCGCCCTCGAAGCTCCAGCTCGCCGTCGATGGGGGTGGGCTTCAGGTAGTCAACATGCAGTGAAGCGGTGACGAAGCGAAGGGAGGGCTCCGAGCCCATCTCGCGACCCTCGGCGCGGTAGCCGGCAGCCGCGGCGGTGCCGGTGCCATGACAGTCGATGAGCGAGGCGAGAAGTCCACCATAGACATAACCTGGAATGGCGGTGTGGCAGTCCATGGGCCGGTATCGCGTCACGCTCTCTTCGCCGTCCCAGAATGTCTTGATCTGCAAACCTTCGGGGTTCAGACGTCCGCAGCCGTAACAGTGGGACACGTTCTCGGGATAGTGATCTTGGAAGGCTTTGTCGCTCATCTTGCTCCTTGTTGGTCTTGCGAAAGTCAGGGGGAAGCGTGCCGGCCGCTAGAGCGCGCCGCGGACGATGAATTTCGCCTTTGCCTCCACGACGACTTTGCCGTTCTGAAGTAGTTCGGCGCGCTGGTGGTAAAGCGGATGGGCGGCGGCGTTCTCGGTCCAGGCCCGGACCATGGCAAAACGTCCCGTCGTGGTGGGCGCCAAGAAGCGAACCTCAAGCGTCGCAGTGACCGCCACGATGCCGATGGCAAACAGCGCGTTCGCCATGGCCGAGTCCAGCAGCGCGGAAATGACCCCGCCGTGCAAAACACACGGGTAGCTTTGCAGCAGAGGCAGACAGTCAAACGCAGCTGCTACCGACCCGTCGGGCTGGACCCTGAACTTCACCTTCAGACCATTCGGATTCGCAGTGCCGCACAGGAGGCACATCGCGTGCTCTTGCACCCTTATCCGATCAAGGCACGCTTGGGTTGCCACCATACTCGGAGCCTTCGCACTGGTCGCGTTGGAATCGCGGGGATCCATGTCGCTAGGAAAAGTAATGGTCATACGTGCACAATGCAACCATAAACCATGACGCCTTGGAGCGGCCTTGGGTTAGTCGTGATGGGGGCAGCAACGGCGAGGACCGCTCCGCACTTGCCCGCCTTCGATAACCAGCACCTTGCCGTGGACAAGAGCGTCGGCGACCTTACGCCGAGCGGTCTCGACGATGCGACTGAACGTCGAGCGCGACACCTTCATGCGCGCCGATGCCTCTTCCTGGTAGAGCCCCTCAAGATCCGCGAGTCGGAGCGACTCGAACTCGTCCAAGGTCATGACAACCTGTTCGAGGGTATGGATTGGAATTCCCGCGGGTCTGAACACCGACGCGGCGGGCTTGCCGGCGACTTGGCGGCAGCAGGGAGGTCTGGGCATGCATGAACCATAGGGAACGTCGCCGCGCTGTACAAGGTGTCCCTCGAAGAATCCTCGACGTTTTCAACCGTCCTGGCTACCTTCCCGGCCATCAGCCGACCGACATTCGCTGCGCAAAGGCGTGAAATCTGGCCGCAGTACCGGCCAGCGCACCCGCGGGCAAGGCCCAGCGAAAGGTCCGATGCACGACGAGATCGAGGCCGGGAACAATGCGCACGAAGTCCGCTGCAAGATGTGCCCGCACCGACCAGCGCGAGACGAACGCAACCCCGAGCCCCGCGACTACCCCACCGATGATCGCTTCGGTACTTCCCAGCTCCACATCGAGCGACCGCACCGGCCCTCGTTTCACACCTGCCTTCTTGATGGCTCGTTCGACGACGGCGCGTGTTCCAGAACCAGCCTCGCGCCAGAGGAGCGGCACGCCTTCGAGATCGCGTACTCGGCGGACGGCGAAGGTGGCGTTGCGGCCGACGATGGGGACAATCTCGTCGTCGACGAATGGCTCAAGCCGAATACCTGAGGCTCGCGCATGCCCCTCGACCAGGCCGAGAGGCGCCCGGCCGGCACGCACCTCGGAGACGACTTCATCGGTGTTTCCGACATACACGCGCAGGGGAAGCCCAGAATAGGCAGCACGAAATTGGGCGAGGAGCGGTGGCAGTACATGCGCCGCGATGGTCGTGCTTGCCGCTATCACGAGCGGTCCTAGATTCTCTTCCATGCCGGCCACACTAGAGATGGCCTCGTCGAGAAGTCGACGGATGGAGCGCGCGTAGGTCGCCAGGCGCAGGCCGGCCTCAGTTGGCGTCACGCCGTGTACCGAACGGACGAAGAGCGCCGCGCCGAGCGCTTCTTCGAGTTTGCGAAGCTGAGCCGTGACCGCGGGTTGCGAGAGGTGGAGGGCCTTCGCTGCCGCGGAGATGCGCCCGGCGTCGAGCGCGGCGAGAAAGGTGGTCAGCAGTGTGGGGTCGAAATGGCTTCCAGGCATCCTATCAGTCTAGCTGATGGTACATCGCCATTGATGTCTATTGCAGTGGATGGCTTTGGAACATGCTCTTTCCATGACCGAGCTTGCTTTGTCGTTCGCTTCACGGGCTGGTATTCGACCGATCGCGCGACTGGTGATCCCAGCGCTGGCCTTGACTGTGCTCTTCGGAAACGTGTCCTCCGGATTTGCACTGGTCACTGGTGCGATGGTTGGCCTCACCCTTGGAAACCCTTGGCCGGGACTTTCCAGAGTTCTTGCGCACCGGGCGCTCACCTGGTCCGTCGTCGGTCTCGGCGCGGGAATGAACCTCGCGGTCGTCGCGCGGGTGGGTCTGCACGGTATCGGCTACACGGCCATCGGAATCGCCGGCGCACTTGTCATGGGCACCTTTCTCGGGCGCCGTCTTCACGTCGCGCCTGATACATCACTGCTCATTACCGTCGGCACGGCGATCTGTGGCGGCAGTGCCATCGCCGCCGTCGCGCCCGCCATCGGGGCCAAGGAGCATGAGGTTTCCATCTCGCTCGTGACGGTGTTTCTCCTGAACGCGATCGCGCTTTTTGTGTTCCCCGCAATTGGCCATCACTTTCACCTCGGCCAGGATGCGTTTGGGCTGTGGTGTGCGTTGGCGATCCACGACACCAGCTCGGTCGTGGCCGCAGCCGCCCAATACGGACCGCGTGCCCTTGAGGTTGCGACAGCGGCCAAGCTGGCCCGCGCGCTGTGGATCGTGCCGGTCACCTTCGCGATTGCCACCTATCGCAGGCGTCAGCTCGGCGCGGGTGCGCAGGGGAGCGCTAGTCCCAAGCGGCCCTGGTTCATCGCCGGTTTCTTGGGAATTGCGGCGATGGTGACATTCGTCCCAGCCCTTCGCGATGCCGGGCGGATGGTTTCCAGCGGCGCTCATCGTCTGCTGGCCGTGACTCTCTTTTTGATGGGACTCGGGCTATCTCGGCCAGCGCTGCGGTCGCTCGGTGTCCGTCCTCTTCTGCAAGCCATCGGTCTTTGGCTGGCTCTGGGCGGAATGACTTTTCTTGCCATCGTATTTGGGTGGATTTGACTGGAGGTGGCGCGGCGATTGCAAGGAGGAGCCGGTCGAGTACCATGAACAAACCAGCAGATAGCAAATCGATGTTTTCGGTCATCTTGACCGCGGTAGATGGCTCCGAGCGCTCGGCTGGCGTCTTGCGCACAGCCGCGGAGATCGCGCGCCGGGGCGATGGTCGTGTTCACCTCTACCGGTCGGTCTCGATTCCGCAAGAATTCCCGGCGGCGGCCAGGATGCCCCCTGACAAGCTGCCGGCTATCCTGGTGGACGAGGCTCGACGTGAATTACAGGCTCTTGCTGCTGGCTACCCGGACGCCGTGGTCGAAGAGCCGACCACGAGCGATCCACCGCAGGCGTGGAGAGGCATCCTCGAAGCTGGAGATCGCTTGAACGCGGATCTCATCGTGATCGGTAGCCACGGGTACGGCGGGTGGGATCTGGTGTTGGGCACGACAGCCGCCAATGTAGTCAATCGCTCGGATAGGAGCGTTCTCGTCGTGCACGATCGGCCGCCACATCCGCGGGCGTGAAGCCGGTCGCTACGGTCCTGAGGTTTCCTCTGATCGTTGCCACCGCGGATCTTCGCCCATGTGGCCCGTACGCGTCGTTATGTGTTTCAGGTTGAGCCAGATGCCTTCGTCGGGTTCTGACCTGTGGGCGGACACATTGGTGATCCCAAAGAAAAAGCTGCCATTCGTGCTTCTATCTGCAGAGGACCCTTGTGTCTTGCCTTCCGCACCTGCCGACTGAGAACCAAACCCTTTGCTCGGACTCAGTCCCCGCTTTCGGCCATGATGGGCCAGAGAGGGCGAGCCAGTCTCCGTCGTTGACGGCGTAGGCGGCCTGCCGGTCCGGACGGCTAGGCTGGTTCGGAATTCCACGGATGCATTGAGAAGAACGGTCCCAGTGGGGCCGCTCAAACCGTCGCCTTCGATGTGAACCGTGTCCCCGGGCCGGAGGAAGGCGGTTTGGATCACGGGTTCAAGAAGCGGAAGTCGAGCGATCGTGCCGTCCTCCAGCACAATTCCTTCGATTGTCCCCGCGGGTGTCACAAGGTAGTGTCCGAACTTTCCATCCATGCGCGTACGGCTGGTGGGGGCAGGCGTCTGCGGCTGGGCCTTTCCTGGTTGGGCGCTGCTCGGCGAGCTGTAAACCGCGCTGGAAGGAAAGATCACAAGGAAGATGATCAAGCGACCCAAGGTTGACATGGACGCCTCCTAACAGTGGTTCTTCTCCTTGATCACGCATGAAACGTGCCGTTTGAAGATCGGTCAGAAACAGGAGCAATGCAGTGTGCTGCCGCAACGGGCGTCGGGACCAATTCCAAATTGATCGGGGAATTATTCCCCTCTCAAGCATGGGTATCCGCCGGCACACCGGAATGCTCCTTTGTCGGATGGCGCAGGAACCTGTTCACAAGATCGCGGAGATTGGCCATCTCGATCGGCTTCTCCAATACCGCGACCGCGTCGAATGGTCTCGTTTTCACATGCAGCTCCTTTTCTCCGAAGGAGGCGATGAAGACGAAGGGCGGAACTGTTGCCCAGTTCCCGAGCTTGCTGAGCGCCTGCAGCTCCGTCTCGCCCACCATGCGAGACTCGGAAATCACGAGATCAAACTCGCCGGATCCGAACTCGGGGTGAAGCGATACGGCCACGGCGTCCAGCAAATCGATACCATTGGCCACTCCGACGACCTCGTAGCCCTCAGCCGTGAAGACCGAGAGCAGGAAGTCGCGAAGTGATGGATTGTTTTCGACAACCAATAGACGCTGTTTGCGGGCACCATTTGCATTCGATTGCGCAGCTTGTAGCTCTTCCATGGCCCTCACCGTCTGCACGAGTGGTGCCAGTCCTGGCTTGCGCGTTCCAATACGCTGGAGGCGCAGAGGAGTCACCATCGAAGGTCACCCTCATGTCCCGTGGATCGAGTGTCCAGGGAATCGGGTCTGTCGCATTTTTGACAGCGACACGAAGGTGTAGGAGAGAATCGAGTCGTCCTGCTCGCCCAATAGCTCCTGAGGTCCGAGCGATACGACATAGGCCGTGTCTTTGGGATTGCTCGAAGGGACCGCGTACTTGGAAGCTGGCGGGCCAGAGGGTCGCGGATCCAGCCAGCCCGGCTCGGCGTCATCGCCGACGGCCTCAACGCATGCGTGTGTACAGCCGGTTAGGATCACCTGGGCTGCAAGGAAACCGGCGAAGAGTCCGATCTGATGCTCGCTCACGACACTACCTCCAATGCACGAGGCCGACACGAAAGGGCCGGAACCCTATGTCCCTAGCGGGACGCTGCGGTGGGCGTCGAGAGCAGGACGGGGGTGCCGCCAGCGCCCGGCCCAATGACCACCGTCTTGGCGTTGCTCGACGCCGCCAACCGGTTGAGCTCCTGGATGCGGTCGAATTCCAGCATGGGTGATGTGAGACTCGCCGCGATGGTCTGGTTGTAGTCGGCGATCCCCTGGGCCTCGATTCGGCGCTGCTCAGCCGTGTACTTGGCCACTTCAATCACGTATTTCATCTTCAAGACATCTTGCTCAGCCGCCAGTTTTTGATCGATGGCGTGACTGATGGCCTCTGGAAGCTCGATGTTGCGAATAAGGACCGCTTCGAGTGCGATGTGCTTGCCCTCGATCTTCGAACGCAGGCCTTCTCGGATCTCGCGCTCGATGAGGTCGCGTTTCGTCGAATAGATCTCCTCGGGGGTGTAGCGTCCGAAGACGCGCCTGGCCTCCGAGCGCAGCACCGGTTCAAGAATGGTCTTGTAGTAGTCAGGGCCGATTTCCCTCTGCAGGGCGACCACTTCATTCGGGTTGAGGTGGTACCTCACCGAGGCATCGAGCTTGATGCCAAGACCGTTTACCGCGATGACGTCGAGCACCTCGTCGTGACTCATCGACCGCAGGTCGTAGACGTACATCTCGTTCCATGGCGCTATGTAGTGCAGGCCCTCGCCATAGGCATTGGGTTGGGTACCATTCGATGCTCGCCATAGGACCGCCACGCGACCGGGACCCACGGTTGTCGCGCAGCCTCCAACTCCACTCATCATCAAGAGCACAAGGGGTATCCTTCCCATCAAACCCAGCCGGTGTGAATTCATGGTTCGACCTCCAATACATAGGGTTGCGTTTGGGGGCGTACCTCGACACGCGTCGAAGCAGCCGTAAGCAGCGTAGTCCACGCTCGGTTTTCGGCGTCGCGCAGGAGCTCTGGTGAAAGCGTTGGGGCGACAAGGGCGTGAGACTCGGCAATCCCTTGGGCCTCGGCACGAAGCTCATCGGCGTGTTGGCGAGCCTGCTCTGGCAGTAGCCGAGCTGCAAGCGCCTCCTGCTCTTTGACCCCAGTATCGACGATTGCCTGATAGTTTTGTGACGAACGAGTGATGCCGAGGGTGCGTAGGCTGATCGAGTCGAACACGACGTGATACGGCCTTAAACGACGCGCGGCTTCAGCCGTGACTTCCCCTTCGGCTCGGGCAATTCCGGGAGTGTCAAGCGCGTCCACGGGATACGCAGCGAGCACCTTTCGCAATGCGGAGCGAACCACGGGCATGACGAGGACTCGGTAGTAGTCCGGCCCGGTCTCGCGTGCCAGAGCCACGACTTCGCCCGGCGCAGGATGGAACGTCATGACCGAGGCCCGCGCGTCGAGCACCATTCCATCCGCCGAGAGCGCCTCCAGATCCTCGCTCTTCTCCTGCGCGCGCAAATCGTAGGTCTCCACCTCGGCTAGGGGACCGATGAAATGCACCCCCTCTCCCAGCGGTTCGGGATCGACCCCTCGAATTCCCAGGACGATGCCGGCACCACCGGACGGAACCGTTGCACAGGCGGTGAGAGAGACGAAGGCGATGGGCGTAAGTTTGAGTTGCATGTGGGCTCCCAGTTCAAAGGGTCCATCGAAGGACACGAAAGGCATTTCGTGTGCCAACGGGGAACGACCACGTCGCCCAATGGAAAATCCGTCAAACCCAATGTCGATTCGGGATTACCGCCCGATCCATTCTCGACTTTCGCCTTCTGCCGCCAAGCGGCGGCCGATCACCAATTCATGCTGTCATTCCATATCATCATCATCCTCGCCAGCGCCTTGACCCAGCCACTTGCGCAAGGTCTTGGGGTCCACCCCAAGCTCTCTCGCCGCCTTGCTGCGATGACCGCGGGTTTGGGCGACGGCCCATGCGACGTAGCGGCGTTCAAGCTCTCGTAGCGGCACGATGCGGCCGTGAAACGCGAACGGAAGATTGGTGTGATCACGTCGAACAGTCTCTGGGAGATCGGCGACCGTGATCTCCGGGGTGCTTCCCAGTAGTACTAGCCGTTCCACCATGTGGGCAAGCTCGCGAATGTTACCCGGCCAATTGTACCGACCAAGCTCTGCGAGCACTTGTGGTGAAAACCGCCGGACGGAGGTTTGAGGGTAGCGGCTTCTCACTTGGTCGAGAAAGTAGTGCAGGATCTCTGGGATGTCTTCCCGTCGGTCTCGCAATGGCGGTACGACAACGGAGACGACGTCGAGTCGATAGAGCAGGTCCTTTCGGAACTTGCCGTCTTTGACCTCCTGATCGAGATCTCTGTGCGTGGCCGCGATGATCCGAAGATCCACTGCTCGTTCCTTCCGGGAGCCCACCGCGCGCAGGGCCTTTCTCTCGAGAACATGTAGCAACTTGGCTTGCATTGCTTGTGTCATCTCGGCGATCTCGTCGAGAAACAGCGAGCCGCCATCCGCCTCGGCGAGTAGCCCCGGGTGGTCGGATGTCGCTCCGGTAAAAGCACCCTTGACGTATCCAAAGAGCTCGCTTTCGAGCAAAGCCGCGGGCAGGGCCGCACAGTTGATCGAGACGAAGGACCGAGTGGCACGATGGCTACTCTCGTGAATGGTGCGCGCGACCAAGTTCTTTCCCACGCCAGTCTCGCCCAGGAGGATCACCGGGACTGAGGCGTCGGCCACACGCCGGATCTTTTCCGCCAAGGCTCGCATCGGCGGACTGTGACCGATCATGTTAGACAACAGATGCTTCGCGCGCGACGTGCGTCTTGAGTCGATAGGCTCCGTCGGAGACGAGTCGTTTGCGCGACCAAGGTCGCGGTGTGCAGTGAACATAGAAACGGACGAATGCCAAGCAATTTGCGGGCCATTCACCCCGGAACGGTCATTCGCGAACATCTGCCTCGGACGAGGGAGATGGGCGGTACAGCTGGGGGAAATTCTCCCCTGGTACTAAGTAAAAATTCCCAATCGCCAAAGTCGGACCGGCTGGGTCCGATAAGAAGCCCGCAATTTGGGATGGCATGAAATCTGCTGGTAAGCGCGCCGAATGGGCAAGGCACCCAGAAGAACCCGCTGTCATCGGCGGATTTTGCAGCCATGCGGTTGGCGATGCGCATTGTGAAACGTTCTCGAAACATTCTGCGGTGGAGCACAGATGAAAGAAGAGTCACAGCAACCGTACCAACAGGCGACGAAGCGCCGCGGCGCCAGATTGCCTCTTGCGATTGGATGCGGCGTTGCCGGCATAGTCGCCGTGGGCGCTGGAATGATGTGGCGGGCCGACAGTCGGACCAACAAGGTTGCACTATCCTCGCGCCCCAAGCCGGTCACCGTGGTCCGTTCGAAGGCCGCGCAGTTTCGGCGGTCGCGAACCTATGTGGGAACCTTGCAGCCTTGGGTAGAGGCAAACATCGGCCCACAGCTGGTATCGGCCTATATCGATACCGTGCTCGTTCGTCCGGGTGCCGTCGTCAAGCAAAGAGAGGTGCTGGCGACCCTGGACTGTCGCGATGCGAGCGCGTCGACCAAAGCTATCGCTGCTGCAGCTAGAGCCATTGATGCGCACCAAAAGGCCGTGGCACACGAAGCAGACCGCACGGCCGGGCTACTCAGCGGCGGATTCGTATCTACCAACGAGCTTGAGAAGCGGACGGCCCAGAGTGCCACGGAAGAAGCCCAACTCGAGTCCGAGCGGGCCAACCTTGCTCGCAGCTCGCTTCAGGTCAACGACTGCGTGTTGCGAGCGCCGTTCAGCGGAGAAGTGTCACGCCGATATTTCGATCCTGGCGCGTACGTTCGTCCAGGAGCTTCGATCTTGACCCTTGTGGACCGGAACACCATTCGTATGACGGCGGATGCTCCCGAAATCGACTTTGATTTGATTCCTCCCGGGGCGAAAGTGGTCGTCCACGTCTTCGCGATTAAACGCGACTTTTCCGCGACCATCACCCGCCGCACACCGGCCGCGAGTCAAGCGACGAGAACGGTGCACTTCGAGGTCGACATCCCCGATCCCACTCGCGCCATCCCTGTAGGCACGACGGGCGAGGTGCGCATCGACGTTGGCACACCGATTCCAGCTACCGAGGTGCCGTTGTATGCGGCCACCGTGCGCGGAAGCAAGGCGAGTCTCTTTGCCATCGAGAACGATGTGGCTCATGCACGGACGCTGGCGGTCACTGGAGAGTTCGGGGGATCGCTGTTCGTGGAAACCGCCCTGGCTCCCGACACCATGGTCGTGACCGAAGGCCGAACCCTTCTGGAAGAGGGCGACCGCGTTCAGGCCCTTGAGGAAGAGGACCCAAGTCTCGGCGCTACCGCATCGCCACCCGCGCAGACTCCCGATCCGACCGTGCGGCCTGCCAACGCGATGAAGACCCTATGACTTCACTTTCACTCCGCAACCCCGTTGCGGTGCTCATGCTGTGCATCGGTCTCGTCGTCTTCGCGGCGGTGGTCACGCCTCGCATGAGCGTCGATACCTTTCCGGAATTGACCCCGCCGGTCTTGGTCATCGGCACGCTCGCGCCTGGGCTCGGACCGAAGGACGTGGAGAAGACTATCAGTTGGCGCCTTGAGAAGTACGTCAGCGCGACGCCGGGCGTGGACCACGTGGAGAGTGTCTCGCGCAACAGTCTCAGCATCATCTACGTGTGGCTGAAGTGGGGCACCGATCTCAATGGCGCGCAGACGCTTGTGCAGCAGCAAGCCGCCTTCGCCATGGCGGCGGTGCCCAAATCACTCGGAGTTCTTCCACCGTTCGTGCTCCAGTACGACCCGTCGAACGCGCCAGTCATCCAGGTCGTGGTTTCTGGCGCCGGCTATACCGGCCCTCAACTCTACGACTACGCGTTCAACAACATCGAGCCCTTGCTCGAAGGGATTTCGGGCGTGGCCAGCGCGGCTCCGGATGGCGGGCGCATGCGCCAAATCAACATCGTCGTGGATCCCGTGAAGGCGCAGGCTCGAAACGTCACCGCCGCCGAGGTCTCAAGCGCCGTGGCCAAGTCAAACGCGCTTCTGCCCTCGGGCGAGTTCATCTCGCCCAAGTTCGATGCGAACGTCTATACCAACGCGATCCCTGTCAAGGTCGAGACCATCGGCGAGGCACCCGTCAAGGTACACGACGGCCGCCCGGTCCTGATTCGGGATGTGGCCCGGGTGGAAGACGGGGGAACCCCGCCCACCCAGTCTGTCGCCGTTAACGGTCGCGATGCGGTGTACATGAACGTGTTGCGCATCCCCGGCGGCAACACCATCGAGATCGTGGACGCGGTCAAGAAGGTCGTGGCCGGATTGCATGACTTGCCGGCGGGGATGGAAGTTTCGGCCTACTTCGATCAGTCGACGTTCGTCCGCACCACCTACCACGGTCTCAAAAAGGAGATCATTCAGGCGCTGGTGCTCATTGGCATCGTGATCCTGATCTTTCTGCAAAGCATTCGCGGAACCCTCATCGTCTCTGTGGCCATCCCACTTTCGTTCGCCATCACGCTGCTGGTTCTCTATGCGGCCGGCCAAACCCTGAACGCATTCACCTTGGGCGGGCTGACGCTGGCAATGGGGCGGCTGGTGGACGATGCGGTGGTCGTGCTCGAGTCGATCCACCGGCACCAGCGCATGGGCATGAGCACCCGCGATGCGGCGTTGCGCGGGGCGACCGCCGTGGCGCTACCGGTCCTCGCCTCGACCCTTACCACCATGGCGGTCTTGCTTCCTGTGCTGCTCTTGGCGGGCCTGGCCAAGAAGCTCTTCGCACCGCTCGCTCTGACGGTGGCGGTGGCGATGATCGCGTCCTACTTCGTCAGCATGTCCGTCACGCCGGTGGCGTGCCGCTACTTTCTCGGGCACACCGAGCACAGTGCTTTCGGCCGACGCATCGAACACTTTATCGACAGCGTGGCGGACAACTACGCGCGCGCCCTGCGACGCGTTCTTCCCTTCCGCTTGACCATCGTGGCAGCGTCGCTGGTGCTGGTGCTTGCCAGTGGCTGGGCGGCTGCACACTTGCCTTCGACCTTTTTTCCAGAGATCGACGAAGCCATGGACATGATCTATGTCCGCTTCGCACCTGGGATCTCCCTCGAAGATGCGGCGGCTCAAATCAACGAGATGGGCAAAGCGCTGACCAGCGAGCTGCCCAAGGGCAACGTCGAGATGGTGATTGCCAATCTGGGAACTCCGCAAAACGCACGCAGCGCCATCGTCAGCCCGAATGTAGGACCGCACACCGGATTCTTGAGGCTTGCCTTCTGCGATCCCGACAAGCGGACTCTTTCGCAATCCGAGCTGGCCACGCGAGCAAGAGAAATCCTCACGCGCAAGTTCCCGGGCGTGGAAACCCTGGAGTATCCGGGAGGGCTCGTGGCCAGCGTCTTCGCCAACGGCTACATCGCCCCCTTGGTCGTCGAGATTCGCGGCGACAAGCTGGAAGAGCTCGATGCCAACGCAAAATCCGTGGCCGAAGTAGCCCGTACCATCCCCGGCGTTCGCGATGTGCGCTCTTCGTTGCAGATCGACTATCCCGAAATCCGCGTCGAGACGGATCGCGAGAAGGCCGGCCTCGTCGGGGTTACGTTACGAAACGCGGCCCAGACCACATTGCAAGCCACGCTGGGTAACATCAACACGCCAAGCGTTTGGATCGATGCGAACAACGGTCAATCGTATTACGTGGTCACGTCGTACGATGGCAAGCGGGTCAAGGACACGCAGGCGCTCTCACAGTTACCAGTGCGAGTCAGCGACACTGGCGAGGCGGTCCCCCTGGGCGCGTACGGCACCATCCGCCGGACGCCGGGCCCCATCGCGGTGGAGCGCAACCAGCTTCAGCGCGCCGCCCACATCTTGATGCAGACCGAGGGCCGCGACATTGGCAGTGTTGCGAGCGAGCTCGAGCGGGCCTTGCACGAGAATCCCCGCACCCGATCCATCAAGTTCGATTTCGTGGGGCAGGTCCAGCTCATGCGCACTACCTTTTCGGGGCTCGGCCTGGCTCTCGGACTTGCGGTCATGGTCGTGTTCATGATCATGGCCTCGCAGTTCAAATCCTTGCGCCTGCCCTTCGTCATGTTGTTCACCATTCCTGTGTCGCTGGTCGGCATCGTGTTGGCGCTGATGGCGGCGGGGCAGGGGTTCTCCATCACAGCCCTGATGGGAATTCTAATGGTCATCGGCATCGCGGTATCGAACGGAATTCTGCTCGTGGACGACGCCAATCGCCGCCTTGGCGAAGGAACCGAGATGGTCGAAGCCATCGTGAGCGCCGCGCGTTCGAGATTCGTGCCTATCGCCATGACCAGCCTGGCGACGGTCATTGGCCTCATTCCAACCGCGCTTGGCCTGGAACACGGCTCCGAGGCCAACCAGCCGCTCGCCCTCGCCGTGGTCGGAGGTCTGTCGTCGTCGACGATCCTGTCACTGTTTCTTGTGCCCGTGATGTTCCTGTTTTTTGCTCGTCGCACGGTCGAAGAACCGGAAGATGAAGCACCTGCATCTGCCTTGCTCGAAGGGCATGCATGACCCGGCTTTCGCTGCGCAATCCCATCGCGGTTCTCATGGCCGCCATCGCCCTGGTGGTCTTCGCCATCGTGGTGACGCCGCGCATGAGCATCGATACCTTTCCCGAGCTGACCCCTCCGGTTCTCGTCATCGGCACCATGGCACCCGGACTTGGGCCGAAGGACGTTGAAAAGACACTGACCTGGCGAATAGAGAAATATGTAAGCGCCACGCCCGGCGTGCAGCATGTGGAAAGTGTCTCGCGCAACAATCTCAGCATCGTGTACGTGTGGCTGAAGTGGGGAATCGATCTCAATGCCGCGCAGACCCTGGTTCAGCAACAGGTGGCGTTCGCGATGTCGGCCGTTCCCAAATCGCTTGGCGTTCTTCCGCCCTTCGTCTTGCAGTACGACCCGTCCAATGCGCCCGTGGTTCAGGTGGCGGTGTCCGGTGGCGGATTGACCGGCCCGCAGCTTTACGATTACGCTCTCAACAACATCGAGCCCGTGCTCGAAGGTATACCCGGCGTGGCCAGCGCATCGATCAATGGCGGGCGGCAGAGGCAGATCAATGTGGTCATCGATCCGGTGAAGTCGCAAGCGCGCGGCATCACTTCCGGGGATGTTGCTGAAGCAGTTCGGGATTCAAACGCCTTACTTCCCTCCGGCGAGTTCATTGCGCCGCTGTTCGATGCCAACGTGTACACCAACGCCGTGCCCTCTCGCGTGCGGGACATTGGCGACGCTGTCATCAAGAAGCACAACGGCGCCCAGGTTCTCATTCGCGACGTGGCGCGGGTCGAGGACGGCGGTGCTCCCGAAACGCAGGCGGTTTCGGTAGGAGGTCAAAACGCGGTCTATCTCAACGTCCTGCGCGTTCCGGGCGGCAACACGCTGGAAATCGTTGACGCGGTCAAGCGCAGAGTCGCCGACCTCACCGATCTTCCGACGGGGCTGCGGGTCGTGCCGGTCTTCGATCAATCGACATTCGTGCGAACCACCTACAACGGTCTCAAGAAGGAAGTCTTTCAGGCGCTCATCCTGATTGCCATCGTCATTCTTCTCTTCCTGCAGAGCGTGCGGGGAACGCTGATCGTTTCGGTGGCTATCCCGCTTTCCTTCGCGATTACGCTCATCATCTTGTATGCCACTGGCCAGACCCTGAACGCGTTCACGCTTGGTGGTCTTACCCTGGCGATGGGAAGGCTGGTGGATGATGCCGTCGTTGTCCTGGAATCGATCCATCGGCATCAAAGAATGGGGCTTGGACCGTTTCAGTCGGCCTTGCGGGGCACGAACGCCGTGGCTTTGCCTGTGCTTGCGTCGACCCTTACCACCATGGCCGTGCTCCTGCCGGTGCTCCTGCTGGCAGGATTGGCCCAGAGACTCTTCGCTCCGCTGGCCCTGACCGTGGCCGTCGCCATGGTCGCTTCCTACTTCGTCAGCATCTGTGTCACCCCGGTCGCATGCCGGTACTTTCTCGGACACGGCAAGCACGGTCGGTTCGGCACTCTCGTGGAATCGTTCATCGATCGGATCGCGGACCGCTACGCTGCGCTGCTGGGTCGAGTGCTTCCGTTTCGGGGCACCATCGTGGCGGCCTCCGCAGTTCTTATCCTGGTAAGCGGTTGGGCGGCCACGCGGCTGCCAAGCTCGTTCTTTCCCGAGATTGACGAGTCCATGGAACGCGTGTACGTGCGGGTTGCTCCAGGCACCTCGCTGACCGATGCGACGAAGCTCATCAACGATATGGGAGCCACGCTAGAGCGCGAGCTTGGCAAAGACCTGGTAGAGCTTGTCTTGACCAACGTGGGTTCGCCCAACAACGCTCGCAGCGCGATGACCAGCCCCAACGCGGGTCCGCACATGGGCTTCATCCGCCTGGCATTGCCCGAAACAGAACATCGCAAGGAGAACCAGCGGGAGGTGGCGGATCGTATCCGGGCAATCCTGATTCGCAAATATCCCGGGGTGGAGTTTCTTCAATGGCCGGGGGGCCTGGTAGCCAGCGTCTTCGCCAATGGTTACATCGCCCCGCTGGTGGTTGAGATTCGGGGGGAAAACCTGGATGAGCTCAACGCCCAAGCCAAGACCGTGGCCCAAGTTGCGGCAACAGTGCCTGGCGTTCGCGATATCTATCCCTCCATGCAAATGGACTACCCCGAGATCCGCGTCGAGACGGATCGGATGACGGGCGGACTCGTAGGTCTGACCGCGGGAGACTCGGCCCAAACGACGCTTGAAGCCACGCTTGGCAACATCAATACCCCAAGCGTTTGGATCGATCCCAACAATGGTCAGTCGTACTACGTCGTCTCGTACTATGACGGCGCGGCGGTTCCCGACATCAACGCCCTTGCCCAGCTTCCCGTCCTGGCCGGGCCAGATGGCACCGTCGTTCGGCTGGGATCCTACGGTTCTGTAAGACGCTCGGTTGGGCCGATCGCTGTCGAGCGAAATCAACTTCAGCGCGCTGCCCATGTCTTCATGCAGACCGAAGGTCGCGACATCGGGAGTGTGGCCCGAGACATCGAACGGGCCCTGTACGCGGACCCGCGAACCAAAGACATCAGTTTCGGATTCGTCGGGCAGGTCGAGCTCATGCGGACGACGTTCTCTGGCCTGGGATTCGCGCTCGGCTTGGCCGTCATGGTGGTCTTCATGATCATGGCCTCTCAGTTCAAGTCGGTGCGCCTTCCCTTTGTCATGCTGTTCACCATTCCGGTGTCGCTGGTCGGGATCGTGTTGGCGCTCATGTCGGCGGGGCAGGGGTTCTCCATCACGGCCCTCATGGGGATCTTGATGGTGATCGGCATCGCGGTTTCTAACGGGATCCTGCTCGTCGACGACGCCAACCGCCGCTTCACCGAAGGCGCTGAAAAGGTGGCGGCCATTGTGGCAGCAGCCCGGTCGCGCTTCGTGCCGATTGCCATGACCAGTTTGGCGACGGTCATCGGGCTTCTCCCCACTGCGCTTGGTCTGGAACGCGGCTCTGAAGCCAACCAGCCGCTTGCTTTGGCTGTGGTCGGCGGTCTCACCTCCTCCACCGTCCTGTCCCTCTTCCTCGTCCCTGTCATGTTCCTGCTAATTGCAAAGCGCACGCCTGCGACGGAGGCGCCGATAGCTTCCCAAGAACTGGCAGGAGCCCATCCGTAGATTGCCTTTGCACGGGCCGCACACGGCGACATAGTGCAGACTGCCGTTGGCGGGCCGAACTAGGTAACGCAGGCAAGGGGGAATTGCATGACTTCAAAAGCCGAGCCTTCTGACATCGCCACTGCCTCGGTTCCTGACACGCTTGCCGCGCTTGCCGTGAACCCCGACATCGGGCTTACACAAGCCGAGGTTGAAATCCGCCGAAAGGAGCATGGATACAACGAGGTTGCCCAAGAAAGGGCGCACCCGGTCCGTATGTTTCTCGGCAAGTTCTGGGGTCTGTCGGCGTGGATGCTCGAGCTGATCATGGTGCTGTCGGCGGTGCTTCGGAAATTCTCCGATCTTGTCGTGGTAGGCGCGTTGTTGGTCGTCAACGCGGTGTTGAGCTTCATGCAGGAACATCGGGCCGCCGGAGTCGTCGAGGCTCTCCGACGACGGCTACAAGTGAGTGCGCGCGTGCGGCGTGATTCGAGCTGGCAGGTGGTCCCTGCGCGTGAGCTTGTCCCAGGTGACATCGTCCGCGTTCGGCCGGGCGACATCATTCCCGCGGACGTGAAGCTTTTGACGGGAGACCTGAGCATCGACCAGTCGGCTCTCACCGGTGAGTCGAAAGATGCCGACAAGGGGCCTGGCACCGTGCTTTCGTCGGGATCGGTCGTCCGCCGAGGCGAAGGCAACGGCGTGGTCATGCTGACCGGGGCGAAGACCTACTTTGGCCGAACCACCCAGCTGGTCCAGCTGGCGCGGCCCAAACTTCACATCGAAGCGGTGGTGGCCAAGGTCGTGCGCTGGCTTTTTGTCATCGTCGGCGCGTTGCTGGGCGTGGTTGTCGTCCTTTCGTTGATTCGCCACGTGCCGATGCTCGAGATGATCCCGCTCTTGCTCGTCTTGCTGATGAGCGCGGTGCCGGTCGCTCTGCCCGTCATGTTCACGGTCAGCATGGCGGTCGGGTCGAAGGAACTGGCCAAGCGTGGCGTTCTTGTAACCCGCCTTAGCGCCGCCGAGGACGCCGCGACCATGGACGTACTTTGCGTGGACAAGACCGGGACCATCACGATGAATCGGCTGGCGGTCACCGGCGTGATCCCGCTTGAGCACGCGACGGAAGCAGACGTGCTGTTCGTCGGCGCGCTCGCCTCGCAGGAGGCCAACCAGGATCCGATTGATCTCGCGTTTCTGGCGTCGGCAAAAGAAAGGCACATTTTCGACAGCCTTCCCAAGGTCGTGCCTGTCTCATTCGCGCCGTTCGATGCGAAGAGCCGCCGGACGGAAGCCGTGGTCGAGCAGAACGGGCAGCGATTTCACGTGATGAAAGGTGCCTTGCGCACCATCGCCGAGGTTTGCGGGCTTGGTCCACCGGCGATAGAAAAGCTGGAGGCTCGAGTGAAGGTCTCGGCCGAAAAAGGTTATCGGACGCTGGCGGTGGCACGCGGACCCGAGTCGGGACCTCCAGCCTTGGTCGGGTTGGTGTCGCTGTACGATCCGCCGCGACCGGACGCAAAGGAACTCATTGCCGAGCTCAAGGATCTCGGCGTGGGCGTGAAGATGCTCACTGGCGACGCCCTGCCGATTGCAAGCGAAATTGCACGCGGGGTGGGGCTGGCCAATATCCGCCGCGTGGCGGACCTGAAAAATGCCGGCGCGCAGACTGAAAACGCAACCGTTGATCTCTTTGCGGGCACCGATGGTTTCGCGGAGGTATTTCCGGAGGACAAATACGTCGTGGTGAAGGGCCTGCAGGCCGCCGGGCACATCACGGGAATGACGGGTGACGGGGTCAACGACGCACCCGCTCTTCGCCAGGCCGAAGTCGGCATCGCCGTCAGCAGTGCAACCGACGTGGCCAAGGGTGCCGCGAGCGTCGTTTTGACAGAGCCGGGGCTGACGAACATCGTGGCGCTAGTCGAGCAAGGGCGGACGATCTACCAGCGCATCCTGACGTGGATCATCAACAAGATCAGCCGAACCATCTTGAAGGCGGCTTTCGTTTCCATCGCGTTCGTCGTGACCGGCAAGTTCGTCGTCTCCGTGTTCGCGATGTTGTTGCTCACCTTCATGACCGACTTCGCCAAGATTGCTCTCGCCACCGATCAAGTACGGTCGTCGAGAAAACCAGAGACCTGGAACATCGGCGGCTTCGTCGCAGTTTCCGTGGCAACAGGTGTCGCGATGGTCGCGGAGACCCTTCTCCTGCTGTGGATCGCCTGGTCGCGTTTTGGTTTGGCCATCAACAACAGTGCCCTCTACACCTTCAGCTTCCTGATGCTGCTCTACTTCGCCGTGTTCTCCGTGGTCTCCGCGCGCGAACGCCGCGCCTTCTGGTCAACCATACCGAGCAAGGCCCTGATGGCCGCCCTCATCGCGGATACGCTCGTGGGTACCGTCCTGACGCGCGTGGGTCTTCCGGGGCTCATGCCGTTGCCTTGGTCGCAGACGCTCGCGATTCTCGCCTATGCCATGGTCTCGTGTTTGGTCGTGAACGATGCCGTGAAGGTCATGATGATCAGATGGCGGCTACATCTTCTATGACCCTTGCGCGTGTGAGCTTGGAATGGGCCGGAAGCCGTCGCACTTCTGCCCGGCAAGAACCTCCAAGGATTGAATCAGTACCTCCTGAGGTTGCTGGCCGACGAGGCGCGCGACCTCTTTCCCGGTGCTGTCCAGGAACAAGAAGGTCGGCACGCCCAGCACGCCCCGCTCGGCAGCGGACGTGCGGCCGGTAGGCGTGGACACGTCGACCTGACGGACGCGAATACCGTGGCTGGAGCAACCGCGCTCGGCAGCGGCAACCACAGGGCGCATGCGTTGGCAGATAGGGCAGCCCGCGGCCACGAATTCCACCATGGTCGGCATGGTCTCTGTTTCGGCGACTGCTGCCGAATCAATGTCGGGTTCCGGTGGAGCAGGAGATAAGCCTGCGTTGCACGTAGCCGGACCCGCTGCCTGCGCGGTAGCGATGGGAGTGGCAGCTAGATCCGCAGTCTTGGTCGAGAAGCTCATGATCGCCGCCTCGTTCCCCGTGATGAACAAGATGCCCATCGCGGCCAACAGGGTCCCGCTGGCAAGCTCGAACACGCGCAGGTGCCGCTTGGCCCTGTCGAGGAGGCGCAAGGCGAAGGGGGCCACCAGCGATACGGTGATGAGGGGAAGCATCAGGCCGAAGGCATAGGTGGCAAGGTACAGGGCGGCCTTGGTTGGGTTTCCCGACGTGCTGGCAAACACCAGGACCGAACCCAGCACCGGGCCCACGCAGGGGCTCCAGCCGAGCGCGAAGGCTGCACCAAACAGGAATGGCCAAAGCACGCCGCCACCGCGGCGGACCGAGTTCAGCCAGGGGCGTGCCTCGCGATCGAGCCCAGGCACGCGCAGGAAGCCCATCAATTTTAGTCCCGCCAGGAAGATGGCCAGACCCGAAAGCTGAAGAAAGAGAGCCCGGTGGCCCGAGAGCGTGCGCCCCACCGCAGAGGCCGCCAAGCCCAGCACGACGAATACGACGGAAAGCCCCAGCGCGAATGCCACCGTAGAAAAGAACAATCCCTTGCCGCGCGTCCCCTCGCGCAGCGCGGTTGCGGATGTCCCCGCCAGGGTGGCCAGGTAGATGGGCACTAGCGGCAGAACACACGGCGATAGGAAGGTCAGAAGACCGGCAAGAAATAGGGCTGGAAAGCTGAAGCTCATGATTCGCCAAATTGGAGCCAATCGCGCCGAGTTGGGTTCGCAAATCGTGCGTCACCGACAGCTGGCGTATGCGGGCCTGGCGTATGCGGGCCTTGACCAATTATGGGAATTCAGGTCCCCTAATCAGACCATGAGCCATGACGCAGTCTCTGCGAGGTCGAGTTCAGTGAACCAACCCACGGGACTGTGCGCGTTCCGCTTGTGCCTTCTGTCGTCGGCGCTTGTTGTATTTGTGGGGTGCCAAGGGTCTACATCCGGCGGTGTGCAGGCAACTGGCGGTGCGGTTGGAACGGGTGGAACGCAAGCGACTGGTGTGCGGGGAACCGGCGGCGCGGTCGGCTCTGGCGGAATGCAAGGAACCGGCGATGTGGTCGGGATGGGCGGCGCGCAGGGAATAGGCGGAGCGGTCGGACTTGGCGGCGCGGGCGCAACTGGCGGGGTGGTCGGTTCGGGCGGCGCGCAGGGAACCGGCGGTGCGCTGGGCTCGGGCGGCACGCAGGCCAACGGCGGCGCACTCGGCTCGGGTGGCGCACAGGGTACTGGCGGGAAGCCAGGCTCTGGTGGCGCGGCGGGAACTGGAGGCAAGGCCAGCTCAGACGGTGCCGTCGGAACTGAAGGAACAGGAGGCACGCAGGGGACACCGGACGCGAGCAGGGACAGCGCGACGTGCACCGGATCGTCCACCCTGGTGCATCTGTCTCCGCAACAGCTCAAGGATCTCCTGGGCGCGAAAGACTTCTATTTGGTGAATGTTCGCAGCCCAACCGCGCCAGATATTCCAGGCACCGATCTTGATCTGCAGACCGGCACCGACGCGACCCCTACGGTCACGGCCATCGAGAATCTGGTCAATCACAACCTCTGTGCGAATATCGTCATCTACTGCGTCACGGGCGGTACCAGTCAGCGTGTGGGAGCCCAGCTCATCAGCGACGGGTACCTGAGCGTGCGAGATCTTCAAGGCGGTATCACCGCGTGGCAGGCGCAGGGCTTTCCGGTTGTGCAAGCCGGCGGTGGCCCTGGCTGAGCCGACACGATAGTCGCTTGGTTCGCGAACCCTTTTGACAGCGGCGTGGCTCTGACTGCGTGAATAGGCCAAGCCTCCAACAGAAGGTGGCTGAACCGAACGAAAGGAAGGCTGTCATGTCACGTCTGCTTGCGAAGAATGTACATTCCGTAGAGCGCGCGATGCGCGTTGTCCTTGGTCTTGGGTTGCTGACCCTGACGTTCATGGGACCGCACACCGCACTCGGCTATCTCGGCCTGATACCGCTGGCCACGGGGCTTGTGGGGAGTTGTCCTCTCTACTCGCTGTTGGGCTTCTCCACCAGTCGCGCGCCAGCAAACAGGGGCTGACCTGGTCAGCCGCCGATGACCAGGAAGTACTGGTACGGAAGCAAATCGTATTCGTTCACCACCCGCAGATCCGCCGCGCGGATCTGCTCGATGCAGTCCTCGCGGGCGAACTTGTGATCCACGGGCGGCCCCACAGGCAGGTCGCGTTTGTGGAAATCGACAATCACCACGCGGCCACCAGGTCGTAGTGCTCTCCGCAGGCGGCGCAGGTAGGCGGCCTTTTCCGGTATGTGGTGGAGCGTATTCACCGTCAGGATCAGGTCGCAGCTCGCGGACGGAATCATCGGGTCGAGGGGCAGGCCCAGCACGGGAGTCAGGTTCTGCACTCCTGCGCTGGCGGCCCGGTCACGCAGCAGGGAGAGCAGCTGCGGCTCCACGTCGATGGCATAGACCCAGGCGGCCAGCTTTGCCAAGCGGAGCGCGAAGTAGCCGGTTCCCGTCCCAATCTCGCACACCACATGGTCCTTGGTAATGCCAAGGGCCGCCAACGCAACATCCGGCCGTTGCCACTCGTCGCGCCCCGGATCGTCCAGTCTGGCGATGTACTCTTTCAGGTCCTCGGGATTCCCATGCTGATCGCGGTGCTCGTCAGTGCTCATGGCGAACATATTGGGTGATCGCGTCTCCAATGTCATGTCCGTCCTGGCAAATCTCCCGCGTGCGTGGGAGCATCCCGATCAGGAGAAGGAGCTATTTCGATGAAATGCATCTCAGTCATCCTGTCTATTGTCGCTTTGTCTTCTCTGACGTTCGCGTGCCGCGCTGGGAACGCCGATCCAGCAACCGTGCACGCGAAGATCAAGGCTGGCGCGTTGGTGGTGGACGTTCGCACGCCCGCAGAGTTCGCCTCGGGAGCCTATCAGGGCGCGATCAACATTCCCCTCGACCAAGTGGAAAAGCGCTTGGCCGATCTTGGCGATCGCAAACGCCCCATTGTTCTGTACTGCCGGTCGGGTCATCGCGCCGGTCAGGCCAAGGCTATTCTAGAGAAGAACGGCTTCTCCGACGTGACCAACGGCGGAGGGCTCAAGGACATGCCGCCCCGCTGATGGCTTTTCAGTCCGTCACGTCCGAACGGCAGCACCTTCTCGTATCGCCTCGCGCACGGCCCGGCGCAGGGATTCTTGTACAAGTGGTGGCACCACTGGCGTGGGCAAGGAACTGCACACCTCCAAGGTACGCTTGAGCGAATCGCAGAGGCCCTTGCAATGAGGACAACCTTCCACGTGGCGCTCCATCTCGGCGCACAGCTCGGGACTGACCTCCTCTTCCAACTTTCGGGAAAGGAGAGTCAGCACATCGGGACAGGCCGGAGTTGCGGCCTCGCTCGGCTCACCGACCACGGCTAGCAGGCGTTCTCGCAGTGACTGCCGCGCGCGGTGCAGGCGACTCTTGACCGCAGCCACGCTCATGCCCGTTACCTGCGCCACCTCGGCCGCCGACAGGCCCTCGATGTCACGCAGAAGTACGACCTCTCGCGCTTCGGGTTCCATGTCATCCAGGGCGGCGGCTACGATTTCCCTCGCCTCACGCCCGAGCAGCGCCTGTTCTGGACCTAGCTCGGGTTCGGACGCCGCCTCTGTGGTGACTTTGCTCAGCGGCTCATGGCGAGCGGGAGCGCCTTTGGTGCGACGGCGCTTCTTGATGCAGAAGCTGCGCGCCACCGTGTAGAGCCACGTCGTGATCGAGGCATCGCCGCGAAAGTCGCCCAAGGTGCGGACCGCGGCCAAAAAGGTCTCCTGTGCGACGTCCTTGGCGTCTTCGGGGTCGCCACACATCTTCAATCCGAAGCCGAACACGCGCTGCTGATGCTTCCCGAGGAGCGTAGCCAGGGCCTCGCGGTCGCCGCCTCGCGCGGCCTGCAGCAGCCGATGCTCGTCGGCATCGGGGGCCGTTTCTTGTCCGTTCATACGCCAATCCTAGCGCAAGTTCGGCCGATCGCCGCTCGCCCTCGAATTCTTGTCGAGCTCCTTCGCGAATCCTTCGGACCGCCGCTGGCTCCAATGAAGCGAAAGGACTTTGGCCATGGCAACAAAGGAGCTTAGACCGGGAAACTTCAAGATTACCGTCGAAGACGGCATCGTTCTCGTGGATTGGTGGGCGCCCTGGTGCGGACCATGTCGGGCTTTTGCCCCGATCTTCGAGAAAACCGCCGCGGCCAATCCCGATGTGACCTTTGCCAAGGTCAACACCGAGGAGCAACCCGGGTTGGCTACGGCCTTCGGCATCCAGGCGATCCCGACCTTGATGGTATTTCGCGATGGCGTCCTACTCCTTCAGGAGCCCGGCGCGTTGCCAGGCGTCGCCTTGCAGCGCTTGGTCGACGAGGTGCGGGTACTCAACATGACCGACGTTCGTAGCGAGATCGAGGCGGGCCATGTTGACTCCGCTTGAGGCGCAGCCGGGTGGAACGTCCGCCGGTGCCGAAACAGACAAGGTTCCGAAAGGGAAACACACAATGATATTGCACACGGTCGCATTCGCCCTTGGTGGCGCAGTTCTCGGCTTCGGCTACTACAAGCTGGTTGGCTGCAGCAGCGGTGCTTGTCCCATCACGTCCAATCCCTACATTTCCACGTTGTTTCGGCGCGGTCATGGGATTTCTGGCCGGCGGTGGCATGGGCAAGTGAAAGACCTGGACGCGCGAACATCTAGTTTCGGAGGTAACGTGGGAGCATGAAGCCCAAAATTGTCATCGTTGGAGGAGTTGCGGGCGGCGCAACGGCCGCGGCGCGTGCCCGCCGAATCAGCGAAGAGGCCGAGATCACCGTGGTCGAGCGTGGTCCCTACGTCTCATACGCCAACTGCGGGCTGCCGTACTTCATCTCGCGCGACATCGAAAAGCGCTCCGAGCTGCTTTTGCAGACGCCCGAGGGCTTCGATGCCCGCTACGGCGTGCGCGTCTTGCTCGAAACCGAAGCCATCGAGATCGATCGATTGGGCAAGAAGGTCCTGGTGCGCGGCAAGGGCGGCGAGTCGTGGCTGGCCTATGACAAGCTCATCCTCGCCCAGGGTGGCAACCCGATCACGCCATCCATGCCAGGGGCCGATGCGCCCTACGTGTTCAAGCTGTGGACGGTTCCCGACATGGACCGCATGCACGCCTACATCGAAAAGGACAAGCCCCGCACCGCCGTCGTGGTCGGAGGTGGCTTCATCGGTCTCGAAATGGCCGAGGCGCTGAAGAAACGTGGGCTCGCGACAACCGTGGTCGAGCTTTTGCCGAGCGTGATGGCCACGATGGATCCCGAGTTCGGTCACCAGATTGCCTCGGTGCTCGAAGCCAACGGTGTGAAGGTGCTGACTGGCGTGAAAGTCGAATCGGTGGCGAACAGCACCGTCGTGCTCGGCGACGGGCGACGCCTGCCCGCGGATCTGGTGCTGTTCTCGGTCGGCGTTCGCCCCGAGCTCACCCTGGCGCGCAAGGCGGGGCTTGAAATTGGCTCGACCGGGGGCCTCGTGGTCGACGACCATTTGCGCACGACAGATCCCGACATCTACGCGGCGGGTGACATGCTGGAGATCCTGCACAAGGTCTCGGGCAGGCGCGTGCGCGTGCCGCTGGCCGGGCCAGCCAATCGTCAGGGCCGCATCGCCGCCTCGAACGCGCTCGGCTTGGACATGCGCTACCAGGGCGCGCTTGGCACCAGCGTCGTCAAGATCTTCGAGGCCACGGCCGCATCAACGGGCTTGTCTGAACGATCGGCGCGCGAAGCCGGATTCGCCGTCGGCGTTGCGGTCATCTACAAGGGCCACCACGCCGGCTACTACCCAGGGCGCCGAAGAGCTGTCGCTCAAGCTCATCTACGACAAGAAGACCGCTCGCCTGCTCGGTGCACAAGCCTTTGGCCCGGCCGGCGTCGACAAGCGCATCGACGTGCTCGCCACCGCGCTTCTCGGCAAGCTCACACTGCATGATTTGGCCGAGCTCGATCTCGCGTACGCGCCGCCCTACTCAACGGCCAACGACCCGATCAACCTGGCCGCGTTCATCGGTCAGAACGATCTCTCGGGATTCAGCCCGCTCGTGTCGGCGGCAGAGCTCAAGGCCGAGCTAGCCACTCCCAAGCCGCCCCTCGTTCTCGACGTCCGAACTCTCGGTGAGTACGAAGCGTCTCATCTTGCTGGGGCCATGCACCTTCCGGTGGACGACCTGCGCTTCGAGCTCGATCGCCTGCCCAAGGATCGGCGCATCGTCGTGCACTGCCGGTCGGGCTTTCGCGCCCATCTGGCAGTCCGCATTCTCAAGCAGCACGGCTTCGCCGACGTTGCCAACGTGACCGGCGGTCACATGAGCATGGTCGCCGAGGGCGGCTCCCATTGGGAACCCTAGCGGCCGTCCACAAGGACAGCAACATGAAACACAGGGATAAAGCCGAGGCTCTCTTCATGCAGGGGTATAACTGTGCCCAGTCGACGGCCGCCGCTTTCGCCGAGGATTTTGGCCTCGAACCATCCTTCGTCTTGAAATCCACCGCCGGGTTTGGCGCCGGCATCGGTGGACTACGCGAGACCTGCGGCGCCGTCGGCGCCATGGCCTACCTCGCCGGCTTGCGCATCGGGCCCTACGCAGCAGGGGATCTCTCGACCAAGTCCGGGCTTTACGATGTGATCCAGAAGATGGTTCGTGAGTTCACCGAACTGCACGGGACCATTTGCTGTAGGGAACTGCTTGAAAGGGCGTCCTGCACGTTCAATCCCGGTCCATCGGAACGAACCGCGGAATACTACGCATCACGCCCGTGCGCGCGAATCGTCGCATCCGCGGCGGAGATCATCTCACGCACGCTGCTGCCGTAGCGCTGATTCTCTTTTTCAGTCGTTCGACGCGACGGTGGAGGTGGACATGAGATGAAACATCCCCGAGTTTCAGTGTTGAATCCCAGCGTCTACGTCGCGTGCCGCCTTCCTCAAAATCTCCCACAGATTCGTCCCGGCCGGCAGCTCGTCCATGACCGCGGTGGCGCCCAGGCGTTGGGCTCGCGTGGCGGTCGAAAGAAATCCACCAGACGGAATCAGGACCAGTGCGCGTGTGACCCCTGGCGACGTCAGGCGCTGGGCGAGCTCGGCATCTTCCTGCTCCGCGAACAAACCTCCACACAGGATCAGGTCGAACGGCTTGCCGGTGCGTTCGGTGTTCTCATCAAGCCGCTGGCGCATACCCTCGGCATCGCCTGCTTCTAGAACAACGTGGCCCTGCCGTCGAAGGCCGGAGCGAGTCCTTCGCGAAGAGTGGATCCGGTGCTCCCACCAGAATGGAGAGGTGCTCTGCCGTCCCAGGCTCATTCGTCGTGGTGGTGTCTGTGGCCATCGCTCAGGGTTAGAGCCTGGCTCGGGGATTGGGTTCGAATCGGACACCTGGCCCGGCGGAGGATGACGGCCAAGGGGCAGAACTTGGTGAAGGCGCTTTGGAGCATGTTGGTGCCCACGAACGCTGCGATGGCCAGGAACCACGGCTGACGGCGAGTGTGAGGACCACGCTGAGAAGCACGAGTGAGCCGGCTACGGCGAAGACGATACGGTCAATGGTCATGGGGTACTCCCGGTTCGAGACAAGGGGATGATGGTGGCTAGTTCGGCGGGCAGAGCGGGCGCCTTCACGTTGCAACTCGGCCGCACGACCGCGGCGAGCTAGCACGTAGTAGAGCAACGGGACGGCCAAGCGAGACAGCAAGGTCGCCGCCACTTGGCCGGCCATGAGTGCGATGGCCAAACCCTGGAAGATGGGATCGGCCAGCATGACCGCGCTGCCGACCAAAACGGCGGCTGCGGTGAGCACCATGGGACGGAAACGGACCACGCCCGCTTCTTCGACGGCCAGCGCCAGCGGCATGCCCTCGCGCAACTTCAGCTCGATGAAGTCCACCAAGATGATGCTGTTGCGTAAGATGATGCCGGCTCCGGCAATGAAGCCGATCATGCTGGTCGCGGTGAAGAAGCTCCCCATCGCCCAGTGGGCGGGAATGATGCCGATGAGCGACAGTGGGATGGGAACCAGAATGACCAGCGGAACCGTGAAGCTCTGGAACCAGCCGACGACCAGAACGTAGATGAGAATCAGCACCGCCGCGAAGGCGAGGCCGAGATCGCGGAAGACCTCCAGGGTGATGTGCCACTCGCCGTCCCACTTGAGCGAAGGGTGTTCGGTATCGGTGGGCAGGTTGAGCCCGAAGCGCGGCACGACTTCGCCCGAGGCGCTGCGAAGATTGTCGAGCTTCTTGTTGAGGGCAGCCAGGGCGTAGACCGGGCTTTCGATGCTACCGGCAAGGTCGCCGAAGACGTAGGACACGGGCATGAGGTTCTTGTGGAAGATGTCGGGGTCGGCGAGCCCAGCGGTGGTATGCACCAACTCGGAGAGTGGGACCGGACCGCGAACACCGGGAACAGTCAGCTGCAACAGTTGATCGATGCGGCTGCGCTGGGCCGGTGCGAGTTGCAGGATGATGGGGATCTGGTTTGCGCCATGTCCGCCGTGGAAAAGTCCTAGTTGCGCGCCATACCCGGCCGCGGCCAAGGTCTGCACGACGGCTGCGGGCGCAACCCCGTGCAGGGCGGACTTCTCTCGATCGATGTCGATGGAAATCTTGGGCGAGGTCGGGTTCAGCGTCGAGTCGATGTCGACGACGCCCACGGTGGAGTGAAAGGCCGCGAGTGTTTCCTTCGCCAGGCGATCTCGTTCAGCGGCGCTGGGACCGTAGACTTCTGCCACCAGGGTATCGAGCACGGGGGGACCCGGCGGAATCTCGACCAGCTTGAGCCGGCCGCCCTTGGCGCTGGCGATCGCTTCCAGGGCGGGCCGCAGGCGCATGACGATGGCGTGGCTTTGCGCCTTGCGCTTGCCTTTCGGCACCAGAGTTGACCTGCAAGTCGACTTGCTCGGGCGCATCCCGGAAGAAGCTGTGGCGAACCATGCCGACAAAGGTGAAGGGCGCGGCCACGCCAGCGTAGACTTGGACGTCGAGCGCCTCGGGCTCGTCGAGCACCCGGCGCGCCAGGGCCTGGCCGACGACGAAGGCGTCTTCGCGGGGCGTTCCCGCGGGCATGTCGAGCTGAACCTGGAACTCGGCCTTGTTGTCGAAGGGCAACATCTTGACCTTGACCGTGCCAGCCGCGACCAAAGCTGCCGCACCACCTAAAAGCACCACCAGTCCACCCACGAAGGCCCAGCGAGCGCCGGTGGATCCCAGCAGCTTCCGTGTGATGGTCCGGTGCATGCGCGTCCAAATGGTCTCGGGTCGCGACTCGGGGTGGGCCGTGACGTCGTCGGTTTCTGGCGAGGGAGCCTCGTAGTTCGGATCCGCGGGGTGTAGCCCGGTCTCGTCGGTGTCGGGCAAATGGGCCTTCTTGCGAAAGACGATCATGGCCGCCCAGGGGCTGACGATGAAGGCAATGGCCAACGAGAACATCATGGCCACGCTGGCGCCGATGGGAATGGGCCGCATGTACGGGCCCATGAGGCCGCGGACCAGCGCCAGCGGCAGGATGGCGGCGACAACGGCGAAGGTGGCCAGGATGGTCGGGTTGCCGACTTCGTCCACGGCATCGATCACGGTGCGTGCGAAGCTGCGCTTGGGTCCGGGCAGATAGAGATGCCGGTGCACGTTCTCGACCACCACAATGGCGTCGTCCACCAAGATGCCGATGGAGAAGATGAGCGCAAACAAGGTCACACGGTTGAGCGTGTAGCCGAACAGATAGGTGAGAAGCAGGGTCAGCGCCAGCGTGACCGGAACCGCGATGGCCACGATGACGGCCGAGCGCCAGCCCATGGCGAGCAAGATGAGCGCGATGACGGAAAGCGTGGCGATGAGGAGGTGCTCGATGAGCTCGTTCGACTTCTCGCCGGCGGTTTCGCCGTAGTTGCGGGTCACGTCCACGGTGATCGACGAGGGGATAAGCCGACCCTTGAGCGCCTCGACCTTACCGAGCACGCGCGTCGCCAGATCGGTGGCGTTGGTACCCGGCCGCTTGGCCACGGCAATCGCCACCGCCTGCTCGAAGCCGGGCTGCCCCTTCTTCGCCGTCACGACGATGGCGGGCTCGGGCTCGGGACCGTCCGTCACGCGCGCCACGTCTTCCAAATAGACCGGGCGATCTCCGCGCGTGGCCACGACCACGCGGCGCAAGTCGGCGGCCGACAGGGCGTAACCTTTGGCTTCCAGTTCAACCCGCTTGTTGGCGTCGACCAGCGCGCCCGCGGGCAATTGCGCCTGCGAAGCACGCAAGGCAGGATCCAATTCGGCCAGCGAGACTTGTAGCGTCCGCAAGCGTTCAGGATCGGGTTCGATGCGAACCACGCGCCGGGCGCCGCCGAGTACGTGAACCTGGGCGGTCTGCGGCACATCGGCCAATTCGCGCGCCACCTCGTCGGCCACCGCCCGCAGGACACCGGGTGCCTGGTCTTCACCGTGCAAGGTCAGGTTCAAGAACGGCACGTCGTCGATGGTCAGCAAACGAACCACCGGCTGCAGCGCGCCGGCAGGCATGAGCTCTGGGTGCGCAGCCAGTTCTTGATGGACCTTGACCAGGCTGGGTTCGAGAGGCTCGTTCACTTTGAAGCGAATGGTGAGCAGCGCGGCCCCGGGGCGGCTGGTGCTGTAGAGGTACTCGACGCCTGGCAAGCCCCACATGCGGCGTTCGAGCGGTGTCGTCAGTTGGGATTCCACCTCGACCGGCGTGGCGCCGGGCATGGGCACGATGACGTCCACCATGGGGACGACGATCTGTGGCTCCTCTTCGCGCGGGCGTGAGGAAGACCGCCGCTAGACCAAGCAACAGCGAAGCGACGACGATAAGCGGTGTGAGCTTGCTGCGCAGAAAGGTCTGCGCGACCCGGCCGGCAAAGCCTATCTCTCGTTCAGCGGGCATTGACGATCTCCACCGCTTGCTCATCACGCAGGCTGCCTGGCGCATCGATGACCGACTCGTTTAGAGACAAGCCCGCGCGCACCACCACATCGTTGCTCGACGTTTCGCCCAGAGACAACCAGCGCAAACGGGCGTGGCCATTCTCGGCCACGAACACGCCGGTCAAGTCGCCGCGCTGGACGAGCGCACTCTTGGGAACACGTCGCTGCGTTGGCTGGATGCCGCCTGGGATCTGCATGCGGACGAATGCGCCCGAGCGGAATTCGGATACCCGGTCAGTGACCCTGGCGCGCAGCGCCCGCCGATGCGAAAGCGCATCACCGCCGGGAGTGAGAGCGGTGATCTCTGCCTCGCCGTGCCGGCCATCGGCCTCGAATTTGATCTTCTGCCCGATATGCAGAGAACCAGCCTCTTCTTCTGACAGCGTCGCTTGCACCTCGAGACCGGCACCTTCAATTTCGACCAGCGGCTGTCCTGGACCGACAAAATCGCCAGCGCTTACTCGGCGGGCCTGCACGACGCCGTCGAAAGGGGCACGCAACTGGGTGTAAGCGAGACTGGCTCGCGTGCCCGCCAGCGCCGCAGCGGCTTGCGCGCGCTGGGCCTGGGCGGATTCCAGCTCGACTGGCGTGGCGGCGCGCTGGCTCGTCAACTCGGCTATGCGCCGCTCGTAGGCTGTGGCATTGGCAAGAGCCGTGGTCGACGCCGCGACCTGGGCCTGAACCTCGTCATTCGACAACGTCACCAGGAGCTGCCCGCGCTTCACGTGCATGCCCTCGGCCACGAGCACCTTTTGGACCGTTGCCGCCAGACGCGTGGAAACCGTTGCCCGGTGCACGGGCGCCAGGGTGGCAGCATAAAGTGGCACGGTGCTATCGGTCGCGGCGGTCGCGAGGTGCACGGTCACCGGATGCGGCTCGGCCCGGACCTGATTTCCTTGGCCAAGGGTGATGGTAAGCGCGACGGTCGCGCCGATGCTTGATGAACGGATCATGGTCGTACTCCTTCGATGGGTTTGCCGAATGCGAATTGAAGCTGGGCTGCGGCGACTCGGGCGTCGTACTCGCTGCTCAGTAGAAGCGTCCGTGCACCGGCAAGGCCGGCTTCGGCGTCGAGAACTTCGGTCAGAGGCAGTAGCCCCTGACGATGGCGGGCCATGCGCAGGGTGCGCGCGGACTCAGAGGCGGCCACAGCTTCGCGCGCGGACTGTCCCCGCGATCGTGCCGACTGCAAGGCACGTTGGGCTTCGTCGACTTCAAAGGTTGCCTTCCGATCTTGCCATCGTCGAGCATCTTCCGCGGCGCTGGCGCGCAGCGAGGCCGCGTTGGTCGTTCGAAGATCTATGACGGACAACCGCCAGCGGGCTACCAGGCCCAGGCTGTACCAGGTTGCTCCTTGCGTGAAATCCGAGCGCATGGTCTCCAGCGTGGCCTGGGCCATGACCTCGGGAAGCATGCTTCCTCGGGTAGCGGCAACCATGGCGCGCGCGGCCTCGGCACGAAGCTCGGCGGCCTTGAGGTCGGCTCGCTGATGGCTAGCGTTTTCAGGACTCATGGAACCCTCTCCGACGACAAGCGGTGAACCTAGGTCGCCTGTCTCGGCTTGCTCGCCCGCCAGCAGCACGAGCATTGCGCGTGCAGAATCCAGGCGTTGCTTGGCGAGGCTGCTGTCCGCCTCAGCTTGCGCGCGAAATGCGGTTGCTCGGGCGACATCGGCATCGAGCGCAAGCCCTTGCTGATTGCGCGAACGGGTGAAGCTTTCGGTCTCGCGCGCCTGCGCCAGCACATCCTCGGCGAACTTGAGCCCCTCGGCCGCAACCTGCGCGCCAAAGTAGGCTTGGACCACCTGCAGTGCCATCTCCTGCATGCGTCGCTCGTGCGAGCAGGTTTCGGCTTCGGCTTGCGCCGATGGCAGCGTGGCGGGCGGCAGTCAGTCGGCCACCCATATAGATGGGTTGCATCACGGTGGCACCCAGCCCAATGCCACCTACGCTGGCAGGAGCATTCAACCGGTTGGGATCGAAATCGGCAGCCGTGATCCTTTGTTCGTCGAGCTTGAGGCCAAACGCCGACATCGGTTCGTTGGTCGCCACTGCTTTCGCCGAAAGAAGGATGCTTGGCAAACGTCCGTCGCGCGCACCCTCGGCATCAGCCCTGGCCGCGGCCACCATCTCGCCACTGCTGGCGATGGCTGGATTCTGTTTCCAGGTCGCGCGGATCGCATCTTCGATGGTGAAGGGCGCTGCAGTGGCTAGAGATGGCAGCGAGAGTACTACTGCAGTGAGTGCCCAACCGTGGAGGCCGAGGCGTGTCCGGTTTTCAATGACATGTAGGATTCGCACACTGCTGGGAGCCGACCTCGGCCGAAAGGATTCGTCCCAGGCGAGGTTTTTCCAAGAATCAGTCCCAGCCGCAGGTGCCGCCTGCGCAGCCACCCGAGGAAGGAACACCGCAGCTGCCAGTGGAACAAGTGTCGCTTGCGTAGTCGGCACCACTGCTCGATGTCCCAGAGCCGATGAAGGTGGCCGATAGGATTCGGCGGATCGGCTCACCCGTCACTGGGTGCTTGGTGAGGGCGGGCTCGCTCATCTTTTGTGTGGTCTCGAAGACCCCCTTTGGGGTTCCGTCATTGCTCAGGATCTCGTACTCGTAGATCGGCATGTTGGCTTGGCTCCGGATAATGGGTTGGATAGGTAGACAACCATTAGAGCCAATCGACAGGCGAAGGATTCTTGCCAAGGCCACGTGAATCGTTCCGCCGAGTTGCGGCTCTTACCTGGAAGTCAATATGGCGCGTTGAAAGAATCCTTTTCACTTGCGCTGGCTCATACTCATCACAAGGAGCGCAATATGGCAACCAAGGCACTGACCGAGAACAATTTCAAAGAAACCGTGAAGACTGGAATCGTGTTGGTGGATTTCTGGGCGCCCTGGTGCGGGCCGTGCCGCGTGTTCGGTCCAGTGTTCGAGAAGTCGTCTGACTCTAACCCCGACGTGGTCTTCGCCAAGGTCAACACTGAGGATCAGCCTGGGCTGGGTACAGCATTCCACGTCCAAGCCATCCCGACCTTGATGGCCTTCCGCGACGGGATCTTGCTCTACCAACAAGCAGGCGCACTGCCGGGGAGCGCCCTGCAAAAGCTCATCGATCAGATCAAGGCGCTGGACATGATCAAGGTTCGTGCCGAGGTCGAGGGCAAAGCCGCGACCGCCGAGGCGCGCTAGTTTGTGCATGGGAGGCAAGCTCCTTCGTCCAGTTCTTATTGCCAAGATAGCGATACCGGCGCTTCTGCTCGGTGGGTTCGTCTACTAACGCAAGCTTTCTCCGCTGCCTGTGTGGGTTCATCACGTCGATCGCGGTGACGTGGTTCGCGAGGTGTTCGGGCGCGGCACCATCGAAAGCCGGCGGGAGGCGCAGTTGGGGTTCGATATGGCGGGACGAATCAGCGACGTGCTGGTCGACGAGGGCGATCACGTCAAATTGGGCCGGGTGATCCAAGTCGGGCAAGCCGGCGAGTCGATCTTTTGGTGAGTCGAACCAGTTGACGCGTGGCCGCGACCTGGGGTGCGCCTGGAGTATCGAACTGGGATTCGTAGTCGAGTTTTCCGGGCGAATAGCTCGACGTCCGCACGGCCCCTGGGCGGGGATGCGGGGCCGGTCAACTATAAGAAAGATTTAGGAACCCATTTCCGCAAATCTGGCTCCAAGCCACCGGAACGAACCATGAAGCGGATCGCATTGGCTCTCCTCGGCATAGCGGCATTGGCTGGGATTCTGTTCTCCGTACTCCCCCGTCGCAGTTCAGGCGCCCTCCCTTTGACGCTACTCAAGGAACGCTTTTCCAAGAAGACCAAGCCATCGGTGGACCACGCTCAGTTCGAACGGCTGAAACAACCGCTCGGCAAGCCGCAGGACGTGACTGCCGCCTGTATCTCTTGCCACAATGGGCGCCACACCGAGGTCATGGCGTCTAGTCACTGGAATTGGGAGCGCACAGAATACGTGCCAGGGAAAGGCATTCGCACCCTGGGCAAGCGCAACGTGCTCAACAACTTCTGCATCGGAATTTCGGGCAACGAGCCAAGCTGCAACAAGTGCCACGTGGGCTATGGCTATGGGGACAAGAGCTTCGATTTTAGGAATCCTCTTAACATTGACTGCCTGGCCTGCCACGACAGCAGTTCCAACTACATCAAAGCCACGGGCGGAGCGGGAATGCCTGATCCGAAGGTCGACCTGAACCAGGTCGCTCAGCACGTTGGCAAGCCGCTACGGTCCAATTGCCTGACTTGCCATGGGTTCGGAGGCGGCGGCAACAACGTCAAGCACGGGGATCTGGAAAAGGCGATGTTCGACCCGTCCCGGAATGTCGATGTCCACATGGGTTCCGACGGCGTGGATATGCAATGCGTGGCCTGCCACGTCACCGAGAAGCACCAGATGCAGGGAAAACTCTATTCCCTTTCGTCGATGAACCGGAATCGCAGCGCCTGCGAAACCTGTCATACGGGCGTTCCCCACGGGGACGACGTGCTCAACAAGCACACGCTCAAGGTGGCTTGTCAGACTTGCCACATTCCGACCTACGCCAAGGTGAATCCCACCAAACTTCGCTGGGATTGGTCCACTGCGGGGCAACTTCGAGATGGGCAGCCTTACGAGGAAAAGGGGCCCGATGGCGTCGACACGTACATGTCCATCAAGGGAACTTTCACTTGGGGCAAGAACCTAAAGCCTGAATACGTGTGGTCCAATGGTACGGCGACGCACTACCTGTTGGGCGATGTGGTGGATCCCAGCAAACCCGTGAAGATGAACGAACTCCAGGGGAGCTATGACGATCCAGAGGCGAAGATTATTCCCGTGAAGATCCACCGGGGAAAACAGATCTATGACACCGGCTTCAATTACCTCATCCAGCCCAAGACAGTTTCAACCAAGCCAGGGGATGGTGGCTATTTTGCGGAATTCAATTGGCCCCGCGCCGCTGAGGAAGGGATGAAACTCATAGACCTGCCTTTCAGTGGAAAGTACGGGTTCATAGAAACCGAGATGACCTGGCCGATCAACCACATGGTGTCGCCAAAGAAACAGACCGTAGCCTGTACCGAATGCCACACAAGAGAAGGCGGACGGCTGGCGAATCTCTCGGGCTTCTATCTGCCAGGCCGAGACGCCAATCCCTGGGTCGAGCGTCTGGGCAAGCTGCTCTTACTCATGACGTTGGCAGGCGTGTGTGTCCATGGCGGAGCTCGACTTTGGATTTCTCGCAGGCGGAAGGGAATCTAGCATGCACCAGGAATACGTCTATCAGGCATTCAATCGCTTTTGGCACTGGGCCCAGGCCGCGCTGATTCTATTTCTTGGCGTCACGGGATTCGAGATTCACGGTTCTATTCGGTTCTTCGGCTTCGCCCAGGCGGTAAAGTATCACAGCACCGCGGCCATCGCCTTCTTGGTGCTGGTCGTCTTTGCCATCTTTTGGCACTTCACCACCGGACAATGGCGGCAGTACCTGCCCACACGGACCAATCTTCGGGCCCAGGCCGAATACTATCTCTTCGGGATCTTCAGGAATGCACCTCACCCGACCAAGAAATCCGCGCTCAGCAAGCTCAACCCATTGCAGCGGCTGGTCTACTTGGGCCTGAAGTTAATGGTGATACCCGTGCTGGCGCTCTCCGGGCTGCTCACCATGTTCTTTCGCTATCCACAGCGCTTCGACGTGCTGGCCCTGAAGATGGATGGACTGCGGACTGTGGCCCTCATCCACACGGCCGGGGCCTTCCTAGTGCTGGCTTTTCTCATCGCTCACCTCTACCTCATCACCACAGGCAGCACCCTGACGTCAAACCTGAAAGCCATGATCACTGGCTACGAAGAAATCAAGGACGATGAGGATGTCGCCCACGGAAGTCGGCCCCAATAGGAAGCAGCCATGCAAACGCGATACATGAATCCCTACTTCGCCGGCTTTTTGCTAGGCCTCGTGCTGCTGGCAACCATTTTCATCACAGGACGTGGTCTTGGCGCCAGTGGCGCCCTCAAGAACGTGGTTGTGGCATCGGTGGACTCGGTGGCTCCCGCCCACGCGGCGCGATCGCACTTCTATTCAACCTACGTGGGACCGGGGAAGGAGAGCCCGCTCAAGGCTTGGCTGGTCTTCGAAGTGATTGGGGTTGTCATCGGCGCCTTTGTATCGGGCTTGGTGTCGAATCGGCTCAAATTCGTGACCGAGGCCGGTCCCCATGTTTCGCGGCGACGGCGTTGGATCTTTGCGGTCCTCGGTGGGGCGCTCTTCGGCCTTGGCGCACAATTCGCCCGCGGCTGTACCAGCGGGGCCGCCCTGAGTGGCATGGCCGTGCTCTCCACCGCGGGCTTCGTCACCATGATCGCCATCTTCGGTACCGGCTACGCGGGCGCCTGGTTCGCGCGCTCTCTCTGGATTTCCAAGCAGGGAGGCCAGTGATGGGGCCCTTCGTTCCCGAGTTCATCTCCGAGCAACTCAATCTAGTCGTCGCACTTTTCCTCGGGTTGGGTTTCGGCTTCGTGTTGGAGCAGGCTGGATTTTCCTCCTCCCGGCGCCTTGCTGGCGTCTTCTACGGTTACGACTTCACCGTGCTGCGGGTCTTCTTCACCGCTGCGGTCACAGCCATGAGCGGCGTAATTCTTTTTGGCTACCTTGGATTTCTCGACATCGATGCCATCTTCGTCAATCCCCTGTGGCTGCGACCGGCCATCGTGGGCGGCGTAATCATGGGGCTGGGATTCATCTTGGGTGGGTACTGTCCCGGTACCAGCTTGTGCGCCGCCTCCATCGGCAAAGTGGATGCCCTGTTCTTCGTCGGTGGCGGCTTGCTCGGCGTAACCTTGTTCGGCGAATTCTTTCCGCTTTACCACCACTTCTTCGAATCAACGTCCCGCGGTCCGGTCAAGGTCTTCAGCTCCCTCGGAATTTCTCAGGGGCTTTTCGCCTTCTTGGTCATAGTCATGGCCGTGGGCGCCTTCTACGCGACCACGCGGATCGAGAAGAAGGTTGCAGGCGGCAAAGCCCCATCCCAGGAATTTCCAGTCGTGAAACACTTGGCTGCCGGCTTGGTCCTACTGATTCTGGGGTTCGGGTTGATGTTCATGCCGGATTACAAGACGCGTTTGATTCGAAAAGTTGCGAACCCCTCATTCCAAGCCTCTCGCGTGTTGCAAACCATGGCTCCCGACGAACTTGCTTTCCGAATCGTGGATCAGGAACCGCACACCCGGATTCTGGATCTCCGTTCGGCGGCAGCCTTCTCTGCCCTGGCCTTGCCCGGATCTGTCAACCTGACCCAAGGTGACTTGTTCGGGAACGATCTTGGAAACAGCATCTCCCAGCGTCGCAGCAAGAAGGTGATTGTCGCCAACGATGAAGCTCAAGAGCGCCAAGCGTACCTGTTGCTCCAGGAACTGGGATACGAAAACCTGGCCATCCTTGAAGGTGGCTTTCCGGCCTTCGACGGTGCCTTCCTGCATCCAGTTTCGTTTGTTCCTGCAGGCAACCGCTGGGATGAGGACGTTCTCAAATTCCGGAAGGACGCCCAGACAAGGATCCCCCAGTTGATCGAGGCACAGAAGGCTGCCGGCACCAAGACACCTAAGAAGGAGAAGAAGATTCAGGGTGGGTGCTAGGTTGCTTTCGGATACGAATCGGTCTCGTTCGGCGGACGTAGTCCGTCACGGCTTCCGGAACACTAAGAGTACCTGGTAGGGTAGGAGCTTGGTCTTTTCTCCGTCGAGCGTGAGGCCCGCCTTGCTGGCGAGGTCTATCAACTGCGCACGTGGAATCTTGGTACCCTCTGGCGGACCTTCAGGCAGCTTGCCTTCCTTGAACTCGATGAGAGCCAGTCTCGCCCCGGATTTCATTTCCTTCGCGATCCGACCCAACCAAGCAGAACGGTCTGGGACGTGGTGAAGCACGTCGCAGATGAAGACCCAGTCTGCGTCTTTGCCGATTTCTGGATCGTCGGGCTTGGTGAGTATCACCTGAATGTTTCTGATTCCGTCACTCGTGGCCCGATGGTGAATATGTCGGATCATCTCTGCTTCCGTGTCGGCGGCAATCACCTTTCCGTGGGGCAAGGCGCGAGAGAATCGAACCGTGAAATAGCCCGAGCCCGCGCCGATGTCGACCAAGGTTTCGGTTCCCTGGAGCCCGAGTGCCCTGACGACGTCATCAGGCTTCTGCCAGATCGCACGTTCGGGATTTTCCAGAAAGGCGATGTACTTTTCGACTTGGTCGAAAGGCCGAAGGTGCATCGGATCGACGCCCAGCTTGTGCAGCGGGCAGTCGATGGGAGGATTCGTGGGATTGTGTGTTTGAGCGTCGATCCCCAGCGTCCCGCCATGACCAGCAACTTGCGCTACAGCGGGCATGATGCTAACCGAGGTGGAAGTCTGCACATTTGCGCCAAGGTCGGCGGGTTTGGAGTCCTTGTTTCGGCATGCTCCACCGAGCAGGACGAAGGCCACGGCTTGGATCTGCAGAACAGGTGAACGAACCAACGCATGAATGGTGACCATGGGCGGATTGTAACCTGGCGAGAGCGGACCGGTGCACTTGCGTCGGAAAAGACGACGATTCCGGCGACCTTGAGAATCCCCATGAGCGATAGGAGGCGGTTCAATCAAAATGAGGAACAACATCGATCAATTTGGATGTTTGGGATTGGCGAGCTGAGGTCACATCAGCGCCTTCACTGGGCCTCCAACCGCTATGCGTTGCTTCTGATTCTTCAGGGAGTGGACTCTGGCGGCTAGGACGGCGCCATTCGGCACATCATGTCCGGAGTCAATCCTCAAGGCTGCCAGGTCTTCAGTTTCAAACAGCTTCGCGCGGAAGAGATGGAACATGACGTTCTCTGGCGCACCACACGCAGACTTTCCGAACGTGGGCAGTCGGGGTTCGCTCGCGTCCGCGCGGACGCGGGCCATCTCGTTAGCGTGGAGGTACCGGTGCTGCCGGCGGATCCTCGATGGGATCGACGACGGGCACCGTGACCTTGCGGGCGAAGATGAGCTTCTCGGCGTTGGCGTAGTACAGTTTGTGCAGAACATCGTTGGGAAGGTGGATGGCATTCACCTTCCAGCGGCCTTGGATGGGCGTGGGGTGGTCGATGTTCTTCAGATCGGTTTCGAAGAAGCGGAAATGCGCCTGGTAGAACTTGACTGCGTCCTCGATCCCAACCGGCGTCTCGGAAACCGAACCGAGCTGCCAATGGTCGGGGGAGATGGACAGGTCGGTGCCGAACAGGATGCGGTCTTGGAACTTGAGGAAGAAGGCTCTCACCTTGTCGACGGGATGTCGGCCGAATTCGGGCACCCGCGCCGAGGTGTCCACGAAGACATTCGGGTGGGCATCGAGCAGCTTCTCCATGTAGTCGAGATCCTCGGACAGTCCCAGGTGGATGAACAGGAAGGTGGTCGCGGGATGGCGGCTGACCAGTCGCTCGGTCTGTTTCCACAAGTCCATGAGCGGGGGATAGTCCTCTCCATAGAAGCTCCAGTCGGGTGCCAGCTTGAGCTCGTCGTAGCGTTCGTTGTCGGGCGTGGGCGGCTCGAAAAAGGCCTTGGGATCGCCCACGTGAATGGCGACCACGACATTGAGTTTCGCCGCGCGGTCCATGATGGGATCGAAACGTGCGTCGTTGATGGGGATGAGCTTCTGGTTCGCATCGCGCGCAGCGAGTCCCATGGCCTTGAAGAACTTGATGCCCTTGGCGCCAAAGCCGACCTCGCGCTCGAACCGGTCGGCTTCGTTCTCGCCCCAGCCAGACTCGGCCACGCGATTCCATGAAACATTGGCGAAAAACTCGAACTGCTCCTTGAGCCTGTGCTTGACTTGCAAGGTGGCAGCGAAGCCCCGGGAACCAAGATGCCCGCCATTCTTGTTGCAGAACTTCACCACGCCCACGCGCTTGAATAGGGCGAGAGCCGTATCGATGGACTCGTCGATGGGCGCGATGAGGGTGTGCGAGTCGATGACCGGCCCGCGGTCATCATTCTCGCCTGATTTTGGCGGCAGGGACTTGCGGCAGGCGCCGAGTGCGAGAATGCACGTGAGAATAGCCGCAGTACGGGTGCTGGCGAACATGGGAAACGCACCTTACCCCAAGAACGCCCGCTCTCGATGGTCGAGTGTCCGCTCCTTGGCTGGTTCGAGCGCGTGCGCTAGGGCTGGTTCATCGGGCACATGGGCGAGCCGCAAGGACAACCTTCCATTCCTTGCCCCATGGCCGGGTCCACGTCCAGGTCCGCCACCGCCGCGTCGGCCCTTGGGGCCGCCACCCATCATTCCAGGGCCCATTCCCATGCCATGGCCAGGACCGGCCTGTGCCCATTCCGCCCTCTGTGCCGGCGTGAGCAATGCATGAACCTCTAGTCCGAAGTCGGTCCAGATCGCCCGCATTTTCTGGTGGATTGCATCGCCTTGGTCAGGTCGATGCGGGCGCCAGGTGGATGGCATCGTTCGGACAGCACGGAACGCACAAGCCGCAGCCATCACAGCGCTCGGCGCAGATGGCGATACGGGCTGGCTCGCAGGGCACTTCCATGGTCGAACAGTACTTTACGCATTTTGCGCAGCAGAAATTCATGGGCTCTTCGATTGCGTGGAGCGGGCAACTAGAAACGCATAGCGCACAGGATGTGCACTTCGCCCCGTCGAGGACCGCCCTGTCACCTGCTCGGACGCGTTTACTCATCGCGATTGCTCCAGGTGCCGGGTCAGGGCGGCGTAATTTCGACCATCGCGCCTTCGGTATAGCCGCACGGGGACGCCCATCGCGACCTTGCCCGGCGGGATCTTCTGGTGATTCTGGAACCGAAGTCGCCACGCAGGATGGCGCTGCGGCCGATGTAGCAACGCTCGCCGATGCGATGGCGACTCTTCCAATGATCTGCGCCGACGGAGCGACGTAGGTTGTCGCCGCGATGATCGATCGATGATTCTCAAAGTCGTAGACGGGCATCCGTGGTCCTCACTTGGGATTGCGATGAAATCGCTCGTCCGCCACAATGCGGTTTTCACCAGCGGCATCGAACCAGCCGGCTTTCGATCCTGGGTAGGCATCGAAGTCCGGTACATAGGGCTTGATGTCGAGCAGTGGGGTGCCGTCGAGAACGTCGATGTCAGCCACGTGCAGCTCCCGGCCTTCCCGTCGGATAAGCCGGACCACAGATATTCCGATGGGGTTGGGTCGACACGGGGAGCGGGTCGAAAAGAGCCCGTGCTCATGGGTATCGCGGTAGGGGATGACGTGCTTTTTGAAACCCGTGATCCGGTCCAGCCAGTAGATCAACCAGACGCGCTCGAAGCCTTCGATATCATCCAGCGCGGCGGCAAAGGCATCGTCGACGAGAACCTTGCCCTCGGCGCCCTGTGCATAGCAGGGCTGAATCGGGGTGCCCGCCGCCTCGGCGAAGGGGCTGTGGATGACACCGACTACCCGTAGGCTGAAGGAGGCCCGGCACGGAGTTCTCGTCGTTGCACACCGCAGTTGCCTGCGTTCTAGGGGTAATCGTGGCCGTGGCCCTGGCCGTGCCCACCGCACGTCATGCCCGGTTGCATGTGCTTGAGCGTGCCTGCCTTGAATGCCTCGACGGTCGTCGAAACCGTTGGGTGCTCGGCACGGAAGATGCTGAGGCCGGCCGCCATCAACTTGTTGAGGGCGCCCATGCCGATGCCACCCACCACGATGCCGCCGAGGATCTCGCCCTGGAGTGCTGCAAGTGGGGTACACATACCGTGGCTGTGGTGCTGGTTGTGATTGACGATAGCGCGGCAATCGTTGTTGTCGGTGTCTACGATCAAGAAGGCTGGTGCCGAACCGAAATGTGCGCAGACTTCACTTTGCAGACCCTGGTCTTCATTGACTGGAATACAGATTCGCATGGTTTCTTCTCCTTGATGGTTGGTGCTTGGAACTTTGTGCGAAGGCGCGTTCGGGTCATTCCTTCTTGTCGTGCAATTCGCAGCAGCGTCGGCCTTGGTGGTGAACGGGGCCGCCTTCGATGCGCAGTGCCTTGCCATGCACGAGGGCGTCCGCAACTTTCCGGTGCGCAGATTCGATAATCCTGCTGAATGTCGGGCGCGACACGCCCATCTGTGCGGCGGCTTGTTCCTGGTAGAGGCCCCCGAGATCAGCCTGCCTCAGTGCCTCGAACTCGTCGAGGGTCATGACGACCACTTCAAGCTCGGGCATGGGAATGCCCGTTGGCTTGAAAACCGAAGCGGCCGGTTTTCCGGCGATCGTGCGGAAGCAGAATGGTCTTGGCACCCGAATACCTTTGGATGCATTATGGACATATGTGCACTACTGTCAAGCGGTCATTTGCGGCGTGCGGCTGCAAATCTCGCGGGGTCGAGGTATCAGTCTTCTATGCCAGCAGTCTTTCGGCGGCATTGGGCGATGCTTCGAGGGGTTCCAAGGGGAGAACCCAGGGGTGGCCTACGGCGCAACCGTCAGCGTGTAAGCGGCGAAGTCAACGCCGCCTCGGCTGTCGTGAAGGACGAGCCAGAGGAAGACGGTTCCGGCTGCGCCAGGCGATTGCCACCCGTTCTCGGTCCACGCGGTCGGGTCATCTTCTGTGCGTCCGGTCGTGGAATCGTCGAATGCGCCAGCGGTGACAAACCAAGAGATCCACAGTGCCTCACGCTGATCGGTGAGTGTCTGCGAGATGGCGTCGAAGACCGGGAAGGTCTCCGCCGAATCGGGCGACCAACTGGCAACTAGGCGGATGCGTTGGCCGGCGGGAAGCGCATCGAGCGAGACCGGCCCGTCTCCGACAAGTGCCGACAGCGATGCAAGGGTTGGATTCTGGTTCAGCGTATAGCTTGCGCGAAATTCCTGCGACATGAGCAGCGACGCGCCTGAAAGGTCGCAGTGGATGCGTTCCCGGAAGACCGCCTGCTGCGCACCGACGTCGATCCGAATGGGTTGGTAGTAGCCACCCGTGGCATCCGGATCGGTGGGGCGCAAGGTTCCACTGCTTGAGGGCGGTGCCAGTGGCCCGAAGTTTACGCATGCCGCGCTGGGCGTTCGGATCGAGACTTGCGAGCCTTGCGCCGACAACGGCAGATCCTCGGTGAGACAGGCTTGGCTGACGGGAGTGTTTTCCTCGACGGGCTTGCGCAGTTCGCACAGGCTCCAGAGTAAAGCCAGCTCATCTGCGGTCCCGGAAGGAGAAGCCACGAGACTTGTGTATTCTACGGTGTCACTCGGGCCAGCCTCGGCGGGATCGGCGCGCACGCCGATGATCCTTTCGTCGGCGATCAGCGATGCAGGATTGCCCATCGTCGGCGTGCACCCGGCAAACCACAGAAGAGTGAGTACACTGTTTCGACGCATTAGAACCTAATGGCTAGTCCGGCAACGGCCAGAATCGGCAGGCCCGTGATGTTCGACCGCGAGGCGAATTGCTCGTCGTAGGCAAACTCCTCGACGTTCGCGTGGTTGGTAAGGTTCAGGACTTCGAGGTAGGGGACAACATCCACCGAGCGGCGGCGAAAATGCTTTTCGATGCGCAGGTCGAGTGCGTAGAAGACGGGCAGGCGGATCGAATTTTGGGGTCCGAAGATGGGCTGATACTGCCCCGTCGTCGTGTCGAGATAGCTGCCGACGACCGGCGTGCGCGGCATGCCGGTGGCCAGGCGAAAGCGCACGCCCAGAACAAGGCCGCGCAAGGTCGCATTCGCGACCGCGGTCAGAAGATGCGTCTGATCCTGGTCGAGCAATCGATACGACGGCTCCCCTGCGTGCCGGCGCTCGCTGCGGCTGAGCGTGTAGGCGAGCCATCCGGAGAAGATCGGAGAGGGTGCCATTCGCAGGAGGATCTGCGCGCCATAGGCACGGCCCTCGCCATCTTGCACGAGAGCTTGCGCCAGGGGAGGACTTGGGTTGGGATTGCGCAGCACCAGTGCCCACATGCGCCGGTAGAAAATAGTGGGTTGCAGGGTGAGCTTGTGGCCGAGATCCATGTCCGCCCCAACGACCGCGTGGGCGGCATGCATGGGCCCCAGCTTGGGCGAACCGAAAACCGCGCTCAGGTCGTCGGGCGATGGCCCTTGATGATAGAGGCCGAGGGCCGCGTTCTCGCGTAGCCAAGCGCGGGACTGGCGAGCGACGGCAAGGCGCGGCGCTGGCGACCACGACAGTCGCGAGGTTCCCACCTGCGGGGTGATGCCCGTCGGCGGAAAACTGCGATTGGTGGCGATGGTGTAGCCATCAAGGCGGAACGACGGCAGCACGCGCCAGCGCCCGCGCGTGAGCTCCAGCGCGGCGTACGGGGCTAGATTGCCAATCGCGGTGTTCCACGCATCCGCGCTGGCACCACCCGAAATGGGCTGGCCAAAGGCGACGATGTCGCCTTCTCGTGCGGGCAAGGTGGCCGAGCCAGCACGCTCGACGCTGGACCAGGTCATCATCCCGTCGAAGCCGAGGGTCAAGACAGACCATGGTGAGAAGGGAGCGACGTAATCGGCGCGCAGGCCCAAGAGGGTCGCGTCGATCGACTCGCTTGCCAGGGCGAGCCCGGCGGTTTGGTCGCGTCCCGAATGGTCCCAACCCACGAAGGGGGTCAGCGATGCGCCCGAACCGTCTTCCAGGGCGCGCACATAGCGAACCCCGAGGCGCGTGAAGGTTCGATCCTGCTTCTGCGAGGCGACCGAAGATGGGCTCGCGCCGTAGCTGCTGATGGCGCTCGAATCTGACGAGGTGAGGAAGATGATCTCGGCCCTTTCGCCGTCGCGCAGGGGCAAGAGCACCTTGCCCTGAAAATCATGATAGCGCGGCAGAGGGAAAAGCCGGCGCGTGTCCGATGACAGGACTCCGTCAAGGATGCGGTCGAGATAGCCGAAGCGGCCCGCCGCGAGAACGCCGCCACCGTTTCCGACCGCGGCGCCGGCCGCGAACGAGGCATCGAGGACATCCGCGTCCACTTCTCCCTGGTAGCGTTGGGCGGGTGGCTCGCGGCTGTCGATGCGAACCAACCCGCCCAGACCGCGACCAAACTCGGCACCGTAGCCCCCAGGCACCAGTGCCAGCGAGCGCACGAACCCCGTGTTCACGGTCGAACGCAGTCCGCCCAGATGGTACAGCGCGGGTATTTCCATTCCGTCGACCACCACCCGCGTCTCCTCGGGAGCCGCGCCCCACACCACCAGCTCGCCTCCGCCGAGCGCGGGCCGCGCCACGCCCGGCAGGTTTTCCAGCGCCTTGCCTGCATCGCCTTGTGCGCCCGGCGCCTGGCGCAGCTCCTCGGCGGGCAGGTCGGCCTCGCCGGCTGCCTTCGTCGACGGGGCAATCACGATGGTCTCGTAGACCTCGGCCGCTGCGGCCCCGCGTGCAGGTGCGGTCGCGAGCACGGTCATCGCGAGAAGCCCCCCATGCACTTTCATGGAGGCGGAATGGTGAAGGCCAGGGCCGCAAGACCGCTACCCTTGCCTTTGCTGAAGCGCTGATCCGAAGGGACGGCCTCGCCCTCGGCCCGGCCTAGGGAAATACCGTTCAGAAATGCCTCGACGGTCCAGCGTGCGGCGGAATTCCCGCATAGCGAGAAGGTGTCGACGCGGGCGACGTAATTGCCGGGCGGCGGCCCTACCGCCCAGACCACATTTTCGTTGCAGCGGCCGTCGATGACACAGCCCGCGTTGGAATCGAAGTCCAGGATGCCGCCTTCGCTCCAGGCGCCGGCGTCGGTGGTCGGGGCGATGGCGTAGGGATCGTACGAGTTGATGTTGCCGGCCCAGATCTCGTCGCCAAAGGCGTCGACGACGTGCAGGTCGAGATCGGATTCCGTATCCCACCAGAGAGAAATGACCAGGGCGCCGGTGGGAGGCAGGGTTTGCTGCACATCCAAGGATACGTGCGCAGCCGGTCCGAACGCATCGGGTGGCATCGCGGCCCGCACGATGAGATCGTAGGATGTTGCAGGCAGCGTGGGCGAAAAGGACAGACTGGCGTGGAAGGTTGGTTGCGTGGGGCTGTCTGCATCGGGAACGTCTGCAGGAAGAATCCAGTACCCGACGTCGCCCGCGAATCCGATGGCCACGGCAGTTGTGCCGGGATCCAGGCGGCCAGAGATTCGTTTGTCCTGCAAGCCGGGAGTGATCACGGTTTGGCTGTTGAGCACATCGACCACGGTGGGAGCGCTCGTGCTGCTGAGCTTGTCGATGGCTCCGCGGTAGAACTGGCCGCCACTCACACGCACAAGAGCCTCCAAGCCAGTGTCGCTGGCCGTGCCGTCGCAGGCTGCGAGAACGACCGGCATCGCCAGCCATACCAGCCGGCTTCTCACTGGAACACCATTTGCCCGCGCAGGGTGATTGTGTCCGCGGCCAAGGTCGTCGGCGATCCATCCGCGGCCACGGCCAAGGCATTGTGGTTGTGCTGGTATTCGAGGATCAGTCGGTTGCGGCCTAGTCCTCCCCACGAAAGCGCGAAGGTCCAGGTGCGAAACGACATGTCCTTGGGCGCGATGGCCGTTGGCGACTGACGGAAGCCATCCAGATCGGGGTTGTAGAAGTCGTAGCGGATGCCAAGGGCCGCCCGCGTGGTGAGCTCTTGGCTGACACCCGCGACCCATCCGAATTCTCGCAGGTCGCGGCCGGAAGCAATGGGATCGGCAGGTAAGAGCCCGCGATCTAGGTTGGCGGCCCAAACCACTTCGCCGAAAAGCACGAAGCGTCCCAAGCGAGGCATTGTGGCGTCGATGCGGCCATCTGCACCGACCGCAAAGCGCGAGAAATTCTGCGAGGGTGTCGCCGCCCGGCCTGGAATGACCTGAATCTCGCTGAGCTGGACGATGCCGTCCTCGTTCTGGTCGTTCCAGACGAGAACATTCTTGGTCGCTGGCGTGCCTGGGTGAAACCCGGTTCCCTTGAGCGACGAAACGCCAGCACTAACGTGGAGCTTGCCCGCGATGCTGGAATCGACGCCAAGCCGGCCTACAATGTCCTTGGCCGCATTGGGATCCCGTGCTGGGAAAGACGCGTCTCCGAGCGGATTGCCATTCATCACCGCGGCCTGGGCGCGAAAGAATCGCCAAGCGCCTTGGGCGCGCGCTCCCAGGTCCATGATGCCTGGGAAGAGCGCTCGGCTGACGTTGCTACGTTCTAGAAAGAATCGGTCCGGATACCATTCCTGAACTTCCAGGCCGAACGGAATGCGAACCAGGCCGAGACCCAGCTCGAAGCTCCGCGTGGGACCTGCCCACCCCATCTCAAGCTCCGCGCGCGCCAACCCCATGGCCATGCCGCTCACCGTGCTGCCCTCGATCTCGATCACGGCACCCAGGGTGCGATGGTGCGCTTCGACGGACAGGTGAGCCCGTCGAATGAGAAACCGCTCGGTGTTGAGCGGCGCCGCCCCGGTAGGCGAGAGCTGGTCCTGTGACGATTGGTCCATCACCACGGCGTCAGCTTGGAGAAAGCCGCTCGTCGCGAGCTTCCAGTCCGATCCTTCAAATGCTCCCGAGGGCGCACTTACCGCGGTGGCCTGGGGAGTCGGAGTTGTGTCCGCCGCCAAGGTAAAGCGCGGCGCAAGGCCAAGTCCGCCTAGCGCCGCGATGAAGAGCAGGTTTCTCACGGGATAGGATCGCTCTCGAAGCGCGCCCCTGCCGTGCACGCGTTGTTGATGAGCTGCGCGTGCGTGGCGTTCGCGGGAAGCGTGTTGCAGTCGCCGAGCGACGTACGGCCGTTGTCAGCCTCGCAGAAACCGTGACGGCAGGTCGTGCCTGTCGCGCAAGGGGCAGTTGGACCACAAGCGACACACGCGGCAGGGACCGTGCCGACCTTGCTTTCGTAGTAGCAACCGCAAGGGTCCGGCGGGGCAAAGAGCGAGAGCGGGCCGCCCTCGGTGGTGCGCGTGACTGCCATCGCGCACAGTGGAACGAGTCCGCCCTGTGCCACCAGCGAGACGGGATCTAGGCCGGAGGGCGTGCCGGGGTTGGCGACGTTGGTGAGAATATCGATGACCAGCTTGGCGGTTGCATTGGTGGGTTGGGCTGGTCCGCCGTCCACGGACGCTGCCTTGGTTAGGTAGACCATCTGGTTCCAGGGAACGTAGTGGCCGTCGCGAAGGCTGCGTTTGTCGAAGGCCGTGGCCGTGGAATCTGGCAAGTAGCCGTTCGATTGTCCCGTGGCTTGGAAGGCGAGCGTGTTCACGTTGGCGCGGTTGTTGCCGCTGTCGAAAATCGTGCCCCCAAGGATGCCGATGGTTTTCTCGGGGAAGGTGGAAGTCGCCACCGCGTTGGCCGCGGCGGTTGGACTGCTCTGCGGCTGCCCATGCCACTGCGCAGCCGGCACGCCAATTAAAGCACCCAAACTGACTTGCACGGCCATGGTGGGCTGCAAAATGAAGTAAAAAGTCTCGTCGATCCACGGCAAAACATTGGCCGTCGCGCCCGTTCCAAAGACCAGGCGCGCTTGCGCTGCGCTGATGGCCTCCGGCGTGGCGCTGTGAGGAACCACGAAGAGCAGGGACTGCACCGGCCCTTTGAATGCTACGACATCGCTCGGCGGTGTGGCGCTCGAACAAGACTCGGGGAAGCCGACGGGCATGCCGATGTCCACGCTGTGTCCGGTGCTCTCCAGAGCGCAACTCGGAACGGAGCTCTTGACGGGATCCCAGGTGGGATCGCTCGGAATGTACGAGGGAACCTGCTTGAGGGGCGTGCCATTGTACATCGCATCGATGATGGTGCACGACGGGGACATGAGCCACACCAGGGTGACTGGGTTCGCGCCTTGTCTCAGGACCTTTCCCAAGGTCTTGAGGGCCGGAATCTGGCAGTCGCCAGCCATGATGTAGAGGGGATTCACCAGCGAGGAGCAAGCGGGCAGAGCAGCTCCGTCGATTCCCGAGCTGTCCATCGCGGAACCAGCATCGACCCCGACAGCGACGTCGATGAAGGCGGCGTCGATGGGCGCCGCGGTTGTGTCGATGGGAGAGTCGCTGCTCGGGATCGTCTCGGCCACGGACGCGTCCATCCCTGGATTGGCGTTGGACGAATCGGCCGTGGCGGGGACATCTTTCGCGGCATCGGTGGGCGGACTTCCTGAATCGCTGCCACATCCAGGCAGCGCAGAGCCCGCAATCAGGAAAAGCAGTCCAATAGGAGCCGACAGGAACTTTGAGCAGAAACACGTTCGCATGGTGAGAACCTCCGATGTCAAGAGTTTGGTCGAGCTTGCAATTGGGGTTCGCGATTCTAGGGTATGGGATCGCTCTCGAAGCGCGCCCCTGCCGTGCACGCATCGTTGATGATCTGCGCATGCGTGGCGTTCGCGGGAAGCGTGCTGCAGTCGCCGAGCGACGTACGGCCGTTGTCAGCCTCGCAGAAACCGTGACGGCAGGTCGTGCCTGTCGCGCAAGGGGCAGTTGGACCGCAAACGACACACGCGGGAGGCGCAGTGCCGACCTTGCTTTCGTAGTAGCAGCCGCAAGGATCGGGCGGGGCGAAAAGCGAGAGGGGGCCGCCCTCCTGGGTGCGTGTCACCGTCATGGCACACAGGGGAATGAGTCCCTTCTGCGCAACTAGCGCGACGGAATCCAGGCCCGACGGTATGGCGGCATCGGCGGTATTGGTGAGAATGTCGATGAGGAGCTTGGCATTGGAATTGAGCGGCTGGGCGGCGCCGCCGTCTACAGCCGCGGCCGTGGTCAAGTAGAACACGTGCGACCATGCAACGTAGTGCCCTTCGCGGAGACTTCTCTTGTCGAAGGCAGTGGACGTGGAATCAGGCAGAAAGCCATTGCTCTGGCCCACGGCCTGGAAAGCCAGGGCCTTCAGGTTTGCCCGGTTGGCTGCGCTATCGTAAATCTCGCTGCCAAGGATGCCGATGGTCTCCTCGGGCGAGGTAGACGTGGCAACATCGGTCGCCACGTCGGGAGATAGGTTGATCTGTTGCCCGAGCCACTGCGTTGCTGGCAAGCCAATCAAGGCACCAAGGCTGACTTGCGTACCTTTGGTCGGCGGGCGGACGAAATAGAAACTCGGATCTGTCCAAGGGGCGATGTTGCCCGCGGCGCCTTGGCCAAAGACAAGTTTCGCCTGGGCTGAACTGATGGCTTCGGGCGAAGCGCTGCGTGGAACCACGAAAATCATCGACTGCACCGGACCCTTGAAAGCAACGAGATCGGTGGGCGGCGGCGTGCTCGTACAAGCCTCCGGGAACACGATGGGAATGCCGATGTCCACGCTGTGGCCAGCGCTTTCCAAGGCGCAGCTTGGTACCGCGCCCGTGCTCGGATCCCAGGCAGGGTCGTCGGGGATGTAGGACGGGACCTGTTTCAGTGGGGTGGCGTTGTAGAGGGCGTCGATGATGGTGCAAGAGCCTGTCGCGTACCACACCAAGGTCACAGGATTCGGACCTTGTCGCAGAGCCTTTCCGAGCGTCTTGAGCACTGGCACCTGCGTGTCGCCGCTCATGATGTAGAGCGGATTCACCAAGGACGAACATGCGGGCAGGGGCGAACTATCGACGCCTGCGCTATCCACGGCGGAGCCGGTGTCGAAGACAGCTCCCGTGTCGATGGCGAGATCGGCCAGAGCGACATCGATCTGCGCGGCATCGGTCGGCGGTTTTCCCGAATCGCTGCCACATCCCGGCAGTGTGAGCCAAGCCAGGAGTAGGGCGGCGAGGGCAGACGGAAATTTGCGCGCAGGATACAATGACATGACAGAGACCTCCTACTTCAGTTGTGACGGAACTGTCCGTCGGGAATAGGACCGGTGACCGGGGCGATGCCCACCGGCGTGGGCGATGAAAAGAACCGGGTGGCGAACGGCGTGGGTGGTGCTTTGCGGATGTCGGCCAGCTGGCCGCAGGCTGCGACTCGGCCCTTTTCGAGCACCGCTACACGTCCCGCCAAGGCTTCCACGTCTGTGATGTCGTGAGTAACCAGAGATCGTGGGCAAGGCGAGAGACCGGATAGACTCGGCAAGGAACGCGCGCACCTCGACGCGGGCCTCGACATCGAGAGAGGCCGTTGGTTCATCGAGAAGGATCGCTTTTGGCGAGGATGCCAAGGCGCGGGCCAGGGCGATGCGCTGCCGCTCACCACCGGAGAGCTGGGCCGGATTGCGGTTTGCCAAGCTGCCAAGCCCAAAACGGTCGAGCCACGCCATGGCCTGGGCTCGCCGCTGCCTTCTGGTTGCGGGTTCCGGCCCGCACGCGAGCGCGAATGCCACATTCTGGACTGCGGTCAGGTGGGGAAACAATCCAAAGTCCTGCGGCAGGTAGGCCAGGTGACGCTCTTCTGTCGGAAGGTCGACCGCCCGATCGGTGTCGAACAGAATTGCATCACCAAGCGCAATGCGACCGCGCTCAGGCTTGAGCAGACCCAAGATCGCGAGCAGTAGGCTTGTCTTGCCCGATCCATTGGGGCCGACCAAAGCCAAGGGCTCGGCGCCAACCTCCAGCGATGCTTGCAACAGGAACGGCCCAAGGGCGGCTTCAACCGCGACAGAAAGCCGGGAAATGGAATCCGCACTCATGTTGATGCCGGCTTTCGGGCGACTTCCAGATTGCGGTTGAACCGCCTGAGGAATAGCAGGAGCGCGAAGGCGAAAGCGACCAGCAAGAGCGATAGGGCTTGCGCGGTGTGAATGTCGAGCTCCAAGGCGGTGTAGATCGCGAGCGGCAAGGTCTGCGTCTTTCCCATCATGTTGCCCGCGAACATCAAGGTGGCGCCGAATTCGCCCAGCGCGCGCGCCCAAGTCATGGCCGCGCCGCCAATCAGCCACGGTCGGGCGAGCGGCAAGGCGACCTGAAAGAAGAGGCGCGGCGGCGAGGCACCCAAGCTACGTCCGACCGCCAGCAGGTTGCGATCCAAGCGGCCGAAGGCTTGTACCGCTGCCTGCATATAGAACGGGGCCGAGACGAATACCTGGGCCATGACCACCGCGACAGAGCTAAAGGCTGGCGTCCAGCCCAGGCGCTCCAGGGTCTCGCCGAACAGCCCGCGTCGGCCAAAGGCGAGGAGCAGCGCGATGCCTCCCACCGCGGGCGGAATAACCACGGGAAGTTGGAGTAGGATCTCCAGCCAGCGTGCCGAGCGCCAACGCGAGCGCGCCAGCCACCACGCCAGCGGCGTGCCACCGAGAACCACCAGCGCAACCGAGATGAGGCTGGTGCCCAGGCTCAGCCGAAGCGCCGGCCAAGTCAACGCGCAGCTAAGTCCGCGCACGATGGAGTCGGGACCACCATCGAGGAGCAGGGCCACGAAGGGAAGGACAAGGAAAAGCAGCAGAAGCCCTCCAAGGCCGACCATGACGGCGACGTAGAGGTAGCGACTTCTTACGCGGGATAGGAGCATGCCGCTCAATTCTTTTCCTGTGCTTCGGCGTTGCCGAAACCGGCGGTGGCTAGAACCTTCTGCCCTTCCTTGGACAAAACCAGCTGCACGAAGGCGCGCGCCAGATCGGCCCGGGGTGTGGCCTTGAGAGCGGCGATGGGGTACTCGGCGATCACGTTGATTGAGGCCGGGATCTCGATGATGTCCACCTTGTCGGGCATGGACAGCGCATCCGTCTTGTAGACGATGCCCGCATCCCCTTCGCCCATTGCAACTTTCGTCAATACCTGGCGCACGTTCAGCTCGCGCGAGCGAACGTTCCCTCGGATCTTCTCTCCGAAGGCTTTGCCATGGAGTCTTTCGGCCGCCGTCAAGATGGCATCTGTGTAGGCTCCGATGGGTGCCTCGGCGGCCCCCAGAACCAAGTGTGTCGCCCTGGGAAGATCAGCAAAGTTCCTTACGTTGGACGGGTTGCTTTTTGGCACGACCACCACAGGCACATTGCATGCGAACACTGCGGGCAGAGCGACCGCGCCCTGGTCCGCCAAGAGCTTCATGTGCTTCCAGTCCGCCGAGGCGAACACGTCCACCTTGGCGCCCTGTTCGATCTGCACGCGAAGATCCTGGCTGCCGGCGAAATTGAAGCGGACCCTAAGGCGCGGGTGCTGCTTCTCGAACGTGAGCGCAATGCTCTGGAAAACGTCGCGCAGGGAGGCCGCGGCAAACACGGTCAGCTCTTGCGACTCAGCACCGGCCTGAGCTGCGAGCATCTGCGTGCCCAGGCATGCAGCAACCAGGATAACGTGGACAAACGTGCGACGTTTCATGCTTGTGCCTCTGTGAAAGCTTCGCCCGTGCGCGCGGTCTGGTAGCCGGTCATGCCAGCGATGTCCTGGCGAAACCGCGCGCTCGATAGGCAATCGAGCAGCGCCTGCACCTGTTCCTGCGATGCAAAGGACGCCGGGAAAACCAGATCGAAGCGGGCTTCCGCGAGCGGCTCGAAGTGCAGCCCGAAACTTGCCGCGGCGGATCGTGTGGCCACGCCGACGTCGCCGATGCCCATGGCCACCATTTGCGCCACGGCACGATGCCCACGCGCGATCGCTAGCGGAGTGTCATGCTTCCACGCGCGGCCTGCCTTGCGGAACACGCTTTCCAGTAGCTCTTGGGCACCCGCGCCCGCTTCGCGCGCGATGATGCGAGTGCCCTTTCGATCCATGTCTGCGACGCTCCTGTACTTCCGCGCGGGGCTGCTTACGAAGCCCTGCTCCCAGGAAGCCAACGTGACCAGCACCATGGACTCCGAGCCGAATCTCTCACGCACGGCGGTGGCGTTGTCACCGACACTGCCCTGTCCCAAAAGGTGCATGCCGGCGATGTGAACTCGCTTTTGGGCCAGCTCTTCCAGCGCGGGCCGGCTGGCCTTCTCGATCCAGTGCAGGCGCGGACCGTGGAAACGTTCTTCCAGGTGGCGCCCAAGCACGCCGAGGGCTGGGTCACACCCTGCGACCAAAATATTGCGCTGGAGCGATTCCACGTCACGCAGGGGGTGAACCTTCGCCTTGGCCTTGCCTTTCTTGGTCGACAAGGTTGCGATGCCGTCGGCCGGTGTACCGAGCGCCAGGGCTTCGTCGGTTTCAAGGATGTGGGCAACCCAGCGATCATCGACCTACCCCAGCGATACCCGCTTCTCGCGGGCGTCCTTGTGGTCGATAGCTGCCTCACCCACGAGCTCGGCTTCGATGACTTGCCCGTCGCTGCGCAGGCTGAAAAGATCCTCAACTCGGCAGCGTAGCTCGCGGGCCAGGGAGAGAGCAATCTGCGTGGAAGGAACGGTCTCGCCAGCTTCGATGAGGCTGAGCGTCTGGCGGCTGACACCGATGGCCTCGGCCAGATCCTGCTGCTGCAATCCTTGCCGGTGCCGCGTGGCCTTGACGGCGGTGCGTACGCGCGTGTCCATGGTTGGAGCATTCCCAAACCAGACGGCCATGTCAACCTATCAAGACAAGAGGTGTTCAAAGTTTACAGGCTGGCATCACGGACGTCACTTTCGAGTGCCTAGTCGTCCAGGCAACCCACCAGTCTCTCACGCAGCGCGATTCTGGCGCGGTGAAGCCTCGTCTTGACCGCTGGCCTTGGTCATTCCAAGCGTCCGTGCAGTCTCCTCCGTGGAATGGCTGGAAGGCCTTGGCGGCAGCTGGACCGCTTGGTGTGCCAGCCACAGCTGGTTGCCCAAGATGTTCACCGACGACTGGACCTTGCGGGTCGGGCCACGCGACGAGGGTGGCTTCGTCAAAGACTGGCTCTACACGAACCGGAACGTGAAAGCACCCGTGTCGTTCCAAAATGGTCCCACTCTCCGTCCCTACCCAGCGTGACTTCGTGGGGCCGCGATGGGGTAGACTGTACCTCGTGCTTGAGACGGACTTTTCAGCGCGCGGATCAGGCGGCCCAAACCACCCTGTTGTCCCGTCCAGACACCCACGTGGCCGCACTGGCGCAGGGAGACGCTGGTTCTCGGACCGGAGATACCCCATTCGAAAGGGCTATTCTCTGGTCGCTTGTCCCCCTGGCATATTGCGGCTAATACAATCGGAGAAGCCATGACTAGACCCCAGACGCAACTGGCCTGTTTGATCTTGACTGCTCTGGCGAGCGGTTCCCAGTCTGGCTGTAGTGGCAGCAACGCCCCCACAACTGGCAGTGGTGGGCGACCGAGCAGTGGCGGCGAGGTGTCCGGGGGAAACAAGTCCGGAGGCACCGCTGGAACGGCCACAGCTTCGTCCGGTGGGGCCTACGGAAGCGGATCTGGAAGCGCGGGCTCAGGTGCGGGTGGCGCAACTGGTGGGAGCGGTGGATCAGAGATGGTGGGAGCAACTGGCGGAAGTGGCGGTCTTGGCACGGGCGGTGCCAACAGTGGCGGGAACGACGGAGGCGGCGGCTCGACCGACAGCGGCGGTACTGCGACGGGCGGTGGTCCCGCAACCGGCTCCTTCGGTGGCACACCGAGTACGGGTGGTTCCAAGGCTACAGGCGGGACGACGGGCACGGGCGGAAGTACGGCGACTGGAGGCACCAAAGCCACCGGCGGCACGACGAGTACCGGTGGCGTCGCAACGACCGGCGGCGCGGGAACCAGCGGGGGACCGTCGAGCTGGCATTGTGTCAACTGGGCGGACGAAGGGGACAACTTCCAATCCGGCCCGCTCTATCTGTCCGGAATGACTGCTGGCGATTCCTACGCCACCGTGGAAGCCCTTTCCGCCTCGATCTTGTCCGAGTTTCAAACCGTGCTCGGGGCAAACTCGATCCGCATTCCGATCAATGAGCCCACGGCCAACACCTCCTGGTGGGCCTCCTACAAAGGGGTCATCGACACCGCGATTAGCAAGAACATGAAGGTTATGATCGGCTATTGGGCGGTCGCCGGCGGAAAACCAGCCGACAACACGACGTACTACAGTATGTGGCAGGTCGTGGTGAGCGCATACGCGACCAACCCTCTCGTGTACTTCGACATCCACAACGAGCCCTACGGCTTCAGTAGTTCTGCGTGGATCGCCTTCGCAGAGGCATGGCTCACCAAGTTCCCGAGTGTTCCCAAAGACCACATCATTATCGCCGGCACGGGCTATGACCAGAACGTCAACCCGGTGGGTGCGGACGCAAAGCTGGATGGCACGCTATTGAGCTTGCACGCCTACACAATGTTCTCGAGTGGGACGACAACGATACAGGGATGGACCAACAACATGACATCCAATATCGGAGGTTATGCTTCACGAACCATAGTCAGCGAATGGGGCGCGCCAATGACGTCGGGCACCAATTACGACGTCGCGACAGACGGAAACCTATACATCTCGTACATGAACGGTGTTCCAAATTTCATGCATACGAAAGACATGGGGAGCTGTTATTGGCCAGGGTGGAGGCTCGGCGACCCCTGGTCGATCACGACCGCGAGTGGCACTTCGCCCAACTATACACTTTCAGTCACCAATGCCTCGGGCCTCGACCGCATACATTGGGCTTGGGGCATTTAGGAGCGTATTGCCCATAGGGAAGGCAAGGATGGAAAGGGTCAAGGAGGCATGCAAGCCCGACGTGGAGAAGTTCTGCCGGGGAATCCAACCCGGTGATGGCCGTATCGCCGCTTGCCTGAAGTCCCACGACAGCGAACTGGCCCCTGCCTGCCATCAGATCGTCGACAAGGTGGAATCCGCCATCCACGAAGCCCACGAAGCGTGCAACAGCGATGCGGGAAAGTTCTGCCAAGGAACCGCAACGAATGACATGTTCACGAAGCCGATGGTCGTAGGTGCGCCGTGCGTGGCGCACCCCTGAGACAGCGGGTGTCATCACGGCAAGATCGCCCGTACTTCCCAATTCCTCAACAATATCGAGGGCGCCGCAACTGCGAACACGAAGTTCAGAATGTCCGCGCACGCAGCAGCGTTGCAGGGATTGAACCTGCGGCTTCCACCGTGTGAAGTGTCGTCTTCCACACGCAAAATGTAGAGAAATCAATAGCTTAAAACCACAGGCGAGCACCAGAAGACACCCAACATCACCCCCAAACAGGCACATTTCCAGGCATATCGATGTTCGAAAACAGGCATATGACACCATGTCATTCGGCACTCGACCAGGTCGGCCATACGGAGTGGCTCTTTGCAGATAAGCTCGACGGACAAGGTGTGTTGCTTTTCAATTCGTAGTCGAATAATTATTAGACTATGTCTGATCAAGGCTTTCGCCTCGACTACTATGCGTGCCGGGAGGTCCTAGCCAAGCGGCTTGCCGAGCCTGCACCAGGACGCATTCAACTGCTCGCCGGCCCCCGGCAGGTTGGCAAGACCACCTTACTTCTCGAAATGGCAGAGCGGGCAGGCAATCAGGCAGTCTACGTGGCGGCTGATGCTCCCGAGGCTGCGTTGCCTGGCTTCTGGGAGCGCGTGGTCGGCCGGGCGGATGACGCCGCGGTCTCTCACGGGCGCGCCATTCTTCTCCTCGACGAGGCTCACCTTCTTGCTGGCTGGGCTTCACACCTCAAGGGCGTTTGGGATCGCTTCCGGCGCAAGAAGACGCCTGTCCACATCGTGGCGACCGGTTCGTCAGCACTTCATCTCGCGGCGGGCTCGCGCGAAAGCCTGGCCGGCCGATTCGAGCGGCTGACCTTGTCCCACTGGTCGGCGCGGGCGGTTGCGCAGACCTTCGGTGTGAACGGCGAGGCCGCCGCCGACCTTGTCGTGCGTATGGGTTCCTATCCGGGCGCCTTCCCCATGCGCGAGGATGTGCCCCGCTGGTCGGCCTATGTGCGTGACGCCATCCTCGATCCCGCCATCGGTCGTGACATCCTCGCTCTTGCGTCCGTGCGTCGCCCCGCGCTGCTTCGCCAGGTTTTCGGCGTGGCTGCCTCGTCGCCAGCCCAGATCGTTTCCTTGCAAAAGCTTCAGGGTCAGTTGCAAGACAGCGGAGCACTCGAAACCGTCGCCCACTACCTGGCGCTCCTCGAAGAAGCGTTCCTTGTGGCGCCCGTGCCGAAGTACTCTACGCGGGCTGCCCGTCGCAGGGCCTCGCCACCGAAACTGGTGACGCTCAACAATGCGCTCGTCGCGGTAATGGATCCTCAAGGAATCGCCAGCAGCGCCGAAGATCCGGCGCGTTTTGGCACCTGGGTTGAGAACGCTTGCCTGGCGCATGCATGGAATTCTGGCCAGGGCGTTTCGTACTGGCGAGAAGAGCCGCTTGAAGTCGATGGCGTTCTAGAGGGTAGCTGGGGCAAGTGGGCGGTCGAAGTGAAGACCGGCAAGTTTCAGATGAACGACCTCACTGGACTGCTGGAGTTCACGCGCCGTCATCCGGTCTTCAAGCCGCTCGTCATCTGCGGCGTGGGCGGTCTTGCGACCGCGGAGCGCGCGGAGATTCCGGCGATCACTTGGCAAGAGTTCCTGCTGGCCGGCCCACCCGGCACCGGGAGGATAGGAACATGAACGAAGACATCTCCCGGGTTGTCTACTCGTGCCGGTCTGCTCGCGGCCGTAGTCATGCCCTCTCATTTCCAAGTATCATCTGCGGTTCCACGAACCATTCGGAGCGCAATCGCTAAGTCTTGACTGACCTTCGCCTGATCCCTTGCCTGACGCCGCACGGCCGTCTGTTGCTTTCTCCGTCGGACGACACGCCCGCGCTTGAGCCTCAGTTTGGTGACCGCGTCCAGCGGGCGTTTGCTCGTGGTGCGGGACGCGGACTCTTGAGACTCGGCGCGGCCGAGGTGGAGGCGGTGGTTCCTCCTGTCTTCGGTTTTTGGCGAGAATTCGCCGGCCGATTCGTCACCGCGCTCTGTGCTCGACCTGACGCCGACGAACGGCAGCTAGAATTGCCGCCGCCTCCCGAGGACATCAAGGCCCTGGCATCCGCAGCTCCGGTGATGCCGGGAGCTGAATATCTGACGACCGACGTCCTCACTTCACTCTGGGCAGAGATCGGCGCGGCCTTTCTTGTCGAGCTGGCCGATGCAAAGGTCACGGTCCAGGAATTTCTCAAGAGTCTTCACCCTGCCTGGAACGTCGTGGGCAAGGTGCACTTCAATCTCGCCGAGAACCGCAAGGACGAAGAGGCGCCGTTTGCCTTTCTCGCAACCTACACGCATCGGCTATCTGCACATGGCAAGGCCCAGCACCTCCCGCTTGGCCAGGCGTTGCGCGACTACGCGGGCGCGGCCAGCAAGGAAAAGCTGCTCTCGCTTTTGCTGCCGGTTCAGCGCGCGGCGGAATCCTGTGCGTGGCTGAAACAGATGGTCGATGCGGGCGAGATATTCCACCCCTTGCGCTGGTCGCCGCGAGAGGCATTCCAGTTTCTGGGCGATGTGCCACGACTGGAGCGCGCCGGTGTGGTCGTCCGCATGCCCGCGACCTGGCGGACCGGGCGTCCGATCCGTCCGCAGGTGACTGCCACCGTCGGGACGAAAGCGGCCGCATCGCTCGGACAAGACGCCTTGCTAGATTTCCGCATGGAGGTCACCCTCGATGGTGAGAGCCTGAGCGCCCGCGAGGTAAAGGAGATCCTGGCCAGCAGCAACGGGCTTGCACTGATCCGCGGGCGATGGGTCGAAGTCGACAGCGAGCGTTTAAAGCGGACGATGGCTCAACTCGAGGAGGCAGAGCGGATCGCGGCCAAGGATGGGCTCACCTTCGCCGAGGCCATGCGCATGCTCGCGGGCGCGGACGTCACCAATGATCTTGCGGCGACCGGTACGGATCCCGATTGGTCGCGCGTCGTCGCTGGCCCGTGGCTGGCGGAGACGCTCAAGGGGCTGCGTTCGCCCGAGGATCTGGCGAAGATCGATCCGGGCCGCGAACTGCACGGCACGCTCCGTCCTTATCAGCAAGTCGGGGTGCGCTGGCTGCATCTGCTTTCGCGATTGGGGCTTGGCGCGTGCTTGGCCGACGACATGGGGTTGGGCAAGACCATCCAGATCTTGTCACTGCTGTTGGTGTTGCGCAGGGACGCGAACGGCAAGAGGCAGCCGAGCCTGCTGGTGGCGCCGGCCTCGTTGCTGGCCAACTGGGCCGATGAAATGAAATGCTTTGCGCCAGGTCTCAAGGCGCTGATCGCGCACACGTCCACCATGTCCGCGGGCGAGTTGGCATCGCTGTCGCCCGAGCGACTTGCGGAGGTCGATCTTGTGATTACGAGCTACGGTTCGCTCTTGCGCATCCCGTGGATCGCGACCACCAAGTGGAATCTTGCCGTTCTCGACGAGGCTCAGGCCATCAAGAATCCCGGCGCCAAGCAGACCCACGCGGCCAAGAAGCTCTCGGCGCAGGCACGCATCACGCTCACCGGCACGCCAATCGAGAACCGGCTGGGCGACTTGTGGTCGATCTTCGACTTTTGCAATCCGGGGCTGCTCGGCTCGGCCAAGGAGTTCGGAAGGTACACCAAGAGCCTGGCGGACAAGCCGCACAATTCCTACGGCCCTCTACGCGAACTGGTGCGACCCTACATCTTGCGGCGGCTCAAGACCGACAAGATGGTCATTTCGGATCTGCCGGATAAGACCGAGATGAAGGCATTCTGCTCGCTCAGCCGGAAGCAGGCCGCGCTCTACCAACAGGCCGTTCAGGATCTGGCAGAACAACTAGAGGACGCCGAAGGGATCCGCCGCAAGGGCCTGGTTCTGTCCTTCCTCATGCGCTTCAAGCAGATCTGTAATCACCCGTCGCAGTGGTTGGGGGACGGTTCGTGGGCCGAGGACGATAGCGGCAAGTGGGCGCGCCTGCGCGAAATTTGCGAGGTGATTGCGGCCAAGCAGGAGAAGGCGCTGGTGTTCACCCAGTTTCGCGAGGTGACCGCGCCGTTGGCCGCTTTCTTGGGAGGCGTGTTCGGCCGTCCCGGCCTGATCTTGCACGGCGAAACCGAGGTGAAGAAACGCAAGGATCTGGTGCGGCGCTTTCAAGAGGACGAATCGGTTCCGTTCTTCGTGCTGTCGCTCAAGGCCGGGGGATCGGGGCTGAACCTTACCGCTGCGTCGCACGTGGTGCACTTCGACCGCTGGTGGAACCCGGCCGTCGAGAACCAGGCCACCGACCGCGCCTTCCGCATCGGGCAGACCAAGAACGTGCTTGGTCCACAAATTCGTATGCCGAGGAACCGTCGAGGAAAAGATCGACGAGCTCATCGAATCGAAGAAACAGCTCTCGAGGGAATTGCTCGAAGGCGGCGGCGAGCTGAACCTGACGGAGCTGAAGGACGACGAGCTACTGCGGCTCGTCGCCCTCGATCTGAAAGCCGCAATGAAGGAGTGATGCATGTTCTACGAGTGGCGCCCCTATGTTTCCGTGGCCGAGCGGCGGCGTAAAGCCGCGCGCGAAATGGCGAAGCTGGCGAAGAAGGGTCACCCGGTATCGCCGGTGATCATTGATGGTCGGGCGATTGCCAAGACCTTCTGGGGAAAATCCTGGTGCGAGAACCTCGAACGCTACAGCGACTACTCCAACCGGCTGCCGCGCGGGCGCACCTATGTGCGCAATGGTTCCGTGGTCGACCTGCAAATCACGCCAGGTGAAATCAAGGCGCATGTCAGCGGCTCGGAAATGTACGAGGTCGCGATGAACGTATCGGCGGTACCCAAGGCGCGGTGGAATTCCATCTGCACTGACTGCGCCGGTGCCATCGACTCGCTGGTGGAATTGCTACAAGGGCGTTTCTCGAAAGGCGTCATGGAGCGCATCTGCCAACAAAAGACTGGACTGTTCCCCTCGCCGGCCGAGATCCACTTTACGTGCAGCTGTCCAGACTGGGCGTCGATGTGCAAGCACGTCGCGGCCGTGCTGTACGGCATCGGCGCCCGCCTCGACGAGCGGCCCGAGCTACTCTTCAAGTTGCGCAAGGTCGACGAGAAGGCGCTGATCGCGAAGGCGGGGAAGGGCGTGCCACTTTCGAAGAAGAGTCCCGCGGCTGCCAAGGTCCTCGCGGACCACGGGCTGTCCGAGATCTTTGGATTAGATCTCGGCGCGGGCGAGGTGAAGAAACCGAGGGCGAAGAAGCGGACGAAGGCAACAGGGAAAAAGTTACACACGGCGAAACGCAGACTCGGCTGACGCCCTTGGCCATCTCGACGGTCACCGTGAGGCCGCATAAGACTCGACGACGAATTCATGGATAGCCCGGGGCGAGACAGCGCGGGCCATCACGGGCCACGTGACCGAGAAGATGACCGAGCACTATGCGCACGTTGACGTGGAGGAGAAGCGGGCAGCGGTTGAGAGGATGCTCGGTTTTGTGAGGCGTAGGCCTGACCGCCGCAAAAAGTCGGGACCAGGTCGAACCGACGCCAGCTTTCATCGGGATTCACCGGGTGATTGCCCAAGATCGGTCGGAGCGAGGGTTGGGCAGCGCCGCCATGGGGCCAAGGTGCGCCTGGATCTTGTACGCGAATGCTCGAGAGCAGACTGGGGACACACGAATCGCGTGCCACCTGCCTTCCACTAGCCGCGGCTGGCGGTCAGCCTCAGGCGACCCGAGCGTGATACTCGTTATGGAGCCCGCCAAGGATGGGCCGGGAAACAACGTCCTTGGGCGGAACACGTCGCACGGGCGTCAGCCAACGTGAGCCGAGCGGTGGTTGCATGCGAAGACCGCGGTGTGGTCGGCCATGATAGTAGCGAACGTAGTCCTTCAGCACGCGGTCGGCGTGGACATCATCGATGACGATGATGTGATCGAGGCAATCGCGGCGTAGGGTTCCGTTCAGGCGCTCGCAAATGGCGTTGGCTTTTGGCGAACGTGGCGGCGTGATCAGGCAACGCGTCCCGCAGCTCTTCACCCGTCGCCGGAAGTCCTTGCCGTAGATCGAATCACGGTCGCGGATCATGAACCGCGGATTCTCGTTGTCGCGATCCGCGACGGCTTCGACAAAGCACTGCCCGGCGTACTGCGCGCTCGGAGAAGACGTCACGCCGATGTGGACGATTTCCCGACGGGCCAAGTCCACGATCACGAAGCAGTACAGGATCTGGAACCGCAGGGTGACGATGGTGAGGAAGTCACACGCCCAGGTTTGATGGATATGGTTGCGGACGAAGGTGGGCCAGGACTGGCCACGGTTGCGAGGCAAGTGCGGCGGTCGATACTTGGCGACGGTTCGCGGAGACACCTTGTAGCCAAGCTTGCAAAGCTCCCCGGCGATTCGGTCCTCGCCCCAGAGCGGATTTTCCTTCCAATACCGCCGAATCATGGTCCGCAGGTCAGCATCGGCTGGCGGCCGACCAACAGGCCGTCCGGACTTTCTCCGCCAGAGGAATCGCCAAAAGGAACGATGCCAGCGGACAACGGTTTTGGGGCGCACGATGATGATCGCGTTGAGCACCGAGCTGAAGACGCGAGCGGCAAGAGCGAGCAGCACGCGGTCTCGCGCATGAATTCTGGGCTTTGGCACGGAACGACGCAAGACGATGATCTGCTGGCGAAGAACGGCGTTTTCGACAAGGAGGGTGGCGCGGGATCGGAAGGCAGAACGCAACACGCTCATGACGGTTGGGAAGACTTCGATGAACATCGCGGCGAAAAACCTAGCACGGGACGATCAGCCGAGAAATCCCGATGAAACCTGCGGTCGGTTCGACTTGGTACCGAGTTTTTGCGGCACACAGGCCAAGGACGCCGTCGCGTAGCTACCGACCCGCGGGCTTGGCAACTTCACCTGGCAATCCTCGTCGCGACCAAGCAGGACACGTTCGCCAGTCAGCGGCGAGAGCATCCCGCGCAAAGTGGGAAAGCCCCAACGGATGGCCAGCACGGTCCTGCCCGACAATCCTGACGCCGTCTTCTGGGACAGCATGTTGGTCTGGGCCGCGTGCGTTGCCATCGGCCGAGATTAAAGGATATGAGGCACCGAAAGTCTATCTCTGCCAGGCTCCGAACCCGTTGCTGCAAATGTCTGATAACCGAGATTTCGGCCAACTTGTCCCTATGCCCGAGGGAGAACAAGCGCAATTTCCACCGCTTGCGCCAGCCCAGGCTCGGACTTTTTCGCGTCGTGGATAACCCAAGGTCACGAATCAGACGGCTACTCAGGCGATCGATAAACTGGTTGCCCAGCTGTGTCGAGCAGCGTAAAAGAAGCACCCTTTTGCCTTCACCCGAAAAATGGGTTCATCGCGCGTTCGGGTGATAGTCAAGGCGAGGGCGTAGGTCGGGTCATAGATCGGGAAGGTCGCCACTACACCCACCGCACGCTGAAACTGGCCCCCTACCCAGAGACGGGCCCCTATACCCAGCATCTCTTGGTCGTACTGAAACCACCGGTCCTTGCTGGGTCAGCAGCTCGTTCGCGATCTGAGACAGCTTGTGCAGGCGGTTGTATACCGTACGGCGCGTGATTCCTAGCAGCTCCGCGACCTCGACCTGCGGAGTCCCGTCGAGGTAGTGCATGATCGCGACCTCGGCATCGCCATCCTTGCAGCGGGCAAGCACGGCATGAATGAACTCGCGGCTTGCCAGGCTGGGCTCCGCCGAACCTTGATGCTCCGCCTGACTGACGGCTAAAGCCGGGGTGGCACGGCTGTGCGTGGCGGTCTGGCGAAGCGTGTTCAGGCAAACGTTGATTGACACCCGATAAAGGTAGCGAAGCGCTTCGCTTTCTTGGCTGGGCAGCACGACTCCCTTGGAAAGCACGCGGACGAATGCTTCTTGGGTGGCGTCTTTCGCGGCCGCCGACGACGGCAACAAGCGTCGGCAGTGAGCGTAGATGGCAGCGGCGTACTTGCTGTAGAGAACGCCAAGCGCCGGAGCACGGATGGGCGTGACCGTAGACTTTCTGGGCGCCGGGCAAAGGCTCCGCGGAGCGGGTTCCGCAGACGGTCGGGCGCGTGTCGCTTCGGGCATCGTTTTGACGTGCAGGGCTGTGCGCATAGCTGGTTTATCCAAGCTGTGACAGCATCTGCGAGGAACAGCTCACGGGTTCGTCGGAATGGTCGACCTGCCAGCATCCTCGATGGCCTCTCAACCTGCGGCGGTTGTTAATCCCTGCTTTCGGCAGCGTCAGGCAATTCGTTGCCAGCGTCTAGGCTCACGGCTGGGAGCGTGACATTCGGAGCTGGTCCACTGCGCAGTTGAGTGACTTCTGCCAACGTCAGGGCGCGCGAGTAGATGGCGATGTCATCGATCAGTCCGGCGTAATCCTCGCTGGCCAAGCCCGAGCGGCCGATCAGGAGATAGGACAGCCCGGGGCTTATCGTCTGGGTGATGGGAGTCGGGTTGTCGCGGACCGCACCGTCGACGTAAAGGGTCAAGGTCATGGCCTGACCGTCGACGACGCCTACCAGGTGGACGAAGCGATCGGTGGCCGACACGCCCAAGCCCTGGTGGGACGCGTAGGTGTCGACGCCATTGTCGGAGCCGACGCGAAAGCGAAAGGTGCACGCTTGATCGACGCTGTTGACCCTCATGGCCCAGCCGCCTTCTCCAGCCAATTCGGTGCTGATCACGGAGATGTCGCGCGCGTCGACGGTTGGAATCTCGGTCCAAACGGACACGCTCCAACTGGGTGTCGCGTTAGGGAATCCCGGAACGGTGACATACTGCCCCAGCTGCAATGACAGGGCGTTACCGAAGTGACCGGCAGTAAAGGTGCCGCCGATAATCTGGCCGTCATAGTTGTTGCCGGATGTATCGTGGAGAACATCTCCACCGCTTTCGTCGCAGTTCCAGTGCGCGACGAGCCCATCCCGCAGCGGTGGCGGTTGCGGTTGCTGGTGGATGGTCTGAAGCGTGCGGGCCTGGCAGGCGGCCAAGCTCGCGACCGCGGCGGCCATCCCAAGCCATGCGGCAACGCTTGGGGGCCTTCTCATGGCAGCACCGCCAACCCCAGGAGGACGAGCACGGTCGGCTGTCCGGCTTTTGCCGGTCCACCGCTGCCAGCCAAAACATCCGCCGAAGGGATCGCCATCAGCGCCTGTGCTTCGAGCGACAGCTCGAGCTTCGAGCCCAAGGCCAAAGCAAGCGCGAGGCCCGCGGAGCCGCAAAACGACGTTTGGGAGACGTTCACGCCGACCCCCTGGCTGGAAAGGGTTACATGACCGCTGCCGGCGACATGAAGAACGCCGAGGCCGAGCCCGGCTGCGACCGCGAGTCCCCAGACCGGCCTGCGCCGATACTGCAATTGAGCGGTGAGGGTGCTTTGGTGAAGGTCGGCCCAATCGCCGCCGTCGTCGATGCGCGCCGCACTGCCGAGCCCAGTGGCCACGGCCCGCGCGAGCCACCTCTTGTCGATCAACAGTCCCAGGTCTAGCATTGGCGCGAGCGAAGGCGTCGCCCCTCGCGTGAGCATCAGGGTTGGGCCTGCGGCGGCACGCAGCTGCACTCTTCTTGGTCGCGATGGCGGCGGCGGCGACGGTGGTGGTGTTGCCGAGGCCGGCGCCGGCGCCGGAGCCGGAGCCGGCGCCGGTGCAGTGGGCGGCGGCGCAGGCGGTATGAAGATGTCGACCAGGCTGGCGCGAATGAGCTCGGCGGTGCGAATGGCGAGGAGCTCGACCGACTTTTCGCCCGCGCCGCTCGCATCGACACGCTTATGGACGAAGTTGCCGGTCATTCGGTCGGCAATCCAAAGGTTGGTTGCCTCAACGCCACGCACCCACACGAGCGCGATGGCAGCGACGGCGTGGTGGTCGCGCGCGATCCGTGCCAAATCCTCGGGCGTCTCCGGCGTGTCGGCGCTGTCGATGGTGCGGACCTCGACGCCAGCGCTATCCAGTTCGCCGCGCAGGCGGATCGATGCCTCCAAAGACGACGCCTCGGCCGCGCTTTGGGATTTGGGCAGAACGATGACGACCAGCGGGCGCTGAGGGCGCAGATGGAGATCAGTCGGCGCGGACGGCGCCGACACAAATGTAAGCGCAGCCGCAAGCGCCGCGATGAGCATGCATCCGTTCTAGTGCAATGCGAGTTTGTGCGCCAGCTCTGCGTAGACTCCGTCGGGATAACGGCGAAGATAGTCCTCCGCGAGGGGACGGGCCGCTTCCGAGCCGCGAAGCTTTTGCACCACGAGCATCTTGCGGCCGAGGGCCTCGGCCGCATAGCGGCCGCGCGGAGCCTCGCCGAGGTAGCAGTCGTACCAGGCCAACGCTTGCGTGGCCCCGGTTGACGATTCGTCCAAACGCCCGAGCAGGAAGGCCGCCTCCGTCGCGCGCAAAGAACGCGGGAAGCGGTCGCGCTGGGCAAGCAGCGCTCGCCGCGCAAGTCCGGCGCGGTCACGGTAGCGAGCAGCGTCAGCCAGCGCCGCCAAGTCTTCGTTGCTCCGGCGTTCGAGAGAGACGTCGAATCCGGCGTCTTCGGCTTCGCTGAGAATGAGGTCCAGCTTTCCTGCGACAAACAACGCCTGCCAGCTGGTCGCTGATTTGCGGCCGTGCTCCTTGCTTGTCTCTCGCACGGTGTTTGCTGGCGCCGGGCCTTCGGAGGGACGCTGAGGTGCGCCTTGCGCCTCTATCGTTGGCTCGGCGGTTGGCTCAGGCGCCGGGGGCGGCGTCTTCGCGTTGATCGAGGATCTTGATCTCACGACGAGATAGATCGATGAGCAACTCACGCTGATCGCGCAAAACGATCGGCTCGGTGGCAAGCGGCCCTGTCACAACCACCGAGCCGCGGTGCAGTTGCAGTCGCAGGATCCCTGGCTTGGGCGTCCACTCGAGGTCGAAGACGGTTCCTTTGATGTCGACGCGGAACGGTCCGGCGGCTACTGCCCAGTGCGCGCCCGGCAGCGGCGTCACGCGGAACTGGGCAGCGCCATGCACCAACGCCAAGGTTGCACCGCGGGCCGTCACGTCGACGAGATTGGCGGCCGCTTCGGGACGAAGCTCGACCTCAGTGCCGTCGGAAAAATGCAGCAGCGATGTGTTCGGCAGATTTCCCGTGTTGGTGATTTGGCCGTTGTCGCCGAGCCGCGCACCGGTGAAAGAGACTTGCAGTGGCTTTTCGCCGCGCGGGGCACGCAGGGCAAGGACCGCCAGCGGAATCATCGTCGCAAGGCAAGCACCCGCGAACACCAAGCGCAGCTTTCGCCGTCGCCGCTCCTGCCGCCGGTCAATTCGATCGCGCCGATCGCGAACGCCTTCCCACGCATTGGCCGAGGTCTGGAACGCGTCGGGCGATAGCTCGTCGCGTGTGAGCTTCGCAAGGTACGCTACCTCGGGACTTACGGTTGCCTCCACCTCTGGCGCGTCTTCATTCGTCATGCCACACCCTCGTGACGCCCGAGCCGCGCCATCAGATCCTCATCGCCAGCTACCATGTCCGAGACCTGCTGCGAAAGGCGCGCCAGATCTCGTTTCACGGTTGCGAGGGAAACGTGCGTTGCTTGGGCGATTTCGGCCAAGCTGAAACCTTCGACATGGCGGAGAACAAATATGGTTTGCTCGCGCGTGCCCAGCGTCTCGAGCACACGCAAGAACTGGCGCACCATGTGGTGAGCCTCGCTGTCGATCGAGCCCGTGCTCGGCTCTATGGCAGTCGTGGCTTCCGTCAGCCCGACCCAAGACCATAGCCGTCGCTTTCGCATTTGCCACTTGAGGGTACGGAGTGCTACGGAGACGACCCAACTGCGCAGCAGGGTCGGATCGCGAAGCGCGCGCGCGCTACGCAGGATTTGGCAGAACACCTCTTGCGTGATGTCGTGCGCTTCATCGCGCGAACCGAGGCGCCGAAGCAGCAAGCGGAAGACCAGCTTGGAATAGCGCCGCCACACCTCTGCTTCAGCGCGCCGCTCCCCGGCAATGAGCGCGCGTGCCAACACCTCGTCGCTGCACCTGGCAAGCTCCGCCGCGCGGTCGATTTCGGATGCGACTGCGCTCACCGGACGACGGTCTATGGGCACGCTGCTCAACACTGTCCCTTATGTTGTGACGGAAGCATGGCTCTATGGCTCACGGCTCGCACGATTTGCCGTCCATCGAGCTATTCTAGCATCTTCCCCAAAAGGTTTGAGCCATTGTGGGACTTTCCTGCAACGGCTGAGAAGACCCCATGCGATCTCCTCGAACCTTCGTTGTATTGGCAGCGCTCTTCGTAACCTTCGGCTGCGCCAAGGCATCCGTCGTCGGACCGTCTCCCGGCGGCGGGGGGATTGGCTCGACGGGAATCTGGACAAACGGGAAGCGGCGGGAGTGCCCCCACTTTCACCTTACCGCCTGGTCCGAATCCGACCGTGCAGGCCGATGCCGCGACCGTGAAATCGAAGGTGGAGTGCGATGGTGGTGCAGACTGCACGTGTCCGCCGTTCAACGTTGCGGTCATGGGCAAGCCTGGCAAATGGGGGGCCGTCCCCAACGGCGATCCACCCACGGCTCTCATGGACTGGCTCAACAGCAGCAGCGCCGGAACCGCCCTCGCCGACAATTTCACGGACCGCAAGACCCTGACGCCCGACTTCCTGGCAACCTACAGCGTCATCATCCTTGCCTCGCTCTCGGAAGATTCGGATGCAGGTCCATGGTGGACGTTCAGCGCAGACGAGATCGCTGCCTTTCAAGCGTGGGTCGAGAACGGCGGCGGTGCCATCTTCTTGAGTGGCTACTCGAGCGGGAACGAGCAAGCGCCCTCGAATCAGCTGCTGGGATTCGCGGGCATTCAATACAATCAAGATAGGATCGAGAGCTGCATCAACTGGCAAATCTGCGGCTGTACGCACTCCTCTACATTGACCGACTGGGTCCGCACCGATCCCGTCATCGCGAGCCTCAGCACCGGCGTGACAATGGTCGGTTTCGAGGGCGGGCACTCGATCGTTGCTCCTGCCGATGGCCACGTTGCCGCCACAGTCGTGGGATTGCCTGTCCTCGTGGGCAAGCTGGTCGGCAAAGGCCACGTGCTTGCGTTTGGTGACGAGTGGATCACGTACACCAGCCAGTGGACCGGCGTTGGCAACCCCAGCACGACGGATCCCAGCTGCCAGGGATTTCTTCCTCAGGACAAGTATCAAATTGCTCAATTCTGGTACAACATGATCCGCTGGTCGCAACCCGCGGCGAATTGTTTCACCATCGTCGACAGCTCTAATCCAATCGCTATCTGGTAAGTGGACACGCCTCGTTCGGCGGACCATGGAATCTTCCCACTCGGGCAATGGCCGTGTTTGGTATAAGGTGAAGTACCTGCGCGCGCTGTATCTGGTCGCCTTTGCGGCGATCGTTGTCATTACTGGCTGCGCCAAGTCGTCGTCACCTGATGGCGGCACCGGCGGCGGATCGCCTGCATCGGGGGGCAGCCAAAGCGGTGGCGTCACTGGCAGTGGCGGCACCACCGGCAGTGGTGGCATCAGCGGAACTGGCGGCGCGACGAGCACCGGTGGTCGGACGGGTCCCGGCGGCGCGACGAGCACCGGTGGCGAGATAGCTGCCGGTGGCGCGACGAGCACCGGTGGTCAACCTGCTTCTGGCGGCGCCACCGGGGCGACCTGCACGCCAGCGTGCGCCAACAAGACCTGTGGAAGCGACGGTTGCAACGGCACGTGTGGCGGCTGTCCGCCCGCGCAGCTGTGTAGTGCCAACGGCGTCTGTCAGGCCAAGAGCGGCTCGGGCATCGTGGTCGATGTTCACTCGCAGCTCACGCCCATTTCCCCGGACATCTACGGCGTCGCCTTCGCGACCGACAGTGCCGACGATTCCTACAAAGTCGCCACGCTCAATCGCTGGGGAGGCGACTCCGCAGCGAGCTACAACTGGCAGAGAGACATCGACAACGCGGGCGGCGACTGGAATTGCGCCAACTACGCGGGGAGCGGGAACGGGACCGACACGTTCGTGAAAACGAACAAGTCCCGAGGTCTCAATACGCTGATGACGATCCCGATCACGGGATGGCTGGCCAATGTGGCCACCATGTCCGACAACACCTACAGCGCGCAGCTCGGTCAGAATCTCAGCTTCTGCAATTATCCGCAGCTTCCCGACGGGGGCATGCTTTCGTCGGCGACGTGTTGCAAAGCGATCGGTGCGCAGGAATCCATCCTGGTCGACAAGGGGTCGAGGAATCTCGACACCAGTTTCATGGGCAACTGGGTATCCCATTTCGTGTCGACTTTTGGGACGGCTGCGAATGGCGGTCCGAAGTACTACCAGCTCGACAACGAGCCCGACAATTGGCAAGGCCTGCGGCAGGACATCTACCCATCGCTCTATCCCCCCGGCACCAACTGCATGGATTACTCGGTGAAGATCGCCTCGGGCAATGAGGCAGGCGAGTCCCCGAACGACGACATCATCAATCGTTCGATCGCCTATGCGGCTGCCATCAAGAATGCAGATCCGACCGCGCAGGTGCTGTTCCTGTCCGTCATGAACCCGGACGACATGATCAACTTGCTTCAGACTGAGTGCGGCGTGGGGACCTGGGGCAGCGGAATGGCCATCCCCTACACGGTCGACAAGTCGTACGCGATGGCGATGATGGCGAAGGGGAGGCAGTACGAGGACACCAACCACCGGCGTATCTTCGACTGCTTGGACACCCACTACCCCGGCACCGCACAACAGATGTGGACGAACACATTCTCGCGCTTCCAAGGCTGGATCAATTCGACCTATCCGGGCACCGCTATCTGTGTCAGCGAGTACAACGTCGCGAACGACACCTCAGAGGCGACCGCGGCCGTCCAGCAGGCCGATTACCTCGGGACATTTGGCGTGCTCGGCATTCGCGCGGCTGCGTACTGGACCTCGCTCGTGCCCAAGGATTCCAAGAACAACTACGCGCACAGTTACGCCTACAATGCCTTCGCGATGTTCCGCAACTACGATGGCGCTGGCGGCAAGTTCGGCGACGTGTCGGTGGGCGCGGCCAGCTCGTATTCTGGCGTTCACGTGTATGCGGCGACGGATTCCTCCAGCAATCCCAAGACGTTGTGGATCATGGTTGTGAACACGGGGACCTCCGCGCAGTCAAACATGACGGTCACCCTCAACAACTTCACCGGCGGCGCGACCGCCAAGGTGTATCAGAGCGTAAGCGGGGCGGCTCCTGCGGCCGCCTTCAACGTCGCGATTTCAGCGGGGGCGATCAGCGGATTGTCGCTGGCCGCGAACAGCATCACGTTGTTGGTGGTTGGTCAGTGATAGTGGTGCGAAGAAAGCTGGCAGGTGCTTTTCGAAGTTGATGTCGGTCTGCGCGAGTTGACAGAGGGATCCCAAGTCGACCATCCTGTGATTCGCCAGGTGCATGTCCTGCCGGTTGCCGTGCCGCCGAATGGCAAGATCGAAGCCACCGTATTGAGGTGAAGGGGCTTTCGCCGGCATGGAGGAAGCCAAGGCCGGAGCCCAGCGAAAATGGAACGACTCGTGGAATCACCAGGGGAGCAGATCTCGACCTTCGCGCCGCCGACAACGACGTCGTCGTGTGGATGGTCACGCAGCTCGACGCCCGTAGCGATGGTGGAGCCCGCCGACCTCGGGCAATTCGACGATCTTGCCCATGCTCGGCGGCTGGACCGCCCGTGGCTCGGGCGCATCCTTGCCCAGCGAGAGATGCGTGCGCGACTTGTGATAGTACGCAAAGTAAGCTTTCAGAATTCGATGGAGATGGCGCTCGCCGAGGACGATCACGTGGTCGGTGTGCCCGATGCCATCTTGCTCAAGACCGCAAAGTTGACGACCGAGGAATTCGCCGAGATCAAGAAGCACTCGGCCCGTGGCTCGAGCACGCTAGCTGCCGTGCTGAAGAAACATCCCGACAACCAGTTCCTTCGCATGGGCGTCGACGAAGATGCCCCTTCACCCATCCTTGGCCACCCAGGACGGGCCAGCGGCCGCACCCAGAAGAGGCAATCGGGCGGCTGAACAAGAACAGACTTTCCACGCTGGGTAAAGTCTTCTTCGGAATCAGCGATTCTAGGGTGTGCACAACAGGTCGCTTGGAATGTAGATATGAAGACCAACTGCCCGACTCCATGGCTTCACCTCCTACTTCTGCTCGTGGCAGGGTGCGGAGCGCGAATCGGGCTGAACCAAACTGTTTCATGCCAGTCAGAATATCCGGACACTTGCGGAGGTCCCTTGCAAGACGATGCCGGTCGTCAAGTCCCGGAATTAGGCGAGGTCGGCGACGCTGGTGGCGGCTATGCCGGGGCAGTCGCAGAAATCCAACAGTTGGGCAGTGGCACGGTTCAGTTCGTGCTAGACGATGACCCCTCCCTTTACATCTCGATCAACCTACCGGGCCCTGGCCTTGTGGTGATTGTCGTCAGGGACAGCGACGGCAACGCCGTTCGTACCACCAGCCTGACCAAGTCATCCTCGGATGCGAATGATCCGATATTCTTCGGGTGGGATGGCCTCAACGATAGCGGACAACCCGAACCGCCTGGAATTTACACCGCGGAAGTCAGCGCCTCCGACGGTGATCTCTTGCGGATCGACTGTGCCTTTGTGCCGCCAGTGTTGACCAGGAACATCACCATGCACGGCAATCTGTACACGACGTTCGCAGCCTCGTCGTGGGACGCGGCCAACCCGATGGACACGTCGGATTTCAATACCACTATGACGATCTACGATTCACTCGGAGAGCCGATCCAACTCAATATCTATTTCTGCAAGAACGACTCGGGCAACACAGCGACGGGCGATTCGGGCGACTGGACCTACCACGCGATGACTGATGGTGGAAACCTGGCTCGCGATGGGTCGGGCAACGCTGCGACGCCCGGCACGGACACCGAAGTCGCCAGCGGCGTGCTGCAGTTCGACACTTCGGGCCGACTCATCTCGAACACGTTATCCCCTCTCTTTGCGTTCAACCCCAAAGATTCCGTGAACCCTCAAGTCCTAACCTTCAATTTCGGCACAGGAACTGCCGTCGGCGGAAACGGGCTCGATGGGATGACCCAAATTCCCGCACAGTGCGAAAGCGACTTTGTAAATCAGGAGGGGGGAAGTGCTTTCGTTGCTTGCATCGCCAGGAACCCCGCGCCGGGCGTTGGCCAGAGTGGCCCATCGACGCTGGATGCATCGGCAACACCGCTCGCGGCGACTGCAAGTATCACGATTTGCGGAAATTTGGACTACGATTCGCAGCCCACGACATATGATCTCGATAACTCACAAACGATCTCAAACGCCAGTGTCGCCGTGGTAATCCACGATTCGCTCGGTAGGGCCATTGAAGTCGAAGTCTACTTCTGCAAAAGCGATGGGTACCTGAGTCAAGCAGATTCGGGTGACTGGACCTATCATGTCGTGACCGCCGCGGGAAACCTGGCTACCGTGACTGACAACGCGAATCCGGCCTGGGCGTCCCGTCCGGTAGAAATCGGTACCGGGGTCCTTAGGTTCGATGTTGTGGGTGCGCTGAGTCCAAACACCACGTCCGGAACCGCATCTTTTGTTCCCAATGACGCTACAAATCCACAACAGATCACCTTCAATTTCAGTACCGACACGGTATCGGGCGGTACTGGACGCGAGGCCATGACCCAATACGCCGCGCCCACCGCGATCACCCTCATCAGCGAACAGCGTCTAGCCGGCGAGTAACGCCTCTCCCGACAGAGCGGGGCAGAACCGGGGTATCTCATTTGGTGAGTTAGTCTCCCGGTTGGTATTTCCGGCCACCGCCCGAGATCGTTGGCCACAGCGACTCGAGCTGATTGCCCATTTCGCCCAAGTCCAATACGATGTGCCGGAAACAACGCCCTGGAGTACCAATGTCCGAACTGAACCTCACCGCCATCGTCGAGACCTTTGCCATTCAGATCACACGCCCGTTGCTGCCCGCACGACAGTCCGAATCGCTCAGGCAGAGGGTGAACTGCGAGCCGCCGTCTGCCAGACAGCTATCCGGCACTGGCAGGGTCCCGCGTTCAGCCACACAGGTCTTGGCCGCCGGCCGGTGATTCTGAGGCACCCGATTCCGCGAGCCATCGCCGCGATCTACTCCACCCGTCGTCGCCCCGTCGTCCGCCACCGCGCCGTCGTGTGCGAGCAGCATCGTCCGCCGCTCGCACGTTGCGTTAGCGAGCAGCGCAGCCAGCAAAACTGTTGGACCGGGCAGCGGGCAGCGAAGGGAAGGGTGAGGCTTTGGCATGGGTCACGATTTAGGTGTCCGCCGCAATAATGCCGATCGATAACCGAGTGCTCCGGAAACGGCAGCCAGGATTGGTCGCGGGGAGGGGGGGCAGCGCCACTTTGGGGCCGAATTGCGCCGGGGTCTGGTGCGCGAACGCCCGGAGCAGCTACGCGGACGCACGAATCGCGTGCCAGGTGCTTCCCATCGATGTCGTGCGACAGTCGATCTCAGGCGAGCCGCGCGCAATACTCGTGGTGGAGCCCACCGAGGACGGGTCGAGAAACAACGTCCTTGGGTGGAACACGTCGCACGGGCGCCAACCAACGCGCGCCGAGCGGCGGCTGCATACGAAGGCCGCGATGGGGGCGGCCATGGTAGTAAGGAACGTACTTCTTGAGAACACGCTCGGCGTGGGCATCGTCGATGACAATGATGTGGTCGAGACAATCGCGGCGTAGCGTTCCGTTCAGGCGTTCGCAGATTGCGTTTGCTTTCGGCGACCGTGGCGGCGTGATCAGGCAACGCGTCCCACAGCTCTTCACCCGTCGGCGGAATTCCTTACCGTAGATCGAATCGCGGTCGCGGATCATGAACCGCGGATTCTCGTTGTCGCGATCCGCGACGGCTTCGACAAAGCATTGCCCCGTATACTGCGCGCTCGGCGAAGACGTCACGCCGATGTGGACGATTTCTCGCCGGGCCAAGTCCACGATCACGAAGCAGTACAGGATCTGGAACCGAAGGGTGACGATGGTGAGAAAGTCGCACGCCCAGGTTTGATGGAGATGGTTGCGGACAAAGGTGGGCCAGGACTGCCCACGGTTGCGCGGCAGGTGCGGTGGTCGATATTTGGCAACGGTCCGCGGCGAGACCTTGTAGCCGAGCTTTCGAAGCTCACCGGCGATTCGGTCCTCGCCCCAGAGCGGGTTTTCCGTCCAATATCGCCGTATCATGGTCCGCAGGTCAGCATCGGCTGGCGGTCGACCAACAGGCCGGCCAGACTTCTTCCGCCAGATCAAGCGCCAAAAGGAACGATGCCAGCGGACGACGGTCTCGGGGCGCACGATAGTGATCGCCTTGAGCACCGTGCCAGAAAGGCGCGCGGCGAGAGCGAGCACGACCCGATCGCGGGCACGGATGCGGGGCTTTGGCACGGAACGACGCAAAACGATGATCTGCTGGCGAAGGACGGCATTTTCGGCGAGGAGGGCGACGCGGGAGCGGAAGGCCGAACGTAGCGCGGCTAGGACGGTCTTGAAGATTTCGCTGAACATCGCGGCGCAAGACCTAGCACGAGACAATCACCCGAGAAATCCCGATGAAACCTACGGTCGGTTCGACTTGGTACCGAGTTTTTGCGGCACACAGCTGGCTGTTTGGTCTGCTAGGCGGCCGGGCACGGACCTGGAAGCGCATCAAGTGGGCCGAAACTCCTCATGCCGCGGCGCCATCTGATATAGAAATGGGGCATGGACGTGGCTAAGAACTCGGCTCAATTCGCGGTTGCCTACGATGGCGAAGCGCTCAAGGACCACACCATCGACGTTCGAGATTTGGCCCCGGCCTTGCTCGGGATAGGCAAACTGTTCGAAGAGGCGAATCGAGTTCTCAACGGGGATCGGGCGCAAGTCCGCGTAAAACTGAAGGCCACTGGCGAAGGATCCTTTGACGTGATCCTTGATGTCGTGCAGTCGCTCGGCAGGCAGCTTGAATCCCTGCTGCTCAACCAACACGTACAAACAGCGATCCATCTCAAAACGCTAATCGGACTTGGACGAACGGTCGGAACGAGCTTGCTCGGAGCGCTGAGCTGGATTCGGGGGCGAGAGGCCAAGAAGCTGTCCGAGACAGAAGCCGAGGTTACGCTTGGGATCGACGGCGAAACCCTTGTAATCCCAATTCTGGTTGTGCGGCTGATGGAAGACGTCCCAGTGCGCATGGCGATCAACAGGATGCTCGAACCTTTGCAGCGGGTCGGCATCGACACATTCAAGGCAATGGATGGTCTGGGCGCGATCCCTTCGTGCGAAATTACCAAGGAGCAACTTGCATATTTTGCCGCGCCCGAGCAGAAGGTTCTTGATCAGGAACTGCCAGAGAGAACCTGGACTTCGGCTTACACCATCGTTTCTCTTACCTTCAAGGAAGAAAATAAGTGGCGCCTGTCCGACGGCCAAGCGGTAATCAGCGCAACGATCTTGGACAAGGATTTCTTGGAGCGGGTGGACCGCGGGTTGTCCTTCTCAAAGGGGGATGTGTTGGTGTGTGAGATTCGCCAGCGCCAGACACACACGGCAGAGGGGCTTCGCACCGAATACGATGTCATCCGAGTTGACGAGCACAAGCCTGCCCCGAAGCAATACAAACTCTTCACCTAGCAGCTCAGCAAGTCTACGATCTCCCTGTTCTACAAACGCGATCCGTCACGCACGCCGCTTGGCAAGCTAGAGCCAGACACAGCGCCCGACGCACTGTAGACGCCTGCCCCGTTTCGGCGTGGTTGGCCGATGAGTTTTCAGTGGGCCAGCGACGGAAACGGCTCAAAATAGCTCGCCTTGAGGATCCCAAAGTGAACACATGTCGCCACCAAAGCATGAAGCCGGCGACCGTGGGGCCCTTGCGATTCCGCAAGCCGACTGTCAAAGGGGAGGCTTCGCCATTGCCCCAACGCATCTGCGGATCAGGCTAGTCGGGCTAGTCCCGCACACGTCCCCTCACATGGGCTGGCACTCACTCCTGCCGGCCAAGAAATTCGCCAGCGTCACCATGAGGTTCGAGCCGCAGCACCATCTCTCGGCGTGGAACACATCCACCTCGTACACGCTACCGATGATCATCTTCAGATCGACGGTGGTGAACGACGACGGTATTGGGCCGTAGCCCACCTGAGCGGTACCTTTCGATGCATCTAGGATCGCTGTCCCCACCGTGCGGTTGTGGGTTCCGGGCATCTCGACCGTCAGTGTTCCATTGATGAACACCCACGCGTCACTGTCAGAGGTGAATTCTAGATTCTCGTTGCCTTCGTACTGGAACCAGTAGTGCTGCTCGGTTGTGAAAGAGTAATTGTGATTCGCCCAGCTGTCGCCAAATCCCAGTCCCTGGTACGCGTGACAGGCCTGGCCAGGGAATGTGCTGTCCGTGTAAGTCACAGGCGTTCCCGTGTCCTGACTGAGGATCGGCTTGGTGAGATCGTCGAGCGGGAAGAAACCGCAGAGGTCATACCAGGGCTTGTCGGTGTCGCTGTTCATCACGTAGGTGGTCTTGTTGGTCGAACTCTGTAGCAGAGTCATGCTTTCATAGTAGGTCATATTGATGCCGCTGACGTCGCTATACCACTGGTCGAATTCCTTCTGGCCGGTAAAGAGCACCTGTGATGCGTTGGGGAGCGGATCCTCGGTCGGCCCCGCCCATTGCGGCTTGCGGTCAGTACCGAGCGCCGATCCGATCAAGCCCTTGCCCTTGGTCAAGCTATCATCGCAGCAGTAGTGATTGAAATCGGGGTTCCCAGTAGGGGGAGGCCCGTCTTGGTAGAACTGAAAATCCCGGGCCACGAGTGGGATGGTCAGACTCGTGGGCGGGTTGTCGTAGGCGGACGTACACGTCCATCCCCTCTCGATCTTGCAGTCGTGCGAGCAGCCGTCGCCATCGAGAAGGTTGCCATCGTCGCACTCTTCGGTCCCACGTAGCAGGATGCCGTCCCCGCATGCGGTCTTGCACGCACCGACCGCGCTGGTGTCCGTGCCGCACTGGGGCTCGATTTGGCAGGTCGGGGAACAACCATCAAAAGGCAAAGTATTGCCGTCATCGCAACCTTCGCCCGCCTCTTTGACCCCATTGCCACAGACGGTCGCGGTACATGTGCTCGGGGTACCGGTGCATTGGAAGCCGGGCTCGACCATGCACGTCGAGGAACAGCCATCCCCGGCAAGAGTATTGCCGTCGTCGCAGGTCTCCGGCAGGGCCACGACGCCGTCACCGCACACAGCCGACGATATGGGGGCATCCTGCGCGCCGGCCTCGGGACTGACCTCCGCCACCAACCCGCTGTCCACCGGGAGGAGTGTCTGAGCAACGTCCACAACGATTCCGCTGTCCAAGTCTATGATTGTCCCACCGGCTTCCGTCGCACTCGATCCGGAATCCGTTTGTGAAGTAATTGGGCCGATAGTGTCTACGGTGCTACCCGCGTCTATCATCGGGGTTGCGCAGACGCAGGCGGCAAATATCCCCGACGACGTGCACGTCTGGGAACCGTTCTGGCCGGTCGCGCACGGGCACTCGATGGTGAGACCAGGAACGCACTTGGCACCATCGCTGCTGCTGCCACAGCCAACCGCGAACGTCAAAGCGAGGCACGAAGCCAGGATGCAGAATCTAGTTCTCATGCGGATCATGGTCGCCCCATTCGGGCTTTGCCGCAATCTGCAATCGTCGCCGCAGTCTTATCCCAGCCGGGTCCTCTCTGGCGCCAGGAATGACCCTCATGACCTCTTTCTCGGTCTAGTAGGCCGATGCCCCAGCAGAGCATTTCCCCACGGTGACGACAGGTCAGGTCCAGGCGCTCCGATCCCGTTCGTGGCCCAACCTTCCCGAAACTGGAACAGGCACCGCGCCTAGCTCCAACCGAAGGAGGCCAAGATGAAGATGGACCCAGCCAGCATCGCCGCTATCATCACCGCGTTTTCGGAAATGCCTACCCGGATGGCCAGCATGGAACGAGCCTTCACCGAGCTGACCGCCAAGGTCGAAGCCCTTCGGGCAGCGCCTCGCCGCCGCTCCTGGTACACGTGACGGAAGCAGCGACCATCTTCAAGGTGAGCGTGCCGATGATGCGCCGCTGGGTGAAACGCGGACACTCACGGACGTCGAGCCGGTATTCCGCTCACCATCGAGGGAGGGGCTTCCAGCCAGGTGGATTGGCCGCAAACTTGTGGACCTCAAGGTGCGTCAGCTCCGCGAATAGTTTCGGACGGCTCTGCTGGACGATGCTCCATGCCTTTCCAAAAGCACCACTCTCAAGGCTTCCCCTGATGCCTTCACGCCACTCCTCCCAGGTATCACGGCTCACGCGACAGGTCTTTCGTAGGAGTGCTTGCTGGTTCGACAGGTCGAAGTAGTCGAGGAATACCGGCATCAACCTGCGTATCTCGTCGTATTGCGCATCCTCGCCGAGCCGCACATGAGGTGGCAGTCCCTGAACGATCTCGCGGTACTCCCGAGTCAGATCATCTTCCCATTTCGTCCGTGCCTGCCGCGCGCCAACCCGGAGTTGCCAGAATGCAAGCGAGAACCCAGCTATGGTGGCGACCGCGCCTACTGCCGTCGCGATTGCTTCAAGTGCGCTCCAGTTCATCGTTCTGCCTTCTCAGCCAGCGCTTCATCAAAGCCAAGGTCTTTTTGCACCCGCCCGACAGTGCGATGGAAGCGCACGCCAATCCTACTTCTTGGCCATGTGGCTGACGGCCTACGCCTTCTTCATCCCCGCCGCCAGCTTCACCGCCTCGGCGACGCCCTTCTCCTTGGCAACCGCCTTCACCTTCGCTCTGTCTGCGCCCTTGAGTGACTTCAAGGCACCCAGGTACTGACCCTGGAGTTTCCGCGCCCGCGCCACCTTAGGCGTGGCCTTCTTCGCCTTCTTTGCCGCTGGCTTTGTCGTCATCGAAGGCGTGGCCTTGCCCTTGCGCTCGGCCCGGTACCTGGCGATCTTGGACTTGGCCACGTTCTTGTGGTCCTTGCAGAGCATGCCGAAGATTGGTGCTGCTGGAGCATAGTCAGAACAAGCGCCATTTTCCCTTGGCCCAAATACCGGTGGATAGGTTAAACAAGCGCCCTTTTGCCTTCACCGAATGCCATCATGCACAATGTCTGATATCAGAACTTACGTCGCCTACGTGCAAACAGCCCCTATACCCGGTGAGCGAGGCCAAACCCACGAAATGTCCGGTGAGCCCGCGGCTGGCGACGTACTGTTCGGCGGCCAGTTGGTTGTACGTGAGCGGTTGCCCTTGATAGGCCACGGAGATGTGGCTGCGCTCGGCATCGACCAATGAGGCGACCTGGCGGCTGACCGAGTAGTCGATGACCTCGGAAAAGATCTTGCGGGTGAGCGGCCCCGAGATACCGAGGGAATTGGCCAGGGCTTCGACCCGGGCCAGCACTTCACGCTCGCGACCGGGATCGCGAATTTGCGTCGAGTGCTCGGCCTTGGCCTTGGCGATGAGTCCCACGGTTTCGAGCCGGCGCGCAAGCAGTCGGACAATCTCGTCGTCGGTCTTGTCGAGTTGCTGACGAAGATCGGCAATGGGCGTTGCAGTGGGATCGGTGCTCATGGCGAGCGGTCATCTTAGCATCAGAAAGAGCTCGACACAGAGGACACGGAGGAAGGGAGGGTTCGGATCTGAAATTCGGGAACCCCTTCCGGGCTCTGTGGCCTCTGTGTGGATAGGTTAAACAAGCGCCCTTTTGCCTTCACCGAATGCCATCATGCACAATGTCTGATATCAGAACTTACGTCGCCTACGTGCAAACAGCCCCTATACCCGGAACGCGGCGAATCGGCGCCGACAAAGCATCACGTCCTCTGGTTTCCGGACCAGTCGGGCCGTCGACTCACGCGCAAGGAAGCCGTACGCATCGTCAAGCAGCGCTGGCGAACCGAACGCGCATACGAGGATCTCAAGGGCGAGCTGGGCCTTGACCATTTCGAGGGGCGTCGCTTCCGTGGGTGGCACCACCACGTGTCCGTTGCCCTCGCATGTTTCGCCTTCGTCGTCGCCGAGCGCGCCCGCGCTTTTCCCCCTCGAGAGGAAGCGCCGGTCCAGTTGGTCCGCAGCCTAGCTCGTCCGGAACGGCACTTCCCGGATTCCTTCATCACCGCACGCCTCGCGATTGCGCACCTGCTCGCCCGATGGCTTCCCCGTTGCCCCTTCTGCCACCATCCCCGCAGCACCACCCCTGTCTCGAAAGCCCGATCACCTGGTGTTCATGCTCGCAAATCCTCCACAACCCGAGTCAGGTGACACAGTAGTGGTAATGTAGCCAAGCTGCCGTGGCGAAGGCAGTGACACTCATCTGATCAGCTCCCGATGCAGCCGGTCGCTGGCTAGGAACTTCGGGCTCCGCGACCGTTGCCGGGCTTCGCATCCGACGTCGCAAACAGCGCCGCGGCCCTTTCGCGCGCCTCGCCTTCAGGTGCATGATGATGTTTGCCCAGGGCATACCACCGCTATATAACAAGTCCTATTAGCAACCATCGAGCCCAGCGTTTCGTCCAAGGTGTGTTCACGCGAATGCGAGCTCCGCCTTCGGCTCCGCTCGACTCACGTAAACGGCTATTTCTTAACCCAATACCTCCGCGAGATGTTCCTGGAGAGTTGGCTGGGCACTGGGCGACCACCTCGATGCCAAGCTGTCATGTGAAGCGCTCCGTCGAGCGCTGGCGAGACGAAATCCATCGCGGGGCCTGATCTTCCACTCGGACCGAGGGTCGGAGCTAGCAGCCAGTGTTTCTTCTCCACCCTCGAATTCGAGGGCCGGCCACACCACGCGGTGCTACGTCAGCGACGTGGAGCCCGAGATGTTCACTTTCGTCGAGAGCTACTACGATCAAACCAGGCTCTCAAGATTCCGCACTTAATTTGCGGGCCGCCCCCTCGCGTGGTCGAAGGCTGTATGGAAAACTCTAGCGCGGTCGCGGTCATGCAGGAATTTGAGGATGTCGACCTGGGCCACAAGAAACGGGACCGGCGCGTGAAGCGCGTGGTTGTCGCGCTTGCAGTGAAACCCGATGCCAGCTTCCCCGAGGCGATGGGCAGCGATGCCGAGCTCGAGGGGGTGTACAGGCTGCTCAACAACGAGCATGTGAGCGTCGCCGATCTGTTGAAGCCGCATTGCGCACAGACGGTCGAGCGTGTGAAGTCGAAGCCGGAACGGGTCTTGGTTGTTGCCCACGACACAACGGGGCTGGAGTTCGCGGGCGCCGGTCGAACAGGGCTGGGGCCGATGCTGAAATCGGAGCGCGGCTTCTACGCGCACTTCTCGTTGGCCGTGAACCCGGACGAGCGGCGCGAACCGCTGGGAATCGTCAGCTTCATTCCTGTCATTCGTAAGGAGAAGGGGGCACGGAAGAAGAGAACCGCTCGTGCCGTCCAGAGCGATCCTGAAAAGGAATATCTGCGCTGGACACAGGGGATCGACGAGGCCGAGAGGCAGTTGGCGGGGAGCAAACGTGCGATTCACGTTGGCGATCGCGAGAGCGACTCGTACGAAATCCTCTCGGGGATGGCCGCGAACGATCGCGGGTTCGTTCTGCGGCTCAGATACAATCGGAACATCCTGACCGAAGCAGACGAGAGCGCTAAGCTCTACGATGTCCTCGATCAGGCACAGGGGGTTGCCGAGCGGGAAGTGCCGCTTTCATTTCGCACGGACCACAAGAGCCAGGGAACCCTGAAGGTCTTTCCTCCGCGAGAAGCTCGGCTCGCGACCCTGATGTTTGCCGCCAAGAGGGTCCGCTTCAAATGCCCGCGGGACCTTCCGAAGGACAAGTATCCCGACTTCATCGACGTCAACATCGTTCGGGTATGGGAGCCCCACCCGCCCGAGGGAGAACAAGCCATCGAATGGAAGCTCGTCACACGCGAGCCGGTGGAGACCCCAGAGCAGATCCTGACGGTCGTCGACTACTATCGGTGTCGTTGGCCGATCGAGGAATTCAACAAAGCCCTCAAGACCGGCTGCAGGATCCAGGCCCGCCAGTTGGTGGACGTCGCAGCTTTACTCAACGTCGTTGCCCTGTTCGTGCCGATCGCATGGTCCATTCTTCACCTGCGAACGCTCGCCAACTCCGTCGATCCGCCGCCCGCCAGCGATGTGCTCGCTCCTGCACACATAGCCGTGCTCAAGGCCCACCCGAAAACCAAAAACCGATTCGACGGCGCCAGCCCTCCAACATCACGTGACGCACTCTATGCGGTTGCCGCACTGGGCGGTCACCTCAAACGCAACGGCGCTCCAGGTTGGCTCACCCTGTTTCGCGGATTCAAGACCCTCACCGAACTCGTCGTCGGTTGGGAGCTGCGCGATGTGTAGAATCTTGAGACCAGGCTACATTCACACAGCCCCTACAAGACCCCGAATGAGGTCGAGGCTGACCTGCGCGATTGTGCGCCGGCCGCTTAAACCAAGTGTCCACGGAATCGGGGGCAAGCTCATACTGTCCATCCGGAGCATATGCGGATGCTCTTGGACAGACCGCAAGTTCTTGGATCAATGCCTATGAGGGTAACCGGCCCGGGTAACTCACAATGTCCGTCGTCGTTTGAGCGCTGAAGTCTAGTGTGGTATAGAGGAGCTAACGGGGTCGAGATTGGGTTCCTTGTTCTTCTGCGCTGAAGCGGAAAGGTCGTCTCATGCCGAATTGTGGAAATGCTGTCTCCGTCAAGTCAGCGGTCCTGGAAGCTCTTGCTGTTACTGTATGTGTAGCTGGATGCGGGGCCGGTAGAGGGCTCCGGCCTAGTGCCGATGGAGGCATTGAAGTGTTCGCTGCTACAGCAGGAGTGTTCGTAGCTACAGGTAGCATGACCACGCCAAGGGCGTTGCACACCGCAACATTGCTGCCGGGTGGAAAGGTCTTGATCACAGGCGGAATTAGTGCGCCTTTTGTCTTCCTGGCGAGTGCGGAACTGTACGACCCTAACATGGGAAGATTCGCGGCCACCGGTGGTCTGACAGTGCCGAGGATAAATCACACAGCGACGTTGCTGCAGAATGGGAAAGTGCTCATCGTCGGAGGATCCATCGCCATCACGGGAGAGCCAGTCGTGACTGGGAGCGCCGAGCTGTACGACCCGGAGACTGGGACTTTTGCGACGACTGGGAGCATGGGAGCGGCAAGATCTGGCCACGTCGCGACCATGTTGCCGGACGGGAAGGTGCTCGTCGCAGGCGGAAATGGTGATCCCGCCTATTCTCCTCTGCTGAGCGCGGAGATATTCGACCCATCCGTTGGGACATTCATGCCCACAGGCCGCATGGTGTCATCTGATGCAGTTATGGCCCAGTTGTTGCCTAATGGTATGGTCCTCATAGACGGAAGCAGCGCGCCCGCAGACGCAGCGCTTTTCGATGAAATTGCCGGGGTCTTCACCCTCACCGGCAATATGACCATGGATCGTGGTGGAGGCTTTTCGGCCACATTGCTGCAAACCGGAAACATTCTCGTTGCCGGTGGCGATTCAACGGGCAAGAGTGCGGAGATTTATGTCCCGGCGGCCGGTACCTTTATAGCAACCGGTAGTATGTCCGCGTCAAAGTCGGGACCCACGGGAACGTTGCTGCCGAACGGGACGGTTCTGGTCGCTGGCGGGGTCGGGGCCAGCGGACTCGCAAGCACCGCAAGCGCCGAGTTATACGACGCAGGCACGGGAGCCTTTTCAGCAACGGCCAGCATGACCGCACCACGGTGTCTTCACACGGCGACGTTGCTACCGAACGGGATGGTTCTGGTCGCTGGCGGGAAGGCTTCTTTAGACGGCGATGTAGCAAACGATATGGCTAGCGCAGAGCTGTACGAATAGCCGCCGCGGGCTGCCCCTGCCACGCCACGGGAGGCACAAAAACTGGCGCGGCTGAGTGGACGGTCTCAAGATGTGTCCCGAAATCGAGTGTGAGACTGGAGCAAAGGGCTGATCGCGGCAGTGTGGCTGTCTGCGGCGGGGGGAGGCTGGCTGCTGGAAGGTTTCGAGGAAGACTGTTTCGTCGAGGCGTGGCAGCTCGCGGTCGGCAGCGAAGGCAAGGAGCTCGTCGCCGAGATTGATGAGGACGCGGTAGTTACCGGCGGCGCGGCGAGGGGGCCTTGAGCTCGGTGGTCATGAGGCCTGGATTGCCTGCGGGCATCGAGCAGGTGGTCGAGACAGGCGCACGACTCGTCGCGGGAGGCGTAGTCGAGGACGAGCCGGCGGCGAATGCGACGGCCGAGAGGCTGCAAGTCGGGTGCGCGCAAGCGTTCGGGGGGGCGCTGGTCACTGGCCAGTACCACGCAAAGGAGCTGGCGGGAGTCGAGATCCTTGGAGGCGAGCACACTCAATTCGTTGAAGACGGTGGTGAGGTTCTCCTGTGCTTCGTCGACAACCAGCACCGATTGAATCAATGTCTGCGTGATGTGGTCGCTCCAGCGGGCGCGCGGGATCTTAAAGGCGGCCCACCGATTGTGGGCGGCGAGCGGGATGGCAAAGAGGTCAGCAAGCTCGCGATAGAAATCGCTGGTGCGGCTTTGCGGGCCCGGGTGCTGCCGGTATTGCGTCTCCAGTGCCAGACGCATGGTTGCCGGTCTGGTCAGGTGGGTCCCCGCGTGGCTCAGCACTGTGGCGTGACCCGTCGCCGACACCCCTCCCGCGCACAACACAACCTGATCCGCCGAACAACGTCCTCAACGCTTGCCGGCGGGCTCGCCGCTGAATGATCCCGCGCCTTCGCACCGGACGCGCGTGAGAGGGCAGCTCGAAGATTGGCCCGAAAGGAAGGAGAAACTCGGAAAAGAATCCAGAAATTCGGAAACTCCATCCAGCCGGTGCGGCGCGCCGCGCGCCTGCACGACGGCATTGACTGGCGTTCACCCGAAACCGCGATGGGCGTGGACTATTTGGTCAAGAAAGGAAATCCGGAATATGATAAGATGCGTTCTGATCGCGTGTACGACTAACGCAGTCCATATGGGGAGGATTGAGGAGCCCCGCGAGCCGTCTCTAGCAATCCGCCAAGAGCTACGAAAATCGATCAGCTGGAGTCATTGATGAAATCCTCCCCGCCACTTCCGTGGGCCCCCCTTCTTGTACTCATCTCTTCTGCAGCTTCCTGTGGAATGCGCACCCCTCTGCTCGGCCTGGTGGCCGGCGACGCAGGGCTTGCTGACGACGCACAGCTCCATGCAGATCTGCTGAAAGACCCAGACCTGCCGGGTCAGCCCGACCTGGGTGTCAAACCCGAGCTGGCAGGACGACCTGATCAGTCAGTTCAGGACGATCTCGCCTTCCAGCGTCCCTCTGACGTCCGCACTTCCGACACGCGCACGGATGGGCCCGTCGACGTTGCCCGGATCAAGTTCCTGGATGGGGCATCAGACCAGCCTGTCGACAGGCTGCCAGACCTGCTTTTGGCAGACCGGTATGTGGGCCTGGAGCTCCCTCTCGATCTGCAGACCTACGAGGTCCTCCCAATCGGCGAGCCTTGCGTGGCGGGGAGCACCCTGTCGTGCACGTGTGACAACGGTCTATCCGGTACTATCATCTGCCTGCCCGATGGCACGTACAGTGAATGTGGCTGTGGCACTCCGGCATTAATGCGGATAAGAAACGGGGTTATCGGCACTTGGACCGGCACCGCCACCGCCTTTGGCGACACTTGGCCCGTCACCTTTACGTTCGACAGCTATACGCACTATTCCGCCAAATCGCTGCAAGCGGGGATTACTGCCCTGTATTACGGCAGCGACGACGACTCTCCCCTGAAGACCTACGACATCACCGATGTGCAGGCCAATGGTGATGCGACTGGCACCATCGTCATCTACTTTTCGGCCAACGACACGAATCTCGAAAACCTGCAGGGCATTGAGCTGTCTGCTGACGGCAGCCGCCTTCACTTCTATTTCATGCATGATGGTGCATATGGACCCCTAACATACGATCTGCGGCTCACACCGCCTTCATGAAGGGACCACCCGTGCGTCATCCATCGTGGTCACCGTCCCCGGTCGTCATCACCCTGCTATCGCCGCCACCTCCCCATCAAGCTCACTCCCAGGCCAAGCCGCAAGCCGCGTTTCCCGAGCCACCAGTGGTGAGACGGTTGGCGCCTTTCAGCTATCGACTGGCGCACTTTCGATGGTCTCCAGGCTAGACTTCTGCCCACGTCCTTTAGTAAAAGCGCAAGCCTAGATAGATAGCCACAGCTACCTGCCTGCCAGGAGGGAAGTCGGCGGACGCAGCTCGCCAGTTTCCTGTTCCTGCCACCTGAGGAGTCTGCCTATGAAGAGCCGCCAAACTATGCTCGTACTGTACAGGGTTGCTGGCAAGAGACGCGTGTCCAGCAGTCCCTCCCCCTTTGGCCGCGTGACGCTATTTTTCTTCGCATGGATAATCATCGGGCTGGGATACCAATCACTGGCGCATGCTACGGCTGCCCCCAGAATACCCGGCGATTACGCGGGAGAGGGCCGGACCGACCTAGCCGTATGGCGCGCTAGCGATTATACACTCTATGTGAATGACCTCGCTGGCGGGTGGGCGGCGTGGCAACTTGGCGTGACTGGGGACGTTCCTGTCAGTGGCGACTGGGACGGTGATGGCATTAGCGACCAAGCGATCTTCCGCCAATCAACAGGCCTGTGGGAGATTGCGTACAGCAAGCTCGGCTACATCGGCGAGATATGGTGGGGACAAGCGGGCGACCTTCCGGTTCCGGGGGATTACGATGGCGATGGTAAAACCGATTGCGCCGTCTGGCGCGCATACGATAACAGCTGGCACGTGCTCTATACTAAAGGCGGCTCTACAAGCGCATCGAACTGGGGCACTCCCGGCTATCAATATGGCGCTATTCCTGTGCCCGGCGACTACCTAGGCCAAGGGTACACGCAGTACGCCTTATGGTATCCATACTACTACTACAAAGGTGTCCTCCAGTCCGCCAGTGTGTATCAGACTTCAAACGACCCCCTGCAAATCGGGGCCATTGCAAATGTGGGAGCCCCAGGCGATATACCGGTGCCTGGCGACTACGACGGCGACGGCAAGACCGATAGAGCTGTCTTCCGGCCCTCAACTGCCCAATGGATTGTGTTTATGTCCCGAACACAAACGACAGTCACTACACAGTGGGGGCAGTGGGGAGATATGCCGGTAGTCGGCGACTACGATGGTGATGGCAAGATCGACTATACCATCTGGCGTCCGGCCACTGGTGACTGGTGGGTAATCATGTCCAGCGGGATTTTCGCAGGCGACCTGGGCAGTTGGGGTGTAAGCGACATCTCCCACCAAGGTGGCGTCGGGTCTGACATCCCGGTTCCCGTGGCGCCCCCAACGGGACAAGTATTGCCGGTAGTGGGGATCGGGCAACAACAGGATAAATGGTGTTGGGCAGCCGTAGAGGCGATGGCGGCAGGGTACAGTAACGTTGTCCTATCGGAATGCAACTTAGTGGGGAATTACTGTTCCGGCGCCTGCACTTCTCCGTACAACTGCCGCGAAACCGGGGGTTGCGTCGGTCTGAAGGGCTTCGGTTTTTCGGAAACCGAGCATTATATGTATGATTGTGGCAATGGATGGACGCAATACAGTGCGAATTGGCCTAGTAACTCGCCCCTGTCCTTTGCCTCGCTTCAACTTGAATTTGCACTCAATCGTCCTGTCATGTTTCAGTGGAAATGGAACGGCGGTGGTGGACACGCCCAGTTGGCGATAGGCGCATGGAAGACAGAGGGGGGGCAACAGTGGGTGGAGGTCAACGACCCTGAGCCGGTGGGATCTGCCAACGGAACGTCAACAATCATGAGCTATTCGAATTGGGTATCGAAAACCGGCGATCACTATCACTGGGCCGATGTCTTCGACATCGTATACTAATAAGGAGAAAGAAGATGCGCTTTTCCAATGTCTGGGTGCCACTATTTCTCATCGTCGAGGTCGGCTGTTCCTGGCGCGATGGCGCGAGCCCACAAAAGGAGTCTGCGCAAGCGCGGCAATTTGCGACTGGACAGCCGCTATTGCCGGCATTGACGGACGGTGGGGTCATTGACAGTGCTATTCGGATGCGTTTTCCGGTCTCGGGGAGGGACGGTGGGGTCAATTCCAGTAGTGTCCCCATACGTTTTCCAGTCTTATTGACGGACGGTGAGGTCAATCCCACTGCTACTGCTGGGAGGGCCGGTCCAACTATAGGCGTCGCGATTTCCGCGGCGGAGGCCGCTAGCCTTTTCTTGAATACTACTCTTACAGAGCTTGTCGGAAGACGAGCACCTGGTGACTTGGGTTTCCAGTCACATGCAGAGGTTCAATCTGCACGGTTTGGTGTAGCTTTGCCTGTGTTTCGGGTCGGGCGAGATGACCTTCAACGGTACGTGCCGGAGCCGAGCGGGAAGAGTATTCTAGTTGATAGGCAGGAGATGCTTTACCCGATATTTGTGAATGGCGAGATTCGGGCGGCCGTCGTGGCGGAAAGGTTGCCCTCCGGTCGATGGCAGGTCGGGCAGTTCAGGCGTGGCGTTATCGTCAATCAAGTTGAGACGGCGCGTCTGGCTGTCTCAACAAGACCTGGAGCGGCCAATCTAGTGTTGGTGGAGATCCCGGCGCTCTCGGAGAAGCTGCTTGGGCACGATGAGAATGGAGTCTTCATGTTGACCCCCGTACATGACGTGGCGGGAACGGCTTTGCGCGCAGGTGAGACTCACATCTCAAGTGACGTCTGGACGGCCATACAACCGCGCGCTGTTGCTAGTGCCAATGCCGATCCGTGAGCCGGCGATTTGAGCTCCCGAACGTCAGCGCCCCACGCGCGGTGACGCTATACGACTGGTCCCTAGTTCCTCTCGCTGGTTCCCACCAAAGCTCAAGCCGACGAGTAGACCACAACCGATACCGTGGTTGAATCCGGTTGCATCGCGCTCTTCTTAGTCGATTGGCGATAGACCCTCGACCGGCGCTATGAGGAATCGAATCCGATCCTCGGCTCTCACGCGAGCCGCGCGGCGGTCGACGGCTATTTCCTGGGCGTGATGACCGCTCGGGTCGTCGCGGCCCGCCTATTGCCTTTGCCCTGGCGTAGTATCTTCTAGGGCATCAGGATAGGAATCGAAGGACGAAGCGTGGTCAACAATTGGCGCCTTGGAGCTCGCTAGAGCTGGTAGACCCGAGCCGCGTCTTGGTGCGCGCGGATTTGCGGGAGCATCCGAAAAAGCCCCATTTTGCCTTCGCTGAATCGTATCCGCACGGCACGCGCCAGCCGCGCAATGTCCTCGTTGCTGGGTGCGGGCAGCGGGTGGAAGAGCATGCTTCTGCTAAGCTGCTTGGCGTAGACCATCCATCACGACGGCGTGAAAGTGAATATTCAGATTCAGCGACGATCCAAGTGCTCTCAATATACCGCGACGCCGGCGGTGAACATTTCGGGTAACCGTTCAGCCCTTGTGGTCGGGTAGGAGTGGTAGCGAAAGTTGCGGTGGGCACGAAAAGTGGTGAAGTGGGCGTGTGCAGGAGCCGCCGACACGACTGGAAGCTCTGGCGCAACTCATCGGGTTGCGGGAGGAAAACCAGCGGCTCCGGGAGAAGACCGCTCGGCTGGAAGAGGAGAATGGACAGCTCAAGCGAGAATTGTGGGATCTCAAGCAGCGATTCGCGGCACTGGAAGCGCGGCTCAACCAGAACTCTGGCAATTCGTCGAAGCCACCGTCGAGCGATCCGCCCTCGGTGAAGCTGCCACCGAAGAAGAAGCCCAGCGGCCGGCGGCCTGGAGGTCAGCCTGGGCACAAGGGCTCTTGTCGCGAGTTGTTGCCGCCCGAAAAGGTCGATGCGATCGAGCACCACTGGCCGACATCGTGTGAGAAGTGCGATAGGACGTTGCCGACCCAAGGGCGGGTGGAGGTCGGCGAGCCGGTGCGGCATCAGGTCACCGAGGTTCCGCCGGTCAAGGCCCAGGTCACGGAACACCAGATGCACAGCCAGTGTTGCGAAGCGTGCGGGCACGCGACGGAGGCTGCGTTTCCAGAAGGCGTTCCGACCGGGGCATTCGGTCCTCGGTTACAGGCGGTGATCGCGTTGTTTACCGGCTGCTATCGCGTGAGCAAGCGGGGGCTTCGCCGCTCATCGAAATTGACCCAGCGACGCTCATTGAAATTGACCCAGGCTTAGATCACGGATCGTGGTGCACGATCTGAATCAGGATGTGGATTCAGGAGCTGTGGCACCTGCGGTGAAGCCGCAAGGCCAGGAGGGCCGGGGTACCAAGGCAGCGTCCTCCAGCCGAGAGCCCACATGGCAGAGGCCCCGCCGGCCCGAGGCGCGAGCACCGTCGCGGCAGGTGTCCGGACGCGCGCGAATCAGAAGGGCGAGTCGTCGTCGCTGGGGTCGGGATGGCCGCTTGGGTGGTCAGCGACAGACGGCGCTTCCTCGGTGATGCGATCGATGATGGCGGCGCCGTAGGTGTCCCACAGGATACCCTGAAGCTGTCCGAGGAAGTCGATGAGTGCCTCGGCCTCGTGAGTAGCGAGGGCTGGGATCTGGATCGCGACGACGCGAATGGGAGGTCGGGGGTTCACGGCGTTGCCGAGGCTGCGGGGCTGCGCAGCGAAGGGCCCTCGATGGTGATGGTGTGGCAGCGTTGGCGGAGGCGGTCGAGAAGTGCTTCGACCATCTTCTTGTTGCCGAGAAATTCGTACCAGACATCGTAAGGCAGATTGGTGGTAATGAGGGTGGTGCGCTTGGCGACGTAGCGCTCTTCCATCAGTTTGAAGAAGGCGTTGGACTGCTCGGGGCGCAGATTCAAATATCCCATTTCGTCCACCAGCAAAACATCCACACGCGTGAGCGCATCGAGGAGCTTTCGCGTCGAGCGGTCGGCGAGGCTGGCGTACAGTTCGTCGAAGAGATCTTGTGCGCGCAGGAAACGACCACGGTAGCCGCTCTCAAGGGCACGCAGAAGGAGGCCGGTCGCGATGCCGGTTTTGCCGACGCCGGGAGGGCCTACCAGGACGAGATTTTCGGCGCGCCCGACGAAGTCCAGTGTGCCGAGTTGCCTGATGACCCGGGCTTCAACGCCCGGCTGGCGGTCGAAAGGGAAAGTGGCCAACGACCATTTTTCGGGCACGCGCGCATGCTTGATCCGGCTCTGGATGCTGCGCTCGATTTGGTCCTGGTATTGCGCGCGAAACAAGACAACGAGTAATTCGTCATAGTTCGCCTTCGCCTTCATCGCCTTCTTCATCTCGTCGGGCAGGATCTGGCGAAGCTTGTGCAGCTTGAGGTTGCGCAGTAGTTGGTCGAGGTTGTCGTCCATTGTCGCTCTCCGATGCAATGCCGATGTCGGGTTCGGGCTCGAAAGTGGGCAGGCGGAAATAGACTGCGCGCATGGTGCGCAGCACGAGCTTCTCAATGCGGTCGAGGTCGTGTAAACCGAACGCCAGGGCGGTGGTGGCGGCCTTGACCAAAGCCTCGCTGGGGTAGTCGAGATAGAGGCGATGAAGCCTGCGCAATCCGCGCGCCCCGTGGCGGGCTTTGACGAGATCTCCCAGCTGCGCGACGGGATCGCCGGCGGCACGAAGCACTTGTTCCTCGGGCAAAGGGCGCGGCGGCGTGCCGGGCTTGCGCCTGGGAGCTCGGTGGTCGGGATTGGTCACACGCGCGGCCTGGCCATCTTCAATGCGACGGTGTTCGGCCACCTGCTGTTTGCCGTCGAAGAGAATCACTTTGTCTTTGTAGGCGCGCACTTCGAGCTTTTGACCGAGCAGCGCCGCGGGCGCGGAGTAGCGATTGCTCGCCAGGCTGATGTAACCCTCGTTATCGACAATGCGACTGTCCAGTGTGTACACCTCGGGGACATAGACCGGCAGTGGTTGCAGCGCGGGCCGCTCAGCGGTCCAAAGCTCGATGGGGCGGCTTTGCAAGCGCTTGCGGAATTGGCCATTTTGCGTTTCGCACCACTGGCGAGCTCTCCTGTTCAGGTCGTCCCAGTCGGTGAAGGTGCGACCAGCGAGAAAGTTGTTCTGGTAGTGGCTAAAGGGCCGCTCGACTTTCGCCGAGCGATTGGCGTCCCCGAGCTCGTGTGCAGCAAAGACAAATCCGAAGCGTCGGCTAAACGCCTCCATCTCGGGCGCAATGGTGGCGTTCCTGCCCGAGCCGCGTGCGAGCACCACGGATGAATTGTCAACCATGCAGCGGCCTGAGGCGCCCCCCACAAAGACCAGCGCCTCGGTCATGAAGACCTTGCACCAGAAGCGATTCCAGACCGGGTAGCTTTGCATCAAGCGCATGCGCGAGTACCCTTGCACCAGCGATGCTGTCTGCGCTTCGCGCTGCCGGCCACCGATCTCGATGTCGTGGGGAGAGGTGTCGTGCTGCATTTCCACGCCGGGGCCGAAAATGTACTCACCCGCAGGCTCTTTCACGCGCACGCCAACGCCCAGTCGTCTCAGCCCTGCCGTCAGCGTCGAGTAGGGAATGGCAATCTTCTGCGCGGCCAGCTCCTCGGCGACGCGCACCCGGTTTCCTGCGCAGCGCTGGTATAGCTCGCGCAAAAGCTCTGCGTGCGGCTCCGTCTTGTCCGTACTTTCCCTCTCGGGCACCGCCACCTGGCCGCTGCCGATTATCTCACGGACTGTGTTGCGCGAGATCCCGAGCGCCCGCGCAATCGTGCGTATTCCCTTGCCCTGGCGTCGCAGGGCAAAGATCGCTGTGCGCAGATCCGGGTCGATCATGGTCGAGTCTCCGCCCGAGCTCCTGCGAGAGCATCGCAAACGACCCTCGTGCCGCCGCCAGCGCGGCCACAATTCGGTCTTGCGCCACAGCCATTTCCTCGACGGAGATCCCGGCGCATGCCCGACCACGGGCGCGTCCGCACAGTCCTGCAATAGCGCCGAGATCTGAAACCAAACGATCCACGCCAGTGGACTGCACCGCAGCCGCGCGCTCGCTCTGCGCGTCCATTTGTAGAAACAGCAGTGGCGAATCGCAAATCCGAGCGCGCCCGACTGTATCGGCAACTCGGTACGCGGCATACAGCCGTCCCAGCTGGCGAACTGAAACCCGGTGCTCGCCCAGTCCCGCAACCAGCTTGCGCGCGTGGTCGCCGTTGGCCCGGGCCAACGGCAACAGATACTTCATCGCCGCTTGAGGCGGAATTTTTCCCGACGCGACCTTGGCCTGAACTTCGGGCCAGAGCACTTTGCGCAAACCCAGTCGGCGCGATACCCAGCTCTTGGTGCGGCACAGTCGCCGGCCCAGCTCCTCCAGCGACAGGCCATCGTCCTTGGCCAAGTGCTCGATCAGCCATGCCTCCTCCAGCGTCGAGCGTGCATGCCCTTCCAAATGAAAGCGCGCGATCAGCGCCTCGGTTTCCCCCAGCGTCCACACCGTCGCCTCGACCACGTCGCGGCCCAGGCTGCGCAGAATGTCCACCCGCAGGTAGCCATCGATGAGCACGTAGCGCGCCGGCATCGTCTCCGAAACCGTCGCTGCCACGACGATCACCGGCACTTGCTGCCCGGTCTCGCAAAGTGCTGATAAGAGCTTGCGCCGCCGCAAGGGCTCCGCTGCCCGCAGCGCCTGATAGCGCAGCTCCAATTGGTGAAGTTCGATTTGCACGGTGCCCGTCCACGAAAGTAGGTCACCACACTGGATCGTGCGCTGCCACTTGGCGCGTGACATCGCTACCAGCAAAACCTGCACTTTCTCAAGGCTCTTCGGGCACTTGCGAGCCCAGGCTGGCGCGTGACAGTTCGCCTGTCACGGTCTGGCCGGTACCAGAATTTGTAGCGAAATCCCGCATAATTGCAGCCATTCTGCGCTCCAGGCTGGCGCGTGACATGGCCACTGCGCGATCCAACGATTCCAGCACTATCGCCTTTAGATCCGGCGACCTACACGCCGAGGGTGGCGCGTGACAAGGCGCCGGTGGCTCCGTCGCCGTCCCACGTTTTCGCGCCCGGCACCGTTGCTGCCGCTTACGCTCGTCGACGCGAAAGTCCTGCGCGCGCAAGGCCCTTCGTTGACGAGCCTTACGCCTCCGCCGTCGCTGCCGACACTTCTGGCAACAGACCTTTTGCGTCTTCTGCGCCGAACTCGCAGCCCGAAAACACGCTCGGCACTCGCTGCACCGTCTTGAACAACCACGCGGCATCCACAGATCTACCCCTCGCCTCCGTCCTCCTTGCCCCGCTTCCCTGGCCGCTGACGGCTCTACGCGTCAGCCCTGGGACGGGTCAATTTCGGTGAGCACCCCCGGGTCAATTTCGATGAGCGGCGAAGGACGGCGCTCTCTGCGCTCGGCGACCTGTTCGGCGCCACACTGTCGCTCGGGTCAGTCTCGGCCTCAGAGCAGGTCCTGAGCCAGGCCCTGGAAGCACCCGTGGCCGAGGCTCGGAGGTACGTCGAGCGACAGGCGATCGTGCATGCCGACGAAACGAGTTGGCCCGAGCGTGGCAAACGGGCGTGGCTCTGGATCGCCGCAGCGCCGTTGGTGGTCACTTTTCTTATACACGCCAAGCGCGGGGCGGTGGCAGCACGTGCCCTGTTGGGGGCCTTCGCTGGCATCCTGGTCACCGACCGGTGGTCTGCCTACCAGGGCTGGAGTCTGAAGAACCGGCAGATCTGCTGGGCACATCTTCTGCGCGACTTCAACTTCATTGCCGAGTCGAAAGGAGAGGCAGCTCACGTTGGCAGGGCCCTGATCCGACAGACTCGCCAGCTCTTCAAGAAGTGGTACCGCGTGCGGGATGGCAGCATGACCCGTGCCCATTTCCAGAAGGCCGCCGAGTCCATCCGGGTGCGTGTGGAACTGCTGCTCAAGAGCGGCGTGGCCTGCCACGCGCCCAAGGTCTCAGGCATGTGCCGCGAGATCCTCGACATGGAACGTGCGATGTGGACCTTCGTCTACGTCGAGGGCGTAGAGCCGACGAACAATTTCGGCGAGAGAAACCTCCGTCCCTCGGTGCTATGGCGCAAAGGCAGCTTCGGAACCTGGAGCGAGGCCGGCAGCCGCTTCGCCGAGCGCATGATGACCGTTGTCGCCACCCTCAAACTGCAACGTCGCAACGTCCTCGACTATCTCGTCCACGCCAGCGAAGCCGCCCTTCTTCATCAGACCGCGCCCTCAATCCTACCTCTCACGACGTAGCACGGGCTGAACGGTTACCATTTCGGTTCCTGCCCAGCCGCCACCCGGCGCCACATGCGCGGAGGTGTAGTCGGCGCGCGCGGTGAGCGCGAGGCGGGTGGTGAGTGCCAGCTCGAGGATGAGGCCGCCACCGAAGGCGGCTCCCCTGCGCGTGCCGCCGCCCGCGTCGTCGGCGTATTGCACGCCTCCGTGCCCGAAACCGCCCAGGTGCAGGCGCCAAACGCTCGTCAGGAAAACCTGCGCTTCGATGGCCAGGTTGTTTCGGTAGTACGACTTGCCATCCGCGTCCGAGCCAGCCGAGAACGCCCACGCGCCGAGCAGGCCGAAGGTGCGATGGGGGAAATATCCGAACTGGATATTGGTTCCGAAACCGTTGGCGGAAAGTGCGGAGGTAGACGAGTGCAGCGCGCCCAGGTCCATCTTGAAGGCGAAACCCTGACGATCGAGAGGCCGGCGCCCGAGGCGCATGAAACCCCAGCCCTCGTCGTCCATGACCACGGCCTGCGATGTTGAAGCAACGTCGGCGGGCGTGATCTGCGCCAGGGAAATTTCGCGTTCCTGGCCGCCAGCGTCTTTGAGGTGAACGGGCTGCCATGGATACATCGCCACGCTGCCGTCGTAGCGCGCGCCTTCGGTAGCGGCCATCCCGACGGTGGCCACCAGGGCGACGGCGAAGGCCGAGCTTGTTTCCGCCCGTGGTGGGCGATCGGGGGCCGCGTGGATAGGCAAAAGAAGCACCCTTTTGCCTTCGCCCGAAAAGTGCGCCGATAACGGATGTTACGTCTACTACATCCACCTACACACCCGAGCTATCCCCTCTACCCAAGGCAAACTATTCATACAGCTCCGCACTCGAGAGAGAGATGTTCGAGTCCTGGCCGCCGGCGATGAGGACCGTCCCGGTCGGTAGCAACGTCGCTGTGTGGAGAGACCTTGCCACCGTCATGCTTCCGGTGGCCGTGAATGTCCCCGTGCCCGTATCGTACAGTTCCGCACTCGACGTTCCACTAAGCTCGCCCATTCCGCCGGCAACAAGAACCTTCGAGTTGGACAACAACGTCACTGTGTGAAGAGATCTTGCCACCACCATGCTGCCAGTGGCGACAAAAGTACCTGCGGCTGGATCATATACTTCCGCGCTTCTCCCTATGGACAGGTCGCCTCCGACGATGAGCACCTTCCCAGTTGACAACAGCGATGCCGCGTAACCGCTATACCGCACCACCGTCATGCTCCCGGCTGCCGTGAATTGTCCACTGACATCATCGTATAGCTCCGCACCCGTGGCACCATCAATGAGTACAATCCCGCTCGGCAACAACGTGGCTGTGTTAGAATTCTGTCCCAGGGACATGCTACCAGTAACCGTGAATTTTCCGGTCGCCGGGGTATATAGCTCCGCACTTGTAAGCGAAACAGCGTAACTCCCAGCTCCGCCCGCGATGAGCACCTCCCCGGTCCGCAACAACGTCGCCGTATGGCCATACCGTGCTGCGGTCATGTTGCCGGCAGTCGAGAAAGTTCCTGTAGCTGGGTCATATACCTCTGCGGTCGCGCTCGCGACCGGTGTTCCACCGTTGCCGCTTGTGCCCACGTTGCTGCTGCTTCCGCCGGCGATTAGCACCTCTCCGGTCGGTAACAACGTCGCCGAATGATACATCCTTGCTTCTGTCATGCTGCCTGTGGACGAGAATGTTCCCAGCGCCGGGTCATAAAGTTCTGCGCTCGCCAGTGAGAGTCCGGAACCGTCCCCTCCTCCGGCAATGAGGACCTTCCCACTCGGGAGAAGGGTGGCGGTGTGAAGCGACCGAGCAACGGTCATCCTGCCCGTTGGGGCGAAACTGCCTTGCAAGTTCGCAGTACCTCCGGCGGAACTCACAGAACCGCCAGTGGAATTGGCGCCTCCGATGCTAGTCGCGCCGTCGGGGGAATTGCGCAGCCCGCTGCGAGCGCACGCGGCCATACCTGGCAACGCTACAAGTCCGAACATAAAGACAAGTCGCGCGATTCTCGACATGAGACCTCAAATTGAACGCGAGTGGAGCATTGGGACACAGGGTCGACCCTTTTGTATAGCATACTCCGCGCACTCGGAAACGGAAGTTGACTCCACTCCTAACCAATGCTGCCTTGCTCCAGGAAGGGCCGACCGGGCTATTCACCGAGGAACACGTGTCTGGCACGCATACGGAAATCACCTCATGACATTCGAGAACTGGCCATTTGTTGGCAAGTGACCAACGTCACCCCTTCCTCTATCTTGGCGCCCAGTCACTGGTTGCCGTAGTTGATGCGGACGGCGAGCGGCTGCAGTACGGTGAATACATCGCTGGCGCTGTATGTTACTCCCCCATGAAGGGTCGTGCCAGGAACATCGTAAACCGGCGTCAACATCAGTGCGCCATTCACGTCGTATCCGACCAGACGTGCTGCGAGTGTTGGAATCTCAACCAACAAGAAACTGGTCTCCGCAATTCCCATTCTCGTTGAGACACCCAAACGAGCAGCGACCACGGACTTCACCATGTTTCCACGTCCGAACTCCGCCGCCTCCCATTGGCCGTTGGCACGCTTCCTTACGACGACGGATGAACGAACGTCACCGCCGACGGCGACCGGGTACAGCACCTCCTCCTTATCGACTAGCATGGCCCGTGGGTCGCTACCTGACTGGTACACCTTGAGATCATCGAGCTGGACCATGAACACAGGCAGCGATGTGGCCAATGTTGTAGACTGCACTTCTCCAACTGAATTGAAACCTCTGGCTCCAAGCCTTCCCCCAGCGACGAGTTCTGCAAGTGTGCTGAGCGAAGCGGCAGCAGCTATCGCCGGAGTGGCCGCAGTCTGTGGTACAGAGTTGGCGGTCATCGAAGACGTAGCTGAGGGAAGGGTTCCTACCGCGCCGAGGCTGCCGGTCACGGCGGGGGTGGCTGGAGTGGCCGCACCCGGCGCCACAGGATTATCCGGCGCCAGCGCCCCACTGGGTGCCGGGGATGTCGTGGAAACAGCAGTAGCAGGACTGGCGGTTGGCGAAGCGACTATAGCCAGTCTACTCACCGATGCCCGGCCGGTCTGTGAGACTGAACCATCCTGCGAAGAGCAAGTGCTGAAGCCAAGGAGTAATATTGCTGCAATCACTGTGTAGAATCGCATTTTCAATTCTCCCTATCTATCTCTTCTTGATGTTGTAGGTGTCACGCTGGTGTTTGTATGTCGTGCCACTCACCCAGTCGGTGTAGAGCATATCGCGCTGAGTCCCGTTGACAGGGCCCGGCTCTGGATCGTTGATCTCCACCCACTGGTGACCATCGGTCGTCGTCCAGGCGCCGGTCGCATCCATCTCATGACCGCCACCTTTGGTCCAGCTCCACGCGAAGGCGACAGGACGATTCGCCGCGAACTCTGCCGTCAGCTGAGCGAAAGTAAGAGGTGACTTGCCCGTCGGTGTAAGGCCACCGCAGTTCAACTGCCACAAGTCCGTTTCCGTAAATCCACGTGACGTAAGGCTGAAACATCCGCCAGTGTTGCAACCTGACGGATTATTGCAACAACTCGTGCCTCCCACGATGTTGCATTGAGTGAGCGACACACCACTGTATCCTGCAACCATCTGTTCGCTGGCTGCCCAGCACCATAGGGACTCTCCCTGTCCAATCGCTGGTATGTTGAGCACAGTCCTTGCTCCTGGCGCATTCGGAAGTGGAATATCAGAACCCGCTCCGCCTTGGTTAACACCACCAGTTCCCCACGTTCCAACATCCGTGCCCGCTCCGGTGCGAGAGCTAACCTCCCACCAATCGCCTGTTGAGGGACGCCATATCGCCATATCGGTCTTGCCGTCCCCGTCGAAATCGCCGGGTACGGGGACGTCCCCCGGGACACCCCACTGTGTTGCCGCTGTTGTCCCCGAGGGGAGACTCATCACATACCAGACACCATTCGAGGGACGCCAAACTGCCAAATCGGTTACTGTGTTGCCATCGTAGTCTCCAGGGACCGGAATATCACCACTAACGCCCCACTGTATCGAGAAGCTGTAGCTGTAGTTGGAAGCGCTAGTCTTCCCATACCAGGTGCCGTTTGAGGGACGCCAGACGACCAAATCGGTCTTACCGTCCCCCTCGTAGTCCCCCGGTGCAGGAATGTCACCTTGAGTCCCCATCTGCGTAGCCGTTGTCGCGCCCGTGCGAGAACTAATCACGTACCACGTAGCATTTGAGGACCGCCAGACCGCGAGATCCGTCTTGCCATCACCGTCATAGTCCCCTGGAACAGGAATGTCCCCCTCGACTCCCCATTGCTGTGCGAAACCAGTGCTAGTGCGGCTAAGCGACACGTACCATGTACCGGTCGTGGGGCGCCAGAATACCCAATCGGCCTTGCCGTCTCCGTCATAATCGCCCGTGGCGGGAATATCGCCAATGCTTCCCCAACCCGCCCAATATCCGCCGCCATTCAGACTGGATATCCAGTAAAAGGTGGCATTCGTAGAAGGGCGCCATACCGTGATATCGGTCTTCCCGTCCCCGTCGTAATCGCCGACGGTCCTAGGCGCTGCTGTTGCCTGAGCTGGTAATTGGTGGACTCCGATAATCCCGAGGCCGACGACGCAGAATACTGCCACGTGCTTGAGTGGATGCGGCGTGCTGCGTAATAGTCTTAGGCTGACAGATTGGCTTGGCGTCTTCATTGGTAGATCCCTCCAAAACTGGGGTTCCCAGGATCGTTGGCTGGGTGTTGGGGACGTTGAGCTCGGCCACGAGAATCTTGGCAGGATGCATTTGTAGTGGCAGGATGACACTCCTGTCCATGGGGACCACTGTCCGAAACCCGCCAATCAATCTTTAGAACCCGCCAACCCCTGTTACTCATAATGGCACCCTGTACCACGGCAATGGGCTGGTGTTTTGGGTGACTCTTCATGCGCTACGCGTAACGGCCAGGCGGCCAGGAGTGCGGAGTATAGGGGAGAAACCCGCCAAGGACCCGCCCAGGTTGATGCTCACCCATGACCCCGAGAACGCCAAGCGTCATCTACCCTCGCAGCAGTCCTGGGAAGGATGAAAGGATCAGCCCGGCAACGCGCGCATGGAATGGTCCGCAGATTTCCCGTGGATCTGGTCCGACGGGTGCGAGCAGCCGCCTCCTGGGTAGGCGAAGCAACAACGGCCGTCGCTCGCCGACAATCCTCCTATGGAGGCAGCCGCTGGCCCGCATCTTCGCCGACTCCGTCATGGGCTGGTACCGCCGCCGGTTGGCCGAGGGCGTGCCCGAGGCGCGCGGAGGCGTGGTGACCGTCATCCAGCGCTCAAGCTCGGATATGAAACTCAATCCCCACCTACACGCCATCGCGGTCGACGGAGCCTACGTCCCTGGCCCCGACGGGCAGCCGAGCTTTCGCGCCTTGCCCAGGCTCAAGACGGACGAGGTCGGTGACGTCCTGCAAGTGGCGCGCGTGCGCATCCTGCGCTACCTGGCTCGCCGGGGCGTGGTCCGTCTGTTGCCCGAGGCTCTCGAGATCAACGACGAGCTGGCCGAGCGCGACCCGGTGCTGGCCCAGCTTGCCGCCGCGGCGGTTTCGGGCCTGCCGCCCGCTGGCCCCGAGCTGCGCTGCCGCCCTGCCGTGCAGCTCGCGCGCACCGCTGGCGCCGGTCCCACGCCCATGGGCGCGCTGGTCGTGCAAGAGCTCGGGTTCAACCTTCACGCGGCAAGCGTCGCCGGCGCAGATGACCAACCGGCGCGCGAGCGCCTGCTGCGCTACGTGCTCCGCCCGCCGCTCGCCAAGGAGCGGCTCACCCTCCTGCCTGACAACCGCGTGCGGCTGGAACTCAAGCGGCCGTTTAGCGATGGCACCTACGCGATGGAGATGGACGTGCTCTCTCTGTTGGCCCGTCTTGCGGCCTCCGTGCCACCGCCAAAGTTGCATCTGGTTCGCTACAGCGGCGTGCTCGCACCCGCCTCTCCGTGGCGGCCACTGGTCATACCGCCGCTGCCTGAGCCGGCAACACAGACAGAGACCGCCCGCCCCGCCGCCGCACACCAAGCCGCCAGCCAAGCCAGCCCGTACCGGAGCGCGCTGCCACTACTGGCCGTGGGCCGAGTTGATGCGCCTGACGCTCGGCCTGCCCGTGGACACCTGCCCCCATTGCGGGGGACGCATGAAGCTGCGCGCTCTGGTCCGCGACCGCGAGAGCATCGAGCGCTTCCTCCGCCACCAGAACCTGTGGACCGAGCCGCTGGGCCTGGCCGAGGCACGGCCGCCGCCCTACTTCCGCAGCATCACCCGCCTCAAGCCAACCCGCCAAGCCGAGCTGTTCGAGTAGGCCGAAGCGCCCCGCCGCAAGGCCGGGGTCTGCCCACCGAAGGCTCATTGTGGCGCCGCTTACAGGTCAAGGGTCGCGGGTTCATCCTCTCGGGTTGCCTTCCCGTCCAGGTTTGGCCGTCGCCTTGGCTCCAGCCTTCCCCTTTTCCGCGCACCAGCCCCCCTTGAATCGAGTACGCTCCCCTAGTCCGCGACCCAGAGAGCATCGAGCGCTTCCTCCGTCATCAGGGCCTGTGGACCGAGCCGCTCGGCCTTGCCGAGCCTCGCCCGCCCCCTACTTCCGCAGCATCACCCGCCTCAAGCCAACCTGCCAGGTCGAGCTGTTCGAGTAGGCCGAGCGCCCCGCCGCTGGGCCGCCGCAGGGTGGGCTGCCCACCGAAGACTCATTGTGGGACCGCTTACAGGTCGAGGGTCGCGGGTTCATCCCTCGCGGGTCGCCTTTCCATCCAGGTTTGGCCATCGCCTTGGCTCCTGCCTCTCCTTTTCCCACGCACCAGACCCGCTTATTTCGGTTACGCTCATTAACCTGCGCGTCAATTCTCCCAATGTATCCCCAATACCCGGTGGACCGGTTCACAGGGGCGACGGCGCCCGAGCCGGCATCGCCCTCGTTGGTCCGAAATTCGCGCTCATCTCGGGCGACTTGCAATATATTGCCGCCGTGTCGTGTTCTGGAAGTTCTTGGATGTTGTACGACGACCGGCCCAACCCCCTAGCTCCCGCTATGATGAAAGATGCTCTTCCTTTCACCCTCACAGCCCCAAGCTGCGGCGGCCGATACCACGGCCTTCAGTTCCGATTGGATCGTCGAGGTGAGGGACGTCCGCCCACACGCCCGCCGACGTGGGCTGGCCTCACGGTTAATTGAGGTGACCGCCTTTCTTCCGTCTGGTGACATAACATGCGCGATCTTAAACTGTCCATGCAAGCAAGCTCTTCTCTTGAGTCGTACATCGCTAGTCCTGTCGGCAGGTACATTCTTGGCCCCGCCTACCTCGTCTGGTGCAAAACAGCCAGACTGGCCGGTATGGTTCTTTGGGGCGTTCTGCGATCAAGTGACATCGCATCGGTGATTCGCACCGCTGCCATCGATACCGATGGCCGACCATACGCGTCTCTCATTGACGCACGCCGGGTAGAATCTCTCGTTCCAGAGGCCTTCGACATGCTGGCGACCTACGTCCAATCGCAACGAGATAAGCTACGGCTCCGTATTTCTTCCCAGGCGGTACTCCGTCCGGAGGGCGCAGTGGGTGCTGCCGTCGCTGGCTTTCCAGAAATGGTCTGCCACTGTCACCCCATCAGGGTGTTCACCGACCCACACGAAGCGCTCGTTTGGTTGCGCGCCAGCGAACAGGGGGGGTCATTCATGAAGTAAATGGACTCATTGATGGTGCTGGCAAGGTGCCATCTGTATTGAGTGATCTCCGCTGCCATATCAGAGCCAATATGTATCTGTCACCTTCACTGAAGGCCGCCGCGACAGTCCTGGGTCTGTCCACACGCAGCCTTCAGCGGCGCCTGCATGAAGCCAATTCGTGTTTTCGGGCAGAGCTAGATATAGCACGTATCGACCGCGCAAAGCGCCTACTAGCTGATCCTCGATATCAGATCAAGCGCATTGCGCTGGACATTGGTTGTTCGTCCGCTTCGACATTTGCTTTCCTCTTTCGCAAGATCGAAGGACAATCGCCGAGAACCTGGCGTGCCATGGTGTGCTCGACGAGGAAAATCTCGATGTTCGGATCCGGAGAGACACGAGCCAGATAACCGGCATTGGACGAGGCCGCTTGCGCGGCAGCTGTTCTTTTCGAGGGTTCGGGGTAACACTACTGTGTCAGGGGCGCCTTGGCAGTACCGCCATTTGTTCAGGGACAGACTCCCCCATCGGGCGCTCGATGGGGGAACGTCCGTCGTAGTCAGGCTACGGCTGGGCCGGCTGGCTGTCCAAAAACTTGCTTCGCACGGCCAGAGCTCGCGGAATACTGGACATGGACAACGCACTGGAAAGCGATGGACAGCAGCGACTTGAAGAGTACTTCGAACGAATTGGAGAGGTGCTCGGCGACGACAAACGACGGGCGTCCTTTGCCACCTACGCGATCGGCTTGCTCAGCGATGGCGAACGCAAGAGCATGGAGCCTATCGCCGCGCGGACGTGCGCAGATCCGGCCCGCATCGATGCCGAGCACCAACGGCTGACTCACTTCGTGAGCAATTCGAACTGGCGAGACAAGGATGTCCGTCGAAAAGCGGCTGCATACGCCTTGGAGATCCTGACCAAACGCGAGTCGGTGGCGGCTTGGATGTGGATAGGTTAAACAAGCGCCCTTTTGCCTTCACCGAATGCCATCATGCACAATGTCTGATATCAGAACTTACGTCGCCTACGTGCAAACAGCCCCTATACCCGAGGGAAAACAAGCTCATTTTTTCGAGCGAAGCCATGGTTGGCATAGGACTCTCCCTGGCCCTGCTTTTGGGGCGCTCATCAGTCACCACTCGGGGCTGGGAGGGTCAGCGTAGTCGACCTGGTCGCGGTCGGACGTTCCCGAAAGCTCGGTTTGCGGCGGTGGGCGCGCGGAGGTGCAGCGCGGGGCTTCGCTGGGGATTCCGAGGTGGTCCAGAATTTTGCGTATCGCTTCCGGCTTTGTGATCGCCGCCAGGATCTTCATGCGCCCTTGGCACTTCGGGCATGTCAGAGCGTCTGTCATGAAGGAACGCTTTTCATACTGCACCTCTCGCAGGGGATGTGACCGTTCGGCGGGTTGAGGGGGGCTTGCGGCCGTCGGGTAGCCAGTATAGCCACTCGCCGCGGTCGCTGCAGACACGACCGTTGAGACGCCCATTTCCGCGCCAGGCGAGAACGGTCGAGCGATCGATACCGAGCATGGCAACGATCTGATGGATGGTGAGCATGCCAGCGCGGATCAGTCGGTCCTTAAGGCTTTCGAGGTTGGCCGAGCGGCGGACCCAGCGCACGATGACTGGGTTGAAGGCGCCGCCGGTACTCGTTCGCAATCCCCGCTCATTGAGCATATGGGCGACATGGGCATCGGTATTCTCGACGATCAGCATCTGCATCTCCCGACGGACGTCAGCGGCGATATTGTCGAGGGTGGCGACTGCAACGGGCACACCCTGATTCTCTGTCGGTGTCCGATCTGGAGGCAAGTACAACCACTCACCTCGTTCACTGCAGATGCGTCCTTCAAGCCACCCTTGGCCGCGCAACCTGCCGAGCTCCGTCCGGCTGACGCCGAGCTGGTCGGCAATCTGCTTGCGTGTCAGCCAACCAGCGTCGAGCAGCCGTTGCTTGAGACTTTTGAGCTTGGCCGAACAGCGTACCCACTGGACACTCACCCCGTCGAAGGCGTCGCCAGCGCCGGTGCGAAGCTCACGCCCATTGAGCACGCGAGCGACCTGCGCATCGGTGTATTCGTTGAGGAGAGCATCGATTTGCTGACGGACCTCTGGGTGTGTGGCACGCAGTTGCTGAGCCGTGAGGGGACGAGGCAGGGTTAAGGTGGTGGTTGCGCCGCCACGGAAACGGACGGCCGCGGTGACTTCGCGCCGCTTGATCAGGGTGATGTCTTCGATGAGAAGCGCCAGCATGCGCTTGCGTTCGCGCTGGGGCGTGTTCGGGTCACACCAGATGGCGGGAAAGTCGGTGGCGAGGGCGAGGATGCGCTGGCGTTCATCTTCGTCGACGGCGAGTTGGTCGGCGCTGCGCTGGCGCTGGTATTCCTCCTGGGCCTCACCGAGCGCACGCAGCTTCACATTCCACTCCGCTTCCAGTGAATCGGCGACCAGGCGATTGGCAGCGTCCACCTGCATGTATCGGATGCGGGCATGGTCGGATTCGTACTGAGCTCGTTCGACCTGGCGGTGGCGCAGGCGATCGACCTCGTCGAGGCGCGCCGCTATTTCCTGCTGGACGGCGAGAGCCATTTCGAGTGCCATCGGCGTCACCGACCCGACGAGCAGCTTGCCGATGGCCGCATCGATCTCCGATTCCGAGGATGCTCTGGCACGAGGGCTCGCCGTATTCCCGGCCGTGCCCGTAGCACACATAGTTGGGGACGGGCCGTCCGCCGCGCTGGGTGTTGTAGTGGACGTGCATTCGGCTGCCACAGAGCCCGCAAACCACGCGGCCCTGCAACAGGGCCGGACCTTCGCGAGGTGATTCTCGGCCTCGCTCCCAGCCCAGAGACTTGGCACTTGCTTGCAGGCGTTGCTCGATGCGCTCGTACTCCTCCCACGAGATGTATCCGGGGTGGGCGTCCCGAATCAGCGCAAGCCACTCCGCTCGTGGCAAGTGTTCCCGCCGAATTCGCCCGTCGGGCTGCTTGCGCCAACGGTATCTGCCGAATGCGTACGCGCCCGCGTACCACGGGTTGTGCAAGAGATGGACGGCACGTTGTAGGCTCAGCCGTGTCCACACCAGTTCATCGTTGCTTGCCCTGACACGCAAGCGCCTGGGGAATAGCACCCCCAGTTGCCGGAAATACTTGATGGTGGCGTGCGCTGCGCCCGTGCGCGCGAAGGTCTGAAAAAGCAGTCGCACACTTTCTTGCACTTGCTTGTCCGGATCGATTACGACGTGCCCGCCTCCGTCGTAGACGAAGCCAATCGGCAGGTGGCAATGCAACTCACCCCGGCGCGCTTTGTTTAGAATTCCACCACGCAAGCGAGCCCGCAGTACGTGCAACTCGGCTTCGCTCATCGTCCCCTTCAGCCCGAGCAACAGCCGGTCGTTGAAGTGCGCGGGGTCGTAGATTCCGTCCTCGTCGAGAATCAGGGTATCAGTCAGTGCGCAGATCTCGAGCAGTCGGTGCCAATCGGTCGAGTTGCGCGCCAACCGAGACACCTCCAAGCCAAGCACGATACCGGCGCGTCCCATCCCGACCTCGGCCACCAGTTTCTGAAAACCCTCGCGGTCGACCGCCGAGGCCCCTGACAGGCCAAGGTCGCTATCGATGACGATGACTTGGTCGTTGGGCCAGCCCAACGCGACGGCGCGCTGGCGTAGGGCGTACTGGCGCTGGGTGCTCTCAGTGTTTTCGAAGACCTGTCGAACCGTCGACTGCCTCACGTACAGATATGCGCCGCGCTTGAGGTGGCTCGCGGTGACTTTCTGGTGTCCTTCGGAGCTCATCATGGGGTCATCTCCCTTCGGCCTGCCAGGGCCATGCTGGCCAACACCCGCACCATGCTGGTGTGGATCTCGTCGGACAGAACCGGTGCCGTCACACGCCGGTCCTGGTCCACGATGGGCTTTGCCGTGGCCACGTAGGTATTTCCGTGTGCCATCCAGGCGACCATCCCTTCTCGCAGTAGGAAGATCTGCCCGAGGTCGTACCCGGCGGCGCCTGCGAGAACGCGACGGCGCAGCTCTTCGTATGCGATGATGGAGGTGTCGCCGTTGTCCGTTGCGGCTCGCACGGTCACCGCAGTTTTTTTTCCTGTCGTGCGAGCGCTCGCTCGATGCTGCGAGGATGAACCTTGCGGCCAAAGCGCTCCTGCACCAGGCGTGCTAGGTCCTGCGGTCGCAGCGAAAGATCCGCAGAGCGCTCTCGTTGCAGAAACTCCATCACGTCCGCGCTCAGCTTGTGTGACCGTCGTGGCCCGGGCTTCCTGGGCACCAGAGCCGCCAGGCCCCCACGTTTGAGAGCCGCCTGCGCTTGATAGAGAGAGGGACGCGAAAAGCCGTATGCCGCCGCGCTGTGGCTGATGGGCTGTCCCTCCACGCGCACACGCCTCACCATCTCGTACTTGACCTGGACCAGATCGCGAGCGTCGAAGAAGTCGGAGGAAGCGAAGATCGGATCGGCGACCTTGTCCGGATGGGGGTTGAGGCAGCCTTGTTGTCGCAGTGCTGTGAGCTTGGGGTCGGAGGGCTTGGTCTTTCTCATGATTAGCTCCAGGGTGAGCGGGGCTCTGTGTAATTATATTTATGCCGCACATGGAAGAGATGTCAACCCCAAACCGCCGAAAGGGGCGGCTCCTAGCGAGGCACAATAGCCATAGAAGCGCGGTATCCGAAGTTTGACAGCGACAGCCAGACGGCGTAATTCCAATTACACTGCCGGCAAAATTGCCCTTACAGCCCCTGCCCTCCGGTCGTGTCGCTCTCACCCGCGAAGCCCCCCAACCAGGGCCGCGAGATCCATCAGATCCTGGACTCGAAACCGACACCGGCCTGCTGCCACGGTGACAAACAGCGCCTCCGGCACAACATTCGTCCAGCGAGCGGGCAGCGATGCCAGGTGTCCGGCGGGGTCGCGGTAGTAGATCCGGTCTTCACCCCAATTGTTCCGGTGAACGACGAAGTCGATCTTCTGCCCGAACTTCGGATGAAACGGATGCGTGACCCGAACGGGACCTGCTACATCCTCGGCGCGACATGCAGTTGATAGGGTGGACGAACACGCGCTTCAGAAGAAGAGCCCAAGGTAGTCGGCTGCCTCTTTGTATCTTGGTGAAATCGATCTCACGGGATTCGCCGGTGCCCGGCTTGTCGTCGTCTGCCGCTTCGACGCCCATAGTCTCTGGTGCGAGCGGCGCGGGCGGTGTTGGCAGCACCTTGGCGCGATCCTTGGCCGCGGGGCCGAGAATCCCGTGGTATCGCACGAGATGGCAACGAGGGCGGGGGATCAACGGGATGAGCTTCTCGATCAGCTCGTGAGGCGTGAACACGATATGGCTAGTGCCGTCACGCCAGGCTTGCTTGAAACGCAGGGCTAGCCGTCCGTCAGGGAGCTCCTGCAAGCGGTCGTTGGCGATCGGCGGTCTGGCCAGATAGCGGCACAAATGTTCGAGACCAACGCGGTCTTTGGCGCCCACTCGCACGTTCGCGTGCACGTTGAAACCGGCGACCTCTGCGCATCGCTTGCCCATGATCGCGGCCTCGGCGTACTCGCCAGTACCTCCCAGGCGCAAGACGCGACAGCCTCGGCGCGGACCAGTCGCGACCAGTCCCTGCACGGAGGCATTGGCTAAATGGTCGACGGTCAGCAGTTGGTCCTTGTCTTCCCCCGTAAGCCGCGCCAGGTAGCGCGTGACCTTTCGGCACACGGCACGGGCCAGGCGCGCAATGTCCTCGTCGCTGGGTGCGGGCAGAGGATGGAACAGAATGCTCCCATCGGGAAGCTCCGCGTATACGCCATCCATCCCGATGACGTGGAAATGAACATTCAAATTCAGCGACGATCCAAATCGCTGCACGACGGTCAGGCATCCGGTCTGCAGCCGGCCACGCAGCTTGCGCTTCCGTGCGCGGCGGCGGAGGTCGGAATTGATGGCGCTGATGAATGCGCCAAGCACGACAGTGGTGGCGTCGGGCGAGTAGGCCATCTTGAAGCGCAAGGCATAGGGCAGCGAGAGCACGTACTGCCGAGCAGGCACTTGGGGAAAAAGGAAATCCACAAAGAAGGCTGCCGTGTCGGACATCCGCCGACCAAGGCAGCTTGGGCAAAACCCACGGCGCTTACATGCGAACGCCACTACTCCACTATGCCCGCAGTCCCTGCATCGGACGCGCAAAAAGCCGTGCACTGGAATGCCACAACGAAGGTAAGCCTCGAATTCGTCGAGCACGAAAGCGGGCAGTTCGCCGCCTCCCGCTTCCAGATCGGCCAGGAACGTCGACCAGTGTTCCTGGATGGTTCGGTAGAGCAAAGAGGTTTCGGGACAGTGGCGCGCGTACGCGCCTCCACCCGCCGGCGCGTGGGTGTGACTGCTCGCTGCTGGTTGAGTGGAAAGCACCAGCAGGAGTTGTCGGCAACGCGTTCATATTGGTTGCTAACAACGCGCGGCAAATCGATGCAAGCTAGGCCCCGCACGATGGTCCGTTTGGGACTCCGCCAACGCGCGCGGAGCCTTCTATATGTAGCAGCCCAGTGTGGGGAGTGGGTAGAACGCGGCTAATATGTTATCCTTATAGTGTATGGCGCTGGTCAGAATTCACTTGAGGAAGGATGGACACCGCACGACAGTTTCGATGGAGCGTGTGCTTGCGGATGTCCTGAGTCTTCATCTGTGCGGAAGAATCAATCTACGGACGATAGGGGGCTGGTGTCAGAAGGAGATCGAGAAGGACCCCGGTGCATACGAGGTTTCGGCGAGTCAGCGCCTTGCTTCCCGCGCCGTGTTGGAAATCGCGCCGAAAGCGCTGCGAGAAAAGTACTGGGATGGGGTGGAGGCGAGCAGAAAGGATAACAAGTTATCCTCGGGAAGAAGGAAGAGCAACGCGAAGGAGAGACGAGGCCTGCGGTAAAGCGAGCCGACCGCCGGACTTGAGGAGAGGAAATGATGGCAACTGTCGAACTGCGAAAGGTGATGCCGAAGGAAAACTGCTACCGGCGTTACAAGGTGTCGGAGCAGAAGCTGCTATTTGGCGGGTATGATCTGCTGTTGGAGTGGGGGCGGATCGGAACGGCGTCGCGGCTCAAGGTCGAGACCTGGGGGTCGGTCGAAGAGCTAGGCAAGAAACGCGAAGAGGTGCTCGGGAAGCGGCGAAGACACGGATACGTGGTGAGTGGGTAATATGGTAGCCCCGACCGGCTGTCGGGGCAGAGCCCCGAGCGGGCGAGGGAGGGCCGGCTATAAGACGCGGAGTCTCCTTGGAAGGAAGTACCGGACGGCTCCGGGGACGTCGTCGCATGGGCCTTGATACACCGCGGAGGAGACGGGCGGGGCGGGAGTGCGCCTCGTTGGGCAGGAGGCAGTCGCGACAGATGGCTGGGCGGGAAGTTGGGCGATTGGGAAGGTGGAGGTGGAAGGCTGGGAATTTGTGTTGTGTTGGCTATTCATGATGGAACCTCTTGTGTTTGGAGTTGGGGACGCCCAAAAGCGAGCGACCTAGCTCCCCGAACGGGAGGGACCCTGCGCAGGAGGCAAAGCCGACGAGCAGGGAGGGAACCGTGAGAGGGCGCGTGGGAAGCGAAGCGGCGCCCAACTCCGAACGGCAGAGATCCATTGTTGTGCCAACCGAATCACATTTCCGTCTTCAGCCTTCCTCAGGAGTCGGCGTTGCCTGCGGCCCTTGCGCTGAGCTGCCTAGGTGTCGTCGGGAAAGCCGGCGAATGGGTCACCCGGTCTGGGGTCGTCGAGAACTTCTGCGTGTGCCTCCAAGAGCTGATGGAGCTGCTCTGAAGGAAGGGGAAGGGTTGGCTGTGGCTCGGGTGCTACCGGGGGTGGTGCTGGTGAAGGCTCGGGCTGCTCCTTGGCCGGAAGAGAGAGGGGCGGTAGTGGTGGGGCGCCAGAGACGACGTGCTCTTCATCGGCGGCCTGGACGAACTTGCCGAGGCGACTATCGCTTTGGACGACGAAGCCTTCGTCCAAGGGTTCGGACGTGCCCCAACCCGCCCAGTTAAGCTCCTGGGGCATCGTATCTAGATCGTAGGTGGTGCACAGCTCGGGCGGCCAGTCGAGCCAGGGGGTGGAAACGGGCAGCTCGGGGAACTTCTTCTGGACCCACAGCGGGCGAAGGTAGGTGATCGTCGATGGCAAGGTGCGGTCGCCATTGCTCGGCAGAACGATGGCGACATTGTTGGGGAGCTGCTTCAACTCGTCGATTTCGACGAATGGCTTCTCCTCGGTATTGACGGTCTTGGTGCTGGAAAGGCCGAGCCCGTCATGAACGATTTGGCCTTGCACGTAGGACAGCTCGGATGAGGTTCCGCCTTCGGTGACGGCGAGGCTGGTCTTCTGGACCAGTTTCTTGCCGCATTCCTCTTGGATGATCTTCATAGAGTCGAGGTCGGACTGCCTCAGATAGACATGCGTCATCGAGTTCTGAAAATAGGTGGAGGCATGGGCGGCGTTGTTTGGACCGAAAGAGCCTTTGATGGACCCGTGGGATTGAGTGAGCTCCCACATCGAGGCTCGCTTGGAGCGGCAGACGGCTTTGAACTCGGCGTCTTTGGGAGTGGCGCTCTGTTGGGCTTCATCGGCCATAAGAAAAGTCGGGCAGTACCCGATCTTTTCGCCGAAGCGGGGAGGCATGAGCAGCTTGCCATCAGGGCCGATGGTCTCGCGCCTAAGGATGGCGTCCTGCCACTGCGCTTTGAGCGCGACCTGGATGAACACGGCTGCGTCGAAGTAGATCTGCTTGGGCATTTCCAGGCCGACGATGCGACCGTAGTCGAGTATTTGGTCGAAACCGGTGAAGACATTCGAGCGCGGGCGAAGGACTTCTTGGCGTGAGTCCCGGACGAAGTACTCGTCCTTCGTTGGGCAGAAAGTGCGGCGCAGCTCGGGGAAACGGAACATATCGATACCGGCACGCGCGCAAGCTTCGAGTGCGCCGCGAAGGTTCACGGACATGTCGTCGCGGCGTTTCATGATGGATTTCCAGCGCCGCTCGATCTCCTCGACCTTGGGTGGATCCTTCGCATACCGCTGCATGGCTTGGTCGTGCAGGGAGTTTTGCTGGATATCGTCAACGAGGGTTTCTAGGTAGTCGAACAGGGTGTAGTAGCCCTTGGCATCGTCGAGCAAGCCCAGGTAGTCGGTGACCAGCTCCTTGGGAGCGTTCTCCCAGAAGGGGTCGCCGCCTGAAGCACTCTTGTTGAAGTTCTTGAGGATCCATCCGAGCTGGTAGGCAACAGCCCAGGTCGGCAGGTTTGGGTTGTAGATGACATTCCAGATCCATTTTCCACCGGGAGAAATACGGATGATGTCGTCCGCGCGGCCCCATTCCTCGGCATACTGGGTGGCCGCGCGGGTGAAATCGCCCTTTTCATCCATGATCAGTCCGGAGAATGTCCATGGCGCTTGGTCAGTGGCGCCATCTTTCCTGCGGATCGGAACGTGGCGCCGGAAGCCAAGAATCTGGCGAAGGGCAGGGTAGGCAACGGCGCTGGTCTTGCCCGAACCGATTCCACCGGTGACAAAGACGCCGGTGTAAAGGCTGAGCTCTGGGAGAATTAGCCAGCGCGGCTTGAGGTTGGGAGAGTCGGCGTTGGGGACGCGGGCACCGTCGCGATCTTGAAGCTCACCCAAGATGACCGCGAAACTTTCGCGGTTGTACGGCCAGGGTGGCAAGTCGAGTTTCTGGTCATCGTGGGCAGAATTCTCTGAGGGCAGGCTGCGGGATACCGTGATGGTGATGAAATTGCGCAAGGCGCGAAGCACCCAGGCGGCATTCAGTCCGAGCGCAGAAGTCAGAAAGCCCCGGTAGAGAAACCCTGCCGTGGCGTAGTGCGGATTGGCCCAGAAGCGGCGGTGAAGTGGCGCCACAAAGAGATCGGTAGTGGCCGTCCATCGCAGTAGAAGCAGTGCAAGAAAGGGACTGGCGAGAATCGCCAGCAGGCGGAGGACATCCACCAGGACCGCCAAAGTCGGGGTCTCCTTCCAGTAGATGTGGAAACTATGGGAGCTCATTGCAAGACCCCGCGTTGCTTTTTGGCGTTCGCATCGAGCGTGGCGCTGGTGAGGTTTTGGCCGCGGAATGCGACTGCCTGGCCGGAAGTGCGAGCATTGAGCCAGGTGTCGAACCGCCTGACATAGACGCCTGTACCAAAGGCGAGAAGGAAGAGAACGGTCAGACCTGAGGGATCCCCTCATAGGCATCAAAGAATTCCAAACACTTGAGCAAAAGCCCGTTGCTCGGAAACTAGGCGGCCAAATGCGGCCATTAGGGGCGCAAGCCACTCCTCCGGCATCATTGGAATGGCTCCATACCAATAGCTGCCTTGGGTGAATAGCGAATGCGTCCGGCGCTTCACCGTGTTGACCTTGAGCTTGCGGTCGAGTCCGGTTTCTTCCGCCGCGGCACCCAGAAGCGTGAGCAATGCCTGGGAGATGGCCGCCAGGAGAAGGAGTCGGTCTCGTCGTTCGGGATCCGCAATGTGCGTAGCTTTCAAACCCATTCCAAAGCGTGCGTCCTTGGCGTCGCGGAACGTTTCCTCGATGGTGAAGCGCTTGCCGTACGCCTTGACTGCCTGTGCGCCGCTGAGATCAGAATCGACTCGTCGCCAGATGCCAGGCATCCTTCATTCCGCGCGCGTGCACGCCTACCACCGCAGCCACCGGCGTCCGGTCGGAGGTGACCTTGACGTTCGCAAGCTTGACCGCTCGTCCGCTCGGTGAAAGCCAGTGTGTCGCAGGTCGGACCTCGCCGTTGGATGCCTCGACGTAGATGATTCCTCGAAAGCGGATGATGAAATCCAGGCCGAGCGAAACAAGGAAGGGATAGAGTTTCTGGTCCCCAAACCCTCGGTCTGCCAGCACGGTCGCTCGCTTGGTATGCGCCGGACGCAGCTTGGCGAACAGCGCCAGGAGGTCATCCTCATGGTCGTTGCGCCAGCCTTCGATGGTTGACTTCCTGACTGTTCGCCACAGCAACGGCGTCGCTCGTCCGTGGGACGTGATGAGATACAAGGCGATGGTGCAATGGTCGTCGGCATCGAACTCAGTCCAGTCGAGCGCGACGTAGACATCCTCACGCGCGCCCAGCACGAAAGGCACCCAGTTCTTAAAGAAGGTATCGCACGAGATACCCGCATTGCTCATCAGGCGATCGACCTGCTTGACTGCGTGCCTTGGATTCAGTCCCTGAGCCTGCGCCAACCCTTGTCCGATGGCGTGAATGCCCAGCGTGGCGCCGTGGATGACGCCGGTTACCCCGTTGGCTAGCGAAAGCACTCTCTTCGCGTGGAAATCCTCTCCAATAAGCTTCTCAACAAACCGCTGTGTGTCCGCCGGGCGCAACCGATTCTTTGCGAGTGGCTTGCGCAATCTAGTTCCAGGAGTCGTCGTCTCGTGGCTCATGGAATCCATGTACTGAGCTTGATCCGATTCGGTGGACAGGTTGTTTACGTCGTTCCGTCGTCGGTTAGCATGTTGTCACAGTCGCAAAGAGAGGTCACGCCGCTTCCTTCATTGCCAGTTGCTCGCGGTGCCTTTGTTCGGCCTGGGCAGGCGAAATGTAGCCGATGGACGAGTGACGCCGCTGCTGGTTGTAGAACACCTCGATGTAGTCGAACGACTCCCTCTTCGCGTCAGCGTAGCTCGCGAACTTTTCCCCCAGCTCGAATTTAAAGGTCGAGAACCAGCTCTCCATCGCAGCATTGTCGTAGCACTCGCCACGGCGGCTCATACTGCATACGATGCCTCTGTCGTTGAGCATGTTCTGGTAGTCCTCGCTGGCGTAGGGGCTGCCCTGGTCCGAGTGGTGGAGCAACCCGGCGTCTGGGCAACGCCTCCGGGTAGCCATTTCTAGTGCCTTAAGCACGAGGTGTCGGTCGTTGACGGCAGACAGTGCCCACCCAACAACGAATCGCGCGAACAGATCGACAATCACGGCCAGGTAGAGTTTGCCGCCGCTCTCGCCTATCAACAATTCGGTGGTGTCCCCCACCCAGCGTTGGTTGGGCCGCTCGGCCTGGAATTGGCGATCCAGGATATTGGGCGCCACCGGCTGGTCGTGCTCGCTCATCGTGGTGCACTTGTACCGGCGTCGCCTACGGGCCTGGAGCCCTTCTTGCTGCATCAGCCGGATGACACGCTTGCGACTGACGTGCTCACCTTTCGCGGCCAAGTCCGCGAGCACGCGCGGACTGCCGTAGGTCTTGCGGCTGTGCTCATGGGACTCCTTGACTAGGACTGCCAGCCGTTGGTCGTCGCGTTGGTGCTGGGACTCCGGACGTGCGCACCAGGCATAGAACCCGGTGCGCGAAACACCAAGAACCCGACACCAAAGCGAGAGAGGCTCGTTGGCCTTCTTCTCGGCGATGAGCGCGAACTTCATGCGCTCTCCTTCGCGAAGAAGGCCGCGGCTTTTTTTAGGATGTCCCGCTCCATTCGCAGCACACGGTTCTCACGCCGCAACTGCGCCAGCTCCGCGCGTTCCTCGGTTGTCAGACCGGTCTTGCCCTTGCTCCTATCTGCTCTAGCCTGATTCATCCAGCCGCGCAGGACCGATTGGGACAGGTCCAGGTCATCGGCGACCTGTGCCACCGCTTTCTTCTCATCCAAGACCAGCGCTACTGCCCCTGCCTTGAACTCGTCAGTGAACGTGCGCCTCGGCCGTCGGTGTTTCGTCTTGTCTTCCATCTTTGCCACGGTATCCGCCTTTCGTTGGGTGTCCACGAAAACGGATCAAGCTCATACCAGAACTTGCTGTGGATAAGTCAATCCTCGACGTTTTTCAATCGCCAGCAATATCAAGTGCTTATGAGTTGCGCGCGATGAGGGGATCGTTCAGCGGTCAGACCACACGTGAGATCTGCCAGTGCTGCTCGGGTTGCCAGGATGAATCGACTGCTCTGGCTACCATTGAGATAGTCCATCTTCGGAAGCAGTGACGAATGCCGAGAAGCGTGGACCGTCTGGTGCTGTGTTGGTGCCTGGAGGCGAAAGAGGTCGCGGCTTGGACTATGGTGCCAGAAGTAGACACCCCACCAGGTGGCGAGAACCAGGCAGACGAGGATGTGGAGAAAGGGCAAGAAGTGGACCTTCTTTTGTTGCTGACTCATGTGGATCCTTTGCGAGCGATGAGTTTGTCTTCGAGGCGACGGTCGACGTCCCGGGTTTGGTCGAGCTGTCGCGAGATCTCCGAAACGAAGGTGCGCGCAGCGGCACCCTTGAACGCCCAGGCGGCTCCGTCGTCAAGGAGGCCGGACTTTTGGGCGAGTTGAAGCTGCGCGCGAACCTGCGAAGGCGACAGCGCCTTGAGATTTTCTGGCGTGAACGGGTTGCGAAGGCCCAGGCTTTCGATGCGCACGGAAAGACTTTCGAGATCCTTCTTGTGCTCGGTGAACGCGTCGGGGACGCGCACCGGTTTGGTTGTGTCAGCGAGGGCGAGAAGGTGGCCGACACGTCCAACGCGAACGGCCGCGGCATACTCGTCATTGGTGAGAGTGGACGATTGCCCTTTGCTTTGTTGGAGGACGTGGTCGACGAGTTGCTCTTCTTTTCCCACCCATGGCTTGAGGCAGTCGGTACTTTTGGCGTCCTTTGGGGAAAGGGTAAGGAGGGCGGCGTAGCCGCGGCGGAGGTGGTCGGCAGCGGTCGCAACCTCGGGGGTCCGGATGCGCTGACGTGCCTGTTCTAGTCGCTGGAGTTCCGGTTGCTGCGCCGGGTGCTGGAGGGATTGGCTTTCTTTCTTCAGATCCGCCAGCGGCTTCTTGACGAAGTTCTCCCGCCACTGCTCGTAGGCTTTCTGGGTTTCGGCACGGCCGGCTTTGCGAATGTGCTGTTGTTGAGCGAGGCGCGCACATCTGACAATAGCCTGATCGAGGCGCCGCGCCTCGCGCGGCATGGTGACCCGGACAAGCCAAATGACCGGTCGAAGAACGCGGCCGAGCTGCGCGAGGCGCTTCTCCTTCGCGTAGAAGAAATCTCTTTCGGCAACCCTTTTAAGCTGTGCAGCAAGCGCGCGCTTTTCGGAAAACTTCCAGAACTGGAGGACGCCGGACGTGATGAGGTAGATCCTTTGGACCTTCGATTTCTGCAGCGCCACATACGCGCGAATGATCGTTTTTGTCTGAGGAAGGGTCTTGGGCGGCGGTGCAAGGGCGGCCTTTTTCTCAGCGGTCGCACGAATGAGTTGGAGATTTTCGCGGGATGGTTTGCGTGCTTGCGCTCGCGCGAGGATGTTGGTGACTTCCTCGCGCGTGTACCCCAGACGTTGAATACGGCGCTGGATATTTGAGAAGCGCTCGACCTGTGCCCAGAACTGATCTGGCCGAAAAGGCACAGCAGTGGGGACTTTATCGCGTGCGAGCTTTTGGGCAATGTCGAGACGGACGCGCTGTAGCTCCGGAGTCAGGACACCGTGGTGAGCGGCGAAGTGGACGCGAAAGGCAGTGGATATCTTCCCTTCGGGGGAGAGGTACCCGATGGCCTGGAGGGAGCGGACACGGGTCTCGTAGCGTGCAGCGTAGCGTGCTTGTTCGGGGAAGTGCTCCTTGAAAGCTTCGAGATCCCAAGAGCTGGCGCCGCGAGCGCCGGAGGCGATCTCGAAAATGCGATCGTCCATCGCGCTCCAGCGGAAATGTCGCGTTATTGTCTCACCGGAGGGGGCGGTCTCCGTAAACGTTGGGCAGATTTGCTTTTCGAGAAGTCGGCGACTTTCGCGATTGAGGGGCTCCAGGCGTGAGCCGTCAGGGAGGACGAGGGCCACCGGGCTGCGTGGCGTCTTCTGCTCGATACCGAGCTGCAGGCGCTCGCGAAATTCCCTTTCGATGCCGTCCAGCCAACCGAGCTTCATCTCGCGAACACGCCCAGGACCGTTTCCGCCTGCCTGGCTGTTGAGGGAAACCACACGATCGGTCTTGATGTCGCGGGCGAATTTCCCGACCAGAACGTGGACGTGGTAGTGGATTTCTCCGACCTGGTTGCGTGTGTGAATGGCGGCAACAGCCGAGTAGCGCAGACCTGGAAAGGCGCGGTCGAGGGCGGTTTGAACCGCGGCGTTGATGGCTTCCTTGGCCTTTTGTCGATGGCCTTCGGCGTAGAGGCTGACCTCCTTGGGAACGGTCAGCGTGATCGACTTGTAGCCGGTGGTGCCTCGGATGTCGTGGTAGGGCTGGCAGGCGTGTTCGAAGCGAGATGCCAGGCTGCCCTCGTCTCGCTCGCCCGCGAGCTGGCCGAAGCCGACGAGCGGCACCCGGCCACCTTCGAGATTCGTCTTCCAACCCGGATCCATTCTCGCGATGTAGTGGAGTTCGGCATCGGAGTAACTGGGGTCGCGGCGGGAGTCGTGGCCGTCAGTGATGTAGTTCAGTGCCTGCTTGGGGGTGCCCTTGGCTGCAGAGCCTCGCGTAGCGACGCGGACGTAGTACGCCATCTGGGCTTACCCAACCGCCCCGCGAGCAGCTTCGCTGCCGTGGGGCATTAATACATCGCGCCAACGACTTTCGTTGGTCGATGTATGATGTTCATGCTCCAACGACTTTCGTTGGGGTGCCGACGCGCAAGCGGCGGGGGGCTCCGGGACTTTTTGCATGGTCTGGACTCCGGGAAACAGCGCTGGGAGACGCCCCACCAGGGGGCGCCTCCGACTGCGACTTCCTAGGCAGGTGAGGACTGGGGAGCGGGAGCTGGCTCGTCCGATTCGCCGACTTGTTCGACTTCGCTTGTGCGAGGGTCGAGCAGAAGTAGCTCGCGGGCGTGGACTTCCCACACCGTCTTGGAGCCGCCTTTGTCTTCGTACTGGCGTGACTTGATGGCGCCAGATACCAAGATGTGGGAGCCCTTCCGCACGTAGTCGGCGGCTATGTCCGCCAGGCGGTCCCAGAAAACTACTGTGTGCCACTCAGTGCGTTCGTGTCTTTCTCCCGTTTGTTTGTCGTGCCACCGTTCGTTGGTCGCGACTGAAAGTCGAACGCGAGAGGTATCGTTGTTGCCACTGCGCTTGGGGTCATGTCCTGCGAAGCCGATGATTTCTACGAAGTTCTTGGTCATGGTCTTTCTCCTTTTGGCCCCGCATCGGGGCACCCCAAAACGCGGGAGCCGGAGCTCCCAAACCCTGCCGCTGCCTTTTTTGGCCAGGACCCAAAACTCGAAGAGCGGCCGTAGGCCGAAGCAGAAGCGGCATGGGTGCAGGGCGCGACAAAAAGGCCCCGCGTGGTGCCTGATGCGGAGGAACAAAAGGATTGGAAGTGACCAAGCAGCTGAGAAGACCGCTGGCTTCGCTTGGATGATTCTGCGCAGTGGCCACAACGATATTCAGTTCGAGCTGCTCGCGACCAACGAACGGTCTGGCCATTAGTCGCCCTGAAGTCGGGAGAAAGGCGGGAGCGCACTGCGTGGAAGTACGACCTGTGGGAACGCCCGCAATCAATTAGCCGACGGTTCGGAAGGGCTGACGCTTGGTATTCGCACCTGCGAGTCACCAAGTATTATCGGGCGGACAAGGGTGTCGGTTCCGCGGTGGCGTTGACTTTCTGATCGGCCGCGTGCAGTCGGGAATTCTGAAGAATCGGCGGGACCGAGGGGTCGCTCCTCCCGATAAAGGTGGGAAGAAACGCTGCCGTGGAGGTCACGGCGGGACTTCCGGTTTGGAAAGGAGACTCGAATGTCGCAAAGCAAAATTGGGCGACCAGGAAAAAAGGAACAGACGCGGCCGATGATTTACGAGCGCGCGCGCAGCAGGGTCACGCGGCAGGTGAGCATGTCGGCAAAGACCGCTGAGAGCCTCGATCGCTACGTCATGTGGGCAGCGGCGGAAGTTGGCGCCGAACAAGACGAGGCGCTGGTGCTCACCGTGGATCAGGCGCTGGAGCAGTTCTTCCAGCGGGACAAGCTGTTCCAGGACAGCCTTGAGGACAAGACAGAAGCCGGAAATGGCAAGGCGACTGGGGCGTCTAGGTCGGCGGCGGCAACGAGCCATGCAGATGGCTCGCGTGCAACGGGGTCGTCAGCACCAAACACAACGCGACCGGCGGTGTAGTGATGAAGCGTCTGATAATGATCGTAGTAGCGCTGTGCTCCGGGTGCGCGTCCACTGCTTTCCATGAGGGCAAAACCACGCTGGGCAAGGAGGAGCAGGGGTACCTGCGGGGTGGAAAAGGGTCAGGAAAGGGGACTTTCGAGCGGTTCTGGCAATCCCCAAACTTGCGGCCTTGGGGTTTGGTGCAGTGGCAGGAAGAGCGGAGCTGGGCGGTTCCGGATGCGCCGGTGGATCTACTTCAAGCGGTGAGGGACGAACTGGGCCGGCTGAACCAGCGGGCCGGGGCTGGCGAAAATCTGCAGGTTGCAGTGACAGTGTATCGATTCGAAAAGGCTGGGACTTGGAGCAAGCCGACCGCTTACTACGAGATGGTGGCCCGCGACCAACACGGCAAGGTGGTGTGGGCTGCTGATGACAAAGTGCAGGCGTCCGAAGAACTGGCGCAGTCACTTGTGGAGGAGCCGAGCTCGATCATCGCGCGCGAGATCCTGAGAAAAGTGCGCGAGCAGTTCGGCATCTGATTTGCGAGCCTAGGTTGAAAGTAGGTTAGTCATGTTGCGTAATCTCTTGGAACAGGCACGTTGGTGGCGCGCGCAACTCGAAGCGAAGCAGCTGGTTGCGCAGGCAAGGCGCATTGTTGGAGAAAACCGATATCGTCTGGCGGAGTTGGTTTTGGAGACGATTGGCGATGTCGTCGCTGGTGTTGAGGATGCGGAAAAGGGCGATGACGTCAGAGTGCTGCGGAAGGCTATCAATGCCTTGCGTGTGGTGATGGGAGAGCACCTATCCTTTGATGGGAGAGAAATGGGGACAGCCCGACGGGATAGCGGCGAAGGCTGGCGAAGCCCCGTGTGGAAGAAATCCCGACTTTGGACTTCCGGAAAGTAGCGCGGTCCACCAGGGACCGCGCCGGGCGGCTCGCGGGAAAAGGGAAGATTCGCCACTCGCCTCGGGAGACGAAGTGGCGAATCGATTCGCGGTGTCAACCGGCGACGGCAGGCGGCCCGAGTTGTGGCGCTGCTGGCTTGGCGCGCGGTGACCGAAAGCATTGCAGCTTGTCAACGATCGCACCGAGGAGGGCAGAACAGTCAGAGCACAAGCCGTGGAGGCAATCCCTTTGCCTTCTCCAACGCTGGCAATGGCTGCACCAACACCCTCGAACGACGTTTAGACGATCTGCCTGTGCTGCTCGATACTGGGCGAGAGCACACTTGATAAGCGCCAGCTCTGCGTTGCTGATCTTCAATTTGAGCCCTCCACCGGCACGCGGCCGAGAATCAGATCCGCGGCCTTTTCGGCCTGGCCTGCAGCGGTGACGATCGCGCGCCGATCGGTCTTTAGGACCTTGAGCCACCCGGCCAAATAGGCGGCTTGGTTCTCGATGACCGGTGGGGCGATGCCTGCCTCCGAGCAAAGAAACGCAGCTCCTAGCTCTGCGACGAGCTCCTCGCGCGAGTAGTCGGGAGAGCCGAATGGCGCCGGTGTTTCGATGTCCCGATCGAGGCGGCTCGCGCGTCCTGTTGAATGAACAAGTTCATGAAACAACGTGGCGTAGTAGCCTTCCGGACTGAAGAACATGTTTCGCTCAGGCATTTCCACCGTGTCTGCGAGCGGGAGGTAACAGGGGCGAAGACCTTTTCTTTGGATGCTCGGGCCGTGGTACCCCGCAACGATCTTCTCTGCCTCGGCAATCGGGTTTGCGCCTGAAGTGGTTGGGTCGGGCATCACCGGTTGTGGAAACTCCAGGCCATCGCACTGGGCAACGTTGAAGACGGTGTAGTAACGCGCGACAAAACGCTTCTTTCCCTCGGTGGTGGTGTCCTCGTTTCGATCGCCGCCGCCCTTTGCATCGTAGACTTTCCAAAAGAAGCACGGGCTGCCTTTCTGGCCCTTGCGAACCTTTCCACCACGCTCGCCGACCTGCTTGAAAGTCAGCCAGTATGGCGAGGGATAGCCGCTCATTTGGGAGATCATGCCCAGAAGGAAGTGGTTGATGCCCTTGTAGGGCTTCCCGGTGTGGAGCGAGATGGGCGTCTTCGCAGCGCGAACCCAATCGGCACGCCAAGGTGCCGTGCCTTGCTCAAGTAGCGAGATGATCTTGTCGGTGACAACGTCGAAAACAGTTCCACCCTTTGCTTTAGAACTACCTGCGGCGGAGAGGGGCGGGTCGGGAATGTCCCCCGCTTGGCGGGGGGCAGGGGCCGGAACAGGCCCTGGGGGCAGGAGGGTGCAGGCGGTGGTGGAGGTGGGAGGATTGAAATTTGTGTTGGGTTGGCTATTCATTTTGGAACCTCTGCGTTTGGAGTTGGGGCGCCCTAGAGCGAGCGACCTAGCTCCCCGAACGGGAGGGACCCTGCGCAGGAGGCGAAGCCGACGAGCAGGGAGGGAACCGTGAGAGGGCGCGTGGGAAGCGAAGCAGCGCCCAACTCCGAACGTAGAGGTTCATTGTTTTGCCGACCACAAATGCCTTTTTGTCCTTCCGCCTTCGCCAGAAGGCATCCGTGCCCGAGGACTTTTCGGATCGTGTTCCGCTTGCGTGAACGTCTTGAGCTGCCGCGTCCGACTGACTTTCTGTCTGCGGACCTAGGCGAAATCAATCGGCACCCGCCTGGGTGGCTCGTTTCTACCCAAAAGAAGGAACAGCCGTCTCTCGACCGCGGAGTCGTCCATCTCGCGCGCCAGCTCCCAGGTCATGCCGGCCATGCGTGCGCGGCGCACGTAATCGGTCACACAGCCCCTTTCGAGACCCCGGTCGATGCCGAGATCTGCCGCTGGGTCAGATGGCACTCGCGATGCGGGCGAAGAATCTCTCGAATTTTGCGCATGGTATGTCGATCCATCGCGCGACGGTGCCCGCAAACACCCGCCGTGCTCAGGCCCCACCCCAGCTCGTCACTCGCTCGATCTGGACCGCAGTTTCGGTGCGCAAGTGGTCCGGAATATGTGCCCGCGTTGCACCGGAATCAGCACCCAGATGCCTCCGAAATATGTGCCCGCACCATTCCGTAATCCCTGCCCAGGTCATTCCGGAATCGGCGCCCAAACGGGAACGCCTGCAATCAATTCGCCGACGGTTCGGAAGGGCTGACGCTTGGCATTGGCGGCTGCGAGTCACCAAGTACTATCGGGCGGCCGAGGGTGTCGGTTCCACGGTGTCGCGACTTTTTCGACCGGCGGAGTGCAGCTGCTCATTGTGAAGAAACGGCGGGACCGAGGGGGCACTTGTCCCGATAAGGGTAGGAATGAACGCTGCCGTGGAAGTCATGGCGGACTTCCGGTTTGGAAAGGGAGACTCGAATGTCGCAAGGCAAAATTGGGCGATCAGGAAAAATGGAACAGACACGGCCGATGATTTACGAGCGTGCGCGAAGCAGGGTCGCGCGGCAAGCAGGAGTGGTGGACGGAATTCAGTTTTGAGGATTCTGGCGACGGCGCAAGTGCGCAGGACACTGTGGTGATGGCTGAACGGCTGACTACTATGGCGGTAACGCCGAGATATCTCACCACGGCAGAGGCTGCGGCGTATATGCGTTACAAGACGAGTAGTGCGCTCCGAAAGGCATATATGGTGGGAAAAGTCCGACCGGCTGGAAGGCGAGGGGGAACCGGTACCTGGATGTGGTCCGTAGAGGATCTGGATCGGTTCATCCTCGGCCTTCCCCCTCGTGATACCCTTGCGGCTGGACGTCCAGGGACGCCTTCCAGCCACGGAGGCGACCATGGAAGTGAAGAAGAAGGAACCCAAGTGGGTCAAACGATGGAAATCATGGATTGCGGCCAAGCCCTCGAAACCGGGGGTCTGGCGCAGGAAGGAAGGTGGATTCCTCATCCGGGGTCGGGCAGTCGATCCCAGGACAGGAAAGACGAGAGAAGTCAGGAAGACCTTGCCCGACGCGGACGCAGCAGGCGCGTATCGCGTTCTGGACGAGGAACTGGAGAAGGTCAGGCACGGCGGGCGGACGCGGACAGAAACGACGCGCTTCGACGCCTACGCGGTATCGTTGCTGGCCAGGAAGGTGGCGACCGGTGAGGTCAAATCGGCGAAGACCCGTGAGAAGTGGGGGGACGTTCTGGAACATCATCTCTTCCCGGCTTTTGGCCATCTGCTCATCGACCAGATTAGGCGAGCGGACGTGGAGCAGTGGAAGGCGATGATCGGAAAGCGGGTTCAGGCGAAGCAGCTGTCGCCGAACACGGCTAACGGGTGGTTGTCGGTGCTGAAATCGGTCATGAACTCAGCCGTAGGCGAACTGGAGTTGGAGCGCAACCCAGTGATGGGGGTGAAGCCTTTCGATACCAGCACGCACCACACGTACACGGAGGAGGAGCCGAACGCTCTGACGGTGGCCGAAGTACCGGCTTTCCTGGCGAGGCTGCGGCAAGACTACCCGCAGTTTTTTGCCATGGCAGCCGTGGGCTTCGCCACTGGGTTGAGACCGTCCAGTCTGCGGCCGTTGCGACGGAAGGGGGCGACACCGGATCTGCTCTGGGACGAGGGGGTGATGCTGGTCAGGCGGTCGCACACCAGGAGGAAGGACGTGATGGAGACAACCAAGACGAAGCGACACCAGCGTCTTGAACTGCCTCAGGAACTCATGGACATCCTGCGGTGGCATGTGGACGAACTCCAGAACGACCGGATGCGGGAGTCGGAACTGCTCTTTCCATCGCGTATTGGCGGTTTCCACGCCGAGAACGTGCTGGTGAAGCCGTTCACGGAGGTGGCCAAGTCGCTGAAGCTGGGCAAGAAGCTGACACCTCGTGGAATGAGGCGGACGTTTCAAGATCTCGCCCGCGCAGCAGAGGTGAAGGACGTCGTGACCAGGGCGGTGTCGGGACACGCGACCGAGGTGATGCAGCGTCACTACAGCACGGTGGGCGGGCAGGAGATCAGGGAGGGCATCGCCAAGGTGGTCTCGTTGGCCAAGGTCCGGGAAGCCATGACGGCCGCGCCTGAACCAGTCGAGAAGCGGGCAGGGAAAAGTGAAAGTGGTGTGCTTAGTGGTGTGCTTGGGTCCGAAATGAAAAAAGCCAGCTAGCGCTGCCACGCTAACTGGCCAGAATCTCTTAGCTTTTTTGTGGGCGTTGCAGGGATTGAACCTGCGGCTTCCACCGTGTGAAGGTGGCACTCTTCCGCTGAGTTAAACGCCCGAATGTGCTGTCAAAACGCTGACTTGTGCTTGGTTTTCGTCTTCCGTGTCTTCGTGCGCCGTGCACATAGTGCCCGCATTCGGAACGGGAGACGGCGAGATCGATACCACGTCACCCGCCGGCCGGGCAAGGTCCACCTTCAGGGCATCGTAGGCTTTTTCTGCGAACAGGTCCGTCCGTAGGTGCGCGTAGTGCTCGGTCGTGGTGACGCTGGCGTGCCCGAGAATCTTGGACAGCGTCTCGATGGGGTTTCCCGCCATGACCCATTGTGACGCGAAGGTGTGCCGCGTGCACTGGTACCAGGTCATCTTGGGCAGGCCGCAATCCTTCAAGGCTTTATACAGGTGCGCAATTAGGGTCTGCGGTCTGACGAACCCCGGATCCGTTCCCAGCTCTGGCCGGCCACCACGGTCGGGCACGGCTGGCTTGAACAGAAGCCCCTGGCCGCCCGTCTTGAGCCGGTACGCCGCCAAGATGGGCACCAGGTCGGTCAGCAGAGGAACGATCCGCGGTTCGTCGTCCTTCAGGCCGCAAAGACGCCCGTCTTGCATTTGCTGGTGCACCCGGATGCGCCGGCCTGGAAGGTCGATATCTGGCCAGCTCAAGCCCAGCACTTCCCCGGTGCGCAAGCCGGCCAGGGCGCCGCACGCGAACGCCACGCAATACGGTTCAGACAGGGCCAGGAACACGCGCCGCACGTCCGCCATGGAATGCAGGAAGGGCGTTGACCGCGTGTCGTAGTCGCTGCGATAGAGCCGCCTGGTTGAGCGGGGTAGGGTGGCGATGGGGTTCACCGCAAGGTGGCCTTGTTCCTTCACGTCCTCGAAGAATGACGACAACATGCCGATGCAACGGCTGACTGTGGCGGGCTTCGACTTGCCAAGCTCCTTCTCGATGAAGGCGCGGATCTTGGCGGCATCCACCTCGAAGGGTTTCAGGCGACCGAAGACGGGCGCAAGGTGAACCCGCCAGCGGCACCTATCGTCCTTGGCTGACCTGTGGGTTTTCTCCCTGCGTTTGAGCCATGCCTTCGCCAGCTCGTCCAGCGCCGGAACGTCTCGCCGGTCCTTGGGCAAGCCACCTTCCCCGGCTTGGATATCCCGCACAATTTTCGCAAGCACCGCCTCTGCAAGCTCCTTCGAGACGAAGGACTTGCACCTATGCCGCCCATTTTCCCGCCAACGTGCATACCAATGGCCTTCGCGCTCGAACACGCTGCCCGAACCCCACCGCCGCTTACGCCGAGGCATTGGCCACCAACGTAGTGAGGGCCGCCAGCTTCGCCGCGCGTTCGGTGGGTTCAGGCTTGGGCGCCAAGGGGCGGTGTGCCTCCCGTGCCTCCCGACATCGGCGGGCTTCGTCGGCCAGCTCGGCCGGGGTTGCCGCTCGTTCACGTGGGCGCTTCGGGCGTGGTACGTTCTTCACCGTCGTTTCCTCCATCAAAGGGACTTCGACCACGGGGCAGGCCATTGCAGTGGCGCTGCCCCATTTCATTCGGGGCGGGACTCGGGCGCGCAGCTACGGCGCGCGGGCGGTTTAAGCGCGAGGCTTCTTCGAGCGGTCGGCCAGCCACTTGGCCAGGATGACCGTGACTATCTCGGACCGGCTCACCTTGCGAGCACCGGGGCCTCGCTCGGCCGTCAGACGCAAGGCTTCCTCGTCCAGGGCTTTGAGGAATGCATCCTCAACCTGAAACGATAGCGTCGTCTTTTCGCCGGGCGGGCGGGTTCTCGGTCGTCCCACGTCGGCGGCCAGTTTTGCAGACTTCCTAGTAACTTGCGAGTTTTCACTCATGAGCATTCCTGTGTTTTACCATTTATTAGTAATTATACAAGTAGATTAGTTTGCGTCGCAATTGCGCATCGGATTCGCCCCGGTTCCGCCCCTTTGGCCCGCACTATGGCCACGGTACGCCGCGCCTTTTTGTGCGTTCTCCGTCGGTGGCTGTGTCGGTAGAGCGTCGGATGTGGTATCCGCGAAGCGCACGCCGGCCGGAAATCGCTGAGCCAGGGTTGACAGCCACCCGATTGCGGCCGACGATCAATAACCCAACGAAAGGATCGGACCATGAAACGCGCTTTGCTGCTTGTCGCGGTGTCGTTGCTGCCCGGATGCGCGGAATTCATGGATTTCACGCGTGCTCAGCTACCCCAGTCTGATTCTACAATTCCCGCTGACTGCGTTGAGCGCGACACCTCTGGATTTAGGTGCGTGCGACGAGATCCCGAAGCTCAGCGGCAGAAGCCGTACTTCGTGTGGGAAACTGGTAACGACCGACGTCCAGCGGATGCCCGGTCGGCCGATCCTGCTCCCCGTGCTCCAGTCGCGCCGGCTCCAGCTCCATCGCAGCCCAAGCACGAAACTATCTTGGAACCGTAGAACGCAGCAGCGCGCGATCACAGCTGCTCCTTTGGATTGAAGACCACAGGGGGGCCAGCTAGCAAAGGCGCGCCGTGCGCTCGCGATGCTCGCTTGCGAGCTGGCATCCAAAGCGAGCCGAGCAAGCCGCCTGGTACCGAAGGGCCGACCGCGGGCACTGCGGCCTCCGCGCGCAGCCATCCGCATCGTCACTTGGCCGCCTTCGCCACAATTGGCCCTCGTGCTTCACTGGTTAGCATCTTGTTCAACCTCTCGTTGTAGCGCCGCTTGTGCAGCGATTGCCTGCTTTTCCCAAAAGTCCATCGACTCAGCAACGGGCAGCAGGAGCACACCGCCGGTCATTGCAACCCGCGCCTCTCGGGGCGCTTCAAAACCGAAGAGACGCGCAAGCAAAGCGCACGCGGCGATACGGTCGCAAGTTGCAGTCGTCCACTCATCGAACGCAATCGCTTTCACAGCAAGGGCAAGCTCGGCAAAGTCGAGTAGCTCGTCTCTCTCCAGCTTCGCGCGTAGCTCGCGGAACCGTTGCTGCACCCAAGGTTCATTCCACAGCGTGGCGCCTCGCTGCATGGCGCTGCGTGGGGAGAAGCCAGCCGCGCGTGCTGCTGCTGTCTTGGTCGCGCCTTGCAAGAGTGCAGCTATGTAGCGGTCGCGGCGCTCACGCATGCGAGGGGTTAGGTGCTCCGCCGTCCGCTTGGCAAGCGCACGCTGCGTCTTGCTATTTGGATCTTTCGCTCGCGGTCCTGATCTTGGCTGCATGCTGCACCTTACCTATAGTTTGCCTATGCGTACCGTCGCCACGGTTTCGACGACTGCAAACTCGGCTCTTGTTGCCTCGCCACAACGGCATTGGGCATAACTGGCGGGTTGAGGCCGAGGCCGTCGTTGATGAACCTGCGCACGATCAAGCGGCCACGCTGGTCACGGCTCGGTTGCGCACCATCTTGTTGCAGTAAGGAGTATCGGTTCCGCCTGGGTTGCCGTGGCATCGGCTTGTCCGCCGGCCAGCGGGTGACGTGTGGCGCATCGGACAAGTGGTGGTAATAAGCATCGGCTGCAAGCCGCAATATGTGCAGCAGCTCTGCAAATTCGTCTGGCGTCAGCGTCATGCACAACAGACGCGCGTCTTGCAAACCATAGACTTCATCGCCGCGCACCCTGAACTCTAGGCTGTGCAGTGCACACTGAGATAATACGTACCTAACGACTTCGCTCATGCTTCAACCTCCATCTCGTTTGACTGGGCATTTTGCAACAATGAGCTGTGCTATTTGTTGACGTCCGAGCTACTCTGTTGGTGCACAGGGTCATGGTTCCCGGCTCCCCCCTAAAGGGGGGGAACCAATCTTCCCCCCACGGGGTTGGTTCCGGGGTCGGGAACCAACTTTTCTCGGGAAAACAGGGTGTCGGGAACCGATGGGAACGAACCGGGAACGGTTCCCGGACTCCGAGCGTCAAATTGGTCTGCAAATCGGCCTGCAAGAGCTACTTTGTCAATTTGCACATCAAGCGTGCGGAGTGGGTTTGTCCCAATTAGCTGTCGAGCAAGCAGGGCTTTGATCACGCTGCCGACCGTCGCCTTGCGCAAACAGCATCGGCTAGCGATTGCGCCCTGGCTTGTTGCTCCGACGCGAATTGCTGCAAGAACTGCGGCTTGCTCTTCGGTCAGGCTACCTTGTGGGTTGTAGCTGAAGACTCCTGTAGGACCGTCGAAGATAACGCCGACAGTGCCCACAGTGCCGAATCGGCTCTTTGCAACGTGCAAGCGGCCTTCGGATGTTCCGCCTAGCGGTGGTGCCGGCACATCCAAAAACAAGACCGAGGAAGCGTCGTATTCGACATCGCCTGACTCTTTCGCCGCATTAACGAAGTCGGCCGCGTTCTTGGCGTCGGTGCCGAGGTAGTTTGCTCTGGAGATGCTGGACACGACCAAAGAAGCGCCGTCGGTCGTGCGGCTCCATGTGGTGATAGCCTCCGATAGCGCGCCCATGGCAAGGCGCCGATCTCCATCGGGGTTTCGTGCAAGCCCTTGCAAGTAGTCGAGCACGAGAAAGGGCGGCCGGCCTTCGTGTTGTGCGATTCGATCTAGCACTTCGAGCAACCGAGTCACCGAGTCGACCATGACCACGCGAAGGTTGAGCGGTGCAAGAGCGCCCGCAACCGTCTGTCCCGTCGCTGCGTCACCTTCAAACAGCCTCCTCCATGGCTGTTTGATCACTTGCGCAGCTATGCGCGCAAGTGCTTGCCTTGTGCTCAATTCGGTCGACGCATACAGCACGGGCATCAGGTGTGCGGCGCCGATGGCACACTGCAAGGCTGCGCCGCTCTTTCCGCGGCCCGTTGGGCCTGCAACAACGTTCTGGCCACGGAATCCGCCGCCGAGAAGATCGTCAAGCGGCGAAAAGGGCGTGGGGATCGGTTGCGGCAGCGGGGTTGCCCAAAGTTCAACGGCTTGGGTTGCGGCCAGCGGTGGAACTTGGCCGGACGCAGGGGGGCTTGCTTTTGCTGCGCGCGGGGATCCGCCGCGCATCTGCGGCGGCACCAAGGCGATTTCCACATGTGGCGGCTCGCCAGCGCGAATTTTCGCGATTGAGCGATCCAAATTGCGGCGCGCCTTTTCGCGCTGGCCGGGCACAGACTTGCAAAACAAGCGGCGCACCTGTTCGTTGCTGGGCGAGTAGAAGCAAAGCTCGTTCAACAGCGCAAAGTCGTTCGCGCTCTGGCTAGAGTCGGGTCCGGTCGGCTGCCAAGTGTTGGCCCACAACGCACGGAATTTTGCGCCATTCTTAGCGCGCTCGGCCCTTGCGAGCACCTCGGCATCTGTGGCCACAGGTGGGTGCTCTACAAGTGCCGTCGATTGCTGCGGCCCGCGAGGCTGCATTTCCGCGACGAGCACATCTAGCTGTGCTTGGCAGTCTACGATGGGACGATCCTTGACGACCTCGCCGGTGCAGATCATGTATCGGCCTTGCGTGTACACCTCGACCGCGTCACGCTTGATTGCCGCCGAAACAGCACCGCACACGATGATGTGATAGCCGCGGCCCGAGGCGCTGCGCTCTGTGTAGCTGTCAAAGGCTGCAAGGATGCGCGAGTGCACTTCGCGCTGTGCTGGCGAAAGCGGCTTGCTCGGCTTGTCGTCGAGATCGATGATTGTGTAACGGTCCGAGACGGTCAGCACGAAGCCGACATGCGTGATTCCGTCGTAGTCGACGCAAACAGCGGCTTGCTCGAACGTGCCCCACGTCGACGAATCGACGACCGAGGCGAGCTGCCCCGTGTGCGGGTTCACCGGCTTTTTGTCTTCTCGGGCGCACACCCACTGCGCAAGCTCGCGCAGCTCGACGGGAATATGTTGCAGCTTGCTCACGACCGCGCTCTTCGTGCGAAGGCGGCGATCTCGTCGCGGCTGTGCCCCCGCAGCGATGCCACATCAACAAGCACGCGCCGGCCTGCATGTCGGATGACGATTTCGCCTCGGCCGGCCATAGCGGGGATGGTTTGGGTGCTGACCCCGAGCAACTCGGCCGCACGGGCGACAGATACCCACTGACTCGGGCTCACTGCTCGCAGCGCCTCCAGCTCGCCGCGAAGCTCTCGAATCTCCGCGGCCAGCGGCGCCAGTTCGGCGCGCATCACGGCAGCCAAAGCCTCGTCGATCACGGCCGCACCGACGAGGCGTGCTCCGCACGCGCGGCGGCCACAAGCTCGGCGAGCGCCGTCGGCGAAGACGGCAGCCTGTCAAGGGCCTGCTCGATTGCGAGCGCACTGCCGAAGCGGACCGGAAGGCCAGCGATGGCGCGTTCGAGCGACGTGCGCGAAGCGTTCAGCAGCGACGGCGCATCGGCGCCGAGTTGCATGAACACGGCTCGAAGACGAGGGCGCTTCGTTGCGGGGAAGACGACGGTTTGTCTAAAGTTCATAGACAGAGGGTGCCCCGCTGCTGCGAGTTCTGAAAGAGCCCGCGGACAGATGGGGCATCTGTCCGGCTGGGGCCTATCGCTTCACGCGCTTCCGAGCGGCGCCGAATATCTCGCCCGTGGTTCCGCACGCGCGGGCGCAGGCGGTAACTATGTCCTCTGCCTCCAACTCTGCGTCCTTGCGTCGGTCCTTGCGTTCAAACAGCCGCTCAATGGCCTTGGTGAACAGTTCTGCCTGGTCTTGCCACGTGCCGCCGCGGGGAGTGAGTCGGTTCGCACCGAGGTGTTTGATGCAGCAGCGGGCGCTCGCCACACGCTCGGCAAGCTCCCGTGCCGTCGCGCGCGGTCGCTTTTTCAGCAGGTACTGCACAGCCTCTTTCAGGGCGGCGGCCGCAGGCGCGCGTTCTTTGAGAGAGATAGGAAGTCGTTCATTGTCTCCAACGTGGTGGCCACTCCCGATGGCGATGTACCCAGCCCCTGTCACGTGGGGGTGTTCGCCTCGTCTGATAGACAAGTCGGACGCTGCCTGAGCGAGCGCCTTGAACCTCTGCGGATCCATCACAGCCGTCGCGACGCCTTCAAGCACCCGCGCGCCATGGAGCATTGCTCCCGCAACCAGATCCTCCCCTGGCCCCGCATAGCAGAAGGCAACGTTTGCCAGCTCTTGCGCGGCCGATTTTACGGTTTCGAGAACGTCTACTAGCGACGGGTTCTGTTGCGAGGCTCGAAAGCCTCGCTGGATCTTCTCTTCCAAGGAAACCAGCACAGTCGGTTCCGGTGACGACTGGCAAGCGTTCTCCGTTCCCCGGCTGTCTTGCTCCGCCTTCGCCTCGATCGCCCCGGCTGCGCGAGCTTCCTTCGCCTGGCGGTGGGTTGTTTTGTCTGCGGTCACGGTTCTGCATCCTTGCATCCGCTTTGAAATTACCGTGGGCGGGCCGCTTAGGATGCAGGCTCGGCGGCCACCAAGCGTTCATGAGGCGCTCGGCTGCCCACGGGTATTAGTCTAACAAGTCAGTGCACTATTCTCGCACTCGATTGTACCGAAATAGGCACTTTTCGTTGCCATGCCCAGTCAATCGGTAAACTAGGGAACCCCTGTATTTATAGGGCCAGACAATTGCGAGTAATGCCGAGCAATACTGTCCGAGGCAGTGTGAAGGTGGCACTCTTCCGCTGAGTTAAACGCCCGGAAGTCCTTTGCAGATAATCGTAAACCGCGCCGCTGTCAATGGCGCAAACGCGCTCTTGGTGCGAAACGATGGCGGTCGCCGTGCGCCATCAGAATGAGGGCGCCAGAACGCCATCTTCGTCCATCGCGTGCCCGCTGTGTTTGCGGCCTGCGGAGGGTTTTCGACGCCCCGCCGCGGCCGGCTTGGCGTATGGCTTGTTTTCCGGCTTAGCTTCTGCACTCGGCTGGGGCGGCTGCGGGATCGGTTGCGGAATGGCGGGTAGCTCGACTGACACCTGCCCCGATTCGGCGGGCACGAAGGTCTCGATCTTGTCGCCGAAACTGTCTTTCCTGAACATGAAGTCGATAGCCGTCTGAGAAGCGGGCAGCTCTACGGCAAAGGGCGTGATTCCGAGCTGTTCGTTGGTGTCCTTGCGCAGAACCGCTGCGCCGGTCGGGCTCGGACTTGAAGCTCAGCTTCACCTTCTTGGGAGTTGCGGGCTGCGCGACCGCCGGAGCCTGGTCGGGGACGGCGGGCTCTGTCGAGCTTTTCTGCGTGAAATAGAAGGCCGCTACCGCCGCGATGGTCGCAACGCTAACGATGGCGGCGACGAGCGCGGTCTTGCGCGACTTGGTGGTCCGGACGAGATCGGGTTCTTCCGTCAGCTCGCCGGCCGCGTGCCGGAAGGTGGAGGGAAGGGGAACGGATCGCGCGCCCATTTCCGTGTTCGAATTGCCGAACAGTACCTGGCCGCTCACCACACTGTCTGCTCGCCCGTTCGGTGTGGCACCCATGCCGTCCATGGCAGCGGCGGGCGCAAGTGGCGGAGTGTGCGGCGCCATGGCGGGAGCCGTAGCCGCGTAGTCTTCCGGGTCGAGCAAGGCTGCGCCGAACTCCTCCATGGTTTGGAAACGTTCCTCGCGCGGCTTGGCCAGCGCGCGCAGGATGATGCTTTCGATGGAGGCGGGCAGGCGCGGATTGATGGCGCGCGGGGATGGCACCGCGGCGGTGATGTGCTTGACGATGATCTCGCCATAGCCTTCGCCGCCAAAGGGGACCTTGCCGGTCAACATCTCGAACAGAATCACGCCCAGCGAGTAGATGTCGGCGCGGTGGTCGATGTTGGCTTTGCCTTCGCATTGCTCGGGCGCCATGTAGTACGGCGTTCCCATGACCGAACCAGTGCGTGTCTTGTGCGAAACCTTGTCGTCGCCTAGGGTCAGCTTGGCCAGGCCGAAGTCGAGCACCTTCACGAAATCGACCGCGTGCCCTTTGGTGATGAGGAAGATATTTTCGGGCTTGAGGTCGCGGTGGATGATGCCGTGGTGGTGGGATGCCCCGAGGGCGTCGGCAACCTGAGCTGCGATGGCCAGGGCGCGGCCCAGATCGAGCGGGGCCGCGCGCTTCATGCGGTCCACCAGCGCCTCGCCCTGCAGGAATTCCATGATGAAATAGAACTCGCCGTCGGGCGTGGTCCCGAAATCGTGGATGTCCACGATGTGCTCGTTGCCGATCTGGTTGACCGACTTGGCCTCGGTCACGAAGCGCGAGACGACCTCGGGGTTGCGCAAGAGCTCGGGGTGGATCGCCTTCATGGCGACCTTGCGCCCGATCACGGGGTGCTCGGCCAGGTAAACGACCCCCATGCCTCCCTCACCAAGCTTGGCGGTGAGCATGTAGTTACCGATCGTTTGGCCGACCGCAATCATGGGTTCTTTAGGGGGCTCAACATCCTACTTGGCTGAGAATATGATCGATACCTTCGGACATTTCCTGGGACCCGTCAAGCAAGCGCAGGTCGTGAATTCAAAGGGTTAGACACCGCAAGCGCCAGAATTAGCCAAACAGAACCGAACGGCGCGCGGCGAGAAGCTCGGCGATCATGTGATCCAGCTTGCTACGCACCATTTCCGCCATCTCCAGGTTTTCTTCCTTTTTGTTTTCTTCTCTCGTTTCGGCGGGTGGGAACATGATGGGCTCGCCAATCTTGATGCTCCACTTGGTGGGAACCGGCAGCAGGCCGAGCGGTCCCAACAGCGGGAAGGTGGGCGTGATGGGGATGTAGGGCAGGCCTAGCGGCGCTGCGATGCGCGTAAGCTTGGCCAGTACGGGGTGGGTTTCCTCGGCGCCCACGATGGCCACGGGAACGATCGGCACTTGCGCCGTTCGCGCCAAGCGCACGAATCCCCCGCGCCCGAAATGGGTCAGTCGGTAGCGCTCGCGGTAGAGCTTGCCCACCCCGCGCAAGCCCTCGGGAAACACGCCGATGAGCTGGCCCGCCTTGCACAGGGCTAGGGCGTTTTGCATCGACGCACGGACGCCGCCGATGCGCGCAACCACGGGGCGCATCCACGGCGAGTGAAAGGCGAAGTTGGCCACCAGCGGTCGCAGCGGTCGTGCCGCCGGATGGTAGCGGTGCGTGGCGTGAATCAGCATGGCCCCGTCGTATGGCAATCCGCCCGAATGGTTGGCCACCAGCAGCGCCGCTCCGTCTGCAGGCACGTTCTCCACGCCGGTCAGTCGAATCCGGAAGTACTTCGACCACAGAAATTCAAGGACCGGCGCGGTCTTGTTTAGGAATTCCGGATCGAAACCGAAGTCGGGCAGGGTAGCCGGATCGGGAATCCGTTCACGCAGGGTCTCGACCAAGGCGGCGAGAGCAGCTTTGGTGGCGGGGTCTATCATTTCGCCGCTGTCAGGTGCTCGCGCAGCTTGGCGGTCCAGCGTTCGATGATGTCGGCCAGCGAGCTGCCAGCGGGCAGGGCGCCTCCGCCTTGGGCCATGTCGGCGCGCCCGCCGCCCTTGCCGCCCAAATCCTTGGCCAGCATACCGACGATGGCGCCGGCCTGGACCTTGCCCTGTGCGCCGGGTGTGACGGCGCAGACGATGGACACCTTGCCCTCGGCCGCGCCCGCTAGTACCAGCACGCCCGGCTCCATGCGCGGGCGCAACTTGTCCGCGCTCTCGCGCATGATCTTCGGATCCGCCACGCCAGCATCGTGCACCAGCAGGAAGAGATCCCCGACCTGCTGGCGGCTGGCCAGAGGGTCGCGCGCGCCGCCGGAGGCGATTTGCGACTTGAGCTTGGAAATCTCCTTCTCGCGCTCGCGCAGCTCGGCGTTTTGCTTGGTCACGCGGGCTGCGATGTCGAAGGGGCCTGAGCGGAAGAGCTCGGCAGCCTGGCCGAGCTCTTCTTCGAGCTTGCGCACGTAGGCCATCGCGCCCTCGCCAGTGACGGCCTCCATGCGGCGCACGCCCTGGGCCACGCCCGATTCCTCGACGATCTTGATGAGACCGATGTCGCCGGTGCGGCGGGCGTGGGTGCCACCGCAGAACTCCTTGGACTCGCCCATGGTCAGCACGCGCACGGTGTCGCCGTACTTCTCGCCGAAGAACGCCACGGCGCCCTTCTGTTTGGCTTCCGCGATAGGCAGCACTTCGGTTTCGACGGGCAGGTTGCGCAGCACGCGTTGGTTGGCCAAGTCTTCCACCCGTCGCCGCTCGCCTTGCGACATGGGGGCCAGGTGCGAAAAGTCGAAGCGCAGTCGGTCCGGCGTGACCAGCGAGCCCTTCTGCGCGACGTGGGCGCCCAGAACCGTGCGCAACGCCCAGTGCAGAAGGTGCGTGGCCGAGTGGTTGCGGCGGATGGCATTTCGGCGTTCGACCTCGACGGCGAGATCGAGGGTGTCTCCGACCTTCAGGGTGCCCGTGGGTCACTTCACCTATGTGCACGTAGAGCGAAGAGAGGGGGCGCTTGGTGTCGGTCACCTTGAGCGCGCCCTGCGGGCCCGTGGCGGTGCCCGCGTCGCCAACCTGGCCACCTTGTTCGCCGTAGAAGGGAGTCTCGCTGCAGATCACCGCCACGCTCTGGCCAGCGTGCGCGCTGGCGACTTCCTTGCCGTCCGCCACCAGGGCGACAATTTCGCTCTTGGCTTGCGTGGATTCGTAGCCAAGGAACTTGGTCGCGCCCACGCGGCTCAAGATGGTCTGAAAGACCGCCTCGACGGCGACCTCGCCCGAGCCCGCGAAGTCGGCCCGCTTGCGCTGTTCGTCCATGGCGCGTTCGAAGCCGACCTCGTCCACGTCCAGCCCGTGGCCAGCACCGATGACCCGCGTTAAATCCATCGGGAATCCGAACGTGTCGTAGAGTTTGAACGCCACCGTGCCGGGGATGATTTTGCCCGAAAGTTTGCCGGCTTCCTCGTCGAGGATGCGCAAGCCGCGCTCGAGGGTTTCGCGGAAGCGCTTCTCTTCGAGGTCGGTCACTTCGAGGATAAGGCTCTTGCGCTCGACCAGCTCGGCGTAGGTATCGCCGAGCTCTTCGATCACGCGGCCCGCGAGTCCGGCCAGGAACGGCTTGTCGATGCCGAGCAACCAGCCGTGGTAGATGGCGCGCCTCATGATCCGGCGCAGGACGTACTCGCGTCCGGTCTTCTCGGGGAAGACGCCATCGGCGATGAGGAACGCCGCCGCGCGTGCGTGATCGGCGATGGCGCGCATGGAAACCGCGATGGATCCCGGCGCATAGTCGGCGGGCGCGAAGGACTTGTCGGTCAGCTTTTCCACCTCGGCGATGAGCGGGCGGATGAGATCGGTTTCGTAGTTCGAGCGAAAGCCGCCGATGACGGCGCACAGGCGTTCGAGGCCCATACCGGTGTCGACCGACGGCCTAGGCAGCGGGCGGCGCGTGCGGTCGGCGAACTGTTCGAACTGCATGAAGACCAGGTTCCAGATCTCGATCCAGCGGTCGCAGTCGCAGGCCGGTCCTTGGCAGGCGTTGCCCGTCGCGGCCTCGGCGCAGGGAATGTCGTCGCCCTGATGGAAGTGGATCTCGCTGCACGGGCCACACGGGCCGGTTTCGCCCATGGCCCAGAAGTTGTCCTTGTCGCCCAGGCGGACCACGCGGGAATCGTCCACGCCCGCCACCTTTTTCCACAGCGTGCTGGCTTCGTCGTCGGTGTGGTGGACGGTGTAGACCAGCCGCTTGGGATCGATGCCCAGGTTCTTGACCAGCAGCTCGTGGGCGAAGGCGATGGCATCGGGCTTGAAGTAGTCGCCGAAGGAGAAATTCCCCAGCATCTCGAAGAAGGTGTGGTGGCGCGCGGTGCGGCCCACGTTTTCCAGGTCGTTGTGCTTGCCGCCGGCTCGCACGCATTTCTGCGAGCTGGTGGCGCGCGGGATCTTGCGCGCGGTTTTGCCGGTGAACACGTCCTTGAACTGATTCATGCCCGCGTTGGCGAACATCAGCGTCGGATCGTTGGCGGGAACCAGCGACGAGCTGGCGATCTCTTCGTGGCCCTTGCCCACGAAGTAGTCGAGGAAGGCGCGGCGGATTTTCTTGGATGCTCTATCTGACATTGGGCGCGGAGATTAACGCGAGCAACGTCTACAGTCACCAGGGGATTAGCGTGTGACCGCGACGGGCGCCGCCCGGTTCTCCGATTCCAAACCGACGCGAATCGGCAGCACGCCCATGGACAGGCCTTTCCAGTGCAGGCGGCGCTCGATCTGGTAGGCGGTTTCGTTGTGCAGGATGCGCTGCCACCAGGTTTCGCGTTTCCAGATCAGCTTCCCGGCAAAGAAGATGGTGTGCGGATATTCGAGGGCCAGCTCAGAACAAATCGATGTCGCCACTTTGACCGCATCGAGGCCTGAACCCATGCGCGAGGAGGAACTCCAGCCCAAGCCGCGCGCCAGCTTGACGTATTTCTCCAGCGACACTCGCGTCTGCTCTTGCAGGCGGTCTATTTCTTCCTCGCCCTTGAAGCTGCCCGAGTCTAGTACGGCCACCGACACGAAGATGATGTTTTTGAAGTAGCCGGCATAGCTGCGCTGGATGGAGAGCAGGGAGTGAATGCCGATGCCGCCGTAGCTCCCCACCATGAGGACCGCCGTCGGTTGCTTCGGGTCGGGCTCGCCGCCCTCACCTTCGAGCAGTCCGAGGTCGCCCAGCTCCTGATCAAGACGGCGCAGTTGCTGCGCGACGTGGCGGTAGTGCAGCTCGACGCACAGACAAAGGACAACGAGGGCCGCGGTGACCAGAATCGTAACCCACGCGCCCTGTGAGAATTTCTGCACGACCGTGAAGATCAGGATGCCGACACACAGGATCAGCGCTACGGCGTGAAGCGTGAAGGCCCGCTTCCAGTGCTCAGCCCGCTTGCTGCGCTGCCACCAGAAACGGCACATGCCTGTTTGCGAAAGCGAGAATGTGATGAACACGTTGATGGCATACATCACGACCAGTGTGTCGAGATTGCCGTGCGTAGCAACGAGCAGGATGAGCGCGGCGGTGCCGAGGATGACGATACCATTGGCCGTGGTCAGTCGATCCGAAAGCGAAGCGAAACGGCGGGGCAGCCACGAGTCGACGGCCATGTTGGACATCACGCGCGGGCCATCGATGAAGCCGGTCTGCGCCGCTACGAAGAGCAATGCGCCCTCGGATGCCAGGACGAGTCCAACGAAGACCTTGCCGAGGGGCAAGCCCAAGAGTCGCCAGTTGCCAGCAAAAGCCTCGACCAGAACACCATTGAGGGTCTTGCCCTCCGCAGGCGCGACTTGAAAAAGCAGGTAGCACAACAAGATTCCCGCTGAGGTAATGGCCAGCGAAAGCGCCATGTACACCATGGTCTTTTTGCCCGTGTGTACGCGCGGCTCGCGCATGATCTGGAGCCCGTTGGAAACAGCTTCAATACCGGTGTAGGTGCCGCTGCCGCGGGCGAAGGCGGCCGTGAAGACCATGAAAAGTCCCCATAAGCCCAGGTTTGACATCCCGTCGTGCAAACCCGTTGTGACCTGGCTGGCCACGGCGCCGAAGTTGGAGAAGTGCGACACCAGGCCTCCCACGATGAGGATGGCGTGGGTGACGAGGAAGATCAGAAAGACCGGAAGAAGGGCCGTGACCGATTCCTTGACCCCGCGCAGATTAAGCAGAACGAGAAGCAAGATGCCGCAGACTTCCACGACAAGCTTCCAGCGGTGCCACTCGATAGGCAGCATGTTGAAGATGGCGTCCGCGCCCGAGGCGATGGATACGGAAATGGTGAGCACGTAGTCCACGAGCAACGCGCTTCCCGAGGCGACGCCAGCGTGTCGTCCGAGCAGCTTGGTTGCCACCACGTAGCCACCACCGCCCGACGGGAAGTGCTCGATGATCCGGCTGTAGGAAAGTGAGAGGATCATGACCGTAACCGCCGTGGCGATGGCCAGGAAGACGGCCAAGAAGGTGTAGTCGCCTCTCTCTCGCAGCGCGCGGAAACACTCGTCTGGACCGTAGGCCGAAGACGAAAGGCCATCTGCTCCCAGCCCGACCCAGGCCAAGAACGCGATCAGGGAGATCTTGTGAAAGATCCCTGGGTCTCGGAAATTCTTGGGGCGCCCCTGCAGGACGTTCCAGGCCCGTTCGAGAAAGGATGGGGTCTCCAGGTCTGCCAGGCTGATCCTGCTACTGTCGTCCTCCGACGCACTGGAGGCAACCTTGACTGGCGGACTACTTGGTTCGGGCATCGAATGGTCTCCTGGTGCGGCCTTGACCTCCGTCGTGCCGCCTGCCTACGAGGTTAGCTGTCGGGCTCGGAGAGAGGAGTACTCCGGTGCTCATGCACTTAGCCCCTCGGGTGTTACCCCTGGTGGTTCCCCCGTTCGGGTGTTGATTACCGATTCGGCATGGAAGGCCGATCTACGACCGGGGATTTGCAAAGTCAAGCCATGGCCGCCAGGGTTCCCATGCCAGTCGCGTGGGGAGCCGCCGAGCTTTGCTCGGCGCGAACCATGGCGGGAAGGCATGGAAACCCTCTCAGGGTTTCCATATCAACGACTTGCCCGCTTCAACGCGCGCGGGTTCTGATAGTGTGTGGCCCGGAAGGCAAAGCTCATGGCAACGATCACACTCAAGGGGAACCCCATCAATACTTCGGGCTCGCTGCCGCAGGTTGGCAGCCAAGCGCCGGACTTCAAGCTGGTGGGCGAGGACCTGCAGGACGTCTCGCTCGGCAACTTCAAGGGCAAGAAGAAGGTCCTCAATATCGTACCCAGCCTGGACACGTCGGTATGCGCCACTTCCGCACGCAAATTCAACGAGCGGGCGAAGGAGATCCGGAATTGCGCCATCCTGATCGTCTCGGCTGATCTGCCCTTCGCTTCCGAGCGGTTTCGGACCAACGAAGGCCTGACCGAAATCGTGACCCTCTCGATGATGCGCTCGCGAGATTTTGCCCGCGACTATGGCGTCCTCATCACCACCGGGCCGCTGGCCGGCATCTGTGCCCGTGCCGTGGTCGTTCTCGACGAAAGCAACAAGGTCGTGCACACCGAGTTGGTTTCGGAAATTGCCCGCGAACCCAACTACGAGTTGGTGCTAGCCGCACTCAAGAAGTAGGTTGCGACATGCGAGACATACTTCTCTTCGTGCTTCTTGGGACACTTGGCGCAGCCTGTGGCGGCGGTGGGTCGAACCCGGACGCTGGCACCACCGAGGCAGCCGCCAGTGCACAAGAGGTAGCCACGGCGTTGCCCTACTGCACCGCCAAGCCGGCCCTGGCCGGCGTGACAGATCTCTCTGGTACCTGGGTCGCGCGCGTGCAAGGGGCCCAGATCGTGAACGCCGCTATCGTGGGGCAGCTTCACACCGAGAGCGTGTTCTACGTGTTGATGACGATAAGCCAGACCGGGACCGCGCTTGTCTTGGATGGCCGATACTGTGATCGCGTCGAGCAGGATCAGTCCAAACCACTGGTACCGGTGGTTGCCATTCCGGACGCGTGGGCGCACACCGAGAAGCCCGTTCACCGAATGGGAAGTTTCGCGCCGGTGGCCGACGGATACTCGATCATGAGTTTGCCACCAGCCACGGAGATTGCTGGAGCTGTACTCGTCGATCCTACTTCTGACCCCCTGCCGACTGCGGCGGACGATCCGCGCGTGATCGATGAAGACAACGACGGCCATCCTGGGATCACGGTTCAACTGAGTGGAGCGTCGATTTCTGGAAAACTCTATTCAGTCCAGAGACAAATCACGTCGGTCGAGGCCATCGCGGTCGACACCGATAGGTTGATGGGAACACTAAACTTCAGTTCGGCACAAAATGTCATCGGCAGCGACCCAACGACGCTTGCGACATTGTACGCACAGCCGGGCACGAACACGGTTCCCGACAACACCTGCAACAGCAACTTTGCAATGGTTAGAATTGTGGATGCTTCGGTGCTCGGTTGTGGCGCGGTCGACGGTGCCAGCCTTGACGCTGGCATCCTCGATGCGGACGGCGGGGCGGGCCAAGGTAGCTCTATCAGCTGTGCCTGCGTGCGCGCGAACGAGAACAAGCTTTTTCCGTAGTCTAGCGCGCGATTCTGAACGTCGCGCCAGCGCCCAGCATGTAACCCGTGCTCTTCCAGCCGGGATAGCCGGGGTTGTTGGTTTGCAGACCCGCAGCACCCGCGGCGGGAAGGCCGGTTCGGATATCGATGGCATTGTCTGGGAACTCGTCCAAGACTGGGTGGGCAGCGTTTGGATCCTTGGTGACTTCGCGTGGGATGAAGTACGAACCGAACAGCGTAATACCGGCTTCGAGATCACGGCCGAGAAACTTCACGGCCCCCTCGATGCCTGCACTGGCCACCAGCCGGGAGTTGTCGACGTAGTTGGTACGGCCGGTTTGGTCGGGAACGGGCGACGGCACATAGCCGATGTCCGCTGTGACGTGCCGGTCGTGCCACAGAAATCCACCGCCCAGCGCGACGCTGACCGTGTTGTTCCATTGGTCGAGAGGATGAACACCTTGGCGGTCGTAGTATTGAGACCAGCGTTCGCCGAGGAGTTGCACGCCAATTTCCCACGGCGCGCGGCCATCGGGCAGTCGCTTGCCGCAGTAGCTGCCGCCCAGTGCGAAGCGCAGAGGCTCGCTGCCTTGCGAGATGGTGTACACCTGCTGGACGGAAGTCTGTCCGGCCGGATAGGTGTAGTTCCAGAAGCGCAGATCGTTTTGGCCCTGGGTCGTGTTGGCGAACGCAAAGTGCAGGGTGGCAACCACCGAGCTGCGCTCGCTTGGGTGCACCGTCGTGCCGAAGTATGGCTTGAACTTGCTGTTGGTATGGATGTCCGGCGACAGCAACACGTGGCCTTGATCCGAGCCGTCGGGGACATACACGGTCACCTTGGATTCAGTGAAGATGGCCACGTCGATGCCGCCTCCGAAGGAGAACCAGTCGGCGAGCTGGGAGCCGAGGGCAAAGGTGATACTGGAGACATTGAGGCGGTCGCCCAGCAATTCGGGGTGAAGCTGGTTGGAAAAATACTGCTCGCGCTCATCGGCGAAGAAGCTGTTCTGGTTCAGGAAGGCGCGCACGGGAAGAAACGTGTAGAAGCCGAAAACCAGGGACTTGCCCGCCAGCGGGCGAACCATGCCGATGGCGGCGTAGACGACGTTGTCGTCGGCATCGGTGTTTGACCGCAGATTGGGCAAATCCGCAGTTGCCAGGGGGCGCAACGGCGCGTCGGTCGAATAAACGGTGGAGGGCACGTCGACACCGGCCGGGCGGGCCTTGAGCCGGATGTTGCTTTGGGTGGCCAGTCCGAAAAAACTGACTTCCAGTTTCGGCGTGGCCTCGGGCAAGAGCGACGGGTTGAAATAGGTCACCGCCGAGCTGTGGGACAGGACGCGTGCCGTGATCTGGTTGCCACCCGTCGTGGCACCGATGATTTCGAGGGTGCTCGATGCTCGGGCGACGCCGGGCGCAAACGCAGCCACGAGCAGCCCGGGGCAAACTGCGAGGAGCGTTTTCGGGAAATGCAGCATTCGTTGCATGCGCGCATGATGCCACGAGCGCCGCCAATAGACGAAGGTGGCGATATGGGGATAATCTCGGCCATCGTGTTCTACCGACGCTTTGGCCGAACCAACCTCGCGATTCCCATTTTTTCTCTCGGAGGCATGCGCTACCAGGAATCTTGGACCCGCGGCGCGAAGACCTCGGCCGGCAGCCAAAAGAACTTGGAAGCCACCTTGGACCGCGCGCTGGAGCTCGGCCTCACGCACGTGGAAACCGCGCGCGGCTACGGCACCAGCGAGGCCCAGCTTGGTCCGGCCCTGGCGCGCCACCGTCGGGATCGCTTTGTACTGCAAACCAAGGTGCGACCATCGCCGAATGTGAAGGAATTCGAGGCGCAGCTGGAGGAGTCCTTCCAGCTGCTCAAGATCGACTATCTGGATCTGTTTGCCATCCATGGCGTGAACGACAAGGATTCGGTCGACTGGTCGCTGGCACCCGGCGGCTGCCTGGAGGTCGTCGAACGCTGGCGCAAGCAGGGGCGTATTCGCCACATCGGTTTTTCCACCCACGCGCCGCAGCCCCTGATTCTGCGCATGATCGAATCCGGCAGATTCGACTACGTCAACCTCCACTACTACTACCTGTTCCAGGACAATCTGACCCATGATCGCGGCGGCGCGAGGCCACGACATGGGCGTCTTCATCATCAGTCCGTCGGACAAGGGCGGCCGGCTGCAGCGCCCGTCGGCGCGCCTGCGCACGCTGTGCGAGCCCCTTTCGCCCATGCTCTTCAACGATTTGTGGTGTCTGTCCAACCCCGATATTCACACCCTGTCGCTGGGCGCGGGTAGGCCGTCGGATTTCGACGAGCACCTCAAGGTGCTGCCGCTGCTCTCCGATCAGGCGCCGATCTTGGAACCCATCGTGAAACGACTGGAGGCGGCCTATGGCCAAGCCGTGGGCGACGAATTCGGACGGCGCTGGTTCGAGGGACTGCGCGCGTGGAACGAGCTGCCCGGCAAAATCAACGTGCGGCGCATCCTGTGGCTGCGCAACCTGGTCCTGGCCTACGATCTGCTCGACTTCGCGCAAGAGCGCTACATGTCGATGAGCCCCAAGGACATATGGGTTCCCGGCGCGCGCGCCGCCGAATTCGACGACGCCGAGATGATCGCCGCGCTTCCCGACTCGCCGTTTCGTGAGCAGATTCCGGGCATCCTGCGCGAGGCACACAAGATGCTCTTCAATCCCAAGGTTCGCCCCCAGCCGTGAGCTACACGTGCACACGGATCAAGGAACGCACACCAACCACGACCGGTAGTGCACGAATGCCGGCGACCGCCCGCTGGAAATCGGCCTCGGCGACCTCGTGGGTGAAGATGACCAGCTCGACGGACTCGCCGGTGGCTTCCTTCTGCGTGACCGCGCTGATGCTCACGCCGCAGTCGCCGAAGATCTTGGTGATGGAAGCCAGCACGCCGGGTTGATCCTTGACGTCGAGGCGCAGATAGAACTGGGTCTTGACCTCGCCCATGGGAACCACGGCTTTCTTGAGCGAGCCGAAGTTCATGCGCGGGCTGGTTCCTCCTGTGACCTGGTGCATGGCCAGGTCGATGATGTCGCCCACGATGGCCGACGCGGTCGGCAGTTGGCCGGCGCCACGGCCGTAGAACATGACGTCGCCCACGAAGTTGCCCCGCGCGAAGACCGCGTTGAAGGAATCGTTGACCGCCGCGAGCGGATGGCGCTTGGAAACCATAACGGGATGCACGCGCAGCTCGACCCTGTCGTCGTCGTGGGCCACGCCGATGGCGAGCAGCTTGATGACGAAACCATAGCTCTTGGCGATGGCGATGTCGCCCGCGCTGACGCCGCGGATGCCTTCGGTGTGGATCTGGCGGTAGTCGAAATGGCTGTCGAAGGCCATGGAAGCCAAAATAGACAGCTTGTAGGCGGCATCATGTCCATCCACGTCCGCGGTGGGATCGGCTTCGGCGTATCCCAACCGCTGGGCCTCGGCTAGGACATCGGCGAACTCGGCGCCCTCGCGATACATCTTGGTCAGGATGAAGTTGGTCGTGCCGTTGACGATGCCCAGGATCATCTCGAAGCGGTTGGCGGCCAGGGATTGGCCGAAGGCGTTGATGACCGGGATGCCGCCGCACACGCTGGCTTCGAAGTGCAGGGTGACGTTGTGTTTGCGCGCCAGGGCGAGAAGCTCGGGGCCCTTCTTGGCGATGAGCTCTTTGTTGGCGGTGACCACGTGCTTGCCGGCTATGAGCGCGGTCTCGATGAACGCCTGCGCGGGCTTGACGCCGCCGATGACCTCGACCACGACGCCGATGTCAGGGTCGCTGAGCACAGCCTTGGCATCGGCCGTGAGCATAGCGTCGGGCAATCCTGTCGAGGCACGCTTGGCGGGGTCGAGATCCGCGGCTTTGCGCAGCTCGATAGCTACGCCGGTCTTGCGCAAGAGGTGCTCTTTCTGGGACATGAGCAGCTTGACGACGCCGCCGCCGACGGTTCCACAACCGATCACTCCTACCCCGAGGTGTGCGCTGGCCATTCTGGTTCTCCTGTTTTTCTGTCTTGCCGTTCTTGGACGGGCTGTGGTGGAAAATCGCTTACACAGAGCGCCTTTGTCGACGCTCGACCGGGCCAAGACCTATCGCCCTTTTGCCCCAAGTTCAACCGACGAAGTTGTGGCGCGGGCAAGAGGCTGGCCAGCGATTGCGCTAGAAACTGGGCCGTGCTAAGAACGTGAAACATCATAAGGCACACCCGGAAGAAGGGCGGGCCCCCAAGCCCGCCTTTTTTTATGTCCAACGATTCCCCCGAAAGCTGAACGACCCGGTCAGGTTTACAAAGAATGCGCAAAGAAATCGACGATCTCTGGAGGCTGATCGAGCCCCCCATCGAAGGGGCTGGCCTGGAGCTTGTCGAGTTGCAGTGGAACCGGGAGGCCGAGGGCTGGGTGATGCGCGTGTTCATTGACCGGCCGGCAGAGCCCAAGCTGCCTGGCGCCGAAGAGGGTGGCAAATCGGTTTTCGAGCCCATGTTCGTCAGCCACGAGGACTGCGAGAGCGTGAGCCGCGACCTTTCCGCCACGCTCGACGTCGCGGACTGCATTCACCACGCCTACCGGCTGGAAGTGAGCTCGCCCGGCATCGACAGGCCGCTGCGTCGCGAACGTGATTTCGCCCGCTTTGCCGGGCAAGAAGCGAAGATTCGAACGACAGATCCGGTGGAGGGGCGTCGGAACTTTTCCGGCGTTCTTGCTGGCGCCAAAGAGGGACGGGTGCAGATCGATTGCGAGGGTAGGTCGTACCAACTGCCTCTCGACATCATCGTGCGTGCCAACCTGGTTCCCGACTGGGACGCCGAATTTCGCCGGTCAGCAGGGGAGGGCCCTGCGGTCCCCAAGGGCCGTGGCAGTGGGTCCCAAACGACACCGAGGAGTGCGTCATGAGCGACGGTACAAGCTTAAGCCTGGTTCTCGACCAGGTTTCGAAAGACAAGAACATCGAGCGCAAGGTCCTGGTCGAGGCTCTCGAGCAGGCCATTTTGACAGCGGCCAAGAAGACCTTTGGCGAGGATCGCGAGATGGAAGCTACCTTCAACGATGCCACGGGTAGGGTGGATCTATCGCAGATCATCGTCGTCGCCGATCCGGTCACCCAACCGGCCAAGGAAATCACACTGGAAGAGGCGAAGCGCTTCAACCTGCAGGCCGACGTCGGGGACGAGTTGCTGTTCCAGATCTTCTACGACGACAAGGATCAGGCCAAGGCCGAGGAGCAAGACGGCAAGTACGGGGCGCTGCTCAAGCTCAACCGGGCGTGGAAGACCTTCGGCCGTTTCGCGGCCCAGACCGCCAAACAGGTCATCCTGCAGCGGGTACGGGAAGCCGAGCGTGAGAACGTCTTCAACCAATACCGCGACAAGAAGGGCGAGCTCATCTCGGGCATCGTGCGCCGCTTCGAGCGCGGCAACATCGTGGTCGATCTGGGCGGTCCCGAAGCCGTCCTGCCCGTGCGCGAACAGGTCCAGCGCGAATCGTACCGGGCCGGCGATCGCATCGTGGCCTTCGTGGTCGACATCGACAAGTCGGCGCGCGGACCGCAAATCATCATCTCGCGCGCCCACAAGGGCCTGCTCGAAAAGCTTTTCGAGATGGAGGTCCCCGAGATCTACGACAAGATCGTGCGCGTGGAAGCCTCCGCGCGCGAAGCCGGAGCGCGCTCGAAGATCGCCGTGTTCTCGCGCGACCGCGACGTGGATCCGGTGGGCGCCTGCGTGGGCATGAAGGGCTCGCGCGTGCAGGCCGTGGTGCAAGAGCTGCGCGGCGAGAAGATCGACATCGTTCCCTACGATGCCGATCCGGCGCGCTTCGTGTGCAACGCCATCGCGCCGGCCGAGGTGTCGCGCGTGCTCATCGACGCCGCCAACCACACTATGCAGCTCATCGTCCCCGACGACAAGTTGTCCCTGGCCATCGGCAAGAAGGGACAGAACGTGCGTCTGGCATCCCAGCTCACCGGCTGGCGCATCGACATCCATTCCGAAAGCAAGGTGCGCGAGATGGAGGAACGGGCGCGGGCTTCGCTGGCCGCCATTCCCGGCGTGTCCGCCGAGCTTGCCGAGACGCTTTTCCGCGGCGATTGGCGTTCCGCGGCCGAGGTAGCCAAGACGTCCCAGGCCGAGCTGGCTGCGGTTTCGGGCGTCGGCACGGTGGAGGCGGCGGCGCGAATCATCGAGGCCGCCGCGGGCGCCGCCGAGATCGAGCGAGCCCGCATGCAGGCCGAGCGTGAGGCGGTGGCGGCCAGGGCTGCGGAAGCCGCACCTGCCGTCGAGGAGCACGCGTGACGGAAGGCAACAGCCATGCGCAAGCCGCCCGAACGGACGTGTGTCGGGTGTCGGAGGGTTTGTCCGGCGGCCGAATTGGTCTGTCTGATTGCTCCCGAGGGCCAGGTTCGCTTGGCTCGTCGTGGGCCGGGCCAGGCGGCGGACGAGACGACGGGCAAACGCGGGCGTGGAGCTTGGGTCCATTCGCGCTGCTTGCCGGCCGCTCTCAAGGCTATGGGGCGGGCGTTTCGCACGCAGGTCGAGATTCCCAAAGTAGATACTCTCTTGGCCCAGATGCATGTCGCATCAGGGCGGTCGATCAACGCGCAGGGTGATTCACGATGATTGGAAGCGGATTTGATCGAAGAGATCCCGGTACCGATGGTGCCGGCTCTGGCGGCACTGGCGCGAAGGTACGAGTGTACGAGTTGGCCAAGGAATGCAACCTGGCCCCCAAGGATTTGGTGGCGAAGATTCGCGCCTTGGGCGTCGACGTGGCCAATCACATGTCCAACCTCGATGCCTCCGACGCCGAGCGCATCCGTCGCTCGATCGAGCGCGAACGCCAGGAATCGCTCGTGGAAACGCGTTTGAACGACACGGTCATCCGGCGCCGCTCACGTTTGCCGGGCGGGGCGGGCGCGCGTCCCGCACCTGCCGCGGAAGCGGTGAAGCCGGCGGTGGCTGCGCCGAAACCGGCGCCCGTCGAGCCGCCAGCGCGCGAGGCCAGGCGCGAGGCGAGGGTCGTGTACGCGGTTCCCGAACCCACCCCTCCGCCTGTTATGGTCGAGCCTCCTCCGGTCGAGGTCGCCGCGGCGCCCGTCGTCGACACGACGGAAACAGAGCCCGCGCCCGTCCCTGTAGCCGTGCCAACCATCGCAGAACCCGTCGAGCCGGTCGCGCATGAGCTGTCCCCCTCGGAAGCGCAAGTGAGCGCGCCCGAGCCGGAGCCCGTTTTGCCACCGCCGGTTCAGGAAGCCAAGCCGGCCCTAACGCAGGCACAGGTCATCAAGATTCCCCAGCCGGTCGTCACCGGATCGCGGCCACGGGCCAGTTCATCCAGCTGCCGGGCATGCCTGGCCGCGATGGCACAGTTCCCAAGATCGAAATCAAGGATCGCGACGAAGAGCTGCGTAGGCTCGGGCGCAGCGGCTTGGTTTCGCGCGGCCCAGGTGGCCGGGATTGGCGCCAGCCGGGAGCGCCGGGCCAGCGGCCAGGCGGACCGCCGCGCAAGCGGGTCGCGGCGGCTGGCAAGAAGACCAAGCAAACCCAGATCACGACGCCCGCCGAGCACAAGCGCGTGATCCGCATGGGCGAGAACATCGCCGTGTCCGATCTCGCGCAGAAGATGGGCGTGAAGGGCAACGAGATCATCAAGAAACTGTGGGCGCTCGGCATGATGGGCGTGAACATCAACCAAAGCGTGGATCAGGACACGGCCACGCTCATCGCCAACGAGTTCGGCTACCAGATCGAATCCACGGCTTTCCGTGAGGACGAGTTCATCTCCGAGGGAGAAACCGACAATCCCGAGGATCTGGTGCCGCGCGCGCCGGTCATCACGGTCATGGGCCACGTCGACCACGGCAAGACCTCGCTGCTCGACGCCATTCGCAAGGCCAACGTCGCCGCTGGCGAAGCGGGTGGCATCACCCAGCACATCGGCGCCTACAAGGTCCATACCGCCACCGGCGACGTGGTGTTCTTGGATACTCCCGGCCACGAGGCATTCACCGCCATGCGTGCGCGCGGCGCCCAGATGACCGACATCGTGGTCATTGTCGTCGCAGCCGAAGAAGGGCCGATGCCACAGAGCATCGAGGCCATCAAGCACGCCCAGGCCGCCGAGGTGCCTATCCTGGTGGCCATCAACAAGATCGACAAGCCCGGCGCCAACCCGGCCGCGATTCGCACCAAGCTCATGGAGCAAGGCCTGGTTGCCGAAGAGCTGGGTGGTGAAACCATCTACGTCGAGGTTTCGGCCAAGACCAAGGTTGGGGTCGACAAGCTACTCGAAATGCTGGCCCTGCAGGCCGAGGTACTCGAGCTCAAGGCCAATCCCAACAAGCCTGCGCGCGGCAACGTGGTCGAGGCGCGTCTCGATCGCTCCCGCGGGGCCATTGCCACGGTGTTGGTCAAGGAAGGCACCTTGCGCTTGGGCGACTTGGTGGTCGCGGGCGAAGCCTACGGCAAGCTGCGCGCCATGCTCGGCGACAAAGGACAAATCATTACCGAAGCGGGGCCGTCGACGCCGGTAGAGCTCTTGGGGCTGGAAGGCGTACCGGACGCAGGCGAGCTGTTCAACGTCGTGACCGACGAAAAGTCCGCCAAGGCGTTGGTTGAACACCGTCGCGAGCTGCGCAAGCGCAAGGAAGCCAGTGCCAACACACGCGTCTCGCTCGAGAACATTCTCGACCGCATCAAGGAAGGCGCGGTCAAGGAAGTTCGCATCGTGCTCAAGGCCGACGTGCAGGGCTCGGTCGAAGCCATCGCCAATGCCCTTCGCAACCTGTCCACCCCTACGGTCGGCGTCAGCGTCATCCAGTCGGGCGTCGGCGGTATCACCGAATCGGACGTGACCCTGGCCAAGGCCTCGTCGGCCATCGTCATCGGCTTCAACGTCCGCCCGGCTGGCAAGTCGCGCGCCTTGGCCGATCAAGAGGGCGTGGACATCAAGCTGTACCAGATCATCTACGACGCCATCGACGACGTGAAGAAGGCCATGGTCGGCATGTTGTCGCCGGTCATGCGCGAGAAGAGCCTGGGCAAGGCCGAGGTCCGTCAGGTGTTCCACATCGCCAAGGCCGGCACCGTCGCCGGTTGCACGGTGGTGGACGGCAAGATCACGCGCAAGGCCCAGGTCCGCTTGGTGCGCGATTCGGTCGTTGTCTTCACCGGGAAGCTGTCTTCGTTGCGCCGGTTCAAGGAAGACGCCAGCGAGGTCACGCACGGCTACGAGTGCGGCCTTACCATCGAGGGCTACGGCGACCTGAAGGAAAAGGACATCATCGAAGCCTTCGAGATCGAAAGCACGGCCGCGGTTCTCGACGCGGCCATCACCGACAAGCCCGGCCGGCGCTAACTAGAGCTTGTCGGGAAATTCCGGGCCGCCCAAAGGGCCGGCCTGCGGCTGGCGGCTCGCACTGACCGTCCCCAGGAAAATCGTCGCACATCATGCGTTTTCTCGTCGTGGGGGATCGACAACGGCGACGAATTGTGGCTGATGGAAAGTGTGACCAAGGAGGTCCGCGATGTCTGCACGACGCCGAGGCGGCAACAGCCAGCCCGAACTATTTGCGCGATCGAAACGACCCGCGATTGCGTTGCCCGACAATCATCCGATGGTGGTCTTGACCGACACGGTGGATTGGACCGAGCTGGAACTACGGGCGGAAAAAGTCCGGGCCAAGAAGCTCAAGAACGCGGCGGGACGACCGCCGAACTTGCGCGCGACACTTGGGGCGCTGACGTTGATGGCGATTCGAAAGATGCCCTACCGCGAGGTGGAGGAGCAGATTCGGTACTACGCGCCAGCGCGATACCTGTGCGGTCTGACGGAGACGGACTGGACGCCGGATTTCACGACGATTCAGGATTTTGCACAGCTTCTGGGAGAAGACGGGTGCCGGCTTATCAACGAGGCGGTGGTGAAACAAGCCGTGGCCCTGGGGCTTGCCGATGCCAGGGTCGCAGTGGCCGACATGACGGCACAGGAAGCGGCGATTCCGCATCCCAACGAAATGGGATTGCTAGGCGGCTTCGTCAGGTCCATCGAAGCGGCGGCGAAGAGAGCGGGACGAGGCTTGCAGGATTTTGTGGGCAAGATGTACGGCAAGTTCCGGGCGGCCAAGGCGCACGTGCGCAAGTACCGGCTGTTCGCCAAGGGCAAAACCAAGGCGGCCAAGGACCGGATGGTTGCGCAGATGACCAGCATCATCGAAGGCATCAACCAGAACCTGGGCAAGGCGCTCGCGGTTGCGGCCGAGCAGGGACGCAGACTGCGCGGTCACGCCGTGGTCGCACAGCGCAAGCTCGTCGAATTGCACGAAACCATGCGCAAGTTGGTACCGCAGATTCGCCACTGGCTGCGCACGGGCTTCGTCGCATCCGGCAAGATCATCAACCTGCACATTCCCCAGCTCTACTCGATCGTGCGCGGCAAAGTGGGCAAGGCGGTGGAGTTCGGTCTGTCGTGGGGAATCACACGTCTGCGCGGCGGCTTCGTGCTTGCGACCATGGCCGGGATGAAGACCGACGTCACCGATGCAAGCTATGCCGTGCGTGCGGTCGAAGATCTCGCATCTCTGTTGGGGAAGGCACCGCGTGCCTACGCCTACGACCGGGGTGGGTACAGCACGGAGAACGTGAAACGACTTCGCAAGCTTGGCGTGCGCGATATTGGATTGGCACCCCGAGGACGCGCGCCGTGGGAAGTGGTAGGCAAAGTGAAGGACCGTCTCATCCGGGAGCGTGCGATGGTCGAAGGGTCGATTGGCACCATCAAGTGCCCCAAATACGGATTCAACCGCCCGGCGGCACGCTCAGCCGGGATGATGGGCGTATGCGGCCAACGTGCGGTGCTTGGGCTGAACCTAACCAAGCTGCTTCGGGGCGTTGCCGAAAAGAAGGGGATTGCCCTGGCGATATGAGCGAAACGCGGGGACAACGCTCACCCTACTGGCGAAAATCAGAGATTGCCCGCGCCAGGCAGCGCGGGATGGGCAGACATCGCGATCGGCACCCCGAATTTCCCGACAAGCTCTAACTAGCGTCGGCCTGGCGACCGGCCATCGTCATGACCGTGGGCATTGCGCGCCTGACCTTGTTTCTCCCCGAAGTGCACTCGCTCAAGGAAAAGCGGATGGTGCTTCGCCGGGTCAAGGATCGGGCGCAGCAGAAATTCAACCTGGCCATTGCCGAGGTGGGTGAAAACGATCTCTGGCAGCGCGCAGTGCTGGGCATGGCGGTGGTGGGCAACGGACGGCGTTTCGTCGAATCGGCGCTGGACGAAGTGGTCAGGTTCGTGCGCGCCGAGGCCGAGGTCACCAACGTCGAGCGCGAAATCCAAACCTTTGGCGACGCCCTTTCCATAAACGATCTAGGATTCAGCACACGATGACCCAGAGAACCGAACGCGTGGCCGGCGAAATCCGGGAAATCCTGGGCGAGATCGTCGTGCGCCAGGAGATCAAGGATCCGCGAGTGCGCATTGCCGGCATCATCACCTTCACCCATGTGCGCATGTCGGGCGACTTGCGCCAGGCCAGGGCTTTCTTCACCGTTCACGGCATGGACGACGAAAGCCTGGAACGCGTGCGCCAGGGCTTGACCAGCGCGGCCCCCTTCATGCGCCGGCGTATCGCGGATAGGTTGCGTCTCAAGAGCACGCCGGCCCTCGCCTTCGAGGTCGACAGGGTGTTCGAACAAGAGGCTCACATCGACGAACTTCTGCGCGAAGTGGGCGCGAGCCAGAAGAAACCAGATTGAGTCTGCTCGTCGTCGATAAGCCGAGCGGTCCCAGCTCGTTCACCGTGGTCAAACGCGTCCGGGCGCTGCTGGGCAAGCGACGCGAAAAAATAGGGCACGGCGGAACGCTCGATCCCTTTGCCAGCGGCGTGTTGCCGATTTGCGTGGGCGAGGGAACCAAGGTCCTGGCTTTCTTGCTCGCCGCGGACAAATCCTACGAGGCCCAGATCCGCTTCGGTGTCGAGACCGACACGCTCGATGTCACCGGTCAGGTTCTCGCGCAGCGTCCAGTGGGCGACCTTTCCGCCTCGGCCATCGAGCAGGCGCTGGCCGGGTTCCGCGGCCCCATCGAGCAAGTGCCGCCGATGTACTCGGCCCTCAAGCGCGATGGCCGGCCGCTGTACTCCTACGCGCGTGCGGGGCAGACCGTCGAGCGAGCGGCGCGCAAGGTGACGATTCATGAATTGGAGATGGTGGCCTTCGAGGGGCCCGATCGCGCCCGCTTGCGCGTTCGTTGTTCCAAGGGTACGTACATTCGCTCGTTGGCCGCGGATTTGGGCACGCGGCTCGGCGTCGGCGCCCACCTCACGGAGCTGCGCCGCACCTCCTCGGGCCCGTTCCGCATCGAGCAAGCCATCACGCTCGACGAGCTGGCCGCGCGTGTGGCGGATGGGCGTCCGCTGCCATCGCTGTCAATGCTCGAAGCCCTCGCCCACTTGCCGAGGGTGTTGGTGGACGAAACCCAGGCCCTGGTGCTCGCGCGCGGCCAGCGCATGGAGTGGGCCGCGCTCGACGGCGGTCGCAGCCTGGCCGGGCCGGTTTGTGCCGTGCTGAACGCCGAGAGCGCTCCATCCCTGGTCGCCGTGGTGGCTGAAGACCCCGACGGCACCGTGAAGATCCTGCGCGGATTCTGTCGCTAGCAAACGCCGAAAAGACGTGCGCGTTGGCATGGCAGGTCGATTCTAGGTCGCCTGTCGCTCGCGTCTCGGCGGACTGCTGAACCACTACTATCCGGAGGCCGCATGAGCCACGGCGATGAATTTCTGGACAGCACGGGTGGCGCGCTGAGGCGGGAGGCTGCTGTGTCCGGCGTTTCGATGTACACTAGCGGCGTGGACCGAGACCGGCTCGTACAGGAAATCGTGCGGACGTTCGTCGCCAGAAACGAGGACGCGGCTGCCGTCTACCTGTTTGGCAGTGTGGCCCGCGGGGACGACGAGCCGGACAGCGACGCGGACGTGGCGGTCCTCTACGGCAAGCCCGTGGAGGCAGGGCTGGCGGGGCTGAGGCTCGGCCTGGCGGGCGACCTGGAGGCGCGCCTTGGCCGGCGAGTCGACCTAGTGGTGCTTGACCATCAGCCGCCAGATCTCGTCCACCGCGTTCTGCGTGACGGGTTGATCGTGGTCGAGAACAATCGTTCCGCGCGCATCCGCTTCGAGGTGCAGGCGCGCAACGCGTATTTCGATATTCTGCCGGCACTGCGGCGCTATCGAAGGCCACCCGGCGTGCGTGCCGCATGACCGACCAGGATCTTGTCGCCAAGAAGCTGGCGTTCATTGAAACCTGCCTGCGCGAATTGCGCCAGCAGGCGCGGCCGGATCGCCTGTCCACCGACGTGCGCGAGATCCGTTTCGTGGAGCACACCCTGCAGATCGCCATTCAGGCAGCGCTCGACGTCGCTTCCCATATCGTGTCGGACAACCGGCTCGGCGAACCGCGCACGAATCGGGATCTGTTCGACTTGCTCGGCCGACACGGATGGATCACGCCTGCTCTGTCAAGCGTCATGCGCGACATGGGCGGTTTCCGCAACGTCTTGGTTCATGGCTATGCCGAGGTCGACGTCAGCATCGTGCGCGACGTTCTCGATCGTCACCTGCCTGATTTCGAGGCGTTCATCGCGGCCATCCGCCAACGAATGGGCGGGATCGGCTAGGCGAGCTGGCAAGTCCTAGCCCCAACGCTCGTTGGCGAAGTACAACCCCGCATACACCTTGGCGGCAATCACCAGCCCGTCGCGTTCTTGTTCGCGCAGCCACGCGGGCGCGTCGTCCATCGGCACCTTGTGCACGATTATATTCTCGTTGTCGATCCCGCCGCCGGGACCGACGCGGTCGAGGTTCCAGGCCAGCACAAAGTGGACGAATTCATTCGCCATGCCGGGCGAGGTGGCGGTGGTGGCGACGAGCTCTAGGTTTTGCGCCGAGTAGCCGGTTTCCTCGACTAGCTCGCGGCGCGCAGCGATGATGGGATCTTCGTTCTCGTGACCGGTCTCGTCGCCCATCAGGCCGGCCGGAAATTCGATGACCTTGCGGCCGAGCGGCGCGCGCAACTGTTCGACGAAGATGAGGCTGCGCTCGCGGGTGAGCGGCAGGATGGTTACCACGCCCTTGGAATTGGGCCGCTCGACGAAGTACCAGCCGTCACGCTCGATCATGCGCAGGTACTTGGAGTCGGCGACAATGCGATCGGCCATGGAGAGCGCCGCCTTTCGGTCTTCTTTCGGTCTTGGGCTAGCGGCCCAGCTCTTCGTCGATCCAGTCGCGGAAGCTGGCGATCTCGAGCGGATCCTCGTACTTGCGACCGTTGATGTAGATGCTGGGCGTCGAATTGATGCCCAGGTCGTTGCCCTCGGACTTGTCCGCTTGCACGCGGCCCTTGACCGCTTCCGATTCGAGATCCGCTCTCCAGCGTGCGACGTCCAGACCGATCTCCTTGGCGGCCTTCTCAAGCACAGCCGGAGTCAGGTTGTCCGAATTGGCCCAAACCTTTTCGTTGTAGGGCCAGAACTTGCCCTGTTTTTGCGCCGCGACGGCCCCCTCCGCTGCCAATCGGGCGTTGGCGTGCGCGCTTAGCGGAAAGTGCTTGAAGAACATCTTGACGTCGCTGGGATACTCCTCGACCACCTGGCGCATCAGCGTCTGGGCGTGCTTGCAGTGCGGGCACTCGTAGTCCACGAATTCGACCACGGTGACGCGGCCAGATGCGTTGCCTTTGACGGGGGCCGCAGACACGTCGATGTGCGGGTAGCGAGGAGTGCGGAAGCGTTTCTCGAGCTTTTCGCCGATTTCGGAGTCCGTGAATCCGGAATCGACCAGGTGTGCGACGTAGCGGACGGCGTAGAACGAGGCCCGGCAGGCGCTGTCGTGCCTGAGCGAATAGATGAGGCTGTGGCCCTTGCCGCAGGCCGAGGACTCGCGGTTGATCACCCGGTAAAAGACCTTGCGCTCGAATTCGTCGAGCTTGCTCAGATCGACGCCTGGTGGTGGCGAGTTGTCGTCGCCCGTCGGAGATCCGCCCTTGTCGTCGACCGCGTGCGCCGCCGAAGGCAGGGCGGGGGCGGCCAGGGCCACCTGGGTCCGCGGATACGCGCCTAGGCCCGCGCAGGCTACGGCAGGTAGCGCCAGCGTGAGAATCCATCGTCGTGTTCGTGAGGGGTGCATCGGGGCAGAGATTAGGAACCCGAACGCTTTTAGTCAAACCCGTGGGCTCAACTCCTCATTTGACGTTCCGACCTCGACCGGACAGTATGTAGACCGTCGCACGGACAGTCAGCATGGGCTCGGATTACATCGCAGTCACTCTGGTCTTTTTGGTAGGCGTGGGCGTCGCTTTGCAGTTCCTGGCGCTCGCCAAATTCATCGGCGAACGCAGACCAAGCGCGGCCAAGGACATCACCTACGAAGCCGGCTCGGATCCCGTGGGCGATCCCCGCGCGCGCTTTCCGGTCCGCTTCTATCCCCTGGCCATCCTGTTTGTGGTTTTCGACATCGAGGCGGCGTTTTTCTATCCCTGGGCGGTGAACTACCGCGAGCTTTCCTGTGCTGGCGCCTTGCGCGGGGGCATATGCACCGCCGGCGTTTCTTTCCTTGGGCTTGGGGCCGCCTTGGCGTTCATGGCCGTGCTCCTCGTCGCTCTCATCTATGCGTGGCGCAAGGGCGTCATCGGTTGGGGCTAGGATCATGCCGCTTACTTTCTACAGCTCGAAACTCGCCGATGCCGTCAACTGGGCGCGCAAGTACTCGCTTTTCCAGTATCCCTTCGTCACCGCCTGCTGCGGGATGGAATTCATGGCCTTGTGGGCGCCCAAGTACGACGTGGCTCGCTTCGGCGCCGAGTTCCCGCGCTTCTCGCCGCGCCAGGCGGATCTGCTTATCATCGTCGGTACCATCACCGAGCGGCAGGCGCCCATGCTTCGTCGCATCTACGACCAGATGTGCGAGCCCAAGTGGGTCATCGCCTTCGGCGTGTGCGCGTCCACCGGCGGCTTCTACCAGAACTACTCGGTCATGCCGGGCGCCGATCAGGTCATTCCCGTCGACGTCTACGTGCCGGGCTGCCCGCCACGGCCGGAACAGGCGCTCGATGCCCTGGTCTTGCTGCAAGAGCGCATCCAGCGCGGGGAAGGGCACAGCCAGGTGGTGCTGAAGCAGGAAAAGGGCTTCGATGTCCCGCTGGCGGCGATTAGGCCGGTTGCGAAAGCTGGGGCCTAGTACCATGGCGAAGATCGTCCTCGACCGCCTTTGCGAACGGTTCATCGGCGGCGAGATCCTGGAAACCGGATCGCAGCATGGCAACGAGTGGGCGAGGGTTGCGCCCGCGGCTTGGCGGCAGGTGGCCGAATTTCTGAGCGACGATCCGGCATTGCAGCTGAACATGTTCGTGGATTTGACCTGCGTGGATCGCATGCCCAGCGAGCCGCGCTTCGATGTGGTTCTCCACCTCTATTCCATCGAGAAAAAGTATCGCGTGCGTCTGCTTGCCGGGGTGGCGGAAAAGCAGGCGGTCATCGCTACGCTGGTTCCCGTATGGCCGGGCGCGAATTGGTTCGAGCGCGAGGCCTTCGACATGTACGGCGTGCGTTTCGAAGGGCACCCGGATTTGCGGCGCATTTTGATGTACCCGGAATTCCAGGGCTACCCATTGCGCAAGGACTACCCCAAAGAGAAACGGCAGCCTCTCTTGCGTCGCCTTCCGGGGAGCGTGTAGCCGTGTCCGCAGACGCACCTTCGCAGCTTGAGCTTGCTTCGCGGCAGCTTGCATCGCGGCGCCGAATCGTGTTCGGCGAGTCTGATATCTCGGATTTTCAGGACGACGACAAGGATCTTCCCACCGAGTCCATGCCTCTGATGATGGGGCCATCTCATCCGGCCATGCACGGCACGGTTCGCATCGCGCTTGAAGTCGAGGGCGAGAAAATCAAGACCGCGGACATCCAGATTGGCTACCTGCACCGCTGCTTCGAGAAGGAAGCCGAGCACGCCACCTGGACGCAGATCTTCCCCTACACCGACCGGCTGAACTACGTATCGCCCATGCTCAACAACGTGGGTTACGCCATCGCGGTGGAGAAGCTGCTCGACATCGAGGGCAAGATCCCCGAGCGCGCGCAGTACATCCGCGTGATCGTGGGCGAGATCTCGCGCATCACCGACCACCTGACCTGCCTGGCGGCGGGAGCGATGGAGCTCGGCGCGTTCACGGTCTTCTTCTATTTGATCAAGGCGCGCGAATGGTTGTGGGAGCTACTCGAAGAAGTCTCGGGCGCACGTCTGACCCACAGCTATGTGCGCATCGGCGGCGTGGTCGCGGACTTACCCTCGGGCTGGCCGGCCAAGCTGCTCGATACCCTGGCCAAGACGCGGACCGCGCTATCGGATGCGGATAAGCTGCTTACGCGCAACAAGATATTCCGCGACCGAATGGACGGTGTGGGCGTGATCGCCAAGGCGGACGTCGCGGGCTGGGGTCTGACGGGTCCCGTGGCACGTTCGACCGGGGTGGCCTACGACGTGCGCAAGGATCACCCGTATCTGGTCTACGACCGCCTCGATTTCGAGGTGCCGGTCGGCTCCACCGGCGACAACTTCGACCGCTACGCCTGCCGTATGGCGGAGATCTTTCAATCCATGCGCATCCTCGAACAGGCGCTGGCCAAGATCCCGGACGGGCCGTTCATCGTCGACGATCAGCGCGTGGCCTTGCCAAAGAAGCGCGACACCTACAACACCATCGAATCCATGATCGCCCACTTCAAGCTGATCATGGACGGCCTGCACGTTCCGCCCGGCGAGATCTACTCGTTCACCGAGGGCGGCAACGGCGAGCTCGGCTTCTACATCGTCTCGAACGGCGAGGGCCGGCCGTGGAAGTGCCGCGTGCGCCCGCCCTGTTTCGCCAACCTGGCCGTCCTGACCAAAGTACTTCCCGGACTCTTCATTGCCGACGTGGTGCCGACCTTCGGCATGATCAACATGATCGGTGGCGAGTGCGATCGCTAGATGGCAACTGAAACTTCTGCACCCACTGAAACCGTAACCGTTCACATCGACGGCAAGGAACACAAGTTCCCGAAAGGCACCAACCTTCTCGAAGCCTGCCAGTCGGTGGGGGCCAAGATTCCTTTCTTTTGCTATCACCCGGGACTGTCGTCGCCCGCGGTGTGCCGGCAGTGCCTGGTGGATATCAAGGGCTCGCCCAAGCCGGTGCCGTCCTGCTACACCACGGTCGCCGACAAGATGGAGGTGACGACGAATTCGCCCAAGGTGCTGGACGTTCGTCGCCAGATGCTCGAATTCACCCTGCTCAACCACCCCATCGACTGCCCCATCTGCGACAAGGCCGGCGAGTGCAGCTTGCAGCGCCACTACTTCGACTGGGACGGCATGCTTGCGCGCAACGAGGGTGACAAGGTTCGCAAGGCCAAGGTCGTCGATGTCGGCAAGCACATCGTGCTCGACCAGGAACGCTGCATTCTGTGCACCCGCTGCATCCGCGTGTGCGACGAGGTGGCCAGGGCGCCTGAGTTGACCATGGCATTTCGTGGCAGCCATCGAGATCCTGACCACCGCGCCTAGGCAGCGCTTGGACAATCCCTATTCGCTCAACACCGTCGACGTCTGTCCGGTGGGCGCGCTCACCTCAAAGGATTTTCGCTTCTCGCGCCGGGCGTGGGAGTTGTTTTCGACTCCGTCGGTGTGCCCGGGGTGCGCCACCGGCTGCAACATCGAGATCCACACCTCGCGCGACAAGATTCGCCGACTGGTGCCGCGCGAGAACCTGGCCGTCAACAAGTTCTGGATGTGTGATGAGGGCCGCTTCGAGTACAAGGCCGTGCACGAAAATCGCGTGCTGCTGCCATCGGCCGGCGGCCGCCGGGTCACCTTGGATACGGCGTTGGCCGAAGCTGCGCGATTGCTTCGCGCCGACCTCGTGCGCGCCCCCGCCAGCGTCGGCGTCGTGTTTTCGTCCCAGGCCACCAATGAAGATATCCACGCCCTGCTGCGCCTGACGCGCGATGGCCTCGGCATCGCGCGCGTCTACGGCGGTGGGCGTCCCTTGGGTTGGTCCGATACCATCCTGGTGAACGCGGACAAGAACCCCAACACCACGGGACTTGAGCGCATGGTGCCGCCACCGATGCGGACGCTCAAGGATCTTGCCTTGGATCTTGCGACGGGCGTGCTCACCACGGTGATTGTTCTGGGCAACGAGGGCCTCGCCGTTCCACCCGCCACGCCGGTTGCGCTGATCGCGCTGGCCTCCCACAAGGGTCCACTGGTCGACGCCGCAAGTGTCGTGCTGCCCATCGCTACCTGGGCCGAGGTGGACGGGTCGTTCACCAACAGAGCCGGCCGGATTCAGCGCATTCACGCGGCCATCCCATGCACGGGCGAGGTTGTTCCCGGCTGGCGCGCGCTGGCGCTGCTCGGCAGCGAGTTGGGCGTCGACCTGGCCTACGCGTCGGCGGGCGAAGTATTTTCCGAGGCCGCGAACCGTCATGCCTTCATGAAGGGCGCCACCTTCGGACCGCCCAGTCCACCCGTTCAACTTCGTTTCGGCGAATCAAGAGGCTAGACAAGACAAGAGAAAAAATGTTGGACAGCATCTACAATTTCGTCGCGCGCATCCTGCCCTACGAGTCGGCAAGCTTCCGAGCGGTCGCGGCCCTGGCCAAGAGCGGTTTTTTCATCCTGCTCTTCACCATGCCATTGGCCGGGATCCTGACTTGGATGGAGCGTCGGCAGTCGGCCATGATGCAGGATCGCGTGGGCCCCAACCGCGCCAACATCGGGCCGTTCACGCTGTGGGGCATTCCGCATTTCGTGGCCGACGCGCTGAAGATGATCTTCAAAGAGGACTTCGTTCCGCCCCAGGCGAGCAAGTTCCTCTTCGCGCTGGCGCCTATTCTGTCCGTCGCGCCAGTCCTTATTGCCAGCGCCATCATTCCCTTCGGTGCGCCCTTGTGCTACGGGCGCATGACCGAGGTTGTCGCGCCCGGCACTTGCGTGGCGCCCATCGAGTTGCAGGCGGCTCGTCTCGATGCTGGGCTGCTCTTCTATTTCGCCATCGCCTCGCTGGCGGTGTACGGCGCGGCCTTGGCTGGCTGGGCTTCGCACAACAAATGGGCGCTGATGGGCGGCATGCGCGCCTCGTCGCAGATGATGTCCTACGAGGTCACCATGGGCATGGCCGTGATGGCCATGTTTCTCATCTATGGCACGCTCGAACCGGGCGCCATGGTGAATGCCCAGGGCAATTGGCCCTGGCAGTGGGGCATCATCGGCGTCCCGCAGGCCATTGCCTTCGTGCTATTCCTCGCTTCCGCGATTGCCGAAAGCAAGCGCACGCCCTTCGACATTCCCGAGGGTGAATCGGAAATCGTCGGCTACTTCGTGGAGTACTCGGGCATGCGCTTCGGCATGTTCTTCCTGGGCGAGTTCGTCGAGATCATCACCAGCAGCGCGCTCATGGTCACCGTGTTTTTCGGCGGCTGGCGCTTCCCAGGCGCCGGGATGCTCGCCGCGACACTCCCCAATGCGCTGTTCGTTCTTGCCAGCGTCCTGGTGTGGTCCTTGAAGGTGTTCCTGTTCTGCGCCTTCCAATTGCTCATCCGTTGGTCGCTGCCGCGTTTGCGCGCCGACCAGCTTTTGCGCCTGGGCTGGCAGCGCCTGCTGCCCATTTCCATCGCCAACGTGGTTCTGGCGGCACTCCTGATTCTGCTGCGAGGGTAGGGCGGAAAAGCATGGCAACCACGGTCAAAGTCGTCGAGCGGCCCGCCGGGATCCGGCGCAAGACCTATCTTATCGCCATCGTCGAGGGGCTGTGGGTCACCTTCCGCCACCTCATGAAGAATTGGGTCGGCAACACCCTGGGCCGGCGGTCGAAAACCGACATCGCGACGCTTTCGTATCCCGAGCAGAAGAAGGCCTATCCCGAGCGCAATCGCGGCCTGCACCGCCTGATGAAGCGCGAGGATGGGCAGGTCCGTTGCGTGGCCTGCATGATGTGCCCGACGGTATGCCCTGCCCATTGCATCACCATCGTGCCCGAGGAATCGCCCGACGGCGGCATCGAGAAGCGCCCGCGCATCTTCGAAATCGACGAGCTCCGTTGCGTGGTGTGTGGCCTGTGTGTCGAGGCTTGCCCGTGCGACGCCATTCGCATGGACACCAAGGTGCACGCCTGGCCGACCATCCGTCGGGCCGACGCCATCCTGGACAAAGAGGCGCTGCTTTCGCGCGGTGACCAGTCAATCGCGACCCAAGGTGGCGTGGGCACCTTCTGGCGCGAAAAGGTCAAGACCTAGGCTGGTTCAGTTTCGAGAGTGCGGCGCGAAGCGTGCTGACGTGCCCGCGATCGGCGGCCATCATGGCGGCGAGCAACTGCTTGCATTGCGGATGGGTGAAAACCAGGATCTGGTCGGCGTGCAGCGCGCTCATCGATTCCTCGAAATCGATGGCCGCAACCAAGGCCTCGCGGGCGGACGGTGGGCGAAGCCGGTATTCCTCGACCGTGTTCTCGATGGCTCGGCGAACGCTGTCCAAGCTCGCGGGATCGGCCAGGGCCGCGGACACCGTGTCGGACATGGTTTCGATGAGCAGCGAGAACTGCGCCGCGTGGTTCATTTCCTCGCGCGCGGTCTTCTTCCACAAATGGGCCATGGCGGCGTCATCCGCGTGTAGAACCGCCAGCTCTTCGTAGAAACCGGCCATGGTCAGCTCGATGAATCGGCAGGCCGTCAGCACCCGGTAAACTTCCTGGGCAACTTCAGACGACATCTGCGAAAAACCTAGCACGCTTGGGCCAAGCAGTCCCGCGGCGCGGCGACCTGATGTGGCGGAGATATTCGGCGCGAGCGTCTGCGGCGCGGTACCATGCCGGTCTTCATGCAAGAGCAGTCAGAAATCGGGCGCCGCCTTTCCCAGCGGGCACATGCGCTGACCTTGGAAATCGCGGCCGAAGCGCGGGCCGAGTGGGGCTTTGCCACGGACATCCTGGCGCGCGCCTTTCGCGAACGCCGGGATCTGGCCAGCAGCGACCGGCGGATGGTGGCCGAGACCGTCTATGGGCTTTTGCGCTGGGAGCGGCGCCTGGAGGCCATCGTCGAGGAAATGCTGTCGTCGGCGCGCGGGCGGCGCGAGATCATTTCGGCGATGGCGCGGCAAGAGCTGAAGCTGCTGGTGTACGAAGCGCGCAACGGAATTCCGGTCGAAGCGCTGTCGGCCGACGCGCGCAGGCTGGCCGGGCGCGAGTTGGATATGGCCACAGCGGCCTCCGAGAACGCCGGATTGTCAGGCCGCGACGGCGTGGATCGCGAGGCCATGCGCATCTCGTTGCCGACTTGGCTTTTTCAACGCTTCATCGATAGCCACGGTGAGACAGGCGCGACTGCCCTGGCCACGGCGATGAATACGCGGGCGCCCATGTGCGTGCGCACCAACACGGTGAAGGGAACGCGCGACGCGCTGGTGGCAAGCCTGGCCGAGGAACGTGTCTCGGCGCAACCCACGCGGCTTTCGCCGGTTGGCCTTACCCTGGAGACGCGTGTAAATGCCTTTGGCCTGACCGCGTTTCGCGAGGGCCTGTTCGAAGTCATGGACGAGGGCAGTCAGCTGGTGGCCGAGGCCGTGGCGCCACCGCCGCGCAGTCGCGTGGTCGATGCCTGCGCCGGGGCAGGGGGCAAGACCCTCGCGCTGGCGGCCATGCTCGCCAACCAGGGCCGCATCCTGGCCCTCGATACCAATGGCAAGAAGCTGGAAGAGTTGCGTCGGCGCGCTCGCCGAGCCGGGATCTCCAATCTCGCCGCGCGCGAGGTGAACGGACCCGAGCTGCCGGGCGAGGCCAAGCTCGGGGCCTGGGATCGGGTGCTGGTCGACGCGCCTTGCTCGGGCCTCGGCACTTTGCGCAGAAATCCAGAGGCGCGCTGGCGGCTCTCGCCCAAGGCCGTGGACGCCTATCCGGCGGATCAGCTCGCCCTGCTCGTCGCCTATGCGCCTCTTGTGGCCAGCGGCGGTCGCTTGATCTACGCCACCTGTTCGGTCCTGCGCGAAGAGAACGACGCTGTCGTCGAGCGCTTCTTGCGCGAGCGTCCCGACTTCGTGGTCATGCCGCTCAAGGAAATCTGGGGCAAGGCACGCGCCGCCGCGCTAGGCGACGAAACCTTCCTGCGTCTGCTGCCCCACGTGCACGACACAGACGGATTCTTCGCCGCAGTCTTGCGCCGCAAGGACTGAAGCGAGACCGCCGTGTTACTTATCGCCTGAGGCGGCGAAAGGCTGGGTGAGGTTGCGGGTTGTGGCGAAGGTGCGGGTGTGCATGCGGTCGATGTACAGCGTTCCGTCCAGGTGGTCGATCTCGTGCTGTAGAATGCGCGCGTACCAGCCGCTGGCCTCGATTTTCACGGGGTCACCGTTGTGATCGAGGGCGTCGACGGTCACGGCCTGCGCCCGCGGCACCAGGGCCTGGAAACCTTCGAGGCTGAGGCAGCCCTCGTAGTGCTCGATGACATCTGCGCCTAGACTGAGTTGCGGATTGATGATGACGTGAAATGGAACGGGCGTCCGCCCCTTCTCTGGCACGTCGGCGATGTCCTCGATGACCGCGAGTCGCAGTGGCAGCCCGACCTGCGGCGCGGCCAGGCCCACGCCGGGTGCCTCGCGCATGGTCTCGCGCATCCATTCGATGAGCTGCTGGATCTCAGCGCCCCTGATTTCGTCGCGCGTGAGGGGGCGCGTGCCGCCGCGGAGCACGGGGACGCCAACTTGGACGATCTTGAGAAGCATGGGACGAATTATGCCCCAGATCGCGCCCGCAACCTTCTTAACGCCGTTTTAATGGATGGTTGCAATGACTCTGGATAGATCACCATGCAAGCTGCAAGAAGGGGCAGCGAATCTCGGGGAATTGGGCGCCGATCCAATGGCACGCCCAATGCTTTGGAGGAGAGCTATGATCAAGAGTGTCCTGGTCTATATCGATGGTTCGTCTAGCAGCAAAGCGGCGACCCTGGCCGCGATCAAGATCGCGCGCGAGCAAAAGGCCAACCTCGTTGGCATGGCCATCGTCCACGAGCCCGGCGTTCATGCTGGCAGGTCCACCAGCATCAGCGGTTCGAGCTTCGAGTACATCCGGGACAAGTCGCAGCTTGTCGATGCGAGCACCCGCGCTGCGGGTTGGCTGGCCACATTTGAAAGCCATTGCCGGTCGGCTGGCATTCCGGTGGAAGTGCTCAAAATCGTGGGGCGTCCGGCGGAGAGCCTCCTTGCTGAAATCGGACGTCATGACCTGACTCTGATCGGAAGCGAGTCAGATTTTCAGTTTGAAACTGCGCGCGATATACGCTCGACGCGCGAAAAGATCCTACGTCGCGCCAGTCGACCGGTCCTTCTTGTTCCGAGTGGCACGACTGGGGCATCCGGCCCCCTTGGCTCAAGAGTCTTGGTTGCCTACGACGGCGGCCGGGTCGCCCAGCGAGCCTTGGCGAGCTTTGCAACAAGCGGTCTTGGACAGTCGCGAGAAGTCCACATTGCAACAGTTGGCGACGACGGGGCAAAGGCCATGGAGGTCGCGATGCAGGCGGCGGCCAGCTTGCGCACTTCGGGAATCAAGGCGACCGCCCATAGCATCGTCTCGGTGTTACCCGACAGTGACGCGTTGGTAGAATTCGGGACCAAGCTCGGCGCGGGTTTAGTTGTGATGGGGGCCTTCGCGCGTCCTCGTATCAAGGAGCTGTTCTCAATCTCATTGACCCGTGCCCTGGTTGCGAGCAGCCCAACTCCAATTTACCTTCAGCATTGATCCCTGGCAGCCGGTGCGCATCGGACGTCGTGACCTCGACAGCGTCCGACCTATCGGCGTGCTTGAGCTCTACGCATTGGAGCGTCCGGTCCATTCCCCAAGAGTGCTTCCGCGGCTGAACCCAAGAACACGCGTGGAGCTCGGGGGCCGTGATCTATTCCATAGGTCGTCCAACACCCCTGAAGCATCTCCTCCGCGTTTTTAACGTTCTTTTAATCGAATTGAAGAATCTTACGTGTAGCCTCAAAAGAGGTCGAATCTAGGAGGATTCATCATGACCATCAAAGTAAGGAGATTGATCACAGTAGCTATAGTAGGAACAGCCAGCTTCATGACAGCCGCGGCCAATGGCGAGACCGGCGCCTCAGCAGCAAATGGAAAGCCATCGGCGGCGCAGTACGCTGCGGTCGCCGACGACATCTGCACCGGGGTGCCGGCCAGAGAGCGGGAACTGGGGTTGCTCGCATTTCGCGACAACATTGTCAGTGTCGCGCCGCTCAATGAATTCCACTACGCAGGAAAGGCGAAGTACCTGCGCACGGAAGGGGCAATCATCAAATTACGCGCGACACCTGGGGTTTCCGTTCCTTGGCTTGAGCGCGTGAACGGTTGTCACATCGCGATGGCGGGATCGGGACGCTTGGCGGGGAACGACGCGGCAATGGATCCATTCATCCTGACCGGAACCACCGTGGCAGCGACGGAGGTCTACGCGGGGTATGTGCTGTCGGTGAAGGGGACGAGCGTCGAATCGGTCGAGGAGATCCTACAGCGGTCCTACGCGCTTATCTCCGCACCTGGAGGTACGAAGACAGCGTCTCTGGAATCTCGCTAAACCAGCAACAATCTGCTTCGACTGGCACTTCAATCGGGGGCGCAAGAAAGGTGCGCCCCCGCAGCTGACTGGGAAAGCTGTCGGCAAGCAAAGCGATGTCAAAGATCATGTGGACTGGATTGGAAGAGAGGTGTTGGTGGTCGCGGGAGGCCCTAGCACGCGACCTTCGGGGGATCGTGGTGGCCGGCGCGGCGACCGCTTTGGGGCTCTGGCTCGGCGGTCGCAAGGATCTGACCAATACGGCGATTGGCTATCTCTTTGTCGTCGCTCTCGTATCGATGCAGTTCGGTTACCGGCCGGCAATTCTGGCAGGAATCACCAGCGCACTGTGCTTCGACTATTTCTTCTTGCCTCCCTACGGGAGCTTCAACATCGACAATGGCCGCGATTTGGTGACAGAGGTGTCGATGCTTGGCGTTGCGATCCTGGCTAGCACGCTCAACGAACGGTTGCGCAAGCAGGCGCGTGTGGCACTCCATAGCGAGCGCCAAACCGAGTCGCTGTATGCTCTGGCCAAGGCTCTTGCCGACGGCCGCTCGATGGCTGAATTGGGCATCGCGGGGCTTCGTCAAATCGAGTCGGTGGCCACAGTGTCAGCGCACCTGTGGATTCGCAACGCTGGGGGCGTTGATGTCTTCTCCAGCGGCGGACGCGTGGCCCCTGCGGTGGAGGAGATCGACGCCGCCAATTGGGCCTTGAATCACCTGGAAGCGTCCGGTCGAGGCACTCGAAACCGATCGTCTTCCGACGCTTGCTATTTTCCCCTTATGGCAGCCCGCGGGTGCATCGGCGTTCTGGCCATTCGAGCCTACGAAAAGGCCGCCCCATCGGTGGTTGGGCCATCATCGCTTATCGAGTCTATGGCCCGGCAGATGGCGATGGCTATCGAGCGGAGCCTGCTGTTCGAGGAAAAGCACGCCGCGGAGATCGAAGCGGAAACCGAGCGAGTTCGGAATGCGGTTCTGAGTGCGGTCTCCCATGATCTGCGCACGCCGCTGACCGTGATCACTTCGGCATCAAGCACGCTGGTGGAGCATGGCGAGCATCTGCAGACTGCGGCTCGCGCCGAAATGGCGCGTCTCATCAACGAAGAGGCGAGTCACCTGAGCGAGCTGCTGAAGAGTCTGCTAGAAGTCACGCGATTGCAGGCGGGAAGGCTGAGCGTGAATCGCGAGTGGGAGAGTCTTGAGGAGGTGGTGGCTAGCGTGCTCCGTCGAGTGGAAGAACGGACAGGGCAGGGGGCTTGGCGGCTGCGTACGGATTTGCCAAAGGATCTGCCCCTGATCGAGATCGACGCTACGCTTATCGAACAGGTATTGGTAAATCTGATTAACAACGCGCTTGCCTATGCTGGGAATGACTTGCCCATTGAAATCAGCATCTCCGTGCGTGACGAGAACGATGTTCTGGTGTCAGTGACCGACCACGGCAAGGGCCTCAGTACCGGGGACCTAGAGCGCGTCTTCGAAAAGTTCATCCGGGTTGGGGACAACTCGGGTTCCGGGCTGGGACTTGGGCTTACCCTCGCACGCGGTATCGTGGAGGCACACGGTGGCAAGATGTGGGCGACAGCAACCCCAGGCGGTGGGCTGACAGTGCAGTTCACCTTGCCCATCGCGCGCGGGGCACCCATGACGATGGAGGACGAGCCAAGCGAAGGCGCATGGGCATGGGGGCGGTGACAGGGTGCAGATCTTGAATTGACCGAGAAATACAGGGGAATTGGACGGTCGACCGCGTGGCCGGTGACAAAGTATCCGGCAGCGTAATTTGTTGAAAGGGCAGAGCCTGCCGGGGTACTTCGAGATTGTCGAAACCGAAATCCTCGGAGGATGCCCCATGACAGATTCCCAGATTCCCGCACTTGTTGGCAAGCAGACAACGGCCCTCGATGAACTGCGCGCGTTCATGCGTGAACGCCAGGCCGCCCGCACCGGCGACAAGGACTTCGAGACCTTCGAGCGTGAGGCGCGCCGTCGTTTCGCCGCGGCCGAGGCGGAATTCGTAGCCGAGGAATTGGCCCGACTCGACACCGACGCACCCGCAGTCGAAGTGGACGGCGTTCCACACCGACGCGTCCTTCGCTGTTCGCAGACATACATGACGGCCGCCGGGCCTGCCAGCATCGAACGGACGCTGTACTCGACCCGACAGGACGGCGAACGCGCGGTGTGCCCGATGGAGTTGCGTGCCGGTGTTGTCGCCGGTTACTTCACGCCGCTCGCAGCCCAGAATGCGGCGTGGATGGTTGCACACCTCACACCCGGCGAGAGTGAGGAGCTGCTCGTCCGCATGGGCGGCATGTGTCCATCGAAGTCCAGCTTGGACCGGATGGCCAAGGCACTGTCGGCGCGCTGGGAAGCCGAGCGCATCGACTTCGAGAAGCGCCTACGCGACCAAGAGAGCGTGCCCGCGGTTGCCGTGGTCGTCGCCGTCTCCCTCGACGGCGTGTTGATTCCCATGAAGGACGGCCAGCGCGAAAAGAAATGCGCCGCCACCCGCGCCCGGGGCAAACTGGCCAAGGGACCCACCGGCTACAACGAGGCAAGCTGTGGAACGCTGATGTTCTATGACGGAGCTGGCGAGCTGCTGCTAACCAGGCGAATCGCTCGCATGCCAGAAGCCGGCAAGCCCACGCTCAAGGCCAGCCTCACGGCGGAGCTGATGACCATTCTCGCGCGCCGTCCCGACCTTCGCGTCGTCACCATCGCAGACGGAGCCAAAGACAATTGGGCCTTCCTGGGCACCTTGCCGGATGGCTACGCGGGCTATCAGATCGTGGATTTCTTCCATGCCGCCGAGCACCTCGCCGACGCGATGGTCGCCGTGCATGGCGAAGGCACCGTCCGCTTCACACTGGAATTCGAGAAGCATCGCCACATCTTGCGCCACGACACCGATGGCGTGGAGAAAGTCATTCGCCACTTGCGCTACCTGGCCAAGCATCACCGGCGAAATCGCAAGGTGATTTCCGCGCTCGGGTATTTTCGCCACCATCGCCATCGTATGCGCTACGCCAGCTTCGCTCGCCGACATCTCCCCATCGGCTCGGGCATCGTCGAGGCCGCGTGCAAGACGCTGGTCTCACAGAGACTCAAGCGCTCTGGCATGCGCTGGCGCCACGACGGTGGTCAAGCCATTCTCACCTTGCGCGCCTTGGAGCAAAGCGACCGTTTCGATCGTGCCTGGCGCATGCTCGCTGCAACCTACGTCCAGATCGTATCTCTACCCGACAACATCGTCGACATCGCCTCACGCCGCCACCGCTGATGAGCCGTCAGAATGAGAGCTACACCGCGGTGACAAGCGGAACCTCGGTATTGGTAATCGAGGATGATTGGAAGATCCTGCGTGTATTCGCAACCAGCCTCGAGGCCGCGGGCTACGACGTCATTGAGGCCGGCAGCGGCCAACGCGCCATCGAGGAAGTACGCACGCGAAACCCCGATATCATTCTCCTGGATTTGGGTCTGCCCGACATCGACGGTTTGGCGTTGGTACCGACGATTCGCGTGCACACCACGACGCCCATCATCGTGGTTTCTGCGCGCGAGCAGGACGCCGACAAGGTCAAGGCGCTCGACTCCGGTGCCAACGACTATCTGACGAAACCCTTTTCGGTCCCCGAGCTGCTGGCGCGCATTCGGGTCGCCCTCCGCAGTCACGCCCAAGTGGGTAGCACGCCCCGAACGATCATTGCATTCGGAGACTACCACCTGGATTTGGTTGGGCGAAGACTCATGCTCGAGGGCCGGCCAGTTCCACTATCGGCCACGGAATTCAGGCTGCTCGCGACCCTTGCGCGGCACCCGGACGAGGTGGTTACGACCCATACACTCCTCAAGGAGACGTGGGGCGCAGCACACCAGGACAAGAAAGGGTATGTTCGCGTCTACGTGCATTCTTTGCGACAGAAACTCGAAGCCGATCCGGCGCGTCCTCGCTACTTGGTGAACGAGGCGGGTTTCGGATACCGTTTGAGTACCAGGTTGGTTGACCAATCGCCGAGCGAGGGCACGCATCCCCCCAAGGATGGCTTGCCACAATAGTCACCTTGAAATTCATACGGTATTTCCGGTTTGTATCGAAAGAATTTCAACAATGAAAATCATAGCTCCTCGTCCGCAGGCGACTCATGTTTTAACCTCCATTTAACTCAAGGATGGCGAATTCTACTTCCAGCCTCCAATGAGGCTGGAAATAGGAGGATTCATCATGACCACCAAAGTAAGGACACTGCTCTCTGTTGCCGTCATTACTGGGGCTTGTAGCATTGCGACTGCGGCGCATGGCGCAGAGGACATCTGTGTCGGAGTGCCCGCCAAAGAGCGCGCAATGGGGCTTCTAGCTTTTCGCGAAGACATTGTCAGCGTCACACCGCTCAATGAATTCCGGCTCGCCGGGAAGGCCAAGTACAGCCACACCGAGGGGGTGGTCATCAAACTGAGAGCGACCCCCGAGATCTCCATTCCGTGGCTCGAACGCGTGAACAGCTGTCACGTCGCCATGGCTGGATCGGGAAGGCTGGCCGGGTACGACTCCGCGCTGGATCCGTTCATCCTAGCGGGGACGACTGTGGGCGCAAAGGAGGTCTATGCGGGGTTCGAGCTTTCTGTAAGAGGGGTCACTGACGACGCGATTCAGGCGATTCTGCAGCGGTCCTACGCACTTATCTCGCCACCCGGGGGCGTGAAGACAGCGTCACTCAAAGTCCGTTGACAGAGCCGATGAATCTTTTCAGCAGCACAGCGCCAATCATCGTGGAGGCAGATCTGATTGAAGGCGAGCAGGAATGGCGGCGGTGACGAGTCCGACCTCGGTGCTCATCGTCGAGGACGATCGGAAAATCCTGCGTGTGTACTCCACCAGTTTGGAGGCGGAGGGGTACCTCGTGGTCGAGGCGAGCAGTGGCCAGCGGGCCATCGAGGAAGTGCGCACCCGAACCCCAGACGTCATTCTCCTGGATCTGGGGCTGCCCGACATGGACGGATTGGCCCTGGTGCCCACGATTCGAGCGAATGCAGCGGCGCCGATCATCGTTGTTTCTGCGCGCGAGCAAGACGCCGACAAGGTCAAGGCCCTCGACCAGGGAGCCAACGACTATCTGACGAAGCCGTTCTCGGTTCCTGAGCTACTCGCTCGCATCCGGGTCGCGCTCCGCAATCGCGCCCAAGTTGGTAGCACGCCACGGACCATTATTTCATTCGGAGGGTACCGTTTGGACCTCTCGGGGCGGCGGCTCTTGCGCGAGGATCATCATGTCCTGCTCTCTGCGACCGAATTCAAGCTGCTCTCGACCCTGGCGCGGCACCCGGACGAGGTTGTCACGACCAATGCCTTGCTCAAGGAAGCCTGGGGGGCGGCGCACCAGGGCAAAAAGGGCTACGTGCGCGTGTACATGCATGCCTTGCGGCAGAAGATCGAAGCCGATCCAACGCGACCCCGGTATTTGGTGAACGAGGCGGGTCTTGGTTATCGGCTGAACACGACGGAATAGGTCACCGGTAAGGATTGCAAACTGCAAGGCACGACCCATCCTATCCTGCAATTTACGCCCTCGAATAGTGAAATACGCAGTGGCCACGGGTTAGAAGACCGTTAAAGCAGTGGTCTTCCTTTTGCAAAACATACTCTCTGAAAAACTGTCGGGATCTTTGGCCGTCAACGCAAGGCGTTGGCAGCTTACCTGGAGGTATTCGCATGAACAACGGCCCGGTCGTGCTGGTGGTTGAAGACGATCGCAATTTGAACCGTTCACTGTCCATGGCCCTTGAGACCGATGGGTACCACACGATAGACGCCACGACCGGGCAGCGCGCGATCGAGGAGGTGAGAACCAGGAACCCCGACCTCGTGCTACTTGACCTGGGACTGCCCGATGCTGACGGACTGGCGCTCATTCCCGACATCCGAGCCAACAGCGCAGCACCCATCATCATTGTATCTGGGCGCCAAAGCGATACGGAAAAGGTAAGGGCACTGGACGCGGGCGCGGATGACTACATGACCAAACCCTTTTCGGTTCCCGAGCTGAGGGCGCGCATCCGTGCGACGCTCCGCAACCATACTCGCGCGGTCGATGGACCGACCAGCGCGGTGTCGTTCGGGCCGTATGCGCTGGATTGCGCGGCTCGGAGTCTGCTGCGAGGCAAGGAGCCAGTTCATCTGTCTCCTACGGAATTCAGGTTGCTGGCGACGCTGGCGCGGCACCTCGACCGCCTGGTAGCCACGGAGGTGCTATTGAAGGAAACCTGGGGCTCGGCCTATCAGCGCAAGGACGACTACGTCCGTGTCTATATGCATTCGCTTCGTCGAAAGCTCGAGTCCGATCCGGCGCACCCGAAATACCTCCTCAATGAAATCGGCCTCGGGTACCGTTTGAACGCGTCGGCCGCTTGAGGAGCCGTTGGCCAAGCGCTAGAAATGGCGCTTTTAATAGGGTTTTAATTAGCTCCCTTGCTAGGTTACTTGTGAGGAATCCATGAGATTGCTTTCATCCGAGCCCGAGTCAGATTCGCGGACAACTCATGCGCTCGAAGCCCGGCGCGCTGCCGGATTTGCCGGCGGGATGCCAGGGCATTGGCTACTCGATTCGCCGGGACTGTCCGCTGTCACGGACCTGGCCAGAAGGCTCGCGCGGGCCCCTGGAGCGCCGATCCTCATTGAGGGCGAGCGGGGCAGCGGGGTACCGGAGTTGGCGCGGATGATTCACGATACGGATCCAATTGCCCGCAGCGGACGATTTCAGATGATGGCAGCCCAATTCGCGGTACGGCCGGATATGCGTGGGTGGTCTCCCAGCGGGACGCTCTTTATCGAAGACATCGAGAATCTTCCCGTGTCAGCGCAAGCGTGGGTCGAGGAACTACTCGCGAGTCGCTCGGAGTCCGATAGGCCGATGCGCGTTATAGCCGGATCTCGCATGAGCATTGGCGATCTGCTCCGTCACCCGGGTCTCCACGAGGAAATGGTCCACGCCCTCGACGTCGGCAGGATCGTGCTGCCGCCCCTCCGCGAGCGGACGGGGGACATCTTAGGGCTGGCGAGGCGGTTTCTCTCTCACTACTCCGAGTGGCAGGGCAGGCCGCAGCTACGATTTTCACGCGCGGCAGAGCGCAAGCTCTTGGGCCACACCTACCCGGCCAATGTTCGCGAGCTTCGCAACATCGTGGAGCGGGCGGCGGCCTTGGCGACCTCGGACGAAGTAGGCGAAGACGCCATCATCCTGTTCGATCAGTTCGAGGCAAGGCGGGCGGTGATTGAACCCATCCTCGCTGCAACCACGACACGCAAACGAGAATCCGCCCAAGTCCCAACCCTGGCGGAGTTGGAACGGGACTATCTGGTCCTGCTGATCCGAGAATTCAGGGGACGGCGCACGGAGATTTCGCGTGCGCTGGGCGTCTCCTATCCAACCGTAAGTCGAATGATTGCCAAGCACCAACTCGATGTTAAGAGCATCATCGACACGGGGACTGCACCGATCGAAGCCGTCGGATAATTCCTTCTTCTGGCTAGACTTTGCGGGTGAACGCGATAGTCGTGTCGCCGTCATCTCCCTTGCTCAAAGACTTGCCGTCGTCGGTTCATGGGTGGCGCGAGGGGGCTTCCCGCAGAGCCCTTGAGCGGCGCTAGGCACGCTCTTCGCCCTATTTGTGGTAGTGACACCTGCATTGCAAGCTGCAATTCGGGCAGGGTATTGCCTTTGGAATCTGCACGGTATTTCCAGCTTGTATCGTGTGAATTTCAATGACGAAAATCCTGCATGCGCCAGCTCACGCGCGCCCTGTTTTAATGCTCTTTTAACTAACCGCTTGTTACGGTTGGTCATCAATAAGGTGTTCAAAAGCAATTAAGACATTCCATCAATGGAGGGCATTTTGATTTCATTTCTCGACTGCACCACAAGCGCCTGGAAAAGGCGCGCTCTGGCTCTTGCTCGTTGTAACGCGATAGCAGCCAAAGCCTTGCACGAAGCAATTACCGCATCTGCCATGACCGCGCTAATGGCGGCTGCATGCTGGCACAACCAATGCGAATAGGTGATGTCATGATGTCCACATCTCGATCCTTACCTCTCCAATCCGAGCCTTCTTTTCGCCCTTCGCGTCGCAGCTCTCATTTCCGCTGGGCCAAGTGGAGCGCCCTCGCCACAGGGCTTTCCGCGGTCGCCATCCTCCTTGCATTGAGCAGCAGAGGGGAGCCCCGCGCGATCCGTGAGTTGCCAAGAGGCAGCCACCAAGCCCTCCCAGCAAGTCTATTCAAAGGTCTCCAAGCGGTCTGCTCCCAAGCACAAAGCCCTGAGGCCATGCGCGACTTCTGTTCGAGCCAGCCCCGTCTGGTCTTGGAATACCCTGAGTGTGGCAAGGCATGCCAGGGGCTGGCCAAGCGAGAACCGTCAAGCGCACAGGTGGCCTTTTGATGCGACTGCGTCTGTTCTGAATCAATTCCAACAACTTCCACATTGTTCCAATGAAAGGGGATTAAGGTGATTTCACGAGCCCAGAAATTGTCCGTCTGTATTTTGTTGTCGTCTGTCGCGCTTGCGGGCACGGCAGTTGGCCAGCCTAGCAACGATATGCCCGAATCTTCGGCTGGGGGGGCGCCACTCGAGCAGCCCAAGCCTGCTATGGTTGCCGTACCGCCGGCCCCAGCGCCAGCGTCGCCCGCCGTACCAGCCGAGCAGCCGGCCGCTGCCCCGCCAACCCAGCAAGGCCCGGCGGAGCCGTTTGCTTACGGCGACTTCACCTGGCTCAACGGCAATAGTCGACAGCACAAGGCAGTGCTCGACACGAAATACTTTACGCCTGAGGTCTTGATCGATGTGAATTACACGGCATCGCAAAACATGCCCATTGACAACACCGTTGTGGGCTCGACTGCTCTCTCACGCAACAACGAGTTCACCTTGGCCTTCTTGGGCTTTGGCGGCGACTTCCACTACGAAGCCACCCGCGCCCGCGTCATGACGCAATTTGGCGTCCGCTCTACGCTGGTTCCTCGCAACGACGGCAGCACGAACCGTGGCCAGTTCGACCTACAAACGGCAATGCGCTACGTTAGCGAGGCCTACGGGGGCTATCACCTCGATGTCTGGAACGGCATCAACATCGACGCCGGCATCTTCATGTCCTACGTCGGGTTGTTTTCCTATGACAACTTCGAAAACTGGATGTATCTGCCGTCGTTCACCTCTGACAACACCCCATGGTTCTTCAACGGCATCCGCGTCCAGACGTTTCCCACCGACAGGCTCAAGGTCGAACTGTGGCTGATCAACGGCTGGCAGACCTATGGGAAATTCAACACTTTGCCTGGCTTCGGAATGCAGCTACTTTGGCGCCCGGAGGAATGGGTTTCCGTGCTCTCGAACGAGTACGTCGGCTGGGACACGCAAGATGCTCCTGGACGCATACGCTTTCACAGCGACAACAGCCTCCAGATCAGGTATTTCACCGATCCCGCCGCCTCATATCTCACCCGTGCGGCATTCTCGATTACAGCCGATCTCGGCTTTGAAAGCGGAGATGGTGTCACACCCTTCGGCGGCAGCGGAACCGAGGGCCACTGCACTTCGTCCACGCCGTGCACGCAGCACTTCCTGAGCGCAATGGCCTATCATCGCCTGTCGTTCGGAGACAAGTTTGCCTTCACAGTAGGAGGCGGCTTCATGAACAATCCGGGTCGCTACCTCGTTCTGGCCCCCACGGGGAATGCCTCGCCAACCTTCATCGGGCAGCCGCTCAATGTCCCCCCGGCGACTTCTCCCTACGATTATAACGCCGGGACCAAATTCAATGCCTGGGACTATGAGGCCGGCATTCAGTACATGCCGACAGAGCTCTTTACCTTCGACGTGGAATTCAATCATCGTCAGGCCGATACGCCCTACTTCGCCGGCCACGGCGGCGTGACCTCACCCGACGGCTACAGCAACACTGCTACCCCAGCCGGCTGGCAGCCGGACCTGGTCAAAACGGATAATCGCATCATTTTTGCGGCACTTACACGGTTCTAATTTGAATTATGGCAAAACCATCGGAGACAACTGTCATGAAATCTTCTGTCAATCGCAAGTCACCTTTCTCTCGCATTGTGTTGATTGCCGCGGCCATCGGCTCCTTTGCCCTTTCCTTCGGATGCAAGGAAGGGCGTGAGGGCGACCGCTGTAACCCGTACCTGATCAGCACTTCCAGCCCCGTCTACAACGAAGACGAGTGCAATACCGGGCTCACCTGTCAGACGCCTTCGGCGCCAACCTGCCCAGAGGCCTATTGCTGCCCTCCGCTCGCTTCGTCGAGCAGCAACCCAAACTGCAACGGAAGCGGATGCCCTGCTCCTGTACCGTCCCCAGACGGAGGACAGTGAACGCTTTTTGTACGCGTAAGTGAGCGAAGAAGGAGTCGTCATGGCACCAACTCTGTCCCTGGCCCAGTCGCCCGAATCTCAAGATGCTGATGCGGGAGTTGCACGGTCAGCGTGTCGCGATTTTTCTGGTCATGGGCATTTCGTACCAGAGCGTCCTTAGAAAGATTGCGGGGCACGGGCTCGACGTGCGGGCCATGGAGAGTGAGTCGGTCGAGGCGCGGCGGCGCGCGGCTGGCTAGCCGCGAGTCTCTCGGCCGTCGGCTTCCGACGTGCCACCCATCCTTCTTGCAGGTCCCCGTCCACGTGTAATGGGAGGGGCTCCTCTGTACCGCTTTGCTTGGCGAGAACCTACTTGGAATTTCAACAGAAAGTCGATTTGCCTTGTCCATGAGCTGTAGTCATCTGGCCCACGCGGGATTGGTCGGAACCATGGTTCTTTTCGGTCTCGTCCCGTCGTCAACTTTCGCGGGAGAGGAGGGGATCGAGATTCCCGCCCAATTGCACCTTTCGGATGCCTTGCGTCTGTTTCGGGAGCATGGCCTTGACCTCATCCTCGCCGAGGCCACGGTGGAAGGGGTGCGCGGGGACAGCCTGCTGGCGAGTGCCGCGCCCAATCCGGCGTTCTCCGGCGGTGTCGGACGATCGTTTGCCTGTTCAGGACCAGGTTGCTCGGATCTGGCATGGAGCTTCAGCGTTTCAGATCAATCGGCGATTCTTGATACTTTTTCCGGGAAACGCGGCTTGCGGATGAATGCGGCGTCTCTCTCTCTCGACGTTGCACGCAAGGGCGAGGCGGACGCGCGCCGAACACTCGAAGGATTGCTGCGCCAAACCTACCTGGACGCCGTCGCTGCACATCAGGCACTTGCCACTCAGAAGGAGGCGCAGGATACCCTTTCGCGCGTGGCTGACCTGAACCGGGCGCGCTATCAGCACGGATCGATCTCGGAGGTCGAGGTATTGAAGGTCGAGACGGAAAAGCTCACGGCAGACCAGGAAGTCGAGCGCGCGCAGCAGGCACTGAATCTCGCCAAGGCGCAGGTCGCCTTCATGTTGGGCGCGCGTGGGCGTATCCCTGTTTTCGAAGTCGACGCCGAGTTGCCGAGCTACGTCGTCCCTCGGGCGCTGCAAGGTGCATCGGTGGATTCGCTCTTCGGACTGGCGCGAAGGCAGCGGCCTGATCTGGCTGGTGCAAGAATCAACCGCGAACGCGCAGAGGCGTCGCTTCGGTCGAGCCGGCGCCTCCGTTTTCCCGATATTGCGTTGTCGGTGGGCGTAAGCGGGCAAGGCAGCTACACAAGCGCCATCAATCCTCCGACCTTCAGCTTCGGTTTGACCTTGACCCCGCCCCTTCTTTATCGGTTCGAGGGCGAGATCGTAAAGGCAAAAGCGGATGTAACCATGCAAGAAGCCCAGTTGGCGAAGACCGAGGCGCAAGTCCTGAGCGACGTCCAAATCGCATTTACCCAATTCAAGTCCGCTCGCGGCCGGGTCGAGCGCGCTGAGCGCGAGCTCCTGGAACACGCCAAGCGCACGCGTGACCTGGTGCAAGTGCAGTATCAGAAGGGCGCGGCGTCCCTACTCGAGTACCTGGATGCCCAACGAATTCTTATTTCGACCAAGCTGGACTACGAAAGCGATCTTGCCGACTACTGGCAAGCTGTCGTGCTCATTGGTCAAGCCGTAGGAGAGGAGATGAGCCTGTGAAGCCGTGGACCTTCCCATCTTTCGCGATCGCGCTACTTTGCGCCTGCCATGGTGGTGGCCAAGGTCAGGGCAACCATGGCCGGTCGACGGATCCACCGGCAACCGAAGCTTGGCTTTGGCCTGACCAAGTCTCGGCCGCCAAATTGGTTGCGGAGCCATTGTCTCCACAACCGGTCGGGGGTTTGGTCGTGACCAGCGGTCGTGTGACCTTCGACGACCTAAAGGTAGCGCACGTCATGAGCCCGGTGACCGGACGCGTGATTCGCATCGAAGCCCAGCCCGGTCAGCGCGTGAACAAGGGCGACACCTTGGTGACCATCGACTCGCCCGATGTCGGCAGCGCCTTTTCGGACGTCGAAAAGGCGCAGGCCGATTTCATTTCCGCGGAAAAGGACTTCTGGCGGCAAAAGGAGCTTTTCGACGTTCACGCGGGATCGCAACGCGATCTAGAGGCCGCGCAGGGGAACTACTCCAAGGCCAAGGCCGAGCTGCAGCGGGCGAAGAAGAAGGCCCAGCTCCTGCGTTCCGGCGGAGCGAAAGCGGGAACGCAGAGCTACACCTTGAGGGCGCCCATCGGTGGCGAGGTTATCGCGCGCAATGTAAATCCCGGTACGGAAGTCCAGGGGCAGTACTCCGGCGGCACCGTCATCGAGCTGTTCACCATTGGCGAGCTCGATACCGTGTGGGTCATGGCCGATCTATTCGAGATGGATCTCGGCCGAGTCAAGCAGGGCACCGAGTGCTTGGTCAAAGCCGTGGCCTATCCCGGCCGTGTCTTCAAAGGGGTGGCTGATTGGGTTTCGGACACCCTGGATCCCGCGACTCGCACGGCCAAGGTTCGCTGCAGGCTAGACAACGCCGATCGCGCTCTCAAGCCCGAAATGTACGCAACGGCCGCATTGGCCGTGGATCGGCAGCAAACGCTGGCAATTCCAAGAAGTGCAATCCTGCACATCGGAGACCAAACCATGGTTTTCATCGAGCTCGGCAAAGCCCCCGACGGGCGACTGCGCTTCGAACGGCGTCCGGTTTGGGTCAATGAAGAGTTAGGCGGCGACTATCTGCCCGTGGTCCGTGGCATCGCGGCGGGAGAGAAGGTCATCACCGGCGGGGCCATCCTGCTTTCGGCGATGTTTTAGTCATGATTGCAAAACTGGTCGCAGCGGCCATTCGTGCCCAGATTCTGGTGGTCGTGCTCGTGCTGGCCCTCGTCGGCATCGGCCTTTACTCCTACAAAGTTCTCGCCATCGAGGCCTATCCCAACCCGGTTGCGCCCATGATCGAGATCATCGCCCAACCTCAAGGTTGGAGCGCCGAGGAGGTCGAACGTTACGTCTCCCTTCCCCTCGAGACAGGGCTCGTCGGCATGCCGGGGCTGGAACACATCAGGTCCCAGTCCCTCTTCGGTCTAGCCGACGTGAAATGCTACTTCGGTTGGGACACGTCGTATTTCACGGCACAGCAGCGCGTGCTTAACCAGCTCAACTTCGTGACGCTGCCACAAGGAGTCTCTCCCGAGCTTTCGCCATGGAGCGCCATCGGCGAGCTCTACCGCTACAAAGTGGTGGGCAAGGGCTATTCACTATCCGATCTGAAGACGGTGCAGGATTGGATTCTGGAAAAGCAGTTCCGTCAAGTCCCGGGGGTTATCGATGTGGTCGGCTTCGGTGGCCTGACCAAACAGTACCAGGTCGAGGTCGATCCCTATCGTGTGCGCGGGCGTGGTGTCGCCTTGTCGCAACTGCAGGCTGCCATTGCCAACGCCAACCAGAACGTCGGCGGACAGCGCCTCACCCTCGGGGATCAATCCTTCGACGTGCGCGGTGTCGGCCTGATCCGATCCGTGCAGGATATCGGCGACATCACGGTCACGGCGGCCAAGGGCGTGCCGGTGAGGGTGCGCGATGTGGCCACCATCAGCGTCGGCGCAGCGCCTCGCCTCGGCATCGTCGGCCAGGATGACGAGCCCGACGTGGTCGAAGGCATCGTGCTCATGCGCTACGGCGGAGAGTCGCTCAAGACCGTACGGGGCATTCACGATCGCGTGGACTACATTCACCAGAACCGCGTTTTGCCCCCAGGTGTCGATATCGAGCCGGTTTATGATCGGGCCGACCTGGTCAAGCTGACCACCCACACGGTGATGGAGAATCTTCTGGTCGGAATGATTCTTGTCACCCTTGTGCTTCTCTTGTTTCTCGGCAACCTGCGCGCGGCTCTCATCACGGCGATCAACATTCCCCTCGCGCTTCTGTTTGCTTTCACCGGCATGGTGGCCACCGGTACGGCCGCCAACCTGATTTCCCTCGGCGCCGTGGACTTCGGTATCGTTGTGGATTCGTCAGTCATCATGATGGAGAGCATCTTCGTCAATTTCATGCGCAAGGGCGGCAGCGCCTTCGAGCGCGTGGTGGCGGCGGCTCGCGAGGTCGGTCCTCCCATGTTCGCGTCCACGTTGATCATCGCCGTGGCCTTCATTCCGCTGTTCACGTTGACCGGTGTGGCCGGCGTCATCATGTCCCCCATGGCGCACACCTACGCCTTCGCCATCGGCGGCGCCATCCTGCTCGCGCTTACCCTCACGCCCACGCTCTCCTCCCGGTTGCTTCGTATGCACGAAGGGGCGCACGAAGAACATGAGAGCGCGGCCATGCGCTTCCTCAACCGACTTTACGCTCCGCTCTTCTCATTCTCGCTGCGCCGTCCGCGAGCCGCCATTGCCATCGGCCTTGTGCCGGTGGTGCTGGCCCTCGGCGCTTCGGTCTTCTTGGGTCGCGAATTCATGCCCAAGCTCGAGGAGGGCAATTTCTGGATCCGCGCGACCTTGCCCATCTCCATCTCCCTCGAACAATCGGCCCGCTATGTCGGACGCATTCGCGCCATCGTGCGCGGATGCCCGACCGACGAAGGCGCCACCTGCACCAGGGAACAGCAGCGCCGGCCCGAGGTCGAGACCGTGATCTCGCAGCTCGGCCGTCCCGACGATGGGACAGACGTCTCCGGTTTTTACAACATCGAGCTCTTGGCACCGCTCCGACCCACACGCGAATGGCGCAAGGGCATCACCAAGGAATCGATGACCCAGGACATACAACAGGATCTCGCGAAGGCATTTCCCGGCGTCGTGTTCAACTTCTCCCAAGTCATTGCCGACAACGTCGAGGAGGCCATGTCCGGGGTGAAGGGCGAAAACACCATCAAGGTGATGGGGCCGGATCTGCACGTCAACGAGGCCAAGGCCATCGAGATCCAGGACGTGCTCAATAAGGTGGCTGGCGTAAAGGACCTGGGGATCTTCCGCTCTCTCGGCCAGCCAGCCATTCGAATTACTCCCTACCGTGCCCAAATTGGTCGCTACGGCCTTAACACGGGCGACGTGGCAGCTGTCGTCCAGGCCGCCATCGGCGGCCAAGTCATTACCCAGGTGTTCGAGGGCGAAAAGCACTTCGATCTGATTCTCCGCTGGGCGGAACAGTACCGCCGCGATGTGCGCTCGATTCGCAATATTCTCGTGGCTTCGCCAGACGGCTCCCAGGTTCCACTCGGTCAGCTTGCCGAGGTGGTCGAGGAAGAGGGACCGTCGGTCGTCTTTCGCGAGGACTTGAAGCGCTACGTGCCGGTGAAGTTTTCGGTTCGCGGTCGAGACCTAGGCTCGACCATCAGCGAAGCGCAGGCAAAGATCAATGCTGAGGTGAAGCTGCCCTACGACACGCATCTGGAATGGGACGGCGAAATGAACCAGCTGCGCGAAACCACCGAGCGTCTGTTGCTCATCATTCCCCTCACGCTGGTGATCATCGGCTTCCTGGCGTACAGCTCCGCCAGGAATTGGCGTGACACGCTCATCGTTTTGCTCGGCGTTCCGGTGGCCAGTAGCGGCGGCATAGTCGCTCTCTACGTCACGGGTACCGACTTTTCTATCTCCGCGGCCATGGGTTTCATCTCGATCCTGGGCGTAGCGGTCCAAGATGCCCTGCTAGTCGTCACCTACGCTCGTCAGTTGCGCGAAGACGGCCACACGCCCGAGGAAAGCGCACGCCTTGCCGCCGAGCGGAGGCTGCGACCGGTCCTGATGTCGACGTTCGTCGCAATGTTGGGGCTCTTCCCCGCCGCCGTCTCGCGCGGCATCGGCTCGGAAACCCAGAAGCCTTTGGCTATCGTCGTCATTGGTGGCGCGCTTGCACTGGTCATCCTGCCGCGTCTGCTCCAACCCGCTCTTGTTATGCTTGCGCATCGGAAGCACTTGGCAGATACCGGCTCCTACAGCGTCTAGCGGATTGGATGCATTTTTAATGTCATTTTAACGCTACTATCCGGCAAACTAAAAAGAGATTTGCTGTGGGTTCTGGCATGCGTGATCTTGGTTCCAATACTTCATCAATGGGCAAAGTACTGGCTGTGTCGAGCATCCTGACCATTCTCGGGACGCCTGACTGCGCGACGGTGACGCCAGCCACGCAGGCGAAAGAGATGGAGCATCTCCAGTGTGACAGCGACACATCGAATGGGAAGGATGTGAGACTAGTCGAGTCCATGATCGTACTGGCCGTGAACCCCGTCTACAGCTACATGCACAACGGCAGGACCGGCACCGACAGACGCATCAAGGGCGTCAAGCTCCTCGTCCGCGTCCCCGAATCGGTGAGCTCAAGTCTCCTGCTGCGGAGCCTGCAGTGCCATTGTGCCCGAATGACACTTGGGCACGAGCCCCTTGCATCGCTGCCGAATGACCCCTTCTGGCTGCCCAACGCATGGGTGGATATCGAGAGCCTGCCCCAAGGGGGCAATCTGGAAGTGACCATCGCAACCGACGGCATCGACGGAAATCTTCGACTGCTATCCCTTGCCAAGGCGTTCGCAGCAGCACACGCGCCTCGCCTCAGCTCGGGGAGCTGACACCAGCGCGCTCGCAATCGGCGTCGGAGGTTGACTGCCGATTCTGCTGTGCTACCTCCCGCAATTGCGAAATCTCCGCAGAGCCGCGGTGAGCTTCGCTGCCGTATGTCTGCAATAAGCGCATTGCAACAGCGATCTGAAATGTTTCGTCACTGTAAAATGTGAATAGAATAGTGTACAAAATGGTATAAGTATATATGATCGGTAACGATCGGTGTTCTACCGATAGGAGGCTGATCATGATGACAATCGCGATTTTGGCCGTAGCGGTGATGACGTCAGTCGCCACTCCGACGGCGGTGTACAAGAGGACGGCCGAATCCAAAGCGGAGATGGGCCAAAGCACCAAGGCCGCGTCCAATTGCCACGAGATACGCGCGCTGACGCTGAACGGGTTCAGTCAGGTGCTGCGTTGCGAGCCGGAGCACGGCGTGGCCGACAACGACCATGGCGCTATATCCCGTCGCTTTAGCGCGCTCGGAAAGTAGACTACCGCCTATACCCGCTGGGTGGCACCGGATAGTGTGCCGGACACGGATGCTGTGCTCGTTGCCTGCTGCGTACGGACGCAACAATGTCGAGCGATTAAGTTGATGTGGGGCTACCTCGAAGTGTCGCAGAAGATCCTTGGCTCCACGCCCACAGCGTCCTGGACGGGAATTGACGCAAATGCATGCCATCGCGCCCGCTCGCGGGTAGAGTCGGGGCATGTCGCCGTTCGCTCTGTTCTCGCTGGTCATCGTCGTGGCTGCGCTCTTCAGCTTCGTGAACCACAGGTTCATCGGGCTGCCGACGATCATCGGCGTCACGCTCATCGCCTTGGCGATGTCGCTCGTACTCATCATCGCGGGTGCCATCGGGCTGCCCGTTCGTGAGGGGGTCGCGGTCTCACTGGAGCGCCTGGATTTTGGTCATGTCGTGCTCGACGGCATGCTTGCGTTCCTGCTGTTCGCCGGCGCGTTGAGCGTAAACCCTGAAGACCTACTGGATCAGAAGCTCACGGTCGGCGCGCTGGCGACCATTGGGGTGGTGTTTTCCACATTTCTGGTGGGTGGCCTGACCTGGCTTCTGAGCCGCCTGCTCGGCCTCGGGCTCGACCTTACCGAAAGCCTGCTTTTCGGAGCCATCATCTCGCCGACCGACCCCATCGCGGTGCTGGGGATCCTGCGCGGCAGTGGAGCGTCGAAGCCCCTGCAAGCGCAGATGGCCGGCGAATCCCTATTCAACGATGGCATGGGTGTCGTCATGTTTTCGGTGCTTCTGGGCATCGCCGGGGCGAGCGGAAACGCGGGTCACGGACCGGATGCAGGGGCCATTGCGTTCATGCTCGTGCGCGAGGTGGCGGGCAGCTTTGCGCTCGGCCTCGGACTAGGATGGTTGACGATTCTCATGCTGCGCTCGGTGGACAACCATCAGGTGGAGATCCTCCTAACCTTGGCGCTGGCTACGGGGCTCTACAGCCTGGCGACTGCCTTGCACACATCTGGCCCCCTGGCCGTGGTGGTGGCCGGCCTCATCATCGGCGGGAGGGGCCGCACCCTCGCAATGTCCCAGCGCACCGTCCAGCACCTCGACACGTTCTGGGAGATCGTCGACGAGGTCTTGAATGTCGTGCTGTTCGTCCTCATCGGGTTCGAGCTCCTGTTGGTGCCATTCTCCGGCACCTTGCTTCTGCTCGGCTTGGTGGTGGTGTTGTTGGTTCTCGTCTGTCGCTACCTCAGCGTGGGCGCCACGGTGCTGGTTCTAGGGCGCCAGCGTCGCTTTCAGCCGCACGCCGTGAAGATTCTGACCTGGGGTGGGCTGCGCGGCGGGCTTTCCTTGGCCATGGCGCTTTCGCTGGGACCGTCCATCGCGGGACGCCACGCCATTCTGGCCATCACCTACCTGGTGGTTGTGTTCTCGATCGCGGTCCAGGGGCTCAGCTTCGGCCGGCTCATCAAGGCGACCAACTCGTCTTGAGCGCCATCGCCCGATGCGGTCGACCTTGGCTGCCGCCGACGATGCGCTAGTCTTTCTCGATGCTGACCCATCCTGAACGATCCCGCCGACTGGTGCCGATGGCACTTGGCGGGATCGCGCTCATATCCCTTGTTGCCCTAGTGGTCTGGGACATTGGTCCTTCGCTCTTTCCCGTACGAGCCCATGACGTTCTCGGCGCGTTTCCACTCGCCGCAATAGCATTCGCCTATCTCGCCCATCAGGCGGTTCTCCGTCCCGGGCGCAAGGACTTGGTCAAGGCGTTCCTGCTCGCTGTCGCGTTTCTCTTTTGGGCCGCCAACCAGCTGTGGCCGGACTTGCCCCAGGCGACCCTCTTCAATGACCTTGCCATCGCACTCTTCGTGCTCGACGTATTTCTGACCATGATCGGCTGGCCAGCGGTGAGCACGGATAGCCGGCAAAGCATGGGCTGACAGCCATGTCACACCTGCCCAGTCGGGCAACTGCTACCGGGGCTTCGCAGGTCTCCCATAGGTCACACCGGCGATCGGTTCTTCGAGGATAGCTGCCTTGAGTGCGCTGAGAGCGTCCAAACATACGGCCGTCGCCTTGCGCTTTTGATTCAGGGATAGCGCCAGCGAACGGACGTTGGTATTTGCGCGCGACAGCGACAGAATCTGCCACTTGACCTTTTCATACTGACCGAATTGCGACAGGGCCGCCGTCACGTCGGCATCTGCAGCGAGCTCGGCCAGTGCTGCCAGGCCATCGAGGTCTTTTTGGACCGCTGCCGCCTCCTTGCCCATGGATGCTTCCATGTGGTCCATCTTCTCGTCGCTCTCTTCCGCGATGTGGGGAGCAAGTAGCGCCTGGATGCGCAGCACTCCAAGGCGGGCGCCAAATGCCATGGCCATGAGCCGCTTGGCGCTGGGAGAGTCTGGGTGCTTTGCAATCACACGGGCGAGGGACGCGTCCATCTCGGCCAGCGTGCTCGCTGCCGCACCGAACAAGAGACTGTAGGCCTTGAGGTTCGTGTTCTTCACCGCCAGGCCCAGCACCTCTTCGTCCAAGCTCTTGAGACGGCTGAAGGCTTCGGTGAACTGTGCCAGCAGATCCTTCTCGCGTTGGGTCCCGCTAGCTGCAAGCATTGCGCCGATCTCCTGACGATCGCGCTCGACTTCCGCGGTCGCAGCACGGGCCTGATCGGCGAACGTCTGGGAGTCCTGGTCGGTGATGGCGAGAACGGCGCTCTTCTCGGCCTCGGACTCCGAGGCTAGACCGAGTTGCATGCGCGCAACGACATCGACACGACTGGCCTTGTCGGAGAGTTGCCGGGCCGGGCTTGCGTCCTCGCGAAAATGCAAAAGGAACGCCAGAAGCAGTGCCAGAAACACCACTCCGCCGAGCAGCCAAGGGAGATTCAATGAGCTCGATCTGGTCGTCATGTTGGCCTTTCCGAGAGTCCGAAGGAGCGGTTGGCTACGAGGATCGTGTTTTCGCTACGGCTTGTGCGTGAGGTGGCGCCACAGCAGCAGGAAAAGGACGACCTGCGATGCGAGGGGCAGAAGCACATAGGTCGCGATGTGACGGGCGAGGCGGAGAGTGCGGCGCCAACGCGTGACGGGCTTTAAGCGCTGGGAAAGGCCGGTGACCGCGACCTGCTCCAGATGATCGAGATCCGCCTTCATCGCCGCGGCGCTGGGATAGCGCTCATCGGGATCTCGCCGCAGCGCCCTGAGCACAATCTCTTCCGCTTGGCGCGAAATGGCTGGATTCAGCGTACGCGGCGCGGGTGGGTCGCCGAGCAGGCGCGCGCTGGCCACCACGAAAGGATCGTCGCCGGGAAAGGGAGTCTTGCCGGTCAGCATTTCGTAGAGCAGGGTACCGACGCCGTAGATGTCGACGCTCTTGCGTCCGCGCTTGCGTTTGATTTGCTCGGGCGCGACGTAGTCCGAGGATCCGATCGGGGGAATGCCGCCGGACAGGGTGAAGCGGGCGGTGATCGCGGTGTGGGCCAGGCCGAAGTCGATGAGGCGGATGGTTCCGTCTGGGCACAACATCACGTTGCCTGGCTTAAGGTCGTAGTGAACGACCCCGTGCTGGTGAACGTGATCGAGGGCTTCGCATACTTTGCTGGCGATGGACAATGCCTCGGCTTCGGGCAAAGGAGATTGCTTCGCGAGACGATCGGCCAGGGTGATTCCGGGTACGTACTCCGTGACCATGTAGGGCCGGCGCGTGCCCGTGGGCAGCGGCAGAAACTTCAGGATATACGGATGGTCGAGCTGGCGAGCGATCTCCTCTTCACGTTGGAACATGGACCACGCACCCACGCCGCTAGAAAAAGCGGGCAGGGCAACCTTGACCACCACCGCCTTGTTGTCGTTCTGCAGATCCTGCGCCTTGAAGATGGTCGACATGCCGCCGCGGCCGATTTCCTCGCTGAGCAAGAATCGCCCGTCGAGCGTCTGACCGGTCTTGGCTTGTAGGGGAAGTGCCATGGTGAATCCTATGCAGGGCGGTTCGGTGCCGCCGGGATGGTGAACCAGAATGTGGAGCCGTGGCCGGCATCGCTGTGAAAGCCGATGCGACCGTCGTGGGCTTGCACGATTCCGCGCGCGATGAAAAGGCCAAGCCCGGCACCGCCGCCTGGTCGGCCGGGCACGCGGAAGAATTTTTCGAAGAGACCCTCTTGATGTTCGGTGGGGATGCCGGGGCCTTGGTCGCAGACTTCAAAGCGGATATGGCTATGCTCGTTGGTGATTCCGTCGGAAACGTCTGCTGGGGTAGCCTCGGGAAGGGCGCGAACCACGATTTCGCTGCCTGCCGGCGAGTAGCGGAGCGCATTGCTGATCAGGTTGGTGAAGACGAGCTGCAGGCGATCTGGATCGGCAAAGGCTTCGGCCAGCCCGGGAAAGACCTCGGAGCGCAGCGTGATCTGCTGCCCCTTCGCGGCGGCGCCGTGTACATCAATGGCCAAATCTACGAGCGACTGCGGCTCGACCCTGCGCTTGTGCAGGTCGATGCCTCCGGACTCCAGGCGGGACAGATTGAGCAAATCGTCGACGATGGTCTGCAAGCGTTCGCAATCTTCGCGCGCGGCGAAGAGTAGCTCTGCTTGTTTGGTGGTCAGCGGTCCCACCGCCTCTTCCGTGCACAAGTGAATAGCCATGCGCAACGAGGTGAGGGGGGTGCGGAACTCGTGGGCCACGGTGGCCACCAGGTTGTTCTTGAGCTCGTCAAAACGGAAAAGCCGGGTGATGTCTTGAAGCACGACGGCGGCGCCGGCTACGCTGCCGTTTTCGCCGTAAATGGGCGTTGCGCGCGGCACGTAGATGCGTTCGCCATCTGGCCTAGGAACGCGCAAGGCCTCTTCGAAGCCCTTGGGGCTATAGGCTCCGCGACCACCCACCACGTGGGCGCGCACCCGGTCCAGCAGGGAGCGCACGCCGGGATCCACCTTCTCGAATGAAGAGCTGCCGCTCTCTTCGGGGTCGATGCTGAGGATCGTGCGGGCAGCCTCATTCGTGCCTTGCAGGTTCCCGGCCGCATCCAGCATCAGCACCGGGTCGGGCAGGCTGTCGATGGCAGCCTGCGACGCTTGCTGCGCTTGTAGGAGCTCTCCGAGCGAGCTCTTGCGGTAGCGCTCGAGGTGATCGGCCATGGTGTTGAACTCTTGCGCGAGCTGGGCGATGTCGTCTTCCCCATGCACGCGGGCGCGTGCCTGCAGATCGCCTTGGCCAAAGCGCCGCACGGCGGCCGACACGACGCCGAGCGGCCGCAAGAGACGCGTGGTCAGGCTGACCGAGGCCAGCAGGCCCAAGACCGAGGCCAGGATGACCGCCACGGTTAGGATGCGCTCGAAGCGGGCCGCGCGCTGTTCGGTGCGCTGGGCTTTGAGAATCATTGCGTCCTGATTGATGTCCAGAATTTCGTCCGCGGTTTGTTTTACGTTTCTGAACGCCGGGCTCAAGCTGGCGAACGCGACCTCCTTGCGTGCAGCGGGGTCGGCCGTGGCGCTGAACTCTGCCAAGACTCGTTTGAATCCCGTCCAACGCGACCGCAATTGGGCAACGGCCTTGTCCTCGCCGGGTTCGGTGATGTTGTCGGCCTCGACGGCGAGCTCGTGCTGGAATAGTTCCACGCTGGCCGCTACCGTGCGCGCAGCCTCCTCCCGGCCGAGCAGTTGTTGCAACACGGATTCGTGGATGCGCTCGATGCTCTCTTTCATGCGCTCTGCCGCGAGCACGCTGCGGTAGTTGTCCCGCCAGATGTGGGCGGGCTGGCGTGCCAAAATGCCCGTCACCATGCCCGAGACCACGCCGACCGATGCCAAGGCCACGACCAGCGGGGCCATGGTCAGCATGAGCTTGCTTCGAAAGGTCATCCGGTCACCTCGTCTTCAAGCGAGACGATGTGGATGTCGAATTGGGAGGCTTCGCGAACCAGGCGTAGCGGAATCGAGCGCCCGAGCAGTTGCTTCCACCAGGCCTGCTGCGATCGACCCACGATGATGTGCCCCACGTTGTGCGAGCGGGCGAACTCGAGGATTGCCTCCACCGGATCCTTGCCTCTTGATGCGCACGGTTTCGGCACCCAGCTCTTTCGCTTTCTCGATGTTGGCGAACAGGTGGCGCTGGAGTTCGGCGTCGATCTGATCGGGCGTCTCGTTCGGCGTCTCGACAAAAACCACGAACCAGTCGGTGTTGAATCGGCCCGCCATGCGCGAGCCCCGGCGCACCAGCATGGGCGTGCGCGGGGATCCCGAGGACACGCACACCATCACGCGGCTGCGGGTGGCCGAGGCATGCGCCCCGCTGCCGTCGCCGGACATACGGTCGGGTCACGGCGGCGGAGCGTTCGATGCTTTCGGCCACCTCACGCAGGGCCAGCTCGCGCAGGTGGGCCAGGTTCTGCTCCTTGAAGAAATGCTCCAGCGCCCACGGTATGCGATCGGCCTTGTAGATCTTGCCGGCCCGCAACCGTTCCTGCAGATCCTCGACGGTGAGGTCGAGGTTGACCACCTGATCGGCCTGCTTGAGAAAGCTGTCGGGAATGGTTTCGCGCACGACCACGCCGGTAACCCGTTCGACCAGGTCATTGAGGCTTTCCAGGTGCTGCACGTTGAAGGCGCCGATGACATTGATGCCGGCGTCGATCAGCTCGAGCACGTCGAGGTAGCGACGCTTGTTGCGGCTGTCTGGCGGATTGGTGTGTGCCAGCTCATCGACCAGGGCGACCTCGGGTTTGCGCTTGAGGATCTGGTTCAGGCTCATCTCCTCGATGATGACCCCGCGGTATTCCACCTGGCGCAAGGGCACGATTTCAAGCCCATCGACCAGCGCCGCGGTTTCGACCCGGCCGTGGGTTTCGATGAAGCCGATGACCACGTCCACGCCGCGCTTCCTGAGGGCGTGCGCCTCTTCAAGCATTCGGTACGTCTTGCCCACCCCGGCGGCGAAGCCGATGTAGAGCTTGAGCCGGCCGCGCTTGCTCTTCTGTACCAGCTCGAGGAAATCCTCGGCGCGCGGACGTGGGGGTGGGTTGGTCATGGTGGGTTGCGAGTTGCGATCAGTATTGGGTGAAGCAAGCGGCGCGCCAAACCTTGGGTGTCAGGGGGGACTTTCTCGGGAGATTGCCCTAGGAAACCTGCGCGGAATTTGCCAGGACGCGTTTGAAAATTGCGTGGGAATGCATTTTACAACCTTCGCCCTCCTTCTTGTTTCTCTTTGCAACCCGTAGCGCGGCGGCAGCAGCGCGATCCTTCGCAATGCCAATACGGAAGGCTTTGGCACGCGCCATGCTGCATGACTCGGGTGAATGCCATGAAAGATCTACTTTTCACCCTCATCACCATCGGATTCTTCGCGGGCGCTTGGCTCTACACCAAGGCGTGCGAGAAACTTTAACCTTCGGCCAGGAGAACTTCATGAGTCTCGACTATGCCCTTGGCGGCCTGCTTGCGGTCGCCCTTGCCGTGTACCTGGTCTACGCACTCGTCAAACCCGAGCGTTTCTAAGGAGTCCCATGACCGCGAACGGTTGGCTTCAAATTGCATTCTTCCTGCTCGTGATTCTCGCGCTTACCAAGCCGCTGGGAATCTACTTTTACCGCGTGTTCGAAGGCGAGAAGAGGCCCTTCCAGCGCACTCTCGGCGCGGTCGAGCGCTTCCTTCTGCGCCTTAGCGGACTCAAGCAACCGGCGGCGCAGAATTGGAAGGAGTACACGGCTGCTCTCTTGATGTTCAGCGTACTTGGCGTCGTGGTGACCTATTTCATCCAGCGCCTGCAGCACGTCCTGCCCTTCAATCCCGAAAAGCTCGCACCGCCGGCGGAGCACCTGGCCTTCAACACGGCAGTCAGCTTCACCACCAACACGAACTGGCAGTCGTACTCGGGCGAGACCACCATGAGCTACCTGACCCAGATGGCGGGTCTGGCCTGGCACAATTTCACCTCGGCCGCCGTCGGGCTTGGCGCCGCATTGGCCTTGGCGCGCGGGCTGACCCGCAAGCCGATGGAAAAGGACGACAAGGGGCTTGGGAACTTCTGGGTCGATGTGATCCGTTCCATCGTCTACGTTCTCCTACCTATCAGCGTGATCTTCACGCTGCTCCTGGTGTCGCAGGGGGTGGTGCAGAACTTCGCTCCGTACCTTCACATCAAGACCCTGGAGGGCGCGGCGCAAGTCATCCCGCTCGGCCCGGTAGCGTCGCAAGAGGTGATCAAAGAGCTTGGCACGAACGGCGGTGGCTTCTTCAACGCCAACAGCGCCCATCCCTTCGAGAACCCCACGCCATTCACGAATTTCATCGAGATGGTGCTCCTGCTTTGCATCCCGGCTGCGCTGACCTACACCTTCGGCCGCATGGCGGGCAACCAGAAGCAAGGCTGGGCCATTCTGTTCGCAATGACGGTGCTGCTCGTCGCCGGGATCACGACCGCCTATGCGTCGGAATCGCAGCCAAGTGCCGTGCTGTCATCGTTTCCGCTCAACCACGGCCTCGGCAACATGGAAGGCAAGGAGGCAAGGTTCGGCGTGGCGAATTCGGCCCTTTGGGCGACCATAACCTCGGGCACGTCGTGCGGGGCCGTCAATTCCATGCACGACAGCTTCAATCCTCTGGCCGGTATGGTTCCGCTCATCAACATCGAGCTCGGCGAGGTGGTGTTCGGCGGTGTCGGCGCTGGCCTCTTCGGCATCCTGATGTTCGTGCTGATGTCGGTGTTCATTGCGGGTCTCATGGTCGGCCGCACGCCCGAGTACCTGGGCAAGAAGATCGAGGGCAAGGAGATGAAGCTTGCCATGCTCTATATCCTGATCTTTCCACTGATTATCCTGGGCTTCTCCGCCTGGTCCTCGGTGGCCAGCTATGGCACATCGTCGCTCAACAACGCCGGTCCGCACGGCCTCTCCGAAGTCCTCTATGCCTATTCCAGCGGCGCCGGGAACAACGGCTCGGCCTTCGCCGGCCTGAATGCCAACACACCGTGGTGGGACACGACGCTTGGCCTGGCCATGTTGTTCGGCCGCTTCTTCATGATCATTCCCGTCATGGCCATCGCCGGCTCCATGCGCGGCAAGCGCACCGTGCCCGCCGGGCCCGGGACTTTCCCAACCCATGGTCTGCTGTTCTCGGGTCTACTGGTGTCGGTCATTCTGATCGTCGGCGCCTTGACCTTCTTCCCCGCACTTTCGCTAGGACCGGTGGCCGAGCACTTCGTCGCCGCTGCCGGAAAGGTGTTCTAATGCGTCCTCAAGCTCAAGCCATCGCACTGTTCGACCGCGCCATTCTCAAGGAAGCAACCAAAGAGAGCCTGCGCAAGCTTTCGCCGGCCAAGGTCATCCGCAATCCCGTGATGTTCGTGGTCGAGATCGGCAGCGTGCTGACGACGCTGATCGCTCTACGCGACGCCTTCGCGCCCACGCCCGATTCGGCGCCCTTGTGGTTCACCATCAGCATTTCGCTGTGGCTGTGGTTCACCGTGGTCTTTGCCAATCTGGCCGAGGCCGTGGCCGAAGGCCGCGGCAAGGCCCAGGCCGCCAGTCTGCGCAAGATGCGCACCCAAACCACCGCACGTCGCCTGAAGTCGCCCAAGGGTCCCGAGGAGAGCGTGGCAGCTGATTCGCTGCGTACCGGCGATCTCGTGGTCGTCGACGCGGGCGAGTTGGTCCCCGGCGATGGCGAGGTCATCGAAGGCGTGGCCTCCGTCGACGAATCCGCCATCACGGGCGAGTCCGCGCCGGTCATCCGCGAGAGCGGCGGTGATCGTTCGGCCGTGACCGGCGGGACGCGCGTGCTCTCCGACCGCATCGTCATCAAGATCACGTCCGATCCGGGGCAGACCTTCCTCGACCGCATGATTGCCCTGGTCGAGGGCGCCAGCCGACAGAAGACACCCAACGAGATCGCGCTGCACATTCTGCTCGTGGGCATGACCATCGTCTTTCTGCTTGCCTGCGTGACCCTGGTGCCGCTGGCGGCGTATTCGTCGATTCGTCTCTCGGCCACCGTCATCGTCGCGCTTTTGGTATGTCTGATTCCCACGACGATCGGTGGGCTGCTTTCCGCCATCGGCATCGCCGGCATGGATCGCTTGATTCGCAAGAACGTCATCGCCATGAGCGGACGTGCCATCGAGGCCGCTGGCGACGTGGACACCTTGCTGCTCGACAAGACCGGCACCATCACCCTCGGCAACCGCATGGCGACCGAGTTCATCCCCGTGGGCGGAAGCACGGTCGAGGCTCTCGCCGATGCGGCCCAACTGGCCAGCCTCGCCGACGAGACGCCGGAGGGACGCTCCATCGTCGTGCTCGCGAAGGAGAAGTTCAAACTGCGCGGACGCAATGTGGAGCAGCTGGGCGCGCAATTCGTGAAGTTCTCGGCCCTGACCCGCATGAGCGGCTGCGATCTCGGACGGGCGCAAGATCCGCAAGGGCGCGGTGGACGCCATCAAGTCGTGGGTGGAGTCCATGGGCGGCGAGGTCCCGGCGGCCTTGACCGAAATCGCGCAGAAGATCGCCGACCAAGGCGCCACGCCGCTGGCGGTGGCCGAAGGCAAGAACGTGCTCGGGGTCGTGCGCCTGAACGACGTGGTCAAGGGCGGCATCAAGGAGCGCTTCGAGCGTTTCCGCGCCATGGGCATTCGCACCGTCATGATCACGGGCGACAATCCGCGCACCGCCGCCGCCATCGCCAACGAAGCCGGCGTCGACGATTTCCTGGCCGAGGCCACCCCCGAGGCCAAGATGCGCCTGATCAAGGCCGAGCAGGCCAAGGGCAAGCTCGTGGCCATGACCGGCGACGGCACCAACGACGCCCCGGCGCTGGCCCAAGCCGATGTGGGCGTGGCCATGAACAGCGGCACCCAGGCGGCCAAAGAAGCCGGCAACATGATCGATCTGGAATCGAACCCGACCAAGCTGCTGGAAGTGGTCGAGGTCGGCAAGCAACTGCTCATGACCCGCGGCGCGCTGACGACCTTTTCCATCGCCAATGACGTGGCCAAGTACTTCGCCATTCTGCCCGCCATGTTCATGGGCGCCTTCCCCGAGATCGCGCCGCTCAACGTGATGGGCCTTGGCTTCGCCGTCGAGCGCCATCCTGTCCGCGGTCATCTTCAACGCCATCATCATCGTGCTGCTCATTCCGCTGGCCCTGCGCGGGGTGAAGTACCGGCCTCTCGGCGCAGCGGCACTCTTCCGTCGCTCCATGCTCATCTACGGCTTGGGCGGCATCGTCGCCCCGTTCATCGGCATCAAGATCATCGATTTGGCGCTTAAGGCGCTTCATCTCGCCTGAGGAACATCATCATGAAGACCTTCGTCATCGCTCTGCGTGCAACCCTGGTAACCCTGGTGCTCACCGGCATCCTCTATCCCTTGGGAATGACGGCGCTGGCCCAAGTGCTATTCCCAACCGCGGCCAATGGCAGCTTGGCCAAGGACGAAAGTGGCAAGGTCATCGGTTCGCGCCTGATTGGCCAGACCTTCGCCAACCCGGCCTATTTCCAGCCGCGCCCGTCGGCGGCCGGCAACGGGTACGATCCCATGGCCTCCGGCGGGTCGAACTTTGGCCCCACGTCGGCCAAGCTGCAGGACCGGGTCAAGGCCGACATCGCGCGTCTGCGCAAGGACAATCCCGATGGCATCGGCGAGATCCCGGCCGAGCTCGTCACCACGTCAGGCAGCGGACTGGATCCGCACATCAGTCCCGACGCGGCTAGGTGGCAGATCCCGCGCGTGGCGCACGCACGAGCCGTGAGCGTTGCTCGTGTCACGGCTACGCTCGATGAAGCCATCTCGGGCCGCGACCTCGGATTTCTGGGCGAACCCACGGTCAACGTGCTGGAACTGAACTTGGCTCTCGATCGTCAGTTCGGTCAACCTACGGCTGCGCCCGCGGGTCCAACCGCAGCGGCGCAGTAGGCTCAGACCGCGGCCAACGCGGCCGCGCACCGGTTGTCGCGGGCCGGTCATCGAGAGGGCGGACTGGTTTTCCTTGAGCGTCTGCGCGACGGCTGCGCAGGTGCAACGGGCAGCGCGCGGCTTACCAGCGGAAACTGCTCGGGGCGCTCGATGGATGCGAGCGCAAGATCGACATCAAGGTCGGGCCATCGAAGGTGATGGGGGCTGGGCCTTTCCACGGCCGTGATCTGCCGAACCGTAGCGTTCTCGAACCATGGAAAGTGCCTGAACGCCACGAACAGCTGGCGGTCCTCGACGCGCAGCCAGAAACCGTTCAGTTTCCACGGAAGCGCTCCGCCGGGTGGACTGCGATTGCGGTGCGAACCGTCTGTGCGGATCTGAATCCAAGCGCAAACGGCAGAATCAAACCTTTGATGAAGATCGCCGTCTTGGGTGCTTGGGGAAACATTGGCAAACGTATCGTCGCTGAGGCCTTGCACAGGGGCCACGCGGTCACGGGGGTCGCGCGCAGTCCAGCCGCCGCGAACCCGCCGGTTGAACATTTCAGCATCGCAGTCGCCGATGTGACCGATGCGGCTTTCCTTGCCAAGGCCATTGCCGGCCACGACGTCGTGATCAGCGCCGTTGGGCCCGCCCACGGTGCGTCCCCCAGCTTGCTGGCGGATGCAGCGCGCTCACTTCCGGCGGCAGCGCGCACGGCGCAGGTGAAGCGTATCGTGATCATCGGCGGCGCCGGCAGCCTGCTGGTTGCCCCTGGCCTGCAGTTGGTGGATACGCCGGACTTTCCCCCGGCGTGGCGTCCGGTGGCACTCGCTCATCTAGATGCGCTGGCGCTTTGGCGAGCAGTCTCAGACCTGGACTGGACCTACGTCAGCCCCGCGGCAATGATCGCGCCCGGCACTCGCACCGGCAACTACCAATCCGGCGATGACCTGTTGCTGGTGGATGCCGAAGGCCAAAGCCGGATCTCCATGGAGGACTTCGCGGTTGCGGTGCTCGACCTGGTGGAACAGGGAAGCCACAAACGACAGCGGGTCACCTTCGCCAACTGAAGCTGTAGCGGCACTGTGGCAGGGGTGCAGCGAAATCATCAGAAGGCCCCTTGAGCCGGCCGCGACCATTCCTGATCACGTGAAGACCTTGTATTCTGGCCCAAGCCCGAAAGTCCTCGCGGGGACAATTGCCCGTTGGGCATGACAGACAACTTCTGACCCATCATCGCCGACAATCTGGTCATGGCCGCGCTCCACCCTCTTGAGCCCGAAAATGGACACGATTCGTCTCCGCGAGCAGCATGGAGATTGTCATGGTGACGCGCAAGCGGGCGGCAACGTATGGTAAGGCCCACAGCTTCGGTGGCGACTGGACCTCCACCAAGCTCGACATTCTCGGCAACTACCTCCGCGGGTACACGACTGCGCTGAAGGATCATCCCACCCCAGAGCGGCCATTCGTGAAGGCTTACATCGACGCGTTCGCGGGAACCGGTTATCGGTGCATGGGCCAGGATGAGGCGACGACGTCAGAGACTCTCCTTTTCCCCGATCTTGCCGCGTCGGCGCCGCAGGACTTGCTCGATGGCTCGGCCCGGCTGGCGCTGAAGACGAAGCCACGCTTCGATCGATACATCTTCATCGAACGCAGTCCCAGACGGTGTCAGGTGCTGGAAGGGCTCAAGGTGGAGTTCCCGAACCTCGCCCAGGACATCAGAATCGAGCAGGGTGAGGCGAACGAGCGGATTCGGGCGTTGTGCGGGAGCGGGAAGGACTGGTCTTCTCGCCGCGCTGTGCTCTTTCTCGACCCGTATGGCATGCAGGTGGAATGGGAGACCATCGAGGCAATCGCCTCCACGAAGGCAATCGATCTCTGGCTGCTCTTCCCGCTCGGGGTAGGAGTGAATCGCCTGCTTAAACGATCGGGCGACATCCCACCGTCTTGGCGGGCTCGGCTCGACAAACTCCTTGGAAAGCCAGACTGGTATGACAAGTTCTACCGGGTGGAGTCCGAGCCAAATCTATTCGGTACCAACGAGGATCATGTCGTGAAGGCGACCACCGAAACCATAGGTCGCTATTTCGTCGAACGTCTGAAGGAGGTCTTTCCCGGTGTAGCCGAACCGGGCATTTTGCGCAACTCCGCCCGTTGCCCGCTCTACCTTCTGTGTTTTGCTGCCAGCAACAAGAATGCCTCTCCAATTGCTCTTCGAATCGCCAACCATCTCCTGAAGGAGGTGCGCTGATGGCCCAGGGATCCGGAATCGAGTGGACGGAGTCGACGTGGAACCCCATCACCGGCTGCAACAAGGTAAGTCCGGGGTGCAAGCACTGCTATGCCGAACGCATGGCCGAGCGCCTGAAGGCGATGGGGCAGGCGAACTACCGGAATGGTTTCGAGTTGACCCTGCAACCGCAGATGTTGGAGCTTCCTCTGCAGTGGAAGAAGCCACAGACCATCTTTGTGAACTCGATGAGCGACCTGTTTCATAAAGATGTTCCGCTCGCGTTCATCCAACGCCTGTTCGGGGTGATGAGACGTGCGCACTGGCACTGCTTTCAGGTGCTCACCAAGCGCGCCGATCGACTTGCAGAGGCAGGTCCACAGATCGACTGGCCGGCGAATGTCTGGATGGGTGTGAGTGTCGAGAACGCTGACTACGTTGATCGCATCGACTGCCTCAGGAGAACAGGTGCAAAGGTGAAGTTCCTCTCTCGAACCTCTACTTGGTCCGTTGGCCAAGCTCGATTTAGGAGAGATCGACTGGGTTATCGTCGGCGGGGAATCGGGACCTGGCTCTAGGGCTATGGATCCGAAGTGGGTCACTGATATTCGAGAGCAGTGCCACAGAGCTCACGTACCGTTTTTCTTCAAGCAGTGGGGTGGCAAGAACAAGAAGAAGGCAGGACGTCTCCTTGACGGGCGAACTTGGGACGAAATGCCCAGGGACAAGATTCGGGCGAAGCCGGCCAACAGCGTACGTTCAAGATCGCTCCCACTGTTTGGCTGAGCATTCCAGGCCGGGCCATCGGGGCCCCTCCCGCATCGCCGCCGGCCTTTCCTCACTCCGCTACTTCGCTATCGCGGACGCTGGAGCTGCTGGCGCGGCAGCGATCCACAACTTCGCAGGATCCGTCACCCCGCCTCGTCGTATTTCTTGCGTTTGCGCCACAGGGTCGAGCTGTCGATGCCCAGGATTGCGGCGGCGGAGTCGAGGGACGAGGCGCGCGCCATGACGGAGAGAATGTGGGCGCGCTCGATGGACTCGACGGTGTAGTCTCCCCCGACGAAGGGGCCGCGTTCCTTGGCTCCGGCGATGCGCTCGGGAAAGGCCTGCGGCTCTAGCCGCGGCGAAGGCCACAGGATCATGGCGCGCTCGATGGTGTTGCGCAGCTCGCGCACGTTGCCGGGCCAGGCATAGTCCTCCAGGGCACGCTCTGCCGCGGGGGAAAGCTCGGGCACGGCGCGACCGGTGGCGCGGGCGAAGAAGGCGAGAAAGTGCCGGGCCAAAGACAGAATGTCCTCGCGGCGCTCGCGCAAGGCGGGCACCTTCACCTCGACGACGTTCAAGCGATAGAACAGATCTTCGCGAAACTTACCGTCGCGCACGTCCGCATCGAGATCGCGGTTGGTGGCGGCCACCACGCGCACGTCGGCCTGCCTGGTGCGCGTTTCGCCGATGCGTTCGAACTGCTTTTCCTGCAAGAAGCGCAAGAGCTTGGCCTGCAGGTTGCCGGGCATCTCGCCGATCTCGTCGAGGAAGACGGTGCCACCCTCGGCGGCTTCGACGCGGCCGACTTGGTCGCGGATGGCGCCCGTGAAGGCACCCTTGGCGTGACCGAACAGCTCGCTGGCCAGAAGCTCCTCGGAAAGGGTAGGGCAGTTGACCAGGACGAAGGGCCGTTCGCTGCGCTTGCTCTGTTTGTGCAAGGCCCGCGCGAGCACGCCCTTGCCGGTGCCGTTCTCGCCGCGGAAGAGCACTGCCGCATCGGACTGCGCGGCGCGGGCCAGGATATCCATCACCGCGCGCACCGAGGGCGCGGCGGATGCAAGTAAAACGTCTGGCGTCTCGGCGCTGAGTTGGCTTTCGAGGTTGGCGGCGCGGTTGGCCAGCGAGCGCTGCTTGACCACGCGATCCAAGGTGTGCCGAATCTGCGCGGGGGTGAACGGCTTGGGCAGGTAGTCCCACGCCCCGCGGCGCATGGCCTCGACCGCGGTTTCGATGGTGGCGTAGGCCGTGACCACCACGATGGTCAGATTGGGATTCTCGGCCAAAAGGCGCGGGATGAGGTCGAGGCCGCTGTGCGTGCCAAGCCGCAAATCCAAGAAGGCCATGTCGAAGGTCGTCCGGCCCAGGACCTCGATGGCGGCATCCGGCGAGGCCGCTTCGCCTACTTTTCCTCCCAAGGATTCGATGCACACGCGCAGGGTGTGCCGGATGTTCTTCTCGTCGTCTACGATAAGGACGTTGAGCGGGTCCACGCTGGGATTCTAGCGCACCGCCGTGCCGGCCGTGACTGCTTCGCCAGAATTCCTACCCACCGTGCAGGTTGCAAGCCTGGCGCAGGCGAAGCTTGCGGATTGCAGGGTCGGATGAGCTGCCATCGCACCCCGCGGCCTGCCGCGCTCTGGAAAAAGTGGCACGCGGCATGCGTATCGGTAGAACTGTCATGCCCAATAGATTGCAATTGGTCGAAGACCTCAGCGAGCCGGAAATGCTGGACGAGCAGCCGCACCTTGGCAGTCTACCTACGTGGGTGAAGTGGACCGCACTCGTGGTCGCAATCGCGGGCGGGATCCTCCTTTGGGTCCACAGCGAAAGTGCCGAGCGCAGGGCCATTCGGGACATGCCGGCACCAGAACGTCGGGCTCTGTTTGCGCGCACGGTACAAAACCTCACGTCGGTCTGTTTACAACCCGACGATGCCATGCGCGACTTTTGTCGTGAACAGGCTCAGTTGGCCCTTGAGTTCCAAGAGTGCGACCCGGCCTGCCAGCAACTGGCCGACCGACAGCTGTCGCGCGTGCAGCTGCCCCGCTAAAGGACTGTCAGCGCTTCTCAGCCTGGTGGCGTAGCACGGTCTTGAGCTTTTCGGGCGCGCTTCGGCGCGGATCGCCGAGGTAGATTTCGTGGTGCTGGTTCGCCAGCAGGTATCCCTCTTCCTGCGCGAAGGCGTGCATGCGCTCGACGGTCGCGGGCTCGGTGCTGTAGGGGCCGATGTGCATGGTCTGGATACACAGCCCTTCGCAATAGCGATCGAGGCGCAGCCGCCCCAGCGCAGGCGTTGGCTTCTTGCGACCCATCTGCGCCAGCGCCTCGGCGAACATCTCGGCGTCGATGTGTTCAGGCTGCATCATCATCGCGCGCCAGCACCAGTTGTCGGGCTTCGAAAGCTCGAAATGGCCGTTCTCGACCCACCACAGGGCCTCGAGCGCCATGACCGGATAGTCGACGGCGTTTTTCTTGCGCAACTTGGACTGGAACTTCAGGGTGTACGAAATCCCGAACAGTGCCTGAATCGCATCGAGAAACGTCGGCGAGTCGCCCGGCGAATGGTCCTTCTCGATGCGTCCGTCGAGCATGGCGAAAGACAACTCGGGGACCTCGACCACCTCGACCTTGCGAGCCGATGGCTGGTAGAGGTGCTTGTATTTCCGCCGCAGATCGAGCTTCTTCATGGAAGTCCTCCTTTCGGCGCGAGCGGAAGGCGCTCGCTTGCCAAAGCGCATTCCAGAATGTGCTCGCATCGATTCTTCGTCAACCAACCGTCGGCCTGCGCACTACGGGCACCATCCGCCGGTGGATACCGGCTCCGGCTCCACGGACGCTGAAAGCAGGCGAACCCGGCGAGGCCAGGCTAGAATGCCGGCCATGCACGAGCTGTCCATCGCATCGGCGATCCTGGATCGCGCCAAGGCCGCGTCGGAGGAAAACGGCGGTGCGCGCGTGACCAAGGTCGGTCTGCGCATCGGCGAGATCTCGGGCGTGGAGGCGGATGCGCTCACCTTCGGGATCGAGGCCCTGAGCAAGGACACGCCCTTGCAAGGGGTGATTCTCGATGTCGAGCTATGCAAGCGCAAGCAGCGCTGCACGGCCTGCGCCACCGAGTTCGAGCCCGAGGGGTTCCAGGCGACCTGTCCCTCTTGCCATGGCGACGAAAGCGTCTGCATCGCGGGCAAGGAGCTCGATGTGATGTTTTTCGAACTAGAGGATCCCGCATGCGCGTAGACGTGGAAGAAAAGGTTCTGAGCGAAAACGACAAGCTGGCGATGGGACTGCGCGAGCGCTACCGCAAGCACAGGGTGTTTTGCGTGAATCTCATCAGCTCGCCGGGCTCGGGCAAGACGGCACTGCTCGAACGCACGCTCGAAGCCCTGCCCAAGACCGCCAAGGTCGCGGTGCTGACCGGCGATCTTCAAACCGAAAACGATGCCCGACGTTTGGCCAAGGCTGGCTTCCCGGTCAAGCAGATCACGACCGGCGGTACCTGTCACCTCGACGCCAGCATGATCATCAAGGCTCTCGACGATTGGGATCTCGACGCCATCGAGATTCTCTTCGTCGAGAACGTGGGCAATCTCGTGTGCCCGACCAGCTATGATCTTGGCGAGCACGCCAAGATCGTCCTGCTCAGCGTAACCGAGGGCGAAGACAAACCGCTCAAGTACCCATCCATCTTCGCCGCGGCCGAGTTGTGCATCATCAACAAGCTCGACCTTCTGCCCTACGTGCCGTTCAATCTGGCCCAGGCCATCGCCAACGCGCGCCAGGTGCACCCCGGCATGGAAGTGGTGGAAACCAGCTGCACGAAGGTGCAGGGCCTGGATGCGTGGCTGGCCTGGATCGAACGGCGGCGCAGGCAGGCGATGCTGGGTTGAAGCACGAAAGGACCTGCGACATGGCGAGAACGCAGAAGACGGCGCTGGTGACCGGCGCCTCAGCCGGGATCGGACGTGAGCTGGCGCGGCTCGCGGCCAAGGATGGTCACGACTTGGTCGTGGTGGCGCGACGACGCGAGCGACTGGAAGCGCTGGCCGCCGAGCTGACCGCGGCCCACGGCGTACAAGTGATGGTCATCGACGCCGACCTCGCGGACCGGGCCACGCCGGCCAACATCGTCGAACGCCTGCGCGGCGAGAACAAGCCTGTCGACTTCTTGATCAACAACGCCGGCTTCGGCAGTTGCGGGCCGTTCGCCAAGGCGGTCCTCGATCGCGAAGTGGAGATGATCCACCTCAACATCCGAGCGCTGGTTCAATTGACCCATTGGTTTCTGCCGGAAATGATCGTGCGCAAAAGTGGTCGCATCTTGAACGTGGCCTCGGTGGCCGGATTCGTGCCGGGACCGTACATGGCCACCTACTACGCCAGCAAGTCCTTCGTGCTCAGCTTCACCGAGGCGCTGGCCGCCGAGCTGCGCGGAACTGGCGTCTCTGTCACGGCGTCCTGCCCAGGGCCGACCGAGACGGAATTCGGCGCCATCGCCGGAAGTGCCAAGAGCAAGGTCTTCCAGCTTGGCGCCGCCGGAGCCGCGCCCGTGGCAAGGCACGCCTACCGGGCCATGATGGCGGGCAGGGTGGTGGCCATTCCCGGCCTCATGAACAAGCTCATCACGCAATCGACACGCATCGCTCCGCGCGCATGGCTACGCGACCTCGTCGCGGGCCTCAATCGCAACCGCAAGTAGGACAAGCTCAACCCGATTTTGGGCACACCAATAGCGGACCCTTGAGATGCCGTGTTTCGAAAAGAGTTGCTCAAAATGCGGTTGACCATGAGTTGCCACCGACTAGGCTTTGCGTTCGTGCGGGGATGGGATACCAGAAGTTCAGATTTCCCACGGCGTAGACAGACCGGCCCGCGCTTCTCGGTTCCTTGTTGAAGTCTCGTTTCCGTCTCCCATGCACATAGGCGGTGTTCTGTGGCGGAGATCTCGAATCCTCCTGATGCAGCGTTGCGTGAGCAGTGGCCTGATGGTGTCGCATCAGTTGACGCGCAAGTGCACTTCCAAGACGGGATCGCGGAGGCTGCAAGGCGTGATCTGATACGTGGACTGGCCGGCGCGGGGGTACGCGCATGCGGCAATCGGGAAGGCTCGGCCTGCCTACCAAGGGTCATGGTAACGGATCGCCTTGGGGATGAGGTCTTGGACACCGTTCGTCAGGCGGCAGGACAGGGCGCCCTGCGTGTGCTGGTCGTGACGCTCGGGCAGTCGCAAAGCACGGGGCGCTTGGCGTGGCGTCTGCTAGCGCATGGTGCCAGCGACATCGTCGCTTGGGACGGCGCGCACGCGGACACTTCGGCATCCGCCGTCGCGGCTCGGCTTGTTCGATGGCAGGAGGTCGATGCTCTGGCGAACAGCGCCGACATACGCGGTCGGCTGGTCGGACGTAGCGCTCCTTGGATGCGCGTGCTCGGCGAGTTGGTCGAAGCTGCTCGCGTGGCCAAAACGCCAATGCTCGTCACGGGCGAGAGTGGCACCGGCAAAGAGCTCGCCGCCAGACTGATCCATGACCTCGACCCGAGGCTCGACAAGAAGGCCTTGGTCGTGCTCGACTGCACCACCATCGTTCCAACGCTTTCCGGATCGGAGTTCTTCGGGCACGAGCGAGGCGCGTTCACCGATGCCGTCGCCGCACGCGATGGCGCCTTCGCCGAGGCCGACGGCGGCACGCTGTTTCTCGACGAGTTGGCCGAGCTGCCGCTCGGGCTGCAGGCCGAGCTTCTGCGCGTGATTCAAGAGGGCATGTACAAGCGAGTCGGCAGCGGATTGTGGCGGCGCACGCGCTTTCGGCTGGTCTGCGCGACGAACCGCGACCTGCGCCAGGAAGTCGAGAAGGGGCGCTTTCGCAACGATCTGTACCACCGCATCGCCGCGTGGACGGTGCGCTTGCCCAGCCTGCGCGATCGCCAAGGCGATGTCCCGCTCTTGGCCGAGCACTTGCTGCGCGCGATTCGTCCGGAACTGGGAACGCCCGTGTACGATCCCGCGGTGCTCGATGTGCTTGAACGGCGGAATTACCCGGGCAATGTGCGTGAGCTGAGGCAGCTGGTCGAGCGCATCTCGGCGCGGCACACTGGCCCTGGACCCATCACGGTGGGGGATTTGCCCGGCGAAGAGCGGCCGCGCGACGAGACCGAGATGACGGCCGAGGACGATTGGAATGGAGGCGAGCTCGAACGCTCGGTGAGACGCGCGCTCGCTCGCAACGCGGCCCTGCACGAGATCGGTCGGGCCGCCGAAGAAATCGCCATTCGTGTGGCGCTGGAAGAATCGGGCGGCAACCTCCGGCGTGCTTCCGCCCGGCTGAAGATTACCGATCGTGCGCTGCAAATGCGGCGCGCGGCGACCCGCAAGCAGAACGGTGTGGAGAATTCAGGTTGAGCGCGCGGCGGACTCGCTCCACGGGTCGCTGATCTCGGCGCGGAAATTGCCCGCGCCTATTTCGACCTCGGGCGCGGGCAGGTTGGCGCGCACGTTGGAGATGAGGCGCAGGAAGTTTCCGCTGAGAACGAGTTTCTCCTCGGCCGGCGGCAGGCCGAGCCATTTCACCTTGGCCAGCTCCACGCCGGGGTGAAGCCACGGACCATCCGTGCCGAAAAGCACCTTGTGGGCTCCGGCGCGGTGGATGGCTTCGACCAGATAGTCGAAGCGTCGTACGCCCGCTGTATCCGTGTGGACGTTGGGGTGGCGAACCATCTGGTCGATGACCGCCACATGGGCGCGCCAGTCGTCCGAAAAGCTTCCCAGGTGCGGAATCACGAAGGTGACGTCGGGGTATTCGCGGGCGACTAGGTCCATGGGCGCCGCCTCGCCCATGACGTCGTAAAGAACGGGCAGACGGAACCAACGAGCGACCTCGCAGATCTCGCGTGTGATGCGAGCATCGTAGCGATGGACTTTGATTCCGCGGAAGCCGTAGTTTCGCACTGCTTCGGTCACCATGGTACCGATACGCCCGGCATCCCGTGTCGGGTGGACCATGGCGAAGGCAAGCCAGCGATCCGGATTGGTCTCGACGATCTTGGATAGCTCGCGGTTGGCTTTGGCGTAGTCGGAGTGAAAGGCGGGCAGGAGCAGCGTCCGACCGATGTTCGCTCGCTCGGCGCGTGCCATGTAGCGGTCGAGCGACGCATCGGTGTCCCAGGGGCCAGTCAGACCGTCCCCTTTTCCCGCGTGGCAGTGAGCGTCGATGATCATGGGGCCTCCTGTCCGTGGCGCCACTGTCCGCGTACGGAAACCCGTGCGCCCGCAAGCGCATTGGCAACGGCGGCAATGGCGTCGTCGATGTGTTTGGGAAGGTGCGCGGCCGTGACGAGAAATGCGAGATCGATGGCGCTGAGGCAGAGTGGGCGGCGCAGAACGACGTTCACACCCTGAGCACCCAGCCTGCGGTAGAGAGTGGGCAGTCCGATTCCACTCGCTGCGCGAACCGACTGAAGTGGAAAGGACGTCGGTGCGAGATCGAGATCGAGTCGGCGCAGCCCACGGCGCAGCCGGGTCACCAAGGAAATCAGCCTGAAGCGACGGCGGTCGCCTTCTTCCCGGTTCACGGCAAGCGCCCGTTCGGCCGCGCGCAGATCGGCCAGCGTCGGGGGACTGGCGTGGACGCGAGTTTGGCTTGCGGCCTCGAAGCGCTCGATGGCTGCCCGATTGCCCCCGATCATGGTGAGCGGAGCTCCGAAGCCCTTGGCCAAGGATGAGACCAAGAGCACGTCCAGGCCGGTGCTTTCCGTCGCACGCAGCGAGCCGCCACCACCGTGGCCAAAGGGTGCATCGGGATTTCGGCCCGTCCCAAGGATGCCGAGGGCTTGCGTGTCGTCCACCACCAGGCGCGCACCAACCTTCCGCGCGAGCGCGAGGTATTCGGCAAGGGGCGAAAGTCGACCGCAGCCCGCGCAGAAACCGTCGACGACAATCCAATCGCGTCCGCGGCGCGTCCGCGGGGCGTGGAGGATCTGCCCAAGGGCGGCGGGGTCGTGGTGCTGAAACGTGACGAGCTCCGCGCCACGCAGCTTCGCGCGCTCTGCTCCCCAGCGCGCAATCGGATAGCTGCCGGCGTCGGCCAGGATGCGCGCGGGCTCTCTGCCATACACGGTGAACAGATCCCAGAAGGCGTGCAGGGTCGAGCGGGCCAAGGTCGCACGCTCGACTCCCACCAGCTCTGCCAGACTGTCCGCGATCGACCTTGCCTCGCGGGGCTCGCGCAGCGCCGCCGGCGCGCCCGTGGTGAGCGCGCCGAACGGCCGTAGATCTTCGCTGCCGTGGCGGATGCCAAGGTAGAGCGCCGAGGTGAAGTCGAGCACGGCGGCCTACCGCGCCGCCACCCGTTGCATGGCTAGACGCTGGCGCAGGAGCGTGGACGGCATGCCGGCCTGCGCTCGCTCGCTGAGATCGCTCCCGGTCGCCGTGCGGTAGGCGTGCACGTAGGTCTGGATCTCGGGGCGCCAGAACCTCGCCCAGTTGGCGGCACGCTCGGGTTCGATGACCTTCGACCAATCGTTGAAGCGCGCACCGAGGAGAATTCGCTCTCCATAGGTTCCGAGCTCGCTGAAGTGCAACACCGAGGTGTCGGTCCACCCCATGAGCGACTTCATCGCGTCCACGCGATCCTGCCACGGCTCAGGATAGGCGACCATGATGCGCGCGGGAATGAAGTCGCGCATTTCGGGACGAGCCAAGAGCCACTCCTGCATGAGCATTTCCTGGCGTGCGGTCCACGGCAGGTCGCCATACTGATTGTGTGCGCCCTGGGTGAGGATGAGGTGCACATCCCGGAGGGCATTGAGGACCGGGAACCCGTCGGCGATGACCGTCGTGTCGTCATCCTCCTTGAAGAAGATGGTGCACAGGTGCAGCAGACTGTGGAATGCCTCGATGAATCGGGTGCGACTGTCGGCGCCCTTGACCGTCGGGACAGCCTTGCCCACCAGGGCCAATCCGTAGTGGTGGTCGTATTCGTACGCCCGGCGCACGACGGTGAGCCGGTGCTGCTCGTCCTGGATGTATCCCCAGAGGAAATTGTTGAGTGGGCGCAGGGGATCGATCTCGATGGCCGCCAGCGGGTCGCGATCGCCCGGCGTTCGGATGTTTTGGAATCGCCGACTGATGGCGTTCATGGTTTGGACGAGCATTCCCTCCTCGTGCCAATAGGACCAGATGAGCTCCAGCAAGCAGGGACTGCTCAGCTTGTCCCTGAGGATTCCAGAGACCGCCCCCAGCGCCTGAGTGGTGTCCTGCCCTTGTGGCCATTGAATGAGCGACTGGTCCTGCAACTTGCTGCGAATCAACGCGAGGTATGGCAGCACTCTCAACGTGGGGTCGGGATCCGGTGGATCGCTCGGCGTGAGGTACGCGTCCCAGGCATCCTGGACCTGTTGGGCACCGAAGGAGGTTCCCAGGCGTCGCGCGGCGTAGGCAAGGTCATCGTCCGTGTTTCTGGGGACGTCCAGCTTGCTCGACCAGACGGAATCGAAGGTCGCGCAGTTCACCATCATGAAGACTTCCGTGGCAGCCTTCAGAAAGCGATACGGATCGCAATCGGGGAAGGGGAGCCGTATTCGGCTGTTGCGCACGCCCGCCCCCGCTGCTGTCTGGCTGATTGCATGGTCGGGGGTTAGACCGCCGAATAGCAGACTGTTGATGAATGCATCGTACTTGTCCCATCCCATGTCGATCGACGAACGCCGGATTTTCAGCCACAGGGGCGTATCGGGCGTGTTGGGAATATCGGCCCGCTTCATCTGGACATGCAACGGCTTGGCCGAGGTACCCTGAGGATCGATCGCGTCTGCCACGGCGGTCTGGGCCGCTGCGATCTCGGCGCGTGCGGCGGCATTGGGGATCGCCTCAGCCTTCAGGTTCTTGAGGTTGCTGACGACCGCGCTGACTTGCTGGAAAGCACCCTGGCGCAGCGTTGCGGCTGCTGCCGCTGCGTCCACCACACCCACGGCCCCTTCCCAAGGCGCTGACGAGAGCTTGTCGCGCAGGAGCTGTTCCTGCTGCGACACCTTGTCGGCAGCCTGCGAAAGCAGATTCGCGTTGGTCTCGGCCGTCTGGGCCAGATCATCCCACGTTGCCGTCACGCTGGGGTCGGGCGTTTGGTCGCCATTCGTGGCCGCCCATTGCGAGAGCGCCAGTTGCCGCGCGCCCGAGTAGTCGTTGGCATCGGCCGTCAGGCGCGCAGCGAGGTTGCGCAAGTGGGTTGAAAGGACGTGGAGTTGGTCGGCCCCCAAGGTGACCAAAGTGACCTCGTTCGAAGCTCCGTACTCTTGGGCTGTCTCCACATACTTGGGGACCTCGACTCCACCCAGAAGGTTCTTTTCTGCGATTTCGTCGAGCAGACCCTGGGCGGTCAACTCTCTTAGAAGAATCTGTACCTCCGACGTGACGGGAAGGCTCGCAGATGCTTTTGTCGTGGTCCGGGTCGGTTTCTTGGATGCGATTGCCATGGATTTCCTCCTTCAGAGGTCCCTATCTTGTAAGGGCCACGGCCGCGGCTGCCCGGACGGGCAGGGGCTGTGGCAATTGGGTTGTGAAAGGTTGGCTAGGTTGGCTCTGCCGCACGTCACGCCATTGCTTGGCACAGGTGTCGAGCACATCGAGCGTGCTGTGCAGAGCCCAGTGGGTGATGAGGCGGCCGAGCCATCGGTTCTCTTCCTCGGGCGTCAGTCGACCGGCGATACGCGCGCGGCCGAAAACGGCGAAGACCAGCGACGGCGGTGCCGCGAACATCAGGCTGGGGCGAGCCCGCCACGCGGCGTGGGTCGCCAAGAGCTGGTCCGGGTGGCGCGACGGCATGCACAGCACATCGCCGAGCGCGCGTCCGTGCAACGAGGCCGGCCGGTGCGATAAGAGCGCGTCGACGAAGGCGGGCGTTACCGCGAGCAGCGAACGCAAGATCACCTCCTGCTCGGGCGCGAGCCCCGAGGGCGGATACATGGTGTCCCAGGTCGCGGCCAGCTCTTGCCACTGGCGGTGCGGATAGAATGCTTGTCCGATGGCGCAGCTCAGGCGCACGCGGATCCAGGGAAAGGGATGGGGATCTTCAGCGTCCACGCGAAACACGAATCGGCGCGGTAGGCTGACGATCCCGATGAGACCGAGGGTGGACGAGATGCCGATGCGGGCGACGGCCCACACATCCGCAATGATCTCGTTGATCCACTTGAGCAAGAGCGTCCAGGCTGGGCGGGCGGCCGGAGCCGCGCCGTCGCGAACGCGGCGAAGCGAGACGAGAAGGGATTCCTTGAGCCCGAGCAGGGCCGCGCCCTGGTGTCCCACCTCGTGCACCAGCGAGGAAGCAATGCCGTAGCCGATCATCCGTTCTCGCGGAATGCGGATGACCGCGACCGGGCTTTGCCCTCCGCCGGGCAGCCGGGTGCGCGCGCGGCGAATGGCCCCGCCGATTCCACGTGCCAGATGGCACACGATGGGAGGCGATTCGAAGTAGTCACCGGGGAGCGCCAAGGCGTCCTCGGCGGCCGCGTCCAAACCCGCCAGCCAAACGCCTGTCTCCTGTTCGCTGCGCTGGCCGATGGCCTCGGCGAATAGGTCGAGCTGCGAGAGGGCATTGTTGAATTGAAGCTTCAGGACGGCAAAGCCGAGCTGCATTTTCGGAATCGGAGCCGTGCGTCCGGCCCCGCGCAACCAGTCCAAGAAAGCTAGTACCCTCCTCCGCAACTCGCGCCGCCCTCGCATGAGGTACCGATCGATGGCGACCTGAGCGGCGGGCATCAGGGCTGCCGCTGGCACCATCGTGTCCTGCAAGACGAAGGGTTTGACCCGATCGAGCCGAGTCAAGAGGGCGCGCGCCTCCTGCTCCAGCAACCACGCAGCACGAGAGGCTGCGGGAAGCTGGGCAGGGGTCGGCGCGAGCACGGAGGTAGGCACGGTTCACACTCCCAGCACGACGATCTTGCGTCCGCGGCGAATCCAACGGCCGGCCGCAGGCAAGCCCGTCGTCATGTCCGTGGGTTCGGTTCCTGCCATCGCTGGTGCATAGGGAACGCCATCGCTGGTAGGAGCAGAAATGGGCGCATAGCCGGTGGTCGTCGCTGCTGCCACACCGTCAGGTTGTGCGTACACCGACGGCCCTGTACCCATGTACACGGTTTGGCCGGGCCCGCCATAGTAGTAGGGTCGGCGACGGTGTCCTGGATGGCCAGGTCGTCGCGCGGGCACGGCGACGCCTGTGCGCAGCGAGCGGACGATGGACTTGTAGATTCCGGGTGCATATTGCCGCGCAGCCTTGGCGACCGCGGCCCGGGCGATGGTGCGCGGGTTGACCGTGGGGCGTGGCCTCGCAGCGGCGGCATGGCGCGCCGACGAGGCGGCAACCCGAACCACTCGACGTGCGACCTCGAACTCGGCTTGTTCCTGCGGCATGCCCTCCAGCGACATCTCGAACAGCCCGCCCGCCATCGAGCCGAGCTTGGAGCCAATGGCGGTTCCAATCCCCGGTGCCACCATGGAGCCGAGTGCGCCACCCACGACAGGCAAAGCCTTCTTCGCCAAACCCTTGAGGACACCACCCAGGGCGCGGCCTACCGGCGATTTGACGAAACTGCCGACGCCGCTGACAACCTTCTTGAAGATGTTGCCCAGGAACTGTTCGAGCTCGGCCTCATTGCCTACCTCAAGTAGGCCGTGGGCAAGCTCGACTTCTTGTGCCTCGCTCAGCCCGCTCGAATTCTCGCCCAGCACCGATCCCAGGATATCGCCCAGGAATTGTTCTTGCGCCTCCATGGCTTCGCCGAACTCGCCGAACTCACCGAATTCGCCGAATTCGCCAGCCTCGCCGAACTCGCCCATCTCGCCGAACTCACCGAATTCGCCCATCTCGCCGAATTCACCGAACTCGCCGAACTCGCCAAACTCCTGGCCCATTTCGTAGTTGCTCATAGGTATCTCCTTGTCGCTTTGGTCATTGGGAAGACGGGGGTTAGCCGCCGTATAGGACGATCATTCGTCCGCGCCGAATCCACCGGCCGCCCCGCGGCCACATGGCAGATGATCGGCCAGGCAATCGTTGTAGAAGACCGGGTGCGTACTGCCGGGCCGCGCCCGCAAATGCACGCCGTGCGACCGACAGTGGATGGCCGGTCGGGGCAGCCACGGCTCGACGGACGGCCGCAGCCGCCAAGCGCACCAGCTGGCGCGCGGTCTCGAATTCGCGATCCTCTTGGCTTAGTCCTTCGAGCTCGAGACCCAAGGCTTGACCGGCCAGTTGCCCGGCCGATGCGCCGATATCTCCGCCACGGTCGCTGGAGATCATCTGGCCGATTCCTCTGCCAAGGACGGGTAGCGTCTGTTTGGCCGCGTCCTTGAGAATGCCACCCAAGGCGCGCCCAGTGTCCGAGCGCACGAAGCTGCCCACGGCGCCACCGACCTTCGACAGAAGGTTGCCCAAGAACTGTTCGAGCTCGAATTCGTTCCCGACTTCAAGCAGCTCCGTCGCAAGCTCAATCTCGAGGTTTTCGTGCAACGGGCCGCCCAGGTCCTGGCCCTGCGTGGCGCTGGGAGAGAGCTCGCCGAGCTCTTGCGCGCTTCCCAGCTCGGACTCGGCTCCCTCCAGCTGTGTTCGGTCGATGTCGTGCATGATCGTGCTCCTTTTGCGAGATGAAGACCCGTCTGAAGCGGGCTCGCCGTCCGGACGATTCATCTGCGCTGACCCAACCCCTAAGCACTTGGCGTGCCAATCGAGGGCCGCAGGATTCCGAGCGCGAAAGGAGACAAAGGGCGAAGCTGGCTTCGCGCCAGGCAGAAAAATGCGGTAAGAAGACGAAGCCAACTTCGCCGCTTGGGAGGCGCGCCCAAGCGGACGTTGCTAGCAGATTCTTGGCAACTGCTCGCCGCTGTGCATGTCCAGGATGCGCTTGGTGCCGATGCGGCTTTGCAGGGTAACCAAGGCGGCGGGGGACTCGGAGACAGCGCCGATGCGCGTGGCTGTCGCTGAAACCGGATGGCAGCGGAGGATCTCCAGGGCACGCTCGGCCTCTGCGGCGGGAACGAAGGCGACGAAACGGCCTTCGTTGGCCAGGTAGAGCGGATCGAGACCGAGAATTTCGCAGGCGCCACACACGTTTTCCTCGACGGCGATGTCGCGCTCGCGCATGTCCACGTGCAACCGGCTGGATTCGGCGATTTCGATCAGGGTGGTAGCGAGGCCGCCGCGGGTCAGGTCGCGCAGGCAGTGCAGCTGGATGCCGGCGGCGAGCAAGGCAAGCACGGGATCGGCGAGCGGGGCGCAGTCGGTTTCGATGGTGGTCTCGAATTGCAGACCTTCGCGCACGGCCATGATGGCCACTCCGTGACGACCGACGTCGCCACTGAGCAGGATCGCGTCGCCGGGGCGCACGCTGGTGGGCGCGATGACGAGGTCGTGCTCGACGACGCCGATGCCAGCGGTGTTGACGAACAGGCCGTCGCCCTTGCCGCGATCTACGACCTTGGTGTCGCCGGTGACGATGTCCACGTTTGCGGCCTTGGCGGTGCGGGCCATGGAAGCCACCACGCGTTCTAGCGTCGCGATGGGCAGTCCTTCTTCGAGAATGAATCCGGCTGACAGGCACAGCGGGCGCGCACCACACATGGCCAGGTCGTTCACCGTGCCGGTGACCGCCAGGGTGCCGATGTCACCGCCGGGAAAGAAGAGCGGGTGCACGACATACGAATCGGTGGTGAAGGCGAGCCGACCCTTGTCTACCTTCATCACGGCGCCGTCGTGGCGGGACTCTAGGGGCTGGTTGCCGAAGGCGGGAATCACGATTCGGTCGAGAAGAGAATGCATCATGCGGCCGCCGCCGCCGTGAGCGAGGGTGACGAAATCCTGATTCGTGATGGGGACGGGGCAACTGAGGGTGAAGGGCAGGTCTGGATTGTCGGACGACTTGGTTTCGGTCACGCTCAGCTCCGTTTTCCAGCCGCAAGCGACGTTTGTTCATGTCGGCGGTACTGATAGTAGGCGGCGCACGCGCCCTCGCTGGAGACCATGGTGGCGCCCAGCGGCCGGTCGGGTGTGCAGCGCGTTCCAAAGGCAGGGCATTCTTGCGGCTTCCTTACCCCGCGCAGGACTTGCCCGGCGATGCATTCGGAATCCTCGTCGACGTGGTAGCCGGTGACTCCGAAGCGTGCCTCCGCGTCGTAGGCCGCGAATTCCTCGCGCAAGGCGTAGCCACTGCTTGGAATTTCGCCGACACCTCGCCACTTGCGCGCGACCACGCGAAAGACCTTGGCCATCAGCGCTTGTGCCGAACTATTGCCCTCGCGCTTGACCGAGCGCGCGTACTGGTTCTCGACCTCGGCGCGGCCTTGTTCAAGCTGCTCCACGCACATCAAGATCCCTTGCAGAATGTCCACAGGCTCGAAGCCGGTCACCACGATGGGCACGTGATATTTCTTCGCCAGGGGCAGGTATTCCTGGAAGCCCATGACGGTGCACACGTGACCGGCGGCCAGGAATCCCTGCGTGCGATTGTCGGGCGCACTGAGAATGGCCTCGATGGCCGGCGGCACCAGCACGTGCGACACCAAAACGGAGAAGTTTAGGATCTTTTGCGCGTGGGCCTGAAACACCGCCATGGCATTGGCCGGTGCGGTGGTCTCGAAGCCCACGGCGAAGAAAACCACCTGACATCCGGGATTGTCGCGCGCGATCTTCAGGGCATCGAGGGGCGAATAGACGATGCGCACGTCGGCGCCCTGGGCCTTGACCGAGAAGAGATCCCCGCCACTGCCAGGCACGCGCAGCATGTCGCCGAACGAGCAGAAGATAACCTCGGGACGCGCTGCGATCTGCAGCGCCTTGTCGATGAGCTCGAGCGGCGTCACGCACACCGGACAGCCCGGGCCGTGCAGCAACGTGATGCCCTTGGGCAGAAGCTCGTCGATGCCGTACTTCACGATGCTGTGGGTTTGGCCGCCGCACACTTCCATGATCGACCAGGGCTTGGTGGTGATGCGCGCGATGGTCTCGGCCAAGTTTTCGGCCTGGGCTTGATCGCGGTACTCGTCGACGAACTTCACGACTTGTCCTCGATCTCACCAAGCTCGCCGATCTGGCGAAAGTACTCCAAGGTTTGCGCTGCCTCGGCTTCGTCGACCACGCTGATGGCAAAGCCTGCGTGCACGAGCACGTAGTCGCCGACTTTGGCTTCGGGGACGAAGGCCAGGCTCGCCTCTTTGCCGACCCCACCGAAGCTGACGCTGCCCATGCGGGTGGTGTCGTCACCGCTGATGCTTAGGATCTTTCCCGGAACCGCAAGACACATGCTCGATCCTTTCACGCTTCATTCGCTGCCTGAGCTGCCAAGATTTGTCCAAGCGCGATGCCGCCGTCGTTGGGAGGCACGCGCTGATGCCAGTACGGACGATAACCCGCGCCGAGCAGACGCGACACCATGCGCTCGGTCAAATAGCGGTTTTGGAAACAGCCTCCGCTCAGCACGACGTTGCTTTCGCCGATTCGAGTCGCCACCTCGATGGCCATGTCGACCAGGGTGTTGTGAAAACGGGCCGACGCAGTTGCCGCATCGATCGCCGGCTCGGTAAGCACCGCACGCACCATCGGTTCCCAGTCCAGCCACAAGGTGTCTGCCGCGCCGCGGATGACATAAGGATAGGAATTGTCTGCTTTTGCGCCGGCCAAGGCAAACTCCAACTCCATGGCGGCTTGACCTTCGAAGCTGGCCATTTGGCGCAAGTCCAAAAGCGATGCGAAGGCATCGAACAATCGGCCGGCACTGGTTGTGGTTGGCGTGTTGAGACGCTGGCGCAGCATGGTCTGCAGGTTCTTGAGCTCGGCGGGCGAGAACGCACGCAGCGTCGGAACATCGAGGGCGAAGGCCTGGTCGCCAAAGATTTCGTAGAGAAGGGCAAGTGCCACGCGACGAGGCTCGCGCACGGCCTTGGCATTGCCCGGCAGCAGGAAGGGCCGCAGATGGGCGACCCGGCGAAATCCAGCGTCGGTCAGGTGCAGGATTTCGCCGCCCCACACCGTGCCGTCGCTGCCCATGCCGCTGCCGTCCCAGGCGATCCCTAGAACAGGGGGGCGCAGGTGATTTTCCGCCATACAGGCAAGGATGTGCGCGTGGTGGTGTTGAACCTTGACCAGCGGCAGTCCCGTTCTCTCCGCGTATTGGGTCGAAACGTAGTCCGGGTGCAGGTCGCAGGCGATGGTCTTGGGGGTGAAGTCGTAAAGGCTCTTGAACGCGCCGACGACCGACTGGAACGCTTGGTACGAGCCTTCGGTTTCCAAATCACCGATGTGCTGGCTGATGAAGACCTGCGCGCCAACGGCCGCAGCAATGGTGTTCTTCTGGTGTCCGCCGACCGCAAGCACGGGCGCAAGCTCGCCTTCGACTTGAATGGGCAACGGGGCAAACCCGCGGGCGCGGCGGAGAACCAATTCGCGCCCGCACATCTCGCGCACCACCGAGTCGTCCACGTGACGCAGGATGGGCCGGTCGTGAATCAGGAAGACGTCGGCTATGCCGCGCAGGCGTTTGACGGCCTCGTGTTCGTCGATGCAGATGGGCTCCTCGGAGAGATTGCCACTGGTCGCGACAACCGGAAACCCGAGCTCGCGCAACAATAGATGGTGCAGCGGCGTGCCTGGCAACATCACGCCCAAGGTGGGATTGCCTGGGGCGACAGCCGCGGCGATGTCGCTGGCGCCTGGCAGACGCCGGAGCAAGACAATCGGACATTCGGGCGAACGCAGCAATCTTCGTTCGACTTCGGAGGCCGAACAGGTGTGCAGGGCCTGCTCGAACCCGGGCACCATGAGCGCGAAGGGTTTCTCCTCTCGGCGCTTGCGTGCGCGCAACTCGCGTACGGCGCTTTCGTTGCGTGCGTCCACCATCAGGTGAAATCCGCCCAAACCCTTGACGGCGACGATTCTTCCCGCGCCAATGGCCTTGGCCGTGGCCATCAGCGCCTCGTGCTTTTGCGCCAGCTCGACCCCGTCGCCGTCCCACAGCACAAGTTGCGGACCGCAGGCCGGGCACGCGTTGGGCTGGGCGTGAAAACGCCGGTCGGCTGGATCGTGGTACTCGCGTGTGCACTCCACGCACATGGCGAACCGGCTCATGGTGGTGGCGGCGCGATCGTAGGGGAGGGCGGCGATGATGCTGAAGCGCGGTCCACAGTTCGTGCAGTTGGTGAATGGATAGCGGTAGCGGCGATTGGCTGGATCGAAAATGTCGTTCAGGCACTGCGGGCAAGTGGCCAGGTCAGGCATTACCAAGGCGCTCTTCTCGCCGCCGGTGCTGGCACGAATCTCGAACTCGGAGTAGCCGACGGGATTCAGAAACGTCGCCTCCAGGCTCTGGATGATGGCGATGTCGGGCTTGTCGTCCTCGATCCGGCGCACGAGCTCGCGCACCACGGCCGTCTTGCCTTCGGCTTCGACGAACACACCCGCGGCCGAGTTGTTGACCCAGCCGTGCAGGCCAAGCTCTCGCGCCAATCTGTAGACGAAAGGCCTGAAGCCAACACCCTGAACCGCGCCGCAAATGGCGACGTGCACGCGCACGGCGTCGGGCGCGGCGTCGGGGAAGATTGGCTGGTTGGGCGCCACCCAAGCAATCTACCTCAAGATGTGCACGACCTTGTTCAATGCCTGTTTTGGCCTCAAACTGCCGCTGACGTTCAGCGCCGGCGCACGCCATTCCTCCCACCATCCCTCCGTCGAGAAAAAAGATCATCAGGGGACTTGCCAAATCGGATCCGATTCGTTACTTTTTTCACGTGCGCAGTGCTTGCGCCATGGATCGTGGTTCCGAGTAGTTCTAGTCTTGGGTTCAGCGTAGTTCCGGTTGTTTGAGAAACTAGCCCGAATCGCGAAGCGGCGGAAACCGTGTTTCCGTCGAGGTTCGGGGACGGTAGTCCGACTCGACGAGAGTCAGAAGCAGGAAGGGCCATGGCAGACAACTCCGATGTCAGTAGGCAGATCTGCGAGAAGTTCGGCAACGACAAAGGCCGGCTGATGGACATCCTCTTGAACGTCCAGGCGGAGGCCGGGTGCATCGCCTCCGGCGCTCTCGACGATATCGCCAAATCTCTATCGATCAGCAGGGTGGAGGTCGAAAGTGCGGCCACGTTCTACGCCTTCTTCTCGCGCGAGTCGCGCGGCCGGTTTGTGATCCGCCTGTGCAACGACATCGTCGATCAGATCAAGGGCATGGATCGCATCGCCGCGGCCTTCCGCACCGAGTTGGGGATCGATTTCGGCCAAACCACGTCCGATGGGCTGTTCTCCCTCGAGTACACACCGTGTATCGGCATGTGCGATCAGGCACCGGCGCTGCTCATCAACCACAAGGTCGTCACGCGCGTGTCGACGGACATGGTGCACGAGATTGTGCAGACCTTGCGCACGACGAAGAATTTGGAGCAGCTCAAGCTGACGCTCGGGGATGGCAACAACGGTCACCCCCTCGTGCGCTCGATGGTGGTCAACAACCTGCGCGAGCCCGGCGCGGTGGTGTTTGCGCCGGCAACGCCTGGTGTAGCGTTGCAGCGGGCCCTGTCCGAGCAACCTGTCGAGCTCATCAAGATCGTCAAGGCGTCGCGCCTGCGCGGACGCGGGGGCGCCGGTTTTCCGACCGGAATGAAGTGGGAATTCACCCGCGGCGCCGCCGGCGAACGTAAGTTCGTTGTGTGCAATGCCGACGAGGGCGAGCCTGGAACATTCAAGGACCGGGTGATTCTGACCGAGGCTGCGGGGCTGATGTTCGAAGGCATGACCATCGCGGGCTATGCCATCGGCTCCAGCGAAGGCATTGTCTACCTGCGCGGCGAGTACGCCTACTTGCTGCAATTCCTCGAGGAGATTCTGGCCAAGCGGCGCGCCGCTGGATTGCTCGGTCGGGATATCCTCGGCAAGTCGGGATTCAAATTCGACATCCGTATTCAGCTCGGCGCCGGGGCCTACGTGTGCGGCGAGGAAACCGCGCTGCTCAGCTCATGCGAGGGCAAGGCCGGCGATCCCAAGACCCGGCCGCCCTTCCCGGCGCAAAAGGGCTATCTCGGTATGCCGACGGTGATCAACAACGTCGAAACCTACTGTGCCGTCGCCCGCATTATCGAGAACGGTCCGGGCTGGTTCACCTCGATTGGCACGCAAGGCAGCGCGGGCACCAAGGTGTTCAGCGTCTCGGGCGATTGCGGCAGCCCTGGTGTCTACGAGCTTCCCTTCGGCATCACGGTTAGCGACTTGCTGGCGCGGGTGGGCGCAACCGATGCGCAGGCCGTGCAAGTTGGCGGGGCCTCTGGCCGCATGATCGGGCCGTCGGAATTCGGGCGTAAGCTGTGCTTCGACGACCTCGCCACGGGCGGTTCGGTCATGGTGTTCGGGGCACAGCGGGACGTGCTCGCCATCGCCCACACCTTCATGGAGTTCTTCGTCGAGGAAAGTTGCGGCTACTGCACGCCTTGCCGGGTGGGCACGAGCCTTTTGTGCGAGAGGCTCGGACGTTTCCTGGCCGGGAACGCCAGTCTGGCGGACATCGACTATCTGGAAAAGACCGGCAAGACCATGAAGACCGCCAGTCGCTGTGGCCTCGGCCAAACCGCCGCGAACCCGGTGCTGGGAACGATTCAGAGCTTCCGCAAGGAATACGAACGCAGGGTCAAGAGCAATGGAAGCGTATTCGTGTCGTCGTTCGATCCCCGCAAAGCTGTCGCGGTTGGGGCCGGCATCGCGGGTCACGGGTCGGAACACTTCGGAACCCAGAAAGGCGGGGTGTAGCCATGGGCGACAAAGTCACTTCGAGCGTTGCATTCACAATCGACGGCAAGGACGTGCAAGGCGAGCAGGGCCAGACCATCCTGCAAGCCGCAGCGCTGTCGGGCATCTATATCCCGCACTTGTGCGCCATGAAGGGGCTAACTCCGTGGGGAAGCTGCCGCGTGTGTACGGTACTGGTCAACGGTCGCCCGCAGGCGGCCTGCACCATGCCCATCAGCGAGGGCATGGTGGTGGAAAGCGAGACGGCAGAGCTCAAGGATCTGCGTAGCAGCTTGGTGGAAATGCTTTTCGTCGAAGGCAACCACTACTGCATGTTCTGCGAGAAGAGCGGCAACTGCGAGCTACAAGCGACGGCCTATCGCATGGGCATTCTGTCGCCGCGCCACCCGTACATGTTCCCGACGCGCAAGGTGGACGCCAGCCATCCTGACGTGATGCTGGACTTCAACCGCTGCATTCTGTGTGCGCGCTGCATTCGTGCCTCGCAAGAACAAGACGGCAAACACGTGTTCCAGTTCATCCAGCGCGGCGCCCACAAGCGCATCGGCGTGAATGCCGCCAGCGGTGCGGGAGGAACCAACCTCAGCGTGACCGACAAGGCCGCCGAGGCCTGCCCGGTCGGTTGCATCATCAAGAAGCGGGTTGGCTTCGCCGTGCCGATTGGCCAGCGCATGTACGACCAGAAACCCATTGGCAGCGAAATCGAGTCCCGCCAAGCGGTCACCCGCCAGGCGATCAAGTGACAGGTAGCACCATGGCAAACAAACCCAAGTTGGCGACCGTTTCCCTCGCAGGCTGCTTCGGCTGTCACATGTCGATACTCGACATCGACGAGCGCATCCTCAAACTGATAGAACTCATCGAATTCGATCGCTCGCCCATCAACGACATCAAGAAGATCGAAGGTCGTTGCGCGGTGGGCATCGTCGAGGGCGGCTGCTGCAACGAAGAGAATGTCCACGTCCTGCAGCACTTCCGCGAACATTGCGACGTGCTGATTTCGACCGGCGACTGCGCCACCATGGGTGGCATCCCGGCCCTGCGCAACACCATCCCACTCAAGGAATGTCTCGAAGAGGCGTACATCAAAGGCCCGACGGTGTACAACCCGCGCGGCAAGATCCCGAGCGATCCCGAGATTCCGCTCTTGCTCGACAAGGTCTATCCCTGCCACGAGGTGGTCAAGATGGACTACCACTTGCCCGGGTGCCCGCCCTCGGCGGATACGATCTGGCAGGCCTTGGTGGCACTGCTGACGGGGAAGCCGATGGCGCTGCCCTATGAACTCATCAAGTACGACTGAGCGTTTGAAGGACGATAGGAGAAGGAATTCCGATGAACGTTGCCAAGCGAATCGTCATCGAGCCCGTCACCCGCGTTGAGGGACACGGGAAGGTCACCATCCTGCTCGACGAGAACAAGAAGGTCATCCAGGCTCGCCTGCACGTCGTCGAGTTCCGCGGCTTCGAGCGCTTCATTCAGGGGCGCCCGTTCTGGGAGGTTCCCGTGCTGGTGCAGCGACTGTGCGGCATCTGTCCGGTCAGCCATCACTTGGCGGCGGCCAAGGCCATGGACCGCATCGTGGGTGGCGAGAACCTGAGCCCGACGGCAGAGAAGATCCGCCGCCTCATGCACTACGGGCAGATGTACCAGTCGCACGCCTTGCATTTCTTTCACTTGGCCTCGCCCGATCTGCTCTTCGGCTTCGACGCCGACGTCGCGATTCGCAACGTCATCGGTGTGGCGGGCAAGTTCCCCGACTTGGCCGTGCAGGCCGTGCTCATGCGCAAGTACGGGCAAGAGATCATCAAGGCCACCGCGGGCAAGAAGATCCACGGCACGGGCGCCATACCGGGCGGCGTGAACAAGAATTTGTCGATCGCCGAGCGAGACGTTTTCCTCAAGGATGTCGACCAGCACCTCAAGTGGGCGCAAGTCGGCGGTCAAGATCGCCAAGGACTACACCACCCAAAATCTGGCCAAGCTGGCGCCCTTCGGGTCATTCGAGTCGAATCACTTGTCGCTGGTTCGCGCCGACGGCGCCATGGATCTCTACCACGGCAATCTGCGCGCCATCGATGCCCAGGGCGAGACCATCTTCGACCAGGTCGACTACCAACGGTACATCGACTTCATCGCCGAGGAAGTGCGCGACTGGTCGTACATGAAGTTCCCCTTCATCCGTTCCATCGGACCGGAAAAGGGCTGGTACCGCGTGGGACCGCTGGCCCGCCTCAACACCGCCACCTTCATCGACACTCCTCTGGCCGAGGTCGAACGCAAGGAGTTCCGTGCGGTGACGGCAGGCAAGCCGAACAACATCACCATGGGCTACCATTGGGCGCGCATGATCGAGCTTCTCCATTCCATCGAGAAGATCCAGGCGTTGCTTAACGACAAGGATCTGCAGGGCACGGATCTCGTGGTCAAGGGCGAGCGGCGCGAGGTTGGCATCGGTCTCATCGAGGCGCCGCGTGGAACCTTGTTCCACCACTACAAGGTGGACAAGAACGACCAGGTCGTGTCGGCCAACCTCATCGTGTCGACCACCAACAACAACGAGCCCATGAACCGCGCCGTGGCCAAGGTGGCGCAGGATCATCTGCAGGGCGTGGAAATCACCGAGGGCTTGCTCAACCACGTCGAGGTGGCGATTCGCGCCTACGACCCGTGTCTGTCGTGCGCAACCCACGCGCTCGGCCAGATGCCCATGGAAATGACAGTGCTCGATCACGAGGGCAACATCCTCGATCAGAAGAGCAGGGGATGAACCAAGGTTCTGCTCTACGGCTTCGGCAATCCGGCCCGCGGCGACGATGGTCTGGGGCCGGCGTTGGCCGCCGCCATCGAGGAACTTGGCATCCCGAACATTGTGGTGGACGCCAACTACCAACTGACAGTGGAAGACGCCGCCGACATTGCCGGGTATGATGCCGTGGTGTTCGCCGATGCCGCCACCCAGGGACCCACGCCCTTCTGGTTTTCGCATATCGACGATTCGACCATCGAGCAGGCGGGCAAGGCCCTCGGCTGGACCAGCCACAGCGTGAGTCCAGTCCAGGTGGTGGCTCTCGCGCGCGGGATGTTCGCCAGCAAGGTCGCGGCCTACACGCTCGGCATTCGCGGCTACGAATTCGCCGATCTAGACGAGGCACTGTCCTCGCGGGCGATCGACAATCTGACCGAGGCCGTGACGTTCGCCCGCAAGGCGCTCGTCGAGCGCCGCTTCGACCACTACGTGCAGGAATTTGGGCACCCCGCCGTCGGCCAAGTCACCGGCGGCTCAACCTGGAAGGCGTAACCATGAGAGATGGAAAACACCTCATCCTTTGTGTCGATGACGACGCAGATCTCCTCGACCTTTTGCGCATGCAATTGGAGAAGGGCGGCTATGCGGTCGAGGCCGCGTTCTCCGCTGAAGAAGGCTTGGGCAAGTTCAAGCAGGTCAGCCCCGACCTCATCATTCTCGACCTGATGATGGAGGAGATCGACGCCGGGACGAACCTCGTCAAGGAGCTGAAGCTCGCTGGGAATCAGGCGCCCATCCTGCTGCTCAGCTCGATGGGCGATCAACTGAACCTGTCGACCGGGTACCGCGAGTTGGGCCTGGACGCCGTGTTTCAGAAGCCGGTCAACGCCGAGGCGCTGATTCGGACCATCAAGGCCAAATTGACGAAATAGCGCTTGCGCCTGGGTGTTATCCGACGGACAACCCCAAGCATGGAATCGAGGACTAGCGAGGCCCTGATTCTCACGCACAGCCTACTGCTGGGGGAAAGGCTGTACCTGTTCGCCCGGCTGCGCTTCCTGGCCGCCGCAGGCATTCTGATTGGAGCGTTTTTCGCTACGTATGTCGTCGGCGTTCAAGGGCTGAACCTGCTGGCGCTGGCTGGGGCTGCGGCCTTTCTGGCCGCCTACAACGTCGGGGTCTTCCTCACGGTTCGACCTTCCCGCCGCCCAGGCGGAGGAAAATCAACCCACCGTCGTCTGGTTTACGTCGCGCATCTGTCGATCCTACTCGACTACGTGGTGCTGACCTTCGCCATTTGGCTGGTAGGTGGGGGCAAGTCACCGTTTCTCGCCTTCTACCTGCTGCACGCGATCCTGGCGTCCGTGCTGCTGTCCCGCCGGGCGGCCTATGGACACGCGGCGGTGGGCTATCTGTTTCTGGCCGGTCTCGTGCTTGGGGAATGGTCCGGCGTGATTCCAAGGCACAGGCCCCTGGGTGCTGTTTCTGTCGGTGGCGAGGACGACTTTTCGGTGGTTCTGACCGTGCTCTTCGTTTACAGCTTGCTGACAGCTGTCACCACGGTGCTCACCACCGGAATCGTGCGGCTGTTGCGACTGAATGAGCAGGGCCTACTCGAGGCAAGCGAACGGCTCGAAGGTTTGGCCGACATGCGCCGCTCGTTTCTGCACGTGGTCCTGCACGATCTGCGCAGCCCGGTGGGCACCGTGGTCACCATGCTGGAAGGCTTGAGCGGAGGGGTGGACGGCGAGCTGGGCCAGGCGGCCAAGAAGCGGGTGGACCGGGCGGGCGAGAAGCTGCGGGGCGTTCTCGATTTGCTGCGCAGTCTGCGCGTCCTGGCCGATCTGGAAACCGAGCGACTTGAAAGTCTGATGGCCCCAGTGGATGTGCGGGCCACGATTCGCGCCGCCGTCGAGGATCAGACCGACGCCGCGGAGCAAAGGGGGCAACGCCTGCAAGTGGTGCTGCCCGAGTCCCTGCCAGCGATTCGCGGCGTCGAACGGCTCCTGCGTGAGGCCGTGGCGAACTACCTCACCAACGCCATCAAGTACGCGGATCCGAATGGCCCCATCGTGGTGCGCGCGATGCAGGTCGGTGCGTTTGTACGCATCGAGGTCGGCGACAGCGGGCCTGGGATCTCTGCCGAGGATCAAGCTCGCTTGTTCCAGGAGTTTGCCCGGGTGGCCAAGCGGGGCGCGCCTCCGGCGAAGACCAGCGGAATCGGGCTTGGGCTCTCCATTGTTCGTCGCATCGCCGAGGCCCACGATGGTCGCGCCGGTGTGGAAAGCCAGGCCGGGCAGGGCAGCACCTTCTTCCTCGAGTTGCCGAGCTCACGCTAGAAATCATCCCTTTCTTGTCCTGATTTTCATTGTGAAAAAAAGGACGACAAGGCCTAGTCGTTTTCGCTTTGGGATGTTTCTGCCCGTGACGGTCGGGGTTAGGGTGCGGACAACTGTTCTGCGTAACATCTGGAAATCATAGGCAAAAGATCTGACAATTGGCATGTTTCAGGCTCCCAATGCCGAATTATCCGATGTCGCACCCGTGCTTGACTTGCCCCGTGCTGTCTGTAAGTATGTCGTTACGTAATTCACAGCGTGACTTCGTGCACAGTGGTTGGAGGGAGGATCATGAACAAGCGAAAAATACCAAGCCGATGCGTAGAGCGACTCAGCATCTACAGGCGCGCTTTGCTTCAGGATAGGCGTCTGCACGGTCCCAGCATCTATTCCCATGAATTGGCGTTCGCCTGCCGGCTGACGGCCGCGCAGGTGCGCCGGGATCTGATGCTCATCGGGTACAGCGGCAGCCCAACCTCGGGCTACGAGGTCAAGCGCTTGCTCTCCTCTATTGGCGCGTTGCTTGATCCGCCGCACGTGCGCGAGGTCGCCATCGTGGGCATGGGCCACCTCGGCCGCTCCATCGCGGCCTACCTGGTGAATCGATCGCCCAAGATCCAGCTAACCGCCGCCTTTGACGTCAAACCAGACAAGATCGGCGCCACCTTCAGCGGGGTGCCCTGCCATTCCGTAGAGAAGCTGGCCGAAGTCGTTTCGTCCAGGGGCATCGTCCTAGGCATCTTGACGGTTCCGGCCGAACACGCCCAGGCGACAGCAGAGCAACTGGTGAAGGCCGGGGTCACGGGCATTCTCAACTTCGCCCCAGCCTGTTTGCACATTCCCGAGAAGATTCACGTCGAGAACATCGACATGACGGTGGCGTTGGAGAAGGTCGGCTTTTTCGCATGCGGCAGCCATAGAAGAAAAGGAAACATCGATGACCACAGCAGCACGAGCAACATCGACCAAACCGCTCCTTGAGGAGTTCGGGGCGGCCAAACGAGACAGTCTTATCCCGATCCTGCAGAAGGCTCAGGAAGCCCACGGTTACCTGTCCGAGGAAGCCATCGCGGAGATCGGTCGCCACCTGAAATTGCCGGCCAGTAAGGTCTACGGCGTTGCGACCTTCTACAACCAGTTTCGCTTCACGCCCAAGGGCAAGTACCACATCATGCTGTGCCGCGGGACCGCCTGCCACGTCAAGGGCTCGATCAAGTTGCTCGACGCGGTCACCCGCACGCTGAAGTTGCAGGCCGGGCAGACCACGCGCGACGGGATGTTCAGCCTGGAAGTCGTGGCCTGCATGGGCGCCTGCGGCCTGGCACCAGCCATGAGCATCAACGGCGAAATGCACGCCAAAGTCACCCCCAAGAAGGTCGGCAAGATCATCGAAGAGTGCCGCGCCAAGGAGCAGACCCATGCCCGCGCTTGAAACAATTGCAAAGACCGCCTGCTGGACCGAACCCTCGCGTCCCACCGCCGAGCTTTTGGCCAAACTGCCCGTCGGGCAGCTGTCGGCCAAGGCCAGCGGCGACATCAAGGAGCGCATCACGCTGCTCCGTCGCGAGAAAGTCAGCAAGCCCACCATCTTCGTCGGTACCGGCACCTGCGGCCTCGGCGCTGGCGCGGCCAAGACCATGGAAGCGGCCAAGGCCTACCTCGCCGAGAAGAAGCTCGACGCCGAGGTCATCGAGGTCGGTTGCCTCGGCATGTGCTCGGAGGAGCCCATGCTCGACGTACAGCTGCCGGGAAAGGCGCGCGTCAGCTTCTGCCGCGTGACCGCGGATCGGGTGTCCTCGGTTCTCGACGCGGCGCTGGCCGGCAACGTGAGCGAGGACTTCACGCTCGGTCAGTTCCGTAGCGCCACGGCCGCGGCCTGGCCCAATGTTCCCTTCCTGGACAAGCACCCGTTCTTCGCCCCGCAACTTCGCTGGGTGCTCGCCAACTCGGGCATTATCGATCCCGGCAACATCGACGAGTACATCGCGCGCGGCGGTTACGCGGCGATGGAAGCTGCCCTGCGCACCAAGAAGCCGGAAGAGGTGGGCGACATCGTCACCAAGGGCGGCCTGCGTGGCCGTGGCGGTGGTGGCTTCCCGGCCGGCGTGAAATGGAAGTTCGCGCGCGAAACCCAGGCCGATCACAAGTACCTCATCTGCAACGCCGACGAGGGCGATCCCGGCGCGTTCATGGATCGCGCGGTGGCCGAGAGCGATCCCTATCGGTTGCTCGAAGGCATGGTCATCGCGGCCTACGCCATCGGCGCCAGCAAGGCCTACATCTACATTCGCGCCGAATACCCGCTGGCCATCGAGCGCTTGAAGGCCGCCATTCCGAAGGCGACCGAGTATGGCCTGCTCGGAAAGAACATCCTGGGCAGCGGTTTCGACCTGGAAATCGTGCTCAAGCTGGGCGCCGGTGCCTTCGTGTGCGGCGAGGAAACTGCGCTCATGCAGAGTATTGAAGGCAAGCGCGGCATGCCGCGTCCGCGTCCGCCGTTCCCGGCGGTGCAGGGGCTGTTCGGGATGCCCACGGTCATCAACAATGTCGAGACGTTGGCTTGCGTGCCCGCCCTGATGGAAATGGGCGGCGACGCCTTCGCCGCGGTCGGCACCGCCAAGAGCAAGGGCACCAAGGTGTTCGCGCTCTCGGGCATGGTCAACCGCACTGGTCTGGTCGAGGTACCGATGGGAACCACCATTCGCGAGATCGTCTTCGCGGTGGGTGGCGGCATTCCCAACGGAAAGAAGTGCAAGGCCGTGCAAATCGGCGGTCCCTCGGGCGGCTGCATTCCCGAGCCCAAGATGGACATTATCGTCGACTACGACGCCATCAAAGAGCTCGGCGCCATCATGGGCTCGGGCGGTTTGGTGGTTCTCGACGAGAACACCTGCATGGTCGACCTGGCCAAGTTCTTCATGGAGTTCATCGGCAACGAGAGCTGCGGCAAGTGCATCCCGTGCCGTGAAGGCACCAAGCGCATGCTGGAGATCTTGCAGGCCATCACCCGGCCGCGCCGGCGCGAGAATGGCAGCGATGCCCTGCTTCGCTTCCAGGGCGTCATGCAGCTCAAGCAGCTAGCCGAAACCATCCGCATCAGCTCGCTGTGCGGCCTCGGCCAGACGGCGCCCAACCCGGTGCTCAGCACCATGCGCTGGTTCCGCGACGAGTACGAGGCGCACATCTTCGACCGCGCCTGCCCGGCCGGCACCTGCAAAGAGCTGGTTGGCGCCCCCTGCCAGACCGGCTGCCCGGTCGGAACCGAGGTGTGGCGCTACGTCGCGCACATCGCGCGCGGCGAAACCGAGCTGGCCTACCAGGCCATCCGCGACGCCAATCCCTTCCCGTCGGTATGCGCACGCGTGTGCAGCCACCCGTGCGAGGAGGTCTGCCGTTGCGGCGCCACGGGCGGCGAGCCCATCGCCGTGCGCGCGCTCAAGCGCTACGTGGTGGATCACATCGACCCCAAGTCGTACACGGTCACCATCAAGCCTGCCACCGACAAGTCCAAGAAGGTGGCGGTCATCGGCGCCGGCCCGTCGGGCCTCACCACGGCCCACTACCTGTCGCAGAAGGGCCACAGGGTCACCGTGTTCGAGAAGGAAAACGAACCCGGTGGCATGCTTTTCAACGGCATTCCCGCGTACCGACTTCCTCGCGATGTCGTACGCAAGGAAATCGCCTCGCTGCTCAATGCCAACATCGAGCTCAAGTGCAACATCGCGCTCGGTAAGGACATCACCGTCGACGGCCTTCTGGCCAGCGGTTTCGACGCTGTCTATGTTTCCATCGGCGCCTACAAGAGCCAGCGTTTGGGCATCGACGGCGAAGATGTGGCCGGCGTGATCCCGGGCATGGCTTTCCTCAAGGCCAACAACCTGCGCGACGAGAAACTGGCCAAGGGCAATGTGGGCATCATCGGCGGTGGCAATACGGCCATGGATGCGGCCCGCGTGGCTTTGCGCCAGCCGGGCGTTGCGAAGGTCACCATCCTCTATCGCCGCACTCGGGACGAGATGCCAGCCTTTGCCGAGGAGGTTCACGCCGCGCTCGAAGAGGGCATCGAGATCAAGGAGCTGGTCGCTCCAGTCGCAGTGCTCGCCAAGAGCGGCAAGCTCACTGGGGTTCGCTTGATTCGCAATGAGCTCGGTGCTCAAGATAGCAGCGGCCGGCCGCGACCGGTGCCGGTCAAGGGCAGCGAATTCGAGATCGCTCTCGATACGCTGATCGTGGCCATCAGCGAGCAGCCGGAGGCCGAAAGCTTCCAGGGCCTGCGCACCACCAAGTGGGGCACCATCGAAAACAATCCGGAATCGTTGGCTGCCGGCAAGCCCGGCGTGTTCAGCGGCGGCGACGTGGCCCGCGGACCAACCGGCGTCATCGAAGCCATCGCCGACGGCAAACGTGCCGCGCTGATGATCGACCGCTACCTCACCGGACGGCAGATGAAGATGATCAAGAAGGTGAAGTTGCCTTCGCTCTACATCGAGCCGCTTACGGTCGACGAAGACGACGAGTCCGAGACGGTGCTGGAACGGGCTGTGGAGGAGATGGTGCCCGCGGCCAAGCGGCGCACGAGCTTCGTCGAAGTCGAAATGGGTCTGTCGCTGCAGGCGGCGACGGATGAAGCAAGACGGTGCCTGCGCTGTGACCTGGATTTCACCCGACCCCTTTGATGGCGGCGGCTATTAGAAAGAAACAAACATGCTGACCATCGAGATCAACGGAAAGAAACTGGAAGCAACCAAGGGCGAGACCATCCTGACGGTCGCGCGCAGAAGCGGCATCGAGATACCCACGCTGTGCCACATGGAAGGGCTTGCGCCGAGCGGCGCCTGCCGCATGTGCGTGGTCGATGTGGAGGGATTCCCCAATCTGCTCACCGCGTGCTCGTACCCGGTGGCCGACGGAATGAAGGTGAAAACCCATTCGCCCAAAGCCCTCGAAACCCGCCGGACGATCGTCCAGCTGCTTCTGGCGAATCATCCCGACGACTGCCTCTACTGCTCGCGCAGCTCGAACTGCGACTTGCAGGGACTGGCGCGCGACCTTGGCGTCGCCCGCCGCGAGTACCACGGGTTCCGCGCCAAGAAGAGCCTAGACGTGTCGGGCCCGTCGCTGGTGCGCGATCCGGAGAAATGCATTCTGTGTGGCAAGTGCGTGCGGGTGTGTGAGGACGTGCAGTCGGTGTCGGCCATCGACTTCGTGGGCCGCGGCAGCAAGACCGTGATCGGCACGGCGTTCTCGCGCGGCCTGGCCACTTCAAGCTGCGTGAACTGCGGTCAATGCGTGGTGGTGTGCCCGACGGGCGCACTGGTCGAGCGTTCATACGTCCCCGAGGTCCTGGGAGCCTTGCGCGATCCGGACAAATACGTGGTCGTACAACACGCGCCCGCCGTATCGGTCACGTTGGCCGAGGAGTTCGGGGTTCCACCGGGCACGGATTGCGACGGCCAGATGGTCGCCGCGCTTCGCCGCGCCGGTTTCAAGAAGGTGTTCGACACCAGCTTTTCCGCCGACCTCACCATCATGGAAGAAGCGTCCGAGCTGGTGTACCGGATCAAGACCGGCGGCAAACTGCCGATGTTCACCAGTTGTTCGCCAGGCTGGATCAAGTTCATGGAGACCTTCTATCCAGACATGCTGGGGCACTTGTCGACGTGCAAGAGTCCACAGCAAATGCTGGGCGCGATCACCAAGAGCTACTTCGCCCAGCGCGAGGGCATCGACCCGGCCAAGATCGTCAGCGTGTCCATCATGCCGTGCACGGCCAAGAAGTTCGAAGCGGGCCGACCCGAGATGACCCAGGCCTACAACCCCGACGTGGACTACGTGCTCACCACGCGCGAGGCGGCTCAGCTTCTGCGCATGAGCGGCGTGGGCATGGTCGGCATCGAGCCGGAAACGGCCGACACACCCTTCGGCGAGCGTTCGACGGCGGGCAAGATCTTCGGCGCCTCTGGCGGTGTCATGGAGGCGGCGGTTCGCACGGCGCACTTCATGATCACGGGCAAAGAGCTGCCTGGTCTCGACGTTCAACCGCTGCGTGGGCTCGACGGCGCCAAAGAACTAAAGGCCAACATCGGCGGCATCGACGTTGGTGCCGCGGTGGTCAGCGGCCTGGGCAACGCACGCGCCCTGGTCGAGCAGATCCGCGCAGGTCGCAAGGATCTCCACTTCATCGAGGTCATGACCTGTCCTGGTGGCTGCATCAACGGCGGTGGTCAACCGCTGCATTCCGACAAAGCCGCGGTCCTCGCGCGCATGAAGAAGCTGTACAACTTGGACAAAGACGCCACCTTGCGCGTCAGCCACGACAACAAATCAGTCAAGCGCCTTTACGAGGAATTCCTGGGCGCGCCCCTCGGTGAAAAGAGCCACCATCTACTGCATACTCACTACTCCGCGAGAGAGGTCTTGGTGTAACCATGAGCGAAGCAAAGACAATCCTGATCGTAGACGACGACCTGGACATCCTCGAGCAGTACAGTCTGCTGCTGAAGGCGGACGGCCACACGGTCGTGCAAGCCAGCAGCCTGGCCGAGGCCGAGGAGACGATCCTGACGGTGCGCCCGGATCTGGCCATCCTGGACCTGATGATGGACGAGAAGGACGCCGGCTTCGTGCTGTGCAACCAGCTCAAGCGTTTGTATCCAAGCCTGCCGGTCATTATCGTGTCCAACGTCACGCCCATCACGGGGCTCGACTTCAGGCCGCGCAACCAGGAGGAACATTCCTGGGTGCGTGCGGATGCGATTTTGAACAAGCCCATCGTTGCCGAGCGTCTGCGCGGCGAAATCAGCCGGCTGCTCAATCAAGGGCAAGCCGGCGCGGCGGCGGCACACTAGGGGAAAGCACGGCGGGTGAAGTAACCGGCATGCAAAGATGGGAGATTCCATGACCATCGCGCAGCCGAAGTGCTTCACCAAGACCGTGAAAGATCGCTGCCACGTCTGCTACACCTGTGTACGCGGTTGCCCAGCCAAGGCCATCCGGATCCTGGACCGCCAGGCCGAGATCGTCGCCGATCGCTGCATCGGCTGCGGCAACTGCGTGCGGGTGTGCGGGCGGGGCGCCAAGAAGGTCGTCAACACAGTTCCCGACGTGGAAGCGTTGCTGGCTACTGGGTCACGTGTGGCGGCCTTGGTCGCGCCCAGCTTCGCGGCTGAGTTCTTCGATTTATGCGAGCCGCAGAATCCGCAGGTTTTGGTGGGGATGCTGCGCAAGCTCGGTTTTGCTTTCGTGACCGAGGTGGCGTTCGGCGCCGACTTGGTCGCGCGCCAATACCGCAAGCTGCTCGACTCGCGACCGCCCGGGTCGCGCTACATCGCGACCACGTGTCCGGCCGTGGTCGGTTACGTCGAGCGCTACTGGCCCGAGCTGGTCGGCCATCTGGCGCCGGTGGTTTCCCCCATGGTGGCCATGGCTCGGGTCGTGCACGAGATGCACGGGCGGGATGTGCGCACTGTTTTCATCGGGCCTTGCCTGGCCAAGAAGGTCGAGGCCAGCATGTCCGAGCTCGAAGGCGAGGTCGACGCCGTCATCACCTTCGCCGAGTTGCGTACCATGTTTCTCTCTCACGGCGTGGATGTCGCTTCGACGGAAGGGACGGACTTCGATCCGCCCCACGCAGGCACGGGAAAGCTGTTTCCACTCAACCGGGGGTTGTTTCAGGCCGCCGGCATCAGCGAGGATCTGGCGAGCACCGAGGCGGTGGCCGCCCACGGCGGACCGGGATCGTTCGTGAACGCCATCGAGGAATTCGCGGGCGGCGACGTGGATTTCGGCCTGGTCGAGGTTTTGTGTTGCAACGGCTGCGTGTCGGGGCCGGGCATGACTTCGCACGAGAAGACCTTCCGCCGCCGCGCTCGCGTGGCCAAGTACGCCAACGAAACCAAACGCACCCGCGACGCCACGCGGTGGTACGACGAGATGGATCGATTTGCCTCCATCGACCTCAAGCGAAGGTTCGGGCCATTCGATCAGCGCACCGCCATGCCGTCCGAGGAGGAAATTCGCCACATCCTGCGCGGCATGGGCAAAGAGACCGAGGCCGACGAGCTCGATTGCAAGGCCTGCGGCTATTCGACCTGTCGCGAGCACGCCATCGCCATCTACCGCGGCCTGGCCGAGACGCAGATGTGCCTACCCTATGTCATCGATCGCTTCGATCATACGGTTCGTCAGCTCTCGGAATCCAATCGGCAGCTCGAGACCACGCAAGAGCAGCTCATGCACTCGGAACGACTGGCCAGCATGGGGCAGCTTGCCGCCGGCGTGGCCCACGAGCTGAACAATCCGCTCGGGGTGGTGTTGCTCTACGCGCACCTCTTGCGCGACGAGGCGGGCGAGGACTCGGGTATGCGCAAGGAGCTGACCCTGATCAGCGACCAGGCCACGCGCTGCAAACGCATCGTTTCGGATCTGCTCGATTTCGCACGCGAGAACAAGCTGCTGCTCGAACAGATCAGCGTCGAAGAGCTCATCAAGCGCAGCCTGGCAGGCCTGCCCTTGCCGCCCGAGATCAACATCGTCATCGAGCTGGGCCACACCCATCCCGAATGCGAGGTCGATCCGGCGCAGCTCATCCAGGTGCTGACCAACCTCTACAGCAACGCCTTCGCCGCCATGCCGAACGGTGGCACCCTGACCATCGCTACCCACGAGGAGGGCGAGCGCCTCATCATCAGCGTCCACGACACGGGCACCGGCATTCCGGCCGAGAACATGAAGCACATTTTTCAGCCCTTCTTCACGACCAAGCAAATCGGCAAGGGCACGGGACTTGGCCTGGCGGTGGTGTACGGAATCGTGAAGATGCACCGGGGCGACATCGTGCTTGAGTCGAACGCAGATCCCGCAAAGGGGCCAACTTGGACGCGATTCAAGGTCTCGATCCCGCACAATCAAGTCATGCACGAGTCCGAGGCGAGGATAGGCTGATGGGCGAGCGACTGCGGGTTCTTGTCGTTGACGACGAAGAGGGTATTCGCCTCGGCGTGGCCAGGGTTCTCGAAAAATTCGTTGCTAGCTTCCCCGATATTGCGGCCGAGATCAGCTACGACATCGAGTCTGCGGCTAGTGGCGAGGACGCGGTCGAGCGCCTGCGCGATTTGCCGCCCGACATCCTGTTGCTCGATCTGAAATTGCCGGGCATCGGCGGACTCGATGTTCTGCGCGAAGCACGCAATCTGGATCCGCCCGTGCTGACCATCATGGTCACGGCCTACGCCTCGGTCACCACCGCGGTCGAGGCGACTCGGGGTGGAACCTTCGACTTTCTGCCCAAGCCGTTTACTCCCAACGAGATCAAGGCATGCGTCCGCCGCGCCACGCGCGACCTGATCCTCAGCCGGCAAGCCAAGAAACTGGCGGCCGAGCAGCGCCGCACGCGCTTCGAGCTCATCCGAGTTCTGGTGCATGAATTGAAGGCGCCCTTGAGCGTGGTCGAGGGTTATCTCACGTCCATGCTAGACGGCGTGGTCAGCGACGAGGAAACCCGACGCCATGTGGTGACCCGATCCATTGCGCGCATCCAAGGCATGCGTCAGCTCATCCTCGATCTGCTCGACGTGACCCGCCTGGAGGCAGGGATGAAGGCGCGTGTGTTCTCGACCGTGCAGCTGACCGATTTGGCACGCGAGTGCATGGATGCCTTGCGCCCGCAGGCCGAGGCCAAGCATCTGACCGTGGAGATTGCAGGCGCGCCCAACCTCGAGCTCGTCGCTGTGCGTGCCGAGCTCGAAATCGTGCTCAACAATCTGCTGACCAACGCCATCAAATACAACCGCGAAGGTGGCCGCGTGGGCGTTTCACTCAGTCGGCACGAGGAAGTTTTCGAGATTGCGGTGCGTGACACGGGCTTCGGGCTTTCGCACGACGATGCCGCCAAGCTGTTCAACGATTTCGTGCGCATCAAGAACGCGAAGACCCGCGGCATCGAAGGCTCGGGGCTCGGCCTGGCGACGGTCAAACGCATCGCGGGCCTGTACCACGGCGACGCCACGGTAAGCTCCGAGCCAGACCAGGGAAGTACCTTCACCGTCACCCTCAAGGCAGCCCTGCCAGAGAAGGCAGCTCTGTCGGAAAAGCAAGCGCAAGCATGAAAGACCACGGCAACGACCATCGAATTGTGGGCGTCCACATCACCGACCGCGCCACCCACGCCGGCGAGGTTCAAACCATTCTGAGCAAGTACGGCAAGAACATTCGCACACGGCTCGGCCTGCACGAGGTCAGCGAGGATTCGGCGTCGCCGAACGGGCTCATCATTCTGGAGGCCGTGGGCAGCAATCAGGAAATCGACGCGCTTTCCGACGAGCTGCGACGCCTCAAAGGCGTGCAAGTTCAAAGCATGTTCTTCTCCCATCCCGATTGAAATGGGAACCCTGGGAGGGTTCCCAAACCCTCCCGCGCTCTGGCTACGCCGGGCAAAGCCCGGCCCGCCAATGCGAGTAGGCTGGCGGTCCCTCCTGGCCGCGCTAGGATCTCGAAGAAGGAAAGGATTCACCGATGTTGCCCCTGTCCAAGACGCTGAGCCAGCATGCCGAGGATTTTATAGACGACGCCCATTTGGAGAATCTGGCCGGCGGCGCGGATCTGGTCGATGTGGCACGGCTGCGCGACGTCATCGCCAAGGCGCTCGACAAGCAGGCCTTGACCGTCGAGGAAACCGCTGTGCTTCTGCACGCGCGCGATCCGGAATTGCGCGAGGAAGTGTTCGCGGCGGCGCGCGACCTCAAGCAGCGCGTGTACGGCAACCGCATCGTGCTCTTTGCGCCGCTTTATCTCGGCAATCTGTGCGTGAACAATTGCGCCTACTGCGGGTTTCAGAGCAAGAACAAGGACATGGTTCGCCGCACGCTGGGCATGGATGAGATCCGCCAGCAGGTGGTGGCCATGGAGAAACAGGGGCACAAGCGCCTCATCGTGGTGTTCGGCGAGCACCCGCGCTACGACGCGGACTTCATCGCCAGTTGTATTCGCGACATCTACGACGTGCACAGCGGGCACGGCGAAATCCGGCGCGCGAACGTGAACGCGGCTCCGTTCGACCACGCGGGCTTCAAGACCATCAAAGCCGCCGGCATCGGCACGTACCAGATCTTTATGGAGACCTACCACCACCAGACCTACGCCCGCGTGCATCCCCAGGGCACGCCCAAGGGCGACTATTTGTGGCGGCTCGATGCCTTGAGCCGGGCGTTCGAGGTGGGGCAGGACGACCTTGGCATCGGCGCGCTCTTCGGCTTGGCCAATTGGCGCTTCGATGTGCTGGGGCTGGTCAGCCATGCGGTCTTTCTGAAAGAGCGCTACGGCTGCGGGCCCCACACCATCAGCTTTCCGCGCCTGCGGCCTGCCTCGGGCGTGGATTTGGGGAACGAAAACCTGGTGGGCGATGAGGATTTCAAATTCCTCATCGCGGTGCTGCGTCTGGCAGTTCCTTACACGGGCCTCATCCTCACGGCTCGTGAAACCGCCGATCTGCGCAAGAGCGCCATGGAATTCGGCGTGTCTCAAATCGACGCGGGATCATGTGTGGAGCTAGGCGGCTACACCGAGCAGACCTGCGGCCAGCGCATGGAGCGCGAACAATTCACCCTCGGCGATATGCGCCCGCTCGATACGGTCATCCGCGAGCTGACCGAGCAAGGCCACGTGCCGAGCTTCTGCACCGCCTGCTACCGCCTGGGCCGCACCGGCGAGCACTTCATGGAGTTCGCCATTCCCGGCTTCATCAAGCGCTTCTGTACGCCCAACGCGCTCACGACTTTCATGGAATACCTGGTCGACTACGCGACGCCGGAAACGGCGAAGTCTGGGTTGGCGCAGATTCAGGTCGAGCTCGACAAGCTGGAAGACTCGCCCATGAAGCAGAAACTGGTCGAGCGCTTGGCGAAGGTGCGGGAGACCAACGAGCGGGACATGGTTTTCTAGTAAGATTTGCCTGCGGGCAGAGCGGCGTCCTATTGGCGAGTCCGCCTCAACCCAAAATCGGGTAGGGTTTGCCTAGACCATGTCGAATCCTAGACGCTATGCAATCCTGGGCACGGGGGCGCTGGGGGGATTCTACGGCGCGCGACTTTGCCGCTCGGGCGCCGACGTGCACTTTCTGGTGCACAGCGATTTCGAGCAAGTGCACCGGCACGGTTTGGTGATCGATTCCAAGGACGGTGATTTCGTCCTGCCCACGGTGCAGGCGTATCACGACGTGCGCGAGATGCCCCGATGCGATGTTGTGGTTGTGGCACTCAAAGCTACGCAGAACCAGCTTCTGCCTTCACTGTTGCCGCCAGTGCTGGCCGATCGTGGTGTGGTGTTGCTGATGCAGAATGGGCTCGGGGGCGAGGAAGAGGCGGCGCAGGCGGCGCCTGGGCATGCCGTGCTGGCGGGATTGAGTTTCCTGTGCTCGAACAAGGTTGGCCCTGGTCACATCCGCCATCTCGACTACGGCAGCGTGCGCTTCGCGGCCTATTCGCCTGACTCGGCGCCGGTCGGGGTGCGGGAGCGCATGCGGGACATCGCTCAGGACTTCGCCGACGCGGGCATCCAGGTCGACACCAAGGATGATTTGCTGCTGGCGCGCTGGCAGAAGCTTGTGTGGAACATCCCGATGAGCGGCCTGTCTGTGGTGCTGGACACGGACACGCAGAAACTGATGGCCGATCCGCACACGAGGGCACTGATCGAGGACCTCATGCGCGAGGTGGTGGCTGGCGCCCGGGCTTGTGGCCGACACATCCATGACACCTTCGTGGGGAAAATGATCGACATGACGCTGGCCATGCCGGCCTATCGGGCCAGCATGAAGATCGATTTCGACGAAGGCAAGCCCATGGAGGTGGAGGCCATCTACGGCAATCCCCTACGCGCAGCTCGCCAGGCCGGCGCTGCCATGCCACTCGTCGAGACACTCTACCGGCAGCTCAAATTCCTGGATGCGAGGACCGCGAAAGCCACTTCGCCGGTCGAAACTGCGCGTGCTAGAGCGTAGGCAATGAGTCCCTCGTCGATTCTCCACATTGAGCAGGACACAGTTGCCTTCTTTCTTGCCTTACAAGAGCAGATTGTGGAGGGATTGCAGGCACTCGATGGTCAGCGCTTTCAGGAGGATTCTTGGCAGCGGCCGGGCGGCGGGGGAGGGCGGTCGCGCGTGCTCACGGACGGTGGCTTGTTCGAGAAGGCGGGTGTGAATTTCTCGGACGTTCACGGCAGCATGCGACCGGAGTTGGCGCGCAGCCTGCCGGGTGATGGAACCGATTTTCGCGCGACCGGGATTTCGCTGGTGCTTCACCCGCGCAGTCCGCGCGTTCCCACGGTGCACGCCAATCTGCGCTTCATCAAGCGCGGGAACGCGGCGTGGTTCGGCGGCGGAACGGATCTTACGCCCTACTACGTGGTGGCCGAGGATGCGCGCCTGCTTCATCGCTCGCTCAAAGCCATTTGCGACCGTCACCAGGCGAGCCTGTATCCACGCTTCAAGCACTGGTGCGATCGCTATTTCTTTCTTCCCCACCGCAATGAACCGCGCGGGGTGGGCGGAATTTTCTTCGACTATCTCGGCGCGGGAGCCGAGGTGGCCGCCGGTGAGCCACCGCCGTCCACAACCACCGAGATGGAAACGGATGTGACGAAGGTGTTCGCCTTCGTGCGCGACCTGGGCGAGCACATGCTGGATGCCTACACCGCCATCGTCGGACGGCGTCGAGATGAAGCCTGGGGAAAGCGCGAGCGGGAGTGGCAACTGATTCGGCGAGGCCGCTACGTGGAATTCAACTTGGTCTACGACCGGGGAACGCTGTTTGGCTTGCGCACCGACGGTCGCACCGAATCGATTCTGATGTCTTTGCCACCCGAGGTGAAATGGCGCTACGGGGCCACACCCGAAGCCGGTTCGCCAGAAGACCTGTCGCTGCAAGCCATCTGCGCGCAGCGTGCGTGGGCTGAAGACGAAACCGACGAATAGCTGCGCGTTCGACTTGACGGATGGCAATTCCTATCGCACCCTAGAAATGTTCATGCGATCGATGTTCCAGCTTCTTGCTCTCTCCGTGCTGCTTCTTAGCAGCGCGAGAGAGGTCTGAGCGCGATCGCTTCCACCAAACCCTCTCTCGCGGAAATCCCGGAGAGGGTTTTGGTGTATTTGGACCCAAGGCCGTCTCCGGCAAACCCCAAGCAAAAGGAGACGCCCGATGTTCGATGCACGGAAATATCGCCCCATTTCAGTCCCCCAGTTCTCGCAAAGGACCTGGCCCGATCACGTGCTCGCCAAGTCGCCTATCTGGTGCAGCGTGGATCTGCGCGACGGCAACCAGGCCCTGGTCGAACCCATGGGGCAGGAGCGCAAGCTGCGCATGTTCGAGAAGCTCTTGGCCATCGGCTTCAAGGAGATCGAAGTGGGCTTCCCTGCGGCATCGCAGACCGACTTCGATTTCGTCCGCTTGCTCGTTGATGGGCATCGCATACCCGACGACGTCACCATTCAAGTCCTGACCCAGGCTCGTGAGGGGTTGATTCGGCGCACGTTGGAATCGCTGCGCGGTGCTCGGCGGGCCATCGTTCATCTTTACAATTCGACCAATCCCGTACAGCGCAAGGTCGTGTTTGGCATGAGTCGGAAGCAGGTGCTCGATCTGGCCGTTCAGGGGACGAAGCTGCGTGGAAGAGATGGCCGCGGCGATGCCCGAAACCGAGATCGTGCTCGAATACTCACCCGAGAGCTTCAGTATGACCGAGCTCGATTTCGCCGTCGAGGTGGTGGACGCCGTCGTCGACACGTGGGACCCAAGCCCGCTGCGCAAGATGATCGTCAATCTGCCCTCGACGGTCGAGGCCTCGACGCCCAACCTGTACGCCGACCAGATCGAATGGATGGGAACGCACATCGCGCGCCGGAAGGATGTGGTGTTGAGCGTGCACACGCACAACGATCGCGGCTGCGCGGTGGCGGCCGCCGAGCTGGCCATGCTGGCCGGCGCAGAACGTGTGGAAGGAACCCTCTTTGGCAACGGCGAGCGCACGGGGAACGCCGATGTGGTGACCCTGGCCATGAATCTCTACGCGCAGGGCGTGGTGCCGGGCCTGGATTTCTCGGATCTGCCGGCCCTGGTCGAAACCTTTGAATTCTGCAACCAGATGCCCGTTCCAGCCCGACAACCCTACGCCGGCGAGTTGGTGTTCACGGCCTTCTCGGGATCGCACCAGGACGCCATCGCCAAAGGGCTGGCGGCGCGTGCCCGTGACGGTGAGAACCTCTGGGAGGTACCATACTTGCCGGTGGATCCGGCGGACGTCGGACGGGCCTACGAGCCGCTGATTCGTATCAACAGCCAGTCGGGCAAAAGCGGTGTCAGTTACGTGCTCGAACAGCGCTATGGCTACCGCGTGCCCAAGGAACTGGCCGTCGAGCTGAGCCGAGTCGTGCAGGAGGCGGCCGACAGCAGCGGCAAGGAGCTCGCGCCAGATGCCATAGGCCAAATCTTCCAGCGCACGTATGTGGACGCGGCGGAGCGCCTGGTCCTACTCGACTACGAGGTTCAGCACCCAGCCCAAGACCGTTGCCACATACGCGCCAGGATCCGCGACGGAGAATCTACCGTGTCGGCGAGCGGCGAGGGCAAAGGCGCCATCGAGGCCTTTGTGCACGCCCTCGAGACGGTGACAAACACATCATTGCAAGTTGCGGACTACAGCGAGCACGCGCTCGGTGTCGGCAGCGACGCGGAAGCCGTGGCCTACGTGAAGCTGGTCACCTCGGTGGGAGGCAAGGCCTGGGGGGCCGGCCGCGATCGCGACATCATGAGCGCCTCCCTGCGCGCCGTGGTTCGTGCGGTGAACAGACTCGGCTAGTTTGAAGGGGCTACCGCTCGCTCACCGCTCGACGGTGCAGCGCCATGTGGCCACGCTGAATGCCTTCGCCCGCCAAGGCCTTGAGTGCGGCGAGATTTTGCGCCAGACCCACGCTGCCGATGACTTCCGCGAGCTCGCGAGCCGAGGATGCGCCGAGGATGCGCAGCGCGAGTCGCGCGCCGGGATGGACCTGCAGCGTGCCGCCCACGGTGCCAATGGCCATGGGCATGGTCAAGCGGCCAACCAAGAAATCGTCTTCCACGCGCCAAGTGGCGAGCGGACGGTAACGCCCGTCGCGGGCGGCGTAGGCGTGAGCCCCGGCCTCGATGCCGCGCCAGTCGTTGCCAGTCGCGATCACGACCGGATCGACGCCGTTCATGATGCCCTTGTTGTGCGTGGCCGCGCGGTAGATATCGTCTTCGGCGAAACGCGAGGCCGCTTCAATCTCGCGGGCCAAGGCCGCACCGTGCTCGGTCGATTTGTCAGCGCTGAGCGCGGAAAATGGCACGCGGCCCGAAACACGGACCATGCGCCTGTCGGAGAGATTGCTGAGGATGCGCAGACCGGTGCGCGCGGAGGCAAGCTCGGCCAAGCGCCCGGCCACGGCCTCGGCCACGGTATTGACCATGTTGGCGCCCATGGCCTCGCGGCAATCGACGTAGATGTGCACGACCAGCCTCCGGTCGGGCAAGGTGCGAACCTCCAGATCGCGGCAACCACCCCCGCGCTCGCGCAGACGGGGCAGGGCCTGGTCGGCGCTGGCGAGAATTTCCGCGCGTGCGTTCGCGATGGCCGCGCTCGCCGCGACTGGGTCGGCCACATCGCGCAGCTCGACCTGCGTGGTCATGATGGACTCGTCCGCGTCGGCGACGAAACCACCGCCTTCGCGCACCATGCGTGCCGCATTCGAGGCCGCAGCGATGACGGACGGCTCCTCGACGGCCATGGGGATCAGCCGATCGACCCCATTGACGACGAAATTCAGGCCGAGACCGAGGGGCAGGGCGTAGATGCCAATGGCGTTTTCGACCATGCGATCCGCGCCCGTGGCCGCAATTCCACCCGAGGCGAACAGCGCCAGGTCTTCCGACGAGAGGCCCGCTTGCCTAGCCAGCTCGGCTTGGCGTTCTTCGAGGGGCAGACGGTAGAATCCAGGTAGGCGCGAGTTCGGGTGCGGGTCAGACATGAAACAGGCCGGAGTTTTCGGAACTGGCTTCTTCGGGCAAACGTCGTCGCACCCCGAGGCGATCCAGGTCGACGTCGAGCGGAGCCAAGGGTTTGGGCAGTGCGCGTGCGAACAGGCGCGCGGTCTCGGGCGTGGCGAACATGGCGATGCCGATGTCGCCTCCGCCTGCGCCCGAAGGTTTCGCAATGCCACCCAGCTCCTTGGCCAACTCGGAGGCACGGTTGAAGGCGTCGGTCACGATGGGCACGGACGCCGCCGCACCCAGCACGGCCAAGCGCCTGCCGTAGCGTCCCGCCAGCTCGACGGCGCCGGTCGCACTGCCGGCACGGAGCTCGGCCACGAAGCGCCCGGCGGTTTCGTACAGGGTCTCGATCATCTGGCGGTAAGCACTGGGATCCTTCTTGGCGAACTTCTGCACCCCTTGAATCATGTTCATGGTCGAGACCGGCTGTCCGGTCCAGAACACGACCAAGTGCAATCCCGGAGGAGGCGTCAAGGCTTCCACCAAGGGCGCCCCAACAGGCTGGCGTTCGACCTTGATGATGCCACCGTGGACCGCGGTGGCGACGTCGGCGCCGGACCCTGTCCCGCCTTGCGCGGCCTGGTGCGCGGCGAGGGCCACGGCGTACACGCGCGCGCGGTTCTTGTCCACGGGAATGCCCGCCGACTCGAACAGGGCGCCCACGCTTGCCACGGCGGTTGCCGAGCTGGAGCCGAGGCCGATCTTCTGATTGCCCTGCTGGAAATCGTCGGTATTGACCAGCACGGATCCTGGCGGCAAAGCAGAGGCGGTTTCTCCGATTTCAGCCCTGGCCAGCTGGACCGCTTCGCGAACCACGTTCGACATGGGCTCCATGCCGGGAACGTACTGGGCGACGGCGTGGCGGTTGACCGCCGCCAGAACCGCAGGGCCCTCCTCAAGAACGGCGTATTCGCCGACCAGGAAGATCTTTCCTGGCGCGATGACCACCGGGGTGCCCACAAGGGTGCTGCGTTCTCCGCCCATTTAGTTCTCGTTGAGAATATGCGCCCCCTGGCCGGGGGCAAGCAGCAAGACTCTCATGACTCCGGGGGTGGCGGCTAGGGCGGCCTGTACATGGGCTGCGGCGGAGGTCTCACAAAGCACCTTGACGTGTGGTCCCGCGTCGATGGTGAAGAATGCCGATGTGCCGGCGGCCCGCAGGCCTTTCACCGTCGCCATGGCGGCCAGGGTGGCCGGGTTCCAGTACAGAATGTGCGGATCCGCAGCGAGGGCGCAGGCGTGCATGCGCAGGGCGCTGCGTTCGGCCACCGCGCCGAGCGCGGCAAGATCGCGGGCCGCCAGCGCGCTTCGGGACTCGGCAAGGTCCACGGGCACGGAATCGAGCCAACCCTGGTAATAGGGTGACGTCAGCGCGGTTCGTTCCATGGCGGCCGTGGATCCGATGGCCTTCTCGCCCTGGGCGGTGATGGCGACACAGAGACGAATGTCCCATGCCGACTCGCCGAGCAGCCCGTGCGCGACGGCGTCGGAGCCATCGGCCAGCACCCCAGCCGACATCTCGACGAAACCGCCGAAAATCGAGCGCGCTGCGGATCCCGAGCCACGACGGGCGAGCTCCGAGAGCTCGGCGGGTGACAAGCTCAAGCCTGCGGCGCGCGAGGCCGCGAGGGCCAGGGCGGCGAAGCCGGCCGCCGACGAAGCCAGGCCAGCAGCGGTCGGTACGCTGTTGCTGGTGGCGACCTCGGCGGGAAGGCGAATGCCTGCGCGGGCGCGCACCAGATCGAGAAAGCGCCGAACACGGGCGGCAAATTTTTGCTCCGCGGGGGCACCAGCAAACAGCACGCGGTCGCGACCGTCCGCAACGCCTGCGTCGGGCGCGAAACGAACGGTGGTTTCGCTGCCGAGATTTGCGAGGGTAAGGGACAGGCTGCCCGCCGCGGGTAGGTTAAGCGCGGCGTCGCGTTTGCCCCAGTACTTGACCAGCGCGATGTTGGTACCTGCACGCGCGGTCACTGATTTTGGTCGAGAGATTTCAGTCATGGCCGATGGTGGTGGTGAACCCGTAGTAACCCTTGGCGCGCCAGCGGCGCAAGACCTCGTCGCCGTGCTCGGCCGCGATGGCGATAACCGCGCCGCCACCGCCTGCGCCGGTCAGCTTGGCGCCAAGGGCGCCCGCGGCGCGCGCAGTGTGAACAAGATCGTCGAGCGCGGGGGTGGAGACGCCCACGCCTGACAGCAGTCCGTGCGCCATGTTGAACATGCGCGCCAGAGCGGCGATGTCGCCTTCGCGCCAGGGCGTCCATGCCCGCGCGCGCGAGGTCGCCCATGGTGTCGATCAGCCGCCGCGCGACGGGCGTGCTGGCGCAAAGAGCTCGCCACGCTCAGCGACCAGCGCGCCGGTGTCGTGCGACTGGCCGGTAAGCCCGATGCACAGCTCGAAGCGGTGCCTTGAGCGGAAGATCCTGCCAGCCGTTCTGCTTGTCGAAGTGCCCAGCCGGCCGCGGCTGGCGGCGGCGGCATCGATGCCCGAGGGCGTGCGGTGAAACACCGACTCGGCGGCGGCGGCGGCGGCGAGCACGTCGGCGTCGCCGGCCCCGGTGCGCGCGGCGACGGCGCGGGCGATGGCCACGGCCATGGCGGCCGAGCTGCCCAGGCCCGCCCGCGCCGGGACCTCCGATTCCAGCCAGAAATCCAGACCGGCGCCGTCGGTGTTCAGTTGTTCGAGCAGGCGGGCAACGGCCTGGCCGGGCAGCGAGTCGTCGCCGACCTGCGCCTCCAGCTCCCAGGCCGGCGCGGAGAAGGCGCCGGTGCCGGGACTGGCGTGGGCGCGCACGCCGGCGCGAATGCCGGCGGCCACCGCGGGCTGGCCGAACACAACCGCGTGCTCGCCGAGCAGAATGACCTTGCCGTGGCCAAAGCCGGTCGAGCTGTCGGCGCTTTCGATCATGGCGGGGCATTGCGCAAGCCAGTCGCGAAGCTCGCCCGTGATGACTTTCGGCGCCTTGGCCAGATCCGACGCGCGGGCCACGCCGGCCAGCATGCACGCCGTGCGCAGACCATCGATGACCGACGGCCAGAAAGCGGGTCGCGCCGGCCGCGCCGCCTTTGCTGGCAGCCGCCAGGACCGGCTGGGCCAGTCCCACCACGCGGGCGCCGAGAGCCATGGCGCGTGCGACGTCGAGTCCAGTGCGAATACCGCCCGAGGCAATAATTTCGGCCCGCACCTTGGATTCCGCGAGCCAGCCCACGCAGGCCGCCGTGGGTAGGCCCCACTCGTGAAAGAGCTCGCCGCGCGCCGCTTGCTGCCCCTTAGCACGCAGGGCTTCGATGGCGATCCACGAGGTTCCGCCCGCACCCGATACATCGACGGCGGCGACGCCGGCCTTGTCCAGGCTGCGCGCGATCGAGGGTGATATTCCGCAGCCGGTTTCCTTGATGACGACCGGCTTGCCCAGTTCCTTGACGAGGCGGCGGATGGTGACGAGGCCAGCACTGAAGTCGCTGTCGCCGCCCGGCTGAGCCAGCTCTTGGCCGACGTTCAAGTGGATGGCCAGAGCGTCCGCGCCCACCCGCTCCACGGCCGAGGCAACGGCGCTGGTTTTCATGCCGGCAAGCTGCACGACGCCGAAATTGGCGAGCAAGAGAACGTCTGGCGCGACGTCGCGTACCTCGTAGGTGGCCGCCAACTCGGGCTTGTCCAACATGGGGCGCTGGCTTCCAAGGCCGAAGGCGATGCCGAGGGATTGGGCAGCGCTGGCCACGGCACGGTTGATGGCTCGGCCCTCGCGCGTGCCGCCGGTCATGCCCGTGATGAGAATGGGCGCGGCGAGCTTGTGGCCAAGGAGCGTGGTGCCAAGGTCGATATCGGCAAAGGCCAACTCGGGCAAGGCGCAATGAACGAGGTGCACGTGCTCAAGTAGGGTCGAGCGCTGGTAGGCGCCGGCGCCCGAGCGGGCGATCTGGATGTGATCGGCCTTGCGCTGGGCGATGTCGGTCGATGGTTTGCGGGGCATGCGGAAAGTGGACATTTGAGCACGCGGGCAAGGGCTCGTCGAGGGGGGCCTACCGAACTATCGCCCCAGGACGGTCTTCGCTTTATCGAGGAAGTCTTGCCACCCGACAAGGTGGTCGATTTCGGCGAGGATGCGGCCGTCAGGGGTGGCCATGCGAACGGCGGGCAGGGTCTGGACGTGGTACTTGGCCTTGATTTGGGCCAGCGAATCGTCTTCGCTCTCGCGGCTCAGGTCGATACGAAGCAACACGAAGTCGGCCAGCGTAGGGGTAATGTTGGGACGGCCGAAGACTTTCACGTCCATTTCCTGGCAGGGCAGGCACCAGTCGGCCATGAAGTCCACCAGCATGGGTTTGCCCTGGGCGCGCGCCGTGGCTACGGCGGCCGGCTCGGAGCGCAGCCACTCGATGTGGATTTCTGGTGTCAGCAAGAAATTTACCAAGCCGAAAATTCCAGCCACGGCGAGCGCAATGCCAAGACCCTTGCGCAAGGCTTGCCGTGCGCCGTCCGAAAATGAAAGGTGAACGGCGCCGAGCGCAAGACCCGCGCATACGGCGACCACGGTGCCAATCAGAAATGCATGGTTGCGCGAGGTGAGCCGGCTCAGCCCGGGCACGACGGGGCGCAAGTAGTAGAGGCCGGCCACCACCAGCGCGATGCCGAACACGCTCTTGATCGCGTTCATCCACGGCCCGGATTTTGGCAGTTGCATGGAGAAGCCGGCGATGGCCCAGAAGGGGACGCCGATACCGGCAGCGTAGGTGGCAAGCAGAAGAAATCCATGGCCGGCGTCGCGCGTGGTCGCGACGTAGGCCAAGATCCCGGCCAGCGGCGGCCCCGTGCAGGGCGCGGCGATAAGACCGCCGACGAGGCCCATCAGAAATGCTCCGGCAAAGCCTCGGCCACCCACGCGCGATAGGCGGTGGTGCACGGCAGCCGGCAAGGTCAGGTCAAAGGCACCGAACATGGAGGCCGCCATGGCAAAAAAGAACAGCGCGAGGGGAAACACGACGAACGGGTTGGACAGAAATGTACCGAATGCCCTGCCGAGCAGGGCGAAGGTCGTGCCCAGGGTTCCGAACATGACGGCGATGCCGGCGACGTAGGCCGTGGCAAGCAGAAAGGCTCGTCCGCGCGACGAGGCCCCGCGTGCGCCGAAGACGCTGATGGTGATGGGAATCATCGGGTAAACGCAAGGCGTGAGCGAGGTCAGAAACCCGGCGGTCAAGGCGAAGACGAAGGCGTGCAGCGTTCCCCGGCCGGCCGCGGCGGCGAAATCCCCCGCGAGCGCAGCGGTGGGTAAGAGCAAGGTTGCGAGGAGTGCCCCCAAACCAGCGGCGGATTGCCAAGCAGCGCCCGGACGATTGCGAGTATTCGGCACTTTCCGGATCTAGCACAGGACAACGTGTGTGACATCGACCACACGACCAGCGACGCAGTGACGACCGCCACGTTCCGAATCTTCAGCAGCTGTTACGATGGTGCCTCGTTTCGATCGCGACTTACGCAAAGGAGATACGCATGCGACTCGTGCTCGTTGGTGCCGATTTCGAGGAGAACCTTGGCATGTGCATGGTCGCTGCGGCGGCCGAATCCGCGGGACACGACACGTCGGTGGTGCCATTTCAGAGTGCCGAGGAGCGAGGCCTGACAGTCGAGCGGATTCTGGCCGCACGGCCCGATGTCGTGGGTCTGGCAGCCCAGTTCCAGCACCGTGGCATGGACTACCTCGGATTGGCCTGCGATCTGCGCCGGGCCGGCTTTCGCGGCCACATCACCGCCGGCGGGCAATTCGCCACCATGGCCCACGCGCCCATCCTGTCAGGCCGCTATGGCGTGGACAGCGTTGTGCTCTACGAAGGCGAAGGCACCATTGCCGAGCTGCTGAATGCCATCGCGGGCAAGAAGGCGCTGGACAGCGTCGCGGGGTTGGCCTTGCCCGATGGCCAGGGCGGGGCGTATCGAACGGCAGCGCGCGCGCTGGCCGCCAGTCTGGATTGGTTGCCCTTGGCCCAGCGGTACCGGCAGCACTCGCGCCAGATGGGTGTTCCCTTTATTCCGGTCAGTGGTAGCCGCGGCTGCTGGGCCGAATGCAGCTTCTGTTCGATCACGACGGTGTTGCGCGATGGCCGCGAGCACGACGTGCTCGGCCGCCGCTTGCGCTTGCGTTCGCCCGAGGATGTCGGCCTGGAGATGGCCATGCTGGCGCAAGCGGTAGGCGGCAGCGCCATCTTCTGTTTCCACGACGAGAACTTCCTGCTGCCGCGGCCCGAGGATAGCTTGGCGCGCGTAGCGGCCATGCGCACAACCCTCGACGAACAGGGCGTGGGGCAGTCCGCCATCGTGGGCAAGTGCCGGCCCGACACGGTCACTCCAGAGCTGGCGCGCGAGCTGGCCCGCCTGGGCGTCATCCGCATGTACGTCGGCATCGAAAACGCGTCGCCGAAAGGCGCCGTCCACTTGAATCGCCGCACCGACGTTTCCACCATGGGCGCGGCGCTTGATGCTTGTGCCGATGCAGGGATCTTTGCCTGTTACAACCTGCTCATCTTCGAGCCCGAATCTACCCTCGACGACGTGGCCCAGAACATCGCCTTCATGCGTGCGCACGCGTCCACGCCGGTCAACTTCTGCCGGGCCGAGCCGTACCTTGGTACGCCCATGCAAAGGCGCCTGCAGGCGGCGGGCAAGTTGCGCGGGGGCTTCCTGGGCTGGGACTATCGCATCGAGGATGACCGCGCCGAGCTGCTATTTCGCATGGCTGCCTCGGCCTTTCGCGAACACAACTTCGCCAGCGACGGGGTCGCCAACCGCTACATGAGCCTGGGCTATTCGGCGAAGGTCCTGGATTTCTTCTACAAGGACGACACGGGTCGGAAGGCGAACCTGATGGAGCGGGCACAGGAAATCACGCGTTCCATCACCCTGGATACGTCCGAGCTGCTCGAAGCGGCTCTGGAGATTGCCGCGCATATCGACTTGGCCGACCACGATCGAATCGCGCGCCAGACGGCGCTGCTTGGATTGCGCGTTGCTGCGTCCGACAGAATCTGGTACGCGGCCATGGATGCGCTGGAAAAGGACATGGCGCGATTCGCGCGCGGCGAGGCGCAGGCCGGGCGCAAGACCGCAAGCCGCACGGCGAAGGTCGCCCAAAGTGCCGCCGTAGCCGGCTGGTTGGCCTTGTGGGTCTCAGGCGGATCGTCTTGTGGGCGCACGGTGGATCCATTGCCCCCGCCCAACTATGGGCGCGATGCGGGGAAGTCGGACGCTCCCGGCACCTCGGACGGACCACTGGTGGTCGACGCTGTGCCTCCGCCGCAGGATGCGCGCGATGCCCTCAGAGACGGACCTCTCGTGGTTGATGCTCTTCCACCGGACAGTGGTGCGCGCAATGATACGCCGGTTTTCGATCCGCTTCCTCCGGACGCCAATCCGCGCGATGTGGGCACCGACGCGACCCCCATCGATACCGGAGCAGTGGACGTGAGGGATGCGACCAAGGAAGGACCGCTGGTGGTGGACATGGTGCCCCCGCCGTCGGATGCGCGCGACCTGCCGAGGGAGTCTCCAGTGTTCGAGGTCGACCCTCTTCCACCTGATAGCGGCGCCCGCGACGCCGCCGGAGACGTCCGGGATGCGGGGACAAACGAGCCGCCCTTCATGGTGGATCCGGTGGTCGATGCGCGCTTGGGCCTGCAAGTGCCATTGGATTTGCCGGCCGGGTCCGAGGCGGCCACGCGCGAACACTGGGCGAACACCGCGCCCGTGAGGATGAAGCGGTCGCAGGATTTGCCGCTGGCTCTGTGCCCAGAGGTGCGCCTGCACGGTGAATGGAAGGAGGGAAAGGTCCTTGCGCGCCTTTCCGGGGTCTCGGGTACCTTCGGCTTGCGTTGGCAGGCGCAAGGTAAGGTCGAAGGCGAGGGCGGTGAGATCCTTTGGACGCCCAGCTCGGACGAGGATCAGCTCGACGTGGCTGTGCGTACGCTCGACGGCGTCGCGGTTACCTCGCTACGCCTCGGCCAGACTCGCGGGAAAAGGCAAACGTAGGACGCGGGGCTCTACCTCCTGAGCTGCTCTGGAACGGGCCGCAGGATCTGTCCTTTCTTGGGTTCGCCGTCGCCGGTTTTCCACGCACCCTGCGCGACCATCACTTGGTAGCTCGAAAAGCGCATGGGCCGTGTGGCGATGGGTTGGTACGAGCCGAGAAAACCGAAGTGCAAGTGAGGCGTCACGGCGTTGCCGGAATTTCCGCAGCGGCCGATGACCTGGCCGGCGCGGACAGTGTCGCCCACCTTCACCGCGACCGAGCCCCGCTGGAGGTGGCGAAATTCGCTCAGCTCGTTGGACGTGTGCTCGATGATGACGAAATTTCCTGCCTCGTGCTTGCGCGATTCACGAAACGGGGGCAGCTCGCGTTCTCCATCCCTGGCCCACACCACGCGACCATCGGCAGGTGCGAGAATCGGCTTGCCATAGCAAGGATGGTCGGCCAGATGCTTGCGTTTGCGGAATACGCCCTCGCTCACGGGCTCGGCGGGAACGAAGTCGACGGCGAAGGCGGCGTAGCCACTGTGCGTGCCGCCGCTGTCCATGCCCTGCACCACGCCCCAGGCGCCCTCGAAGGGAAGTCGCAACGTGGTCTTCTGCTCGGGCGCGGAGGAGAGCGCGACGGCGCCCGCTGGCGGTTCTCGCGGCTGACCCGCAACGGGCTTCGTACCTCGCGCCGGGGCAGCCCGCGGTGCAAACCAGGACAGCAATAGCAGTCCAACCAGGCTCAAGGTGGGCCAGTCAGCGCGGGCCGCCCGCCTACGCCGAACGCGTCGAACGATCATGGCGAACCATCATAGTCCCCACTCAGCTCACCAAGGTCATGGTATAGCTAGCCCGCCCAAAGCGTCGGCCGCGCCCATGACTGACCTGCAGAGAACCATAGAAGACCGATATGGCTGGCTCTCCTTTCCTTTGCTGATGTTCGCGGCCAGTCGGGCGCTGCTGTTCGCATTCGCCAAGGCCGGACCGCTGTTTGGAGGACAGCTGGGAGTGAGCGGAGCTCTGCCGAAGGAATTCTCGGCTGCGTACCCGACCTGGGCCGCGCTTGGTCACGGCGAGATTTCAGGTTATGCGCGCATCGCGCGCCACGGGTACGCGGGGGCGGCGGACGTCTTGTTCGGCCCACTCGTTCCGTTGCTGGGTAAAGGGCTGGGGGCAGTGGTCGGCTCGATCGAGCTTGGGCTGATGCTGCTTTCCTTGATCGCCTGCGCCGTCGGTTTCGCCGGCGTCTATCGTTTGTTCGAGGAACTGCGCAACCACGATACCGCGCGCTGGGGCTTGGCAGTCCTGGCGGCATTTCCCCTATCGTACCATCTGTCCGATGGGTCCGCCCTCGCGTGCCTGCTGGCATTTTCCACGTGGGGCGTGCTGCTCGCGCTGCGAGGTTCGCACCTATTGGCCGCTGCCCTGTTGTCCCTGGGCGCGCTGGCGCACCCAGCATGTGCGATCCTTTCCTTGGCCGCTGTCGCTCTGCCGTCGCGGTTGGGTGAGCCGGCGTCGGCGTGGCGTCGATTCCTTCCGGCCCTTTCGCCAGTCGTGGTCGTTTCGATTTGGTTTCTCGGCGGGCTATCGCGATGGGGACGGATTGGCGATGGAATCAAGGTCGCCCTGCTGGCGCAACCTGTGGTGCTGGGCTCGGGGTGGAAGGCGATGGTGCTGTCTTTCAGTCTCTTGCTCGGAGTCGGCCTCCTTGCGCTCCTGCGTAGCCCAGATCTTCGACTGCTCGCGGTCGTAGGGGCCTTGCACCTCGGCGCCGTGCTATACCGATGGAATACCTTGCCGGCGGTCGCCGTGGCATGTTGCTGGCCCGCCTTTCTTGGCCTCGGCGTGATGCTGGAGAAACACAAACCCTGGCGCGCGCCAGCGGTGGCCATGCTCTGTGCGCACCAGGGCTTGCTTCTCTACTGCTTCACCCATTTTCTGCGCTCGTCATGATGCCAAGGTTGATGACCGCGATGTTGTGGAGATACCTGGCCGCGCGCTGGCGATGGGTGCTTTTCCCCCTTGGTCTTTGGGTGGTGACCAGAATTTCGCTCCTCCTGCTCGGCTACGTCTCATTGACGCTTACACCCGGGCTGCGCGGCAGCTCCAGCGCGTCCCTGCACCCATTCCCGGCGCTCGATGCACTCTGCTGCTGGGACTGCGGCTGGTTCGACCGCCTGGCTCGCCTCGGCTACCAGAACGTGACCGAGACCAATTTTTGGCCTGGTTTGCCCATGGCGGCCCGTCTGCTGACGAGACTGACGGGTATGCGGGTCGGCTTCGCCATTCTCACCATTTCGAACCTGGCTTGTTTGGGTGGCTACCTGACCATCTACCGGTTGTTCGTCCGCCTCGACGGCGTCATGGCCGCGCGAGCCGCACTGGTTTTGTTCGCGGCCTATCCCTTTGCTTTCTTCCAGGCTTCTGGCTACCCCGAGACGATCATGATCTTCACCTCCGCGCTCGCTCTCTCCCTGGCCATGTCGCGGCGGCATGTCCTGGCCGGCTTCGTGTTTGGGCTTGGCATTCTCTCCCGACACCTCACGGTCTTGCTGGGCGGCGGTCTATTGGCGGCCCAGCTAAACCAACGTGGTTGGCGTCGACTCTTCCGTGACCCAGCCGTTCTTGCTCTCGCCCTGCCGTTTGCAGTCGCCGGGATCTACATGGTGTACTGCCAGATCGTCTGGGGCGACGCACTTTCGTTTTGGCGGGCGCGCAGTACCTGGGGACAGACGGCGTGGTGGAGCATCTTCGAGGCCATCCGCCAAGCCAAACGCCGGCCCCACATCATCAGTTTCATCCCCTTCGCTCTCTTGCCGGCCATCGGTTCGGTCGCTCTGCTCAGGTCGCGAAAATACCTTGAGCTGGCGGCGGCAACGCTTCCGCTCATGGGGGTGCTGTGGCTTATCGGAGCCTTCGGGCTGGGCCGCTACTCGGCCTCGTGCTGGGCCGCTTTTCTTCCACTTGGCAAATGGTACGTGCGGCACCCGCGATGGCAGATGCCACTGCTTCTCTTCTTTGGCCTGGCACAGGGATGGTTTTTCTTTCTGCACTCGCACCACTACGAGATTCAGTAATGCCGAGCTTGCGATGCGAACCGAAAGACTTCATGGCGCGCAATTAGCTTTGTGCGTTGCAAACGCGATCCTGCGTGCCTGACTTCGAAAGTTTTTTCTTGCCGCCATGGGCCTAATTCATGGCATACTCCGTCACCATGCGAATCATCAGACGCTACTCCAACCGCAAGCTGTACGACACGCAGGAAAGCCACTACGTGACTCTCACTCAAGTCGCTGCGCTGGTCCGCAATGGCGAGGAAATTCGAGTCATCGCCAAAGACACCAACAGCGACCTGACTGCCGCAACTCTCGCTCTCATTATTTTCGAAGAAGAGAAGCGCGGGCCGCGCCTGCCAGTCTCGGGACTGCGCCGGATCATCCAGACCGGCGAGATCTAGAATCGTTCCCGATTCTTCGATCGGTCCTTGTGCCCCGGACGTTCCGGCGGCACCAGGCAGTCTTTGCCGTGGCCAATGAGATCCCTGCGTCCCATGCGCGCCAGCGCCTGACGTAGCACCGGCCAGTTGTCCGGATCGTGGTAGCGCAAGAATGCCTTGTGCAGCCGTCGCCGCGTCTCTCCTTTGACCACGGGCACATCGCCTTCCCGGCTGGCCTCCACGCGCTGCAGGGGATTGTGCCCGGTGTGATACATGGTGGTTGCCAGGGCCATGGGGGTGGGCAGGAAGGCCTGGACTTGGTCGGGGCGGAAACCATTGCGCTTGCACCACAGCGCCAGGTCCAGCATGTCTTCGTCTGTCGTGCCAGGATGGGCGGCCATGAAGTAGGGGATGAGGTATTGCTCCTTGCCGGCCTCGCGCGAAAAGCGGTCGAACAGGGCGCGGAATTTCTCGTAGCTGGCAATGCCCGGCTTCTGCATCTTGGACAGCGGGCCGGGCTGCGTGTGCTCGGGGGCGATTTTGAGGTAGCCGCCCACATGGTGTTTGACCAGCTCTTCGACGTATTCCGGCGATCGAACGGCGAGGTCGTAGCGGATCCCCGATCCGATGGTGATCTTCTTCACCCCTTTGATTTGGCGTGCGTGTCGATAGAGTCGGACGAGCGCGCTGTGGTCGGTGTCGAGGTTGGGGCAGATCGCGGGATACACGCAGGACAATCGACGGCACGCGGCCTCGATGGCGGGGTCGCGACAGGCCAGCCGGTACATGTTGGCGGTTGGGCCGCCCAGGTCCGAGATGACGCCGGTGAAGCCCGGGGTCTTGTCGCGCACGGCTTCGATCTCGCGCACGATAGAAGCCTGCGAACGATTCTGGATGATGCGGCCTTCGTGTTCGGTGAGCGAGCAGAAGGTGCAGCCGCCGAAGCAGCCGCGCATGATGGCCACCGAGTTTTTGATCATCTCATAGGCGGGGATGGGCTGGCTGCCATAGCTCGGATGGGGCTTGCGCGAGTAGGGCAGGTCGTAGACCGCATCCAGGTCGGCGGTGGGTAGGGGCAAGGCGGGCGGGTTCAGCCACACATCGCGATCGGCGTGCCGCTGAACCAACGCGCGCGCGTTGCCGGGATTGGACTCCATGTGCAGCACGCGCGAGGCGTGGGCATAGAGCCGCGCCGACCGCGACACGGCCTCGAAGCTCGGAATGCGCACGACCGTGGTCGCCGCGGCCAGCCCGGCGGCGTGTAGCGACTGCTCGGGTGCGCGCGCGTCCAATTCAGAAAATCCCTCGAGCACGTGACCTGCCGTGCGCGTGAAGGCGGTGCCGCGAATATCGGTCAGGTCGTGCACTTTCTCGCGGCCGGCCAGGCGATGGGCGATCTCGACCACTTGGCGCTCGCCATTGCCGAACACCAAAAGGTCGGCCTTGGCGTCGAGCAGGATCGACCGCCGGATCTTCTCGGACCAATAATCGAAATGGGCAATCCGCCGCAAGCTGGCCTCGATGCCGCCAAGGATGATGGGCACGTCGGGGAAGGCCTCGCGGCAGCGCTGGGCATAGACGACGGCCGCGCGGTCGGGACGCAGGCCCGCTTTGCCGCCGGGCGAGTAGGCATCGTCGCTGCGGATGCGGCGCTCGGCGGTGTAGTGGTTGACCATCGAGTCCATGTTGCCGGCGGTAATCCCGAACAAGATGGTGGGCTTGCCGAGAGCGCTGAATGCCTCGGCCGAGCGCCAATCCGGCTGGGCGATGATGCCGACCCGGAAGCCCTGTTCTTCCAGCACCCGTCCGATCAAGGCTGCGCCGAAGCTCGGGTGGTCGATGTAGGCGTCGCCGCTGACCACAATGACGTCGCAGGCGTCCCAACCGAGCGCATCCATTTCCTTGCGGGACATGGGCAGCACCGTCGCTGGCCCTAGGCGCTTGGCCCAGTGCTTTCGCCGCGCGAATAGCGACGGGCGCAGGCGCGCCGGAGAAATAATTTGCCCGCGTCCGGTTCCATCCCGCGGTCTTGTCCGACCGGTCTTTGGCGCCTGTTTTTGCACTTCGTTCAACTCTAGCAGGCCCGGGGACGTGTCCACAGGCAGCACACGCGCCGGGCGCGGCCCGCAACCATGTGTTTTCTCAGTTTTTTCGATCGGTTCTGCTAATGTCCCACCATGAGTTCCGAGGACGAAGTCAAGAGCATTGGCACGGGTCAGGAGATACCGGATGTCCTGCCACTTCTCCCAGTCCGGGATCTGGTTGTCTTCCCCTACATGATCGCGCCGCTGCGCGTGTCGCGGCCAGTCTCCCTCGAAGCCGTGAACCAGGCCCTGGCTTCCGAACATCGCATGTGCTTCATCGTGGCCCAGCGCGATTCGACCGAAGAGGATCCCAAACCAAACTCGCTCTACCGCACCGGAACCGTCGGCATTGTCATGCGCATGCGCAAGCTGTCGGACGGTGGGATCAAAATTCTGGTTCAGGGGCTTTGCCGTGCGCGCATCCAGCGTTTTCTTTCCGATACGCCGAGCTACAAGGTTCGCCTCGACGTCATCGAGGAGGCCCACACCCCTGTGTCGGTGGAGGTCGAGGCCCTGGTGCGAACGGTTAAGCAGAATGTCGAGCACGTGGCCGAGCTGGGGCGCAGCGTGCAGCCAGAGCTGGCATTGGTGCTGCAAAACGTGGACGAGCCGGGCCGCATGTCCGACTTGGTCGCCTCCAACCTCACGCTCAAGCTGGCGGAGGCGCAGGCCATTCTAGAAACCGAAGATCCGGTGGCACGGCTAGGCAAGGTCAACCAGTCCCTGGAAAACGAGATTGGCATTCTGGAGATGCAGAACCGCATCCAGAGCAAGGCCAAGGAGGAAATGTCCAAGACCCAGCGCGACTACTACCTGCGCGAGCAGTTGCGGCAGATTCGGCACGAGCTGGGCGACGACAATTCCTTCCGCGACGAGATCGAGGAGGTTCGCCACAAGATCGAAGGCGCGGGGTTGCCCGCCGAGGCCCGCGCCGAGGCCGACAAACAGGTGCGGCGACTGGAACAGATGAGCTCGGAGAGCGCCGAAGCCGCGGTGGTGCGCAGCTACCTCGACTTGGTGGTCGAGCTGCCCTGGAAGGAGGCCGGAGCCGTCGTCAGTGGATTTGGCGTCGGCGCGCGCAGTGCTCGACGAGGATCACTACGATCTCGAGCACGTGAAGGAGCGCATTCTCGACTACCTGGCCGTGTACAAACTGCGCAAGGACGGCCGTGGTCCGATCCTGTGCTTTTTGGGCCCACCCGGCGTCGGCAAGACCTCGCTCGGCCGCTCCATCGCGCGTGCCCTCGGGCGAAAGTTCGTGCGCATTTCTCTGGGCGGCGTACGCGACGAGGCCGAGATCCGCGGGCACCGAAGAACCTATGTTGGTGCCTTGCCTGGCCGCATTTTGCAGGGGCTCAAGACCGCGGGCACCAAGAATCCAATCTTCATGCTCGACGAGGTGGACAAGCTTGGCTCGGACTACCGCGGCGACCCATCTGCAGCGTTGCTCGAAGTCTTGGATCCCGAGCAGAACCACGCCTTCCGTGATCACTACCTCGGCGTGCCCTACGATCTGTCGAAGGTGCTGTTCATCGCCACCGCCAATCTGGCGGACACCATTCCGGCGCCGCTGCGCGACCGCATGGAAACCCTGCGCCTGGCCGGCTACAGCGAAGAAGAGAAGCTGGTCATCGCTGAACGGTACCTTCTACCCAAGCAAATTCGCGAGGCCGGGCTGAGCGACAAAGACTTGACGATCGGTCGGCCGGTGCTGCGCAAGGTGATCTCCGAGTACACGCGCGAGGCTGGACTGCGCGACCTCGAACGACAAGTGGCGCAGCTTGCCCGCAAGATGGCCCGGCGGATCGTCGAAAAGGGCACTGTTGCCGAGGCCAAAGGCAAGGCCAAGCGCACCGCTCCGTTGAGCTTGGATGACCTGGCCAAGTTCCTGGGGCCACCCAAGTACATTCCCGACGAGCGGCAAAGGGTGGACGAGATTGGCATCGCCAATGGCCTGGCGTGGACCCAGGCTGGCGGCGAGGTCCTGCACGTCGAGGCGCAGATCATGGCGGGCAAGGGTACGCTGATTTTGACCGGGCAGCTCGGCGACGTGATGAAGGAATCCGCGCAGGCGGCCCTTTCCTACGCTCGCGTGCAGGCCAGCAACCTCGGCATCGAGGGGGATTTCTTCGCCGACCGACAGATTCACATCCACGTTCCAGCGGGGGCGGTGCCCAAGGATGGCCCGTCGGCGGGCATCACCATGGCATGCGTCCTGGTGTCGCTGGCGGCCGGCATCCCCATCCGCAGGGACGTGGCCATGACCGGCGAGCTCACGTTGCGTGGCAGGGTTCTACCCGTCGGGGGCCTGAAGGAGAAGCTGCTTGCGGCCGCGCGCGCCGGCATGCACGTCGCCATCGTGCCCGCGGGCAATCTAGCCGAGCTGAGCGAAATCCCGGACTACCTGCGCCAGCGAATCAAGCTGGTGCCGGTGCATTCGATGACCCAGGTTCTGGCCATCGCCTTGGCTCGGCCGTTGCCGCAGGCCAAGTGGCAGGGCGTGAGCCACGCCGCCGCGGCACGCCGGCAGCCAGCGAAGGTTCTGACCCATCACCGCCGTGGCGGGGCTGCTTGATTGTAATGGGAACCCTCAAAGGGTTCCCAAACCCTCCCGCGATGGTACGTCGCCGGCAAAGCCGGCGAGCTCCCCACGCGATCATTCGCAATCAGCTAACATGGCACTGGACCATGCCGCTGCATGTGGGCAAAATCCGCCGCATGCGTAAGACAGCCGTTGCGCCAAGCCATCCTGTTCTTGATCGGTTCTGTTTGCTTGCTGGCTTGCGGGCCCAGTATCGACAAGGCGGCCAAGGCCGACATCGATCAGCGCATCGCTGCGCTTGCTCATACAGGACAGACCTTTCCTGCACCCACTGCATTCGTGCCCAAACCCATGGTGGTGGGGCAGTGGACGCAGCACAAACTGGTGAACGACAAGGGCGAGCCCGCGCTGGTCACGTACAAGATCGTCGGCGAGGACAGTGGCGCCTTCTGGGTCGAAGTCGCGAACGAGAGCTACTACGGCAAGACGGTCACCAAGATCCTGCTCTTTCCCGGCGATCGCATGAACCCGAGCACCATGGAGGTTCGCGCGGTCAAGATGAAGGACAAGAAGGGCCAGGTTACGGAAATCCAGGGGCCCATGCTCCAGCTCATGAAATCCATGTGGCAGGGGTCAATCAACATGCTCGCGGTCTCGTGGCAGGGGCTGGCCCAGGAAAGCATGCCCGTCATAGCCGGCACCTTCATGGGGTGCTTCAAGGCGCGAACCGATGCCAGCTGGGGCACCTGGCACTCAGCCTCGACGACCTGGATGCACGCCATCGTTCCCATCAGCGGCCTGGTCAAGAGCTCGGGCATCGACCATCCCACGACCATGGATCTGGTCGGCTTCGGCGAAACCGGCGCCACCAGCGAGATTCCGTAGGGGAAAGAAGACACAGAGGACACAGATGACACAGAGAAAGTAGTTGTTCGGATCTCGGATCCGAGATCCCCTTTCCCTGCGTCCTCTGTGTTCTCTGTGTCCTCTGTGTTGAGACTCCGGCTACAGATTCGCGATGATGCGGGTCGCGAACTCGGAGCACGAGACTTCGGTCGCACCCTCGGTGAGGCGGGCGAAGTCGTAGGTCACGGTCTTCTGCGCGATGGTCTTTTCCAGTGCGGCCACGATGCGGTTCGCGGCGCCGGTCCAGCCCAGGTGCTCGAACATCATGATGCCCGACAGAATCACCGAACCAGGATTCACTTTGTCCAGATTCGCGTACTTGGGCGCTGTGCCGTGGGTGGCCTCGAACACCGCGTGCCCGGTCAGGTAGTTGATGTTCCCGCCCGGCGCGATGCCGATGCCGCCCACCTGCGCCGCCAGCGCGTCCGACAGGTAGTCGCCGTTCAGGTTCATGGTCGCGATAACGTCGAACTCGTCCGGGCGGGTCAGCACCTGCTGCAAGGTGATGTCCGCGATGGAATCCTTGAGCAGGATCTGCCCGGCTGGTGGCTTGCCGCCGCAGTCGTCCCAGCCGATCACGCGACCCGCGTATTCGCGCTTGGCGAGGGCGTAGCCCCAGTCGCGAAACGCACCCTCGGTGTACTTCATGATGTTGCCCTTGTGGACCATGTTCACGCTCTTGCGTCCGTGGCGGATGGCGTAGTCGAAGGCCGAGCGCAAGAGCCGTTCCGTGCCCTCGCGCGACACCGTCTTGATGCCGATGCCCGAGGTGGCCGGAAAGCGAATCTTCTTCACGCCCATTTCGTTTTGCAGAAAGGCGATGACCTTCCTGGCCTCGGGCGACTCGGCGGGCCACTCGATGCCCGCGTAGATGTCCTCGGTGTTCTCGCGGAAGATGACCATGTTGACCTTCTCGGGGTGCTTGACCGGCGAGGGCACGCCACGGAAGTAGCGCACGGGGCGCAGGCACACATAAAGGTCCAGCATCTGGCGGATGGCGACGTTGAGCGAGGTCATGCCGCCACCGATGGGCGTGGTGAGCGGGCCCTTGATGCCGACCAGATAGGTCTTGAATGCCTCCAGGGTCTCGTCGGGCAACCAGGTGTCGAAGAGCTTCTTGGCCTTCTCGCCGGCGTAGACCTCGGCCCAGGCGATCTTCTTTTTGCCCGCGAATTCCTTCTCCACCGCAGCGTCGAGCACGCGCACGGAAGCGCGCCAGATATCGGGACCGGTTCCGTCGCCTTCGATGAAGGGCAGGATGGGCCGATCCGGCACCTGCAAAATACCCTGGCTGTTCATGGTGATGGGCTCGCCGCCCGCGGGGATGATGGGCTTGGGGGAAACGCCTGTGCTCATGGTGCGCGGAACTTTAGCAGAAACAGGCGTGTCGAGGTCCGGATTCTGGAGCCGGAAGGCCGATTTGATGGGATTTTCCCCTCTGCGATATCGCCTTCTGCAAAGAGGAGTGCTAAGGTACGAATACGGCGAGCCACGGTCCGCCGACCGGCGTGATGGACGCGGCCGGAGCCTCCAGCGCGACAGGAGACACCATGACCATCGAAGAGTCGATCAAGACCGCCATTGTTTACGAGAAGAAGGTCCATGCCACCTATGCGGCCGCGGCCAAGCGGGCCGAGGACGCGACGGCGAAAAAGGTGTTCTTGACCCTGGCCGAGGAAGAGCAGGGGCACGTTACCTATCTCGAAAGCCGGCTCATGGAATGGCAGAAAGAGGGGCGTTTGTCGGACCAGAAACTGCGCACGGTCCTGCCCTCGAGCGAGCGCATCGCGACCGGCATGAAACGCCTTCGTTCCCAGGTAGCCCAGCGCAAAGGAAGCCATGCGGCAGAGCTGGACTCCTTGCGCCAGGCGCTGGCCGCGGAAGACGAAACCTCGGCCTTCTACCGCCGCATGGTGGGGGAGCTACCAGCGGAGGGGCAAAGTCTCTTTTCGCGCTTCCTGGAGATCGAGGACGGGCACGCCGCCATCGTGCAGGCTGAAATGGACAGTGTGACCCAGAGTGGTTTCTGGTTTGATTTGAAGGAATTCGACTTGGAATTGGGCTAGCCCGCCCGCCGCGTCGCGGTGTCATCCCTGGCCGAGTGTGTACATCGGAAAAGTGGTAATGACGGTCTGAATTCAGATATTGGGGCCGCGATCCTGACCTCGTTGAATATCCGATTTAGATGTGAGAAATTTCACAACGAATGGTCGCTCCGTGGTAGAAATAAGGCGTTGGTCGATGTTGACCAGAAGAACGAGAGGAAGTCATGTCAGCAGTTCTGCAGCAGTCCGATTATGCGATTCGTTGTCTCCTCTTTCTCGTTGAGCATCGCGGTCGCCTGGCAACCAAGTCTGAAATCGCCAAAGCGGTGGACGCGCCAGACCTGTTCGTCGCCAAGATCCTCCAGCGGTTGGTCAAGGCCAATGTTTTGGTTTCGGTGCGCGGAATCCACGGCGGATTCTCGCTGGCCCGTGAGCCTTCCGCGATCTCTCTCCTAGACGTGCTCGGCGCCTCCCAGGCATCGCTCGCGTTCAGGCCCTGCGTGCTCAACCCGAAGGCGTGCCCGTTGCAAGACACCTGTCCGTCGCGTCCCGTGTGGGTGAAGATTTACGAGAGCACAGTCCGGGATCTGCGCCAGTCGACATTCGACAAGCTGTCCCGCGAGCACAAGACCAGGCAACGCGCTTGCGAGCGTCGCGTGGCCGCGCGCCACTAGCATCGCGTCCATCCGGTTCCGCCCCGCATCGTCCGAGATCTCGCGACGCGGGGGCCAAAAGATCCTCGACAAGTCTTTTTTTGATCAGTAGCATCCAATGATCAAAGACGACTGGATCGGGAGGATTTTTCCATGCCACACGCTGCGGAGTTGAAGATCAACGGTAAGACCTTGGAATTGCCGATTGTGGTGGGGTCCGAGGGGGAAAAGGCGATCGACATTCGCCAGTTGCGGGCGCAGACCGGCTACGTAACCCTCGATCAGGGCTTCATGAACACCGGCGCGGTGACCAGCAACATCGCCTTCATCGACGGCGACGCGGGGGTGTTGCACTACCGGGGGATCCCCATCGAGGTCCTGGCCGAGAAGTCGACCTTCGTCGAGGTCGCCTATCTGCTCATCTACGGCAAACTGCCGACTGAGGACGAGCTCAGTCGGTTTTCGTCCCTCTTGACCCTGAATTCGGCTTTGCACGAGGATATGCGGCACTTCTTCGACCGCTACCCGATCACCGCCCACCCCATGGCGATTCTGTCGGCCATGGTCTGCTCGCTGTCGAGCTTCTACCCAGGCTCGCTCAAGGTGAACGACTCCGAGCAGAATGAAGCGACCATCACCCATCTGCTGGCCAAGATGCGCACCATCGCGGCCTATTCTTACAAGAAGTCGGTGGGCGAGCCGTTCGTGTATCCCCAGGACAACCTCAGCTACTGCGCGAACTTCCTCAACATGATGTTCTCGGTGCCTTCGCGGCCCTACGAGATCGACGAGGAGATCGTCAAGGCGCTCAACCAGATCCTCATTCTGCACGCCGATCACGAGCAGAACTGCAGCACCTCGACGGTGCGTCTGGTGGGCAGCGCGCAGGCCAACGTGTTCGCGGTGGTCTCGGCCGGTATTTGCGCCCTGTGGGGGCCACTGCACGGGGGCGCCAACGAGAGCGTGCTCGACATGCTGGACGAGATTCATCGGGACGGCGGCGGATCGCAGAAGTTCATCGACTTGGCGAAGAAGAAGGACTCCGGCTTCAAGCTCATGGGCTTTGGCCACCGCGTGTACAAGAACTACGACCCACGGGCGAAGATCATCAAGGCAGCGTGCGACAAGGTGCTGACCAGACTGAAGATTAATGATCCGTTGCTCGACATCGCGCGCAGAATGGAAGAGGCGGCCTTGAAGGATCCCTATTTCGTCGAGCGCAAGCTGTACCCCAACGTGGACTTCTACAGCGGCATCATCTATCGGGCACTGCGCATTCCGACCAACATGTTCACGGTCATGTTCGCCATCGGACGTCTGCCGGGGTGGCTCGCGCACTGGAAGGAAATGCACGAGGATCCAGCGACCAAGATCGGTAGACCGCGCCAGATCTACACAGGGCCGGTCAACTCGGCCTATGTCCCCATCGAACAACGTCGCTAGAGATCCCTGATGAAGATTCACGAGTATCAAGCCAAGGCATTGCTGTCGAAGCTCGGGTTGCCTGTGCCCATGGGTATTCCGGTTCTGGAACTGGTCGACGCCACGTCCGCCGCGCAGAAGATCATCCAAGCCACACAGAATGAAACCGTCGTGGTCAAGGCCCAAATCCACGCCGGCGGACGCGGCAAGGGCGGCGGCGTGAAGGTGGTCAAGGGCGCGGCGGCCGCGCAGGAAGCGGGTGCGAAGATATTTGGCCGGCCGCTCGTCACCCATCAGACGGGTCCCGAGGGGCGCATCGTGAAACGCCTGCTCATCGAGCAGGGCGTGGCCATCGCGCGCGAGCTCTACGCCTCGGTCCTGCTCGATCGAGCGCGGAGCCGAATCGTGGTCATGGTATCGGCATCGGGTGGCATGGACATCGAGGAGGTCGCGGCCAAGTCCCCCGAGAGCATTCTCATGGAGCATGTGGATCCCACAGTCGGTCTGGCTGCCTACCAAGCGCGCAACCTGGCCTATGCCCTGGGCTTGAAGGATCAGGTGGCCAAGAACGCTACGGCATTCTTCCTCAAGCTCTACGGGGCATTCATGAGCCTGGACGCCTCGTTGGTCGAGATCAATCCGCTGGTGATCACGGCCGACGCGCAGGTGCTGGCCCTGGATTGCAAGATGACCTTCGACGACAACGCGCTCGACAAGCACAAAGAGGTGGCCGAGATGCGCGACCTCGACGAGGAGGATCCGACGGAAAGCGAAGCGCGCAAGTTCGATCTCAACTTCATCAAGCTGGATGGCAGTATCGGTTGCATGGTCAACGGGGCGGGGCTGGCCATGGCCACCATGGACATCATCAAATACTTCGGCGCCAGTCCGGCCAACTTTCTCGACGTGGGTGGAGGCGCGACGAAGGAGAAGGTCACGGCCGCGTTCAAGATACTGACTTCCGATCCAGGGGTGAAAGGCATTTTCGTCAACATCTTCGGCGGCATCATGAAGTGCGACGTCATCGCGGGTGGCGTGATCGCCGCGGTCGCCGAGATCGGTCTGCGCGTGCCGTTGGTGGTTAGACTGGCGGGCACCAACGTCGACATCGGAGCCAAGATGCTTGCGGAATCTGGTCTGCCCATCACCACGGCGACGGACATGGCCGACGGCGCGCGCAAAGTGGTCGAACTGGTTTCCGGGAGAAAGAACTAGCCATGGCGATTCTAGCCGATAGCCAGACCCGCGTTGTCGTTCAGGGACTCACCGGCGCGGCGGGAAGCTTTCACGCCAAGCAGATGCGCGACTACGGTACCGCCGTGGTAGGCGGCGTAACGCCCGGCAAGGGCGGCACCGTTTACGAAGGTTTCCCTATCTACGACACCGTATCGCAGGCGGTGAAGGCGACCGGCGCCAACGCCAGCGTGATCTTCGTGCCGCCCTTTGGTTCCGCCGATGCCATCCTCGAGGCAGCCGGTGCCGGCATCGAGCTTATCGTGTGCATCACCGAGGGAATTCCGGTGCTCGATATGGTGCGAGCGAAGCGAGCGCTGGAAGGAAAGTCCTGCCGCCTCGTGGGGCCCAATTGTCCGGGCGTGATTACGCCGGGCGCAGCCAAGCTGGGCATCATGCCTGGATACATCCACAAGCCGGGCTCGGTGGGAATCGTCTCGCGTTCCGGGACGCTTACCTACGAGGCCGCCTTCCAGCTTACCGAGCTCGGCCTCGGTCAAAGCACCGCGGTCGGCATCGGTGGCGACCCGGTGAAGGGACTCGATTTCATCGAGTGCCTAGCCCTATTCGAGGCGGATCCCGAGACCAAGGCCATCCTGCTCATCGGCGAGATCGGCGGAACCTCCGAGGAAGACGCCGCCGCTTTCATCAAGGCCAACGTGAAAAAGCCCGTCGCCGCATTCGTGGCCGGCCTCACCGCGCCGCCCGGCCGTCGCATGGGCCACGCCGGCGCCATCATCAGCGGCGGCAAAGGCAAAGCCTCCGACAAGATCGCCGCCCTCAAAGACGCTGGCATCGCCATTTGCCCGACGCCCGCGGATCTCGGCAAGACCATCGCGAAGGTCTATCGATAGGAAAGGTATTTCACCACAGAGACACGGAGAGCACAGAGGTCAGCAAGAAAGAAAGGGTCCGGATTCGGAATCCGCAAACCCATTCCTTCCGGTCTCTGAGGTCTCTGTGCCTCTGTGGTGAAGACTATCGGGTCGCCCTGTCGGGCCGGAAGTCGCCCAGCATCGATTCCATGGCCGACCAGATGTGCGAGACGTCGTTGGCGTAGATGAGGAGGTCGCGGCGCTTGCCGTGGATGTCGGTGACGTGGCCGGGAAGCTCAGCTTCTTTGTGGAAGCCGAGCTTTTCGAAGGTGCGCTTGGCGGCCACCTGGCTTTCGACCATGTGGGCGACGATCTTGTCGATGCCGGCATCGACAGCGCTCTTGACGATGTGCCTGGCCAGCTCCAGGCCAAGACCTTGCCCGCGGGCTGCGCGATCGACGTTGAGTCGGATCTCACCCACGTGGCGGCTCCAGCCGTGAAAGCTGCGGTGCAAGGTTGCCTCGCCGCGGATTTCGCCGCCCACCTTGCCGATGATGCTGATGGCCTCGCCGCTCGACAGTTTCTGCAGAAAGCGGTCCAGCCAGTCCGCCGTGGTGACGTCTTCCTTGAGCACCAAGCGATCTTCTTCCGGCATGGCCCGGTAGAAGCTCAATAGGGCGGGGCCGTCGCCAGCCGCTGCCAGCGAAAGGGTGGCGCCTTTTCCATTTTTCAGATGCGCAATGCAGGGAAGCTCCAATGCGTCCATCACCACCCTCCTTCCAGGGTTCTAGGCCAGTTTGGAAATGCCGAACTCGTAGCCCTTGCCGAGCGCGCGCAGGTTGAGACTCTCGGTGCCCTTGGGGACCGAGTCGAGCACGGCTTTCTCGACCGCCTCGTAGGGCAGAAGGCCGCTTGCGCCGGCGAAGAACCCGACCATCACGATGTTGAGCACGAGCTTGCGCCCGAGCTCTTCGGCGAAGCGCGTGGCTGGAATGCCCAGGGTTCGCGACTGCGCGGGCAGGTTACCGTTGGTGTGGACCAGCTCTTCCTCGAAGAGCACCAGCCCGCCTGGCTTGAGCTGCGGCGCGAACTGGGTGCACGCGTCCTGGGACATCAGGACCAGGATGTCCGGCCGACGAACGTAGGGATAGCCGATGGCCTCGTCGGAAACAATGACCTGCGCGCTGCACGCGCTGCCGCGCGCCTCGGGCCCGAAGGCCTGAATCATGGCCGCGTGCTTGCCGGCGTAGATCGACGCTGCCTTGCCGATGATCGAGCCGCACAAGATGATGCCCTGACCGCCGAGACCACCGACGCGAATTTCGGTTCTAGTCACGCTAACCTCCGTAGGGCGCGTACTTGCTGCCCAGCGTTTGGGTGAAGTGATCGTTCATGGCGTCCAGCCAGGTCGGCCGCTCGCGGTCGACGAATTTGCCCACGACGATCTTGCCGTCGAAGGTCAGCCCGACTTCCTTGGTGTCGGCGCCGTGTTTCACGATGCTGTTCTGCTTGTAGTTCTTGAGCTCGTCGATGCCGTCGCCACGCTTGTTGCGGCGCGAGTACAGCGTCGGACAGGGCGAGAGCGCCTCGATGAAGACGAAGCCTTTCTTCTTGAGGCCCTCTTGCATGGCCTTGGCCAGCTGGCGCACGTGAAAGACCGTCCAGCGCGCGACGTAGACTGCGCCGCAGGCGTCGGCCAGGAAGGGCAGGTTGAGGGGCGCCTCGAAATTGCCGAAGGGCATGGTGGTCTGCTTGGCGCCGAGCGGTGTGGTGGGTGCAACCTGGCCACCGGTCATGCCGTAGGTGAAGTTGTTCACGCACACGACCATCAGATCCATGTTGCGCCGGGCAGCGTGCATGAAGTGGTTGCCGCCGATGGCGGTCAGATCGCCGTCGCCGGAGTAGACCACGACCTTCAACTTCGGGTTGGCGAGCTTGAGCCCGGTGGCGAATGGGATCGCCCGGCCGTGGGTGGTGTGAAACGAGTCCAGGTTCATGTAGCCGGCCACGCGGCCGGTGCAGCCGATGCCGGACACGATGGCGATCTGGTCGAGATCCATGCCCGACTCGGTGAGCGCGCGCGTGAAGCAGTTGACGGTCGTGCCGATGCCGCAGCTCGGGCACCAGATGTGTGGGATGCGCTCCTGGCGCAGGAACGGCATCACGGGATTGATGCTGTCGATGTCGCGCAAGAGGGTCGGTGCGGTGTTGGGTAGGATGGTCATGACGCTGCCTCGATGATCTTCTTGAGGATGGCTTCGGGCTCGTGCACCGAGCCGCCTGCATGGGGAATGCTGACGACCTTGGTTCCGCGGTCCACCGCGCGCTCCAGTTCCATGACCATCTGGCCCATGTTGAGCTCGGGCATGATGAGGACCTTGGCCTTGCGGCAAACCTCGCGGATGTGGGCAGAGGGGAAGGGCCAAACGATACGCAGGCGGAGGTGGCCGACCTTGAGACCGCGCTGGCGGGCATCGTCGACCGCGCTCTTGGCGATGCGCGAGGTGATGCCGTAGGACACCACGACGATTTCCGCGTCGTCCATGTAGTCCTCTTGGATATCCACGAGATCTGCGGCGTGGGTGCGGATCTTGGCGATGAGTCGGCGCACCAGCTTGTCCTGGGTGGCGGCATTCAAGGACGGATAGCCACGTTCGTCGTGGGTCAATCCGGTGACGTGAATGCGGTAACCCTCGCCGGCCTTGGTCATCTCGGGGACGAGATCGTCGGAGGTGGTGGCGTAGGCGCGGTACTCCTGCTTGGACTTGGTGGTGAATTTGCGCGGGACGACTTGGATGGTGTCCGCGACAGGGATCTCGACCCGCTCGACCATGTGGCCGACCACTTCGTCCATCATGAACATGACGGGACAGCGGTAGAGCTCGGACAGGTTGAAGGCTTTGATCATGAGGTCGAAGCACTCTTGCGGCGAGTTGGGCACGAGAGCGATGATTTCGTTGTCGCCGTGGCTGCCCCAGCGCGCCTGCATCATGTCGCTTTGAGCGGGCAGGGTGGGCAGTCCCGTCGAGGGGCCTCCGCGCTGAACGTCGACCCATACGCCGGGTGTCTCGGTCATGACCGCAAGGCCGATGTGCTCCATCATCAGGGAGAAACCTGGTCCGCTGGTCACGCTCAAGGTCTTCTTGCCGCCCCAGGCTGCGCCTTGCACTGCGATGCTGGAAGCCAGCTCATCCTCCATCTGGATGAAGACGCCGCCCACCATGGGGATGCGGGAGGCGAATCGTTCGACGATTTCCGTCGACGGAGTGATCGGGTATCCGGCAATGAAACGGCAGCCGGCCGCGATGGCCCCCTCGCAAGCGGCGTGATTGCCGTCGACGAAGTGGATGCCGGTCAGGACCCCCTTGGGATCGGCCGAAATAGGATGCTGGCTGCCCGTTTTTGCAGCGGGTGACAGCGGTGCGGCGGGAACCGACACGGGCAACCCCTTGGCCCTGCGCTCGTCGATGTCTTTCCAGCGCTCGCCGTAGATGGCGAAGTCCGGGCAGTAGAGCCCGCACAGGTCGCAACCGGTGCACGCCTCGGGGGCGCTGAGAATGGGGAAGTGATAACCCTTGGGATTGAACTCTTTGGAGAAGGTCAGACAGTCCGTGGGGCAGAAATCGATGCAGAAGGAACACCCCTTGCAGATTTCCGTCCGGACGAAGACCGTGCCCTTGCCCGCGCGCTGTTCGTTGATGGCGTCACTCATAGGACCCTCTTTCAGGCGAATCTGGACCGTGTTCTTAGCACATTCCCGCCCGCTTCGCAGTAAAAGAGGACTGTATAGGTCGAAATTAAGCTCGAAACCACAATCGGCGAGATGTCACACACCTGCCTATGACACCGCGACGTGGAGACGTAGAAAGGGAAAACAAGACTTTGGGCTCGCTATTTTGTGGTGACCGCGCGCTTCCGCGTGCTAAGAGAAAACGTCATGGCAGCGTTTTGGTCCTTCCTTCGTTCCACGATTGGGCTGAAGGTGCAGATGGCGGTGTCGGGGTTCATTCTTTTCGGCTTCTGCGTCGAGCACCTGGTCGGCATGATGTTGTTCTTCAAGGGGCCGGGAACCATCAACGGCTACGGCAATCTGCTTCGCTATTCGCCCGCTGCCCTGTGGACCGCGCGCTCGGTCATTCTCATCGCCGTGGTCATCCACATCTGGACCGCCACGGTCCTGGTTTTGCGCCAGTGGGCGGCGCGGCCGGTCGGCTATCGGCAGAAGCGTTCGCGTACGCATTCCTACGCCGCGCGCACGATGAAATACTCCGGGCCACTCGTGCTGGCCTTCGTCTTGTTTCACCTTGCGCATTTCACCTGGGGCATGAACGTCACCCCGGCGGATTTCGTGGAAGGCGACGTCTACGCCAACATCGCGAACAGTTTTCAGTTCGGGTGGGTCGTGCTGGTCTACGTCGTGGGGACGAGCTTGGTCGGCCTGCATCTCCTGCACGGTGGGCACAGCATGTTCGAGTCGCTCGGTTTGCGGCATCCACGCTTCGATGGGTTGATTCAGCACCGTGGTGGGCGGCGCCACCCTGGTGCTGGTGGCGGGATTCGTATTCCTTCCCTGCGCTATCTTCTTCAAGCTGGTTGGGGGCTAGCCGACATGGACGCTATGCAGTTGAAATCCAACGTGCCGTCGGGCCCTCTCGACACCGCATGGTCGCGTCACAAGTTCGAGATGAAGCTGGTCAACCCGGCCAACAAGCGAAAGTACAACGTCATCGTCGTCGGATCGGGGTTGGCTGGCGCATCCGCGGCGGCATCCCTGGCCGAGCTGGGCTACGACGTGCGCTGTTTCTGCTACCAGGACAGCCCGCGCAGGGCGCACAGCATCGCTGCGCAGGGGGGGATCAACGCGGCCAAGAACTACCAGAACGACGGCGACAGCGTGTTCCGGCTGTTCTACGACACGGTCAAGGGCGGGGATTTCCGGGCGCGCGAACACAATGTGCACCGCCTAGCCGAGGTCTCGGCCAACATCATCGACCAGTGCGTGGCGCAAGGGGTTCCCTTCGCGCGCGAGTACAGCGGCTATTTGGCCAATCGTTCCTTCGGCGGTGCCCAGGTTTCGCGTACGTTCTACGCTCGCGGACAGACAGGGCAGCAGCTCTTGCTCGGCGCCTACCAGGCCCTGACCCGACAGATCGCCGCCGGCAAAGTGACCATGTTTCCGCGCACCGAGATGCTGGATCTGGTGATTGTGGATGGCAAAGCGCGTGGCATCGTCACGCGCGACATGGCGTCGGGCAAGATCGAGTCGCACGCCGCAGACGCGGTGATTCTTGCTACCGGCGGCTACGGCAACGTATTTTACCTTTCCACCAATGCCAAGGGCTGCAACGTCACGGCCACCTGGCGGGCGCACAGGCTGGGGGCGGGGTTCGCCAATCCGTGCTTCACGCAGATCCATCCCACGTGCATTCCCGTCAGCGGCGATCACCAGTCGAAGCTGACGCTGATGAGCGAGTCCCTGCGCAACGACGGTCGGGTCTGGGTTCCAACGCGGGCAGGGGACACGCGCAAGTCGGCCGACATTCCCGAGGGCGAGCGCGACTACTATTTGGAGCGTCGCTATCCTACCTTCGGCAACCTGGTTCCGCGCGACGTAGCCAGCCGGGCGGCGAAGGGGGTGTGCGACGAAGGCCGTGGCGTCGGTCCGGGAGGAAGGGGCGTGTATCTCGACTTCGCGGACGCCATCAAGCGGCTAGGGGACGGCGTCATCCGCGAGCGCTACGGCAACCTGTTCGACATGTACGAGCGCATCACCGACGAAGATCCGTTCAAGGTTCCCATGCGCATCTACCCTGCGGTCCACTACGCGATGGGCGGCCTGTGGGTCGACTACAACCTGATGAGCACCATCCCGGGTTTGTTCGTGCTCGGCGAGGCCAACTTCTCCGACCACGGCGCCAATCGCCTGGGCGCCTCGGCGCTCATGCAAGGACTGGCGGACGGCTACTTCATCATCCCGTACACCATCGGCAATTACCTGGCATCGGGCAAGCTCGGGAAAGTCGACCGGGGAGGTCCGGAATTCAAACGCACCGAGGCCGCCGTCGGCGAGCGCATGAAGAAACTTGTGGGCAACAAGGGCAGGCGCACGGCCGCGTCGTTTCACCGCGAGCTGGGCAAGTTGCTCTGGGACAACTGCGGGATGGCCCGCAACGCGGCTGGCCTGAAGACAGCGCGCGAGCGCATTCCCGTCTTGCGCGAAGAGTTCTGGAGCCAGGTTATCGTGCCCGGAAGTGGGGAAGAGCTGAACCAGGCGCTGGAATATGCCGGGCGTGTGGCGGACTTCATGGAGTTTGGCGAATTGATGTGCCGAGATGCCCTGGAGCGTAACGAATCCTGCGGATGCCACTTTCGCGAGGAGTATCAAACCGAGGAAGGCGAGGCCAAGCGCAACGATGCCGAATTCGCGCACGTGGCCGTGTGGGAGCACAAGGGAGAGGGCAAGGATCCGGTGCGCCACAAAGAGCCGCTGACCTTCGAGAATGTGCACTTGCACAACGGAGCTACGGAGCTACAAATGAATGTTGTCTTGATGGTGTGGCGCCAAGAAAGCCCCAAGGCCAAGGGGCGTTTGCAGCGCATCGAGGCCAAGGATATCAGTGCGGAAATGTCCTTTTTGGAGATGCTGGACGTGGTCAACGAGCGGCTCATGCTCGCGGGCGAGCGTCCTATCGCGTTCGACCATGACTGTCGCGAAGGGATCTGCGGCTCTTGTGGCGTGGTCATCAACGGCATTCCGCACGGACCGCGTCCGGGTACCACGACCTGCCAATTGCACATGCGCCAGTTCCACGACGGGCAAACCATCGTCATCGAGCCCTACCGCGCCAAGCCTTTCCCGGTCCTGCGCGACCTGGTCGTAGACCGGTCCGCTCTTGACCGGATCATGGCGGCAGGCGGCTTCATCAGCGCCTCGACCGGCGCCGCTCCCGACGGAAACGCCATTCCGGTGGCCAAGTCCAAGTCGGATGCGGCCATGGACGCCGCGGCCTGCATCGGGTGCGGCGCCTGCATCGCCGCGTGTCCCAATGCCTCGGCCATGCTCTTCGTGGGGGCCAAGATTTCGCACCTCGGCCTTCTGCCGCAAGGACAGCCCGAGCGCTGGACACGGGCGGAAAGCATGGTCGCCACCATGGACCGAGAAGGCTTTGGCCCGTGCACCAACGTCACCGAGTGCTCGGCCGTGTGTCCCAAGGAAATCGACGTCAGCGTCATCGCCCGCATGAATAGAGACCGAATTGGTGCGATTTTTCTGGTAGCCAGACGCTCGTTGGCATCGGATAATGCATAGGTAGAGGCGGTGGCCATTGCGGAGCCGCCTTGGCCTGAATTCGATGCCTGGGGGTGACCATGACGTCCTGTACGATGTGCGCGAAGGATTTCCCGAAGGAGTATAAGTACTGTCCGCTGTGTGGCGTGCCTTTCGCCAACGAAAGCGACCCGCACTACTGGGGGCGCAAGGCGCTGACCTCGCGGCTCAGTGGCGAGGATCTCACGACCTCCATCGAGGCCATCAAGAGAGCATGCGAGCTGTCCCCCGACAACGCCCACCTGTTGTCCGGCCTGGGGAACCTATACTACCGGGCGGGAGAGCTAGAGCTCTCTATCGAGTGCTTTCAAGAAGGCGATTGCGATCAAACCGGACTATCCGGATGCCCATTACGACCTGGCGCTTTCCTACTACCGGACCGGCCAGATCAAGCTGGCCATCAAGTCGCTGGAGAAGTGCGTGGAGCTGAGCCGCGACTACCTGGCCGCCTACTACTGGCTGGGCATCACCTACTACCACGTAGGCAAGGAGGTCGAAGCCATCGCCGCTTTCCGCCACCTGCTGGCGCTCAATCCGGTCTCGGTGATCGCCAACTATCACCTGGGTGTGAGCTACGCCGCGCTCGGGAAGTACGACGAAGCCATCGCGAATTTCAAGCGCGTCTTGGAAATCTGTCCCGACGACCAAGCCGCCGCCTACCACCTCGGCATGGCCTACTACAACGCGCAGAAGACCGGCGAGGCGACCGCCGTGTTCCGCAACGCCGTTCAACACGATCCAGAGGATCGGCGCGCGATGCAAATGTACGAGATGCTCACCGAAGTGCCGAGTATCTAAGCACGAGTCGCACCACCGTTAGGCGGCAGGTGGCACATTGACCGTTCCTCCAACCAGGCGCTAACCTTCGGCATCGAACATGGCAACTGTCACGTCATCCGTCGAGGTCATTCGCGGCGCCCTTGCCAATGCGCACCTGCTGGACGCCCAGGTGCAGGTGCTGCGGCAGCGATTTCCGAGGAGCATCATCGACCGCTACTTGGAGTTGGTTCCGCAGCTCGCGGAGGGGGTTCTGCTGGCACCCGGGGCGTCCATTGTCGGGGACGTGCGGCTGGGCAAAGATGTTTCATTCTGGTACGGCAGCGTCGCGCGTGGGGATATCGCGCCGGTCATCGTCGGGGATCGGTCGAACATTCAAGATGGCAGCGTGATGCACGTGGCGGACAACACGCCCTGTGTGGTCGGCGCAGATGTGGTGGTCGGCCATCGTGTGATGCTGCACGCGTGCCGGGTCGAGGATGCTTGTCTCATCGGCATGCAAGCCACCCTGCTCGATGATTGTGTCATCGGCGAAGGCTCTATCGTCGGCGCCGGTTCGCTGGTCACGCAGCGGACGGTGATTCCGCCGCACAGCCTGGTGCTGGGCGCGCCCGCGAAGGTGGTGCGAACGCTGACCTCGGCCATGGCCGACGAACACCGCGCCCTGGCCGCGAAATACATGCGCATCAAGGAAAACTACCTGCGCGACAGCCTCCGGCGATAGGCGAGCCTACGCGTGTTTGGCCGCGGCTTCGAGGGGCGTCTCTTCGCCTTCGCGCATGACGGTGGCGTGGCCGAGGGTTCGCTCGGCGATGGAGTCGATGATGGTGTAGGCGACCGGCACGATGACCAGGGTCAGAAGGGTTGACGTGATGAGACCGCCGATGACCGCGATGGCCATCGGGGCGCGCAACTCGCCGCCTTCGGAGATGCCGAGCGCCACCGGCGCCATGCCAAAGATCATCGCGCCCGTGGTCATGAGAATCGGTCGCAAGCGAACCGCGCCGGCCTTGAGCAAGGCATCGCGCCTGGGGATGCCTGTGCGGCGCAAGGTGTTGGTGTAGTCGACGAGCAAGATGGCGTTCTTGGTGACAAGACCCATCAGCAGAATGATGCCGATCATGGTCATGATGTTGAGCATGCTGTGGGTGAGCGCGATGGCGCCCAGCGCACCGACCATCGAGAGGGGAAGCGAGAGCATGATGGTGAAGGGGTGCAGGAAGCTTTCGAACTGCGCCGCGAGCACCAGGTAGACGATGATGACGGCGAGGAGCAAGGCCGAGAGCAGATAGCCCATGGACTCCTTCATGATGTCCGCCTGGCCTGCCCAGTCGGTGGTCATGGTGGACGGCACCACCTTCTTGGCGAAGCGCCTCGACCTGCTTGGTGGCCTCGCCGAGCGCAATGCCACTCAGGTTGGCGAAGACGGTGATCTGGCGCTGACGGTTCTGGCGCTCGATCTTGCCGGGACCGGCTTCGTCCACAATCGAAACGACGTTGGACAGGTTCACCAGCTGGCCCGTCGTCGAACGAACCTTGAGCGCCATGAGATCTTGGGCGTTCTTCCTGAAACTCTCGTCGAGCTTCATGCGGATGTCGTAGCGTTGTCCGTCGGCCGTCATTTCCGACACCTTGTCGTCGGCCATCAGGCTGCGCATGGTCATGGCGATGACCGCCATGGGAACGCCCAGGTCGGCGGCGCGATCGCGGTCGATGTTGATGGCCAGCTCGGGCTTGCCGCCGCGGTAGGAGGTGTCGAGGTCGACGTACCCCGTTTGCGTCTTGCCGTCGACAACGACCTTTTGTTCGCCAAGCGACTTGATGATCTCGTCGGTGGCCTTGCTGATCTCCTCGTACTTCTTGCCGCGAACGTTGAATTGCACCATGGAGTTTCGAATGGCGCCGCTGCTCGCGCCAGTCATGTTGAAGGGCTCGACCGCGTAGTTCACGTCGGCGCGGCCCAGCCAGCCAGCGAATCTGGTTGCGGGTGTAGGCGATCATTTGCGCCTGCGAGAAGTTGCGCTTTTTCTTCCCCACCAAGTTGACCTGGATCTCGGCGCGATTGATTTCGGCCAGGGCGGAGCCGCCAATGGTCACCAAGGTGTCTTGAACGCCCGGCACCGCGCGCAGCTTGGTGGCGATTGACTCGGACATGGTCTCGGTGGCGCCAAGGGAGGCCCCGGACGGCATTTCCAACTTGACCATGAACTGGCTGCGATCCTCGACGGACATGAACTCCTTGGGCACGATGGCGGCCAGAAAAATGCTGCCGACGAACACGGCGATCGCCGAAAGCACGGTCAAAACTCGGTGGCGCAGGGCGGCCGTGAGTAGCCTACTGTAGGCGTGTTCGATGGCGTCGAGAAAACCCTCGATGGCCTTGCCAATCGGTCCCTTGCCGGTGTGGGCGCGCAGGAAGCGCGAGGACAGCATGGGGGTCAAGGTAAACGCCACGAACAGCGACACAGCGACGGCGAAGGCCACGGTCAGGCCGAACTGCACGAAGAAGCGGCCGATCATGCCTTTCATGGTCGCCACCGGCACGAACACCGCGAGAATCGACGCCGTGGTGGCCATGACCGCAAGGCCGATCTCGGCCGTGGCTTCGGAGGCCGCCTTCATGGGCGATTTGCCCATTTCGAGGTGCCGGTGGATGTTCTCGATGACGACGATGGCGTCGTCGATCAAGATGCCGATAGACAGTGACAGCGCCAGCATGGTCATCATGTTGAGCGTGTAGCCCATGAAATAGATGAAGGCGAAGGTGGAAATGACCGAGACGGGCAGGGCGGTGGCGCTGATCAAGGTGGCGCGCCAGTCGTGCAGGAAGAACATGATGATGAGGATGGCCAGGGCGGCACCGAACAAGAGATCGAACTTGACGTCGCCTATGGCCCGCTCGGTGAAGACCGAGTTGTCCGAGGCGATGCGCATGGTCACGTTGGGAAACTGAGGCTTCAGCTTTTCCAGCGCGGCCTTGACCTTGTGTGCAACGTCAACCGTGTTCGAGCCGGACTGTTTGCGCACCACCATGGTGACCGAGGATTTGCCGCTGAAGGTGGCGTAGGAACGCCGTTCTTGCTCGCCGTCTTCGACCCGGGCCACGTCTCGGATGCGCACGGGCGCGCCGCCCGCGGCGGTGATGATGATGTTGCCGAGCTCTTCGGCGCTGTGGACTTGGCCACGAGTCTTGATGGAGAGCTCCAGCGCACCCGAGTCGAGCCGGCCGCCAGGGATCTCCACGTTTTGCGAGGCCACGGCCTGGGCAACGTCGCCAGGGGCCAGGCCGAAGGAATCGAGCCGCTGCGGATCGATCCACACGTGGAACTCGCGCTCTTGCCCGCCGATGATATCGACGGTGCCGACGCCATTGATGGCCTGCAACCTTTGCTTGACCGTATTTTTCGCGATGTCGGTCAGGTCGCGCTTGGGCATGTCACCAGCCAGGGCGATGGCCATGACCGGTGCGGCGCCGATGTCCAGACGCTCGACCAGCGGCGGCTCCAGATCCGATGGCAGGTTTTTGAGCGCGGCGGAAACCTTGTCGCGCACATCCTGCACGGCCTGGTCGGCCTTGCGCTCAAGCTCGAACTGCACGAACACCAGCCCGACGCTTTCCATCGAAGTCGAGCGCAGCGTTTTGATGCCGCTCACCGCGCTGATGGCTTCTTCCAGCTTGTCGACGACGCGCGACTCGATGGTTTCCGGATCGGCGCCTGGGTAGGTGGCGGTGACCGTGCAAATCGGGAATTCGACGTCAGGGAACATGTCGATGGAGAGCTGCCGGTAGCCCCAGACGCCGAAGACCGCCAGCACGCTCACCATCACCGTCGCGAAGACGGGACGTTTGATGGAGATGTCAGCAAGTTTCATGGTTAGTCCTTGCGGGCCTTGGCGGGCGCGGGCTTCTTGGCAGCGACCTTGATCTTGCCGGCCACGGCGGGCGCGGCGGCGCCTCCGCCCAGCGTGACTTCAGCGTAAAGGCCGGAGCGCAGAGCATGGTCCTTGTTGGGCAGCTCGGCGATGGCCGCGAAGGTACGCGTGTGGGGATCCATGGCCGCGACCACACGCGTGAGGCGCGCATCGAAGGCCTGCCCCGTCGCTGGTAGATGTACGCGAACGGGATCGCCGGCCTTCACCTTGTCGAGATTGGTCGATGGAATCTGGATGCGTAGGTCGAGCGGATCGACTTCTTCGATGATGACCAGTGGCGTGGCCGGCATGACCGATGCGTACTCGCCCTCGTTGACCAAGCGCTTGACGATGATACCGTTGAAAGGAGCATGGATGGTGGCATCGCGCAGAGCCTTGCGCCCCATGGCCACCGCGGTCTCGGCCTGCAACACTCCTGCCTGCGCGCCCTTGTAGCGAGCGTCGGCCATGTCGAACTGGGCCTGCGGCACGGCCTTGTCGCCGAGCAGAGCCTTGGTCCGGTCCCAGTCGAGCTTGGCCGAATCGAGCTGCACCTTGGCCGCCTGGAGCGCCGCCTCGGCCTGCTGCGTGCGCAACGAGAAATCCTGGGTGTCGAGGACGACGAGCGCCTGACCATTCTTGACGATATCTCCGTCGCGTACGAGCACACGCGTGACGGTGCTGGACACCTTGGGTGTCAGCGTGCTGCGGCGGTGGGCCTCGGTTTGCCCGGACAGAAACGAGCTGCCGGGCGGGGGAGGGGGAATGGTGTCCGCGGCTGCCCTCTCGTCGGAGCCGGCCGCCTTTTCCGTCGCCGCGAGCGGCGCCGCTACCGGCTTGGGCGCAGGCTCTGTCTTCGCTGCCGGCTGGGATGGCGGCGTGGCAGAGCTTGGTGGCAAACGAGCTACGTCGCTCTCACGGCTACACGATGACAGGAACGCCAAGGAGAGACTGAGGCTGACGAGTAGGGTGCGAGACATGATGCTGTTCCTCTGCTGGATGGTGGTCATTGTGCGGCCTTGGTGATTTCGCCCATGGCACGGTCGAGGTTCGCCTGGGCCAGGATGAGGTCGTAGAGCGCCGCCTGGTGCTGGCCGCGCGCGGTCGTCAACTGGGTCTCGGCGTCGAGCACGTCGAACGACGTATTGCTCGTGCTCTCGTAGCGTTTCTGTTCGATGCGGAAGTTTTCCTCGGCCTGCTCGACGGCCTGCTTGGCGACCTCGATGGCCTCGGCCGACGTCGTCACGCCGACGTGAGCATTCCGCGCATCGAGGCGAATGGCATCCTCGGCCTTGCGCCGGGCCGCCACCGCCTGAGCGAGCTGCGCCTTGGAATCGTCGATGCCGTAGTAGGTGCTGCCGCCCTCCCAGATGTCCCAAGAAGCGGTCGCGCCGATGAACCACGTTTTGGGAAGTCCCAGAAGCGACGCCGTTTGAGCCGTGTAGTTGGCCACCGCATTCACTTGCGGCACCATCTTGGACTTCGCCATGCGCACACCCGCGGTGGCTTGCTCGATGTGGGCTGCAATTTCCTTGATTTCGAAGCGCGTATCGACCGCTTGCTGTTCGGCCTGGCCCACTGGAAGCAAAGGCCTGGAGGTCGGCTCGCCGACGATGTCGACAGGGTCGACCTCGGTGTCCGGGGAACGTCCCATGAGCGTGGCCAGTCGACCGCGCGCTAGGCTGACCACGCCGTTAGCTTGGATGAGGCGCTGCTGGGAGGCCGCCAGGCCGAGCTCCGCGCGTAGGACATCGTTGCGGGCGACGGCACCGCGCTCGAAGAAGGTGCGCGCTCGCTTGACCTGAGCGGTCACCTGGTCGACCGATTTTTCGGCAACCGCGGCCATCGATTTCGCCTCGAGGAGTCGGTAGTAGGCTTCAGTCACCTGGAAAGCGACGTCCCGTCGAGCTTCCTTGCGCTTGATCTCGGCAATGTCGACGCCGAGCTTGGTAAGGACGTTTGCTTCGCGCACCGTCCATAGGGCAGCGATGGGCTGGGCAAGGGTCACGCTGGCGGACCATGTCCATTGCGGACGCAGGGTCACCGGGTTCAGGACATCTAACTTGGCGGAGCCGTCCGGATTGGTGCCGGTGGACGTCCAAGCGCAGGTTGGACAGTACTGATAGACCATTCCAAACAGAGGAATTGAGAACGTCGAGTCCCACCTCTGCACCCCCGCATCCATCTTCAGCCGCGGGCTGTAGCCGCCTCTGGCGACATTCTTCTTCGCGACCGCTGCATCGACCTCGTAGTTGGCAGATGCCATGTCCGGGTTTTCCTTCAGCGCGATAGCCACGCACTGGTCGAGGGACAGGCTTTCGGCGCCCGCCGCGAGCGGCGCCAGGATCGCGATACCAATGAGGGCCAGTTTGGTCGCGTGGGGAGCTCGCCAGCTTTGCTGGCGACGTACCATCGCGGGAGGGTTTGGGAACCCTTTGAGGGTTCCCATCTTGATCGTTTTCATTTCTTGCGTGCTCCGGGCTTGGTCTTGCCGCTGATTCCGTGGAAAAAAAGCTCGGTGATGATCGGGGCATATTTGACGAAGGGGTCGTGCTTGTCCTCGGCGCCCCAGCGGTGCAGAAGGCCGAAGGCCATGCCGAATAGGGTGCGGGCGAGGAGATCGGGAGCATGGCCGCCGATGTCATCTGCGCTTGCGTTCGCTTTCAGCCAAGCCGCCAGCCGCTCGATCCTGCGTTCGAAATTGTCATGAAAGGCTCGGCCGGTCTCGTCGCGTGCGCACATGCTCTCGTTGGTGTGGTCGCTCAAGAAGCCCACGAAGATGTTGTGCCGTTTCTCGGCGAGCTCGAGTTGACGTTGCAGCACCAACTCGAAGCGTTGGCGGAACGAGAGGGCGGACGGGATGGGTTCGTCGAAGACACGAATGTATTCGTCGGTTAGTAGGGTGACCATGGCGTCGACGATCTCCTGCTTGCTCTTGAAGTAGGTGTACAGCGACGCCGCCGTGTAGCCCGCCTCGCGCGCGATGTCCTGCATGGTGGCGTTGTTCAGCCCTACCTGCGCGAAGGCCCTGATCGCCGCTTCGACGATGTCGGTGCGCGCGTGCGCGATCTCCCGTTCTCTTCGTTGTCCTGCCTTCATGTTCGACCCTCTTGAATTCGGGTTATCGCCATTCAAACTGGAGTTCAGTGTGCCGAATAGATATTCGGTAGTCAATAGCATTCATTCGACTGGCCATGCGGAGAAGGCGCGTTAGACCGAATCGCACGGGTTTCCTTCGCGATTTGCGCGCGTCGTGCGTGAAGGTCTTGAAGCGCGCGCGGCAAATGTATAGTCTCCCGAGATGCTGCCTGATAGTTCTCTCCGCGAAGCCCTCACGTTCGACGATGTTCTGCTCGTTCCCGCCGAGAGCGACGTCATCCCCAAGGATGTGGATGTCCGCTCGCACTTGACCGCGAGCATCACCCTGGCCATTCCCATTCTGTCCTCGGCCATGGACACAGTGACCGAGGCGCCCACGGCGATTTGCATGGCGCGCGAGGGTGGCCTTGGCGTCATCCACAAAAACATGACCATCGACGAGCAGGTGCTCGAAGTGACCAAGGTAAAGAAGGCCGAAACCGGCGTGGTCATCGACCCGGTCACCATCGATCCGGATCAGAAACTCTTCACGGCGCTAGAGCTGATGCGTCGGCACGAGATTTCGGGTTTGCCCGTGGTCGGGCGCGACGGCAAGCCGGTCGGCATCCTCACCAACCGCGACGTGCGTTTCGAGCGCAACCTGGACCAACCCGTGCGCGACGTGATGACCACCAACCTCATCACCGCGCCGGAAGGCATGAGCCTGGAAGGCTCGAAAGAGCTTTTGCACAAGAACCGCATCGAGAAGCTGCTGGTCATCGACAGCGCGGGCAAGCTGCACGGGCTCATCACCATCAAGGATATCGAGAAAGCCCAGCAGCACCCCCATGCCGCCAAGGACGAGCTCGGGCGATTGCGCGTGGGCGCCGCCGTGAGCACCAGCTCGGATCTGCAGGCGCGCGTGTCCGCCCTGCTGCACGCCGGCTGCGACGTCATCTGCGTGGACACCGCGCATGGACATTCCAAATTGGTGCTCGAAGCCGTGGCCGACGTGCGCAAGACCTTTCCCAAGGCCCAGATCATCGCGGGCAACGTGGCGACGGCCGAGGGCGCATTGGCCCTGGCCAAGGCGGGCGCGGACGCGGTGAAGGTCGGCATGGGGCCGGGCTCCATCTGCACGACGCGCGTGGTGGCCGGCATCGGCGTGCCGCAGATCACGGCTGTATCGGATTGCGCCCGCGCCCTGGCTAAGACCGACGTGCGCGTGGTCTCCGACGGTGGCATCAAGTACTCGGGCGACATGGTCAAGGCCATCGCCGCCGGCGCCAACACGGTCATGATCGGCAGCCTCTTCGCCGGCACCGACGAGGCGCCGGGCGAGATCATCCTGTATCAGGGCCGCAGCTACAAACTCTACCGCGGCATGGGCTCGGTCGGCGCCATGCGCGCGGGCAGCAAGGATCGCTACTTCCAGTCCGAGGTCACCACCGAGGCCAAGCTGGTGCCCGAAGGCATCGAGGGCCGCGTTCCCTACCGCGGCAGCCTCTCGCAGTCGATCTACCAGCTCATCGGCGGCCTGCGCTCGGGCATGGGCTACTGCGGGTGCAAGAACCTGGACGAGATGCGCACCAAGGCCCGCTTCATCAAGATCACCAGCTCGGGCTTGCGCGAATCCCACGTGCACGACGTCATCATCACCAAGGAAGCGCCCAACTACCGCGTCGAACAGTAGAGCAGCAAAGACCCCATGTCAGCCAAGCAAGTCATTCTCATCCTCGATTTCGGCTCGCAGTACACGCAACTCATCGCTCGCCGGGTGCGCGAGCAGAACGTCTATTCCGAGATCCATCCCTTCAATCTGCCGCTCGAGCGTATTCGTTCCATGCAGCCGACCGGCATCATCCTTTCCGGTGGGCCGTCGTCGGTGTACGACGAGGGCGCGCCGCGGATCTCGGCCGAGATCTTCGACCTCGGCGTGCCGATCCTAGGCATTTGCTACGGGGTCCAGCTCACCAGCTTGCTCTTGGGCGGCAAGGTTGTGTCCGCCACCCATCGCGAATACGGCCGCGCCTCCATTCATCTGGAAGCGGCGTCCGAGCTCTTCCATGGCTTCACCACGGGCGAAGAGCTCGCCGTGTGGATGAGCCACGGCGACCGGGTCGAATCGCTTCCCGAGGGATTTCGTTTGGTCGGCACTAGCCCGAACTGCCCGTTCGCCGCGGTCGAGGCGACCAGCCGCAAATTCTGGGGCGTGCAATTTCACCCCGAGGTCGCGCACACGCCGCGCGGGATGGAGATCCTGGGCAATTTCCTGTTTCGCATTTGCAAGTGCCAGCCCAGCTGGACCATGGCCAACTTCGTCGACGAGGCGGTGGCCACGGTCAAGCGGCAGGCGCCCAGCGGACGCGTGATCTGTGGACTGTCGGGCGGCGTGGATTCATCGGTGGCGGCGTCGCTGGTCCACCGCGCGGTGGGCGACCGGCTGACCTGCATCTTCGTCGACAACGGCCTTCTGCGCGCGCGCGAATCGGCCCAGGTCGAGGCGCTGTTTCGCGGCGCCTTCAAGATGAATCTGGTGGTGGTCGACGCGGCCGAGCGTTTTCTGTCCAAGCTGGCCGGCGTCGACGATCCCGAGCAGAAGCGCAAGATCATCGGCCGTGAGTTCATCGCCTTGTTCGACGAGGAAGCGCAAAAACTGGGCGGCGCCGACTACCTGGTGCAGGGAACCCTGTACCCGGACGTCATCGAATCCGTGTCCCACAAAGGTCCGTCGGCCACCATCAAGTCGCACCACAATGTGGGCGGCTTGCCCGAGAAGATGAAGCTGAAGCTGGTCGAGCCCCTGCGCGAGCTGTTCAAGGACGAGGTGCGCGCGCTCGGCGCCGAGTGTGGCCTGCCCCACGACATGCTGTGGCGGCAGCCGTTTCCAGGCCCAGGCCTGGCGGTGCGCGTGCTCGGCCCGGTCAGCAAGGCAGCCTGCGACATCTTGCGTGCCGCCGACGTCATCATCGACGAGGAGATCCGCGCCGCCGGTTTGTACGAAAGCATCTGGCAGTCCTTCGGCGTGCTTCTGCCCGTGCGCACGGTCGGTGTCATGGGTGACGAACGGACGTACGCCAACGTGCTCGCCATCCGCGCCGTGCACTCGCGCGACGGCATGACCGCCGACTGGGTGCCGCTGCCGCACGACCTGCTCGCCACCATCTCGTCGCGCATCGTGAACGAGGTGCGCGGGATCAATCGCGTGGTCTACGACATCTCGTCCAAGCCGCCGGCGACCATCGAATGGGAGTAGCCCGGCTTTCGCCGATCCTGCTTTTCGTGCTGAGCGCGCTGGCGCAAGCCGCGCAGCCGGCCCTATTCAAACGCACGGTGGCCGGGACCGAGGTCGACTGGAGCGCCGGCACCATCACGGCGCAGGCCGGGGCAGCCGCGGACATCCGCATGCCGGGGCCCAACGCGGCCCGCCCGGGCGCGGAAAGGCGCGCGCGCGCGGCGGCCGAGGCGAAATTGCTGGCGGCTCTGAGTGAGCTGGGTTTGGATAGGCCGTCCAAGGACAAGACCGTGCAAGAGCACGCGACGATTTCCAGAATCGAGTATCAGTCGAATGGTGGCGTGGTGCTCTGGCTGAGCATTCGTCTTTTCGACCTGGTGCCGGCCAAAGCCGCGCCGAGAGCGCTGCAGATCGCGAGCATGCCCTTCGAAATCGCGCCCACGCTGGCGATTGAGGGCCAGGATGTGCGCGTGGCCATCGCCACCTACCGCCCGGCCGCGGAATGTACGAAGGACGCTGTGCAAGTCCGCCGCGACGGGAAGGGGCGGCTGGTGCTGCCAGCGACGCCGAGGGAGACGACTGATTCTTTCGCAGGATCCGCGGTTGTGATCTACCTTGAGAAGGCGCAACCATGACCGGTACACGCGAAATGGCAAGAGGAGCTTTGGGGATCCTCGTCGTGCTCGGCTTGCTCGCGACCAGCGCCGCCCGCGCCCAGGCTCCTGAGCCGAACGAGCGCGTGGTGCGCGCGGAAGCGCCCGTCGTCGCCGGCAACGCCGTCAACGCCAAGAAGCGCGCCCTGGCCGACGCCCTTCGCCAGGCCACCGAGCGGGCGCTTGCCGAAATCGTGAAGCAGAGTGAACCCTTGCCTTCGCCGCCGCCGCCGGGCGTCGCACAACTCAAGGCCTCGCTGGCCAACTCGGCGCAGAGGTTCGTGCGCAGCTACCGCCTGATCGAGCAACAAACCGAAGGCGGGGTTCTGCGTGTGATGGTCGAGGCCGACGTGGATACGGTCCTGTTGCGCCAGGCGCTCGACCGCGCGCGCGGCTCCGCGCCGGCCGCGGCACCGGCCAGCGCCCCGGTCGCGAATTTCATGCTGGTGGCGGGAACGACACCCGCGATCTCGATGACGGCGGCGGCCTTGAGCGCGGCCGGCGCCAACGTGCGCGCGGATGCTTCGCCAGGCGAGGCCCAGCTTCTTGCGCTGGCCGCCAAGCAGAACGCCTACGCCCTATTCGTCGTCGCCACCAGCCTGGACGAAGGCATGGTGCGCGGGGCGATGCGGGTGTCGGTCAAGTGCGCCCTGCGCTCGCGGCTGTTCCCGGCGGGCGTCCCGGCGGCGCGCGGCCCCGCCATCGATCGCACCGACGAGGATCGAGGCTTTGCTGCAGACGCGAACCTTGCCCGCACGGCCTGCCTGGAAAAGGTGTCGGGTCAGGCAGCCCGCGGGTTGGTGTCAGCGTTGCGTGCCCCAACGGTCAGCGCCCAGTTCGTGACGCTGCAACTCGATATCGTCGATCCCGGCGCGGTCACGAATCTTCTGCAAGCTCTCAAACGCATGAGCGCGGTGACCGCCACCGAGGTTCGTCATGTGACCACAAGCCTGGCCGAAATTCGGGTCTTCACGCGTATCGGTGGCGTGGCGCTGGGCCAGAGCCTTCTGCGCGAGCTTGCCGGCAAGCTCACGGTCGCGCCCACGCAAACCACGAACGACTTGCTTGCTCTTCACGTGCGCCCACTCGACTCGTCAGCTCTAGAGGAGAATCGTTGAGATCATGAAAGCGTTGTCCATCTACGTCGTCGCGATTCTGCTGTTGCTTGGTTGCGCCACCATGAAATCCGAGGGCGCCGCCTCGCTGCACCTCGAATGCAACGTGCCCGATGCCGCGGTCTTGCTCGACGACGCGCTGGTGGGGCGCGCGGCGGATCTGGTGAAGCACGAAAAAATCATTCGCGCCGGCTTCTACCGGGTTGAGATCCGGCACCCTGGGTACTACTCCTATTTCACCGAGATCACGGTCGCCGAGGGCGGCGTGGCGGCCGTGAAAGCCGAGCTCCACCCCCTGTTGGACTAAGCGCGCATGGCCAGGGATTCGCGTCAGCAGTTGGTCGACAGCCTCCGAGCCAAAGGGGGTAAGTCCATTTCCACGTCCGCCCTCGGCCGCTTGCAGAAGACGGCCACCGCCGCTGCGCGGCTGGGCGTTGGCGCGTTGGCCAGTCGCCTGCGCGGCGAGGAATTCAACTTCGCCTCGCTGTCGCCCGAGACGCTGACTCGGTTGATCGAGACCATGGGCGAGCTCAAGGGCGTGGCCATGAAGGCCGGGCAGATCCTGTCGTACGTCGACGGTTCGCTGCCACCCGAGGCGCGGCGTTTGCTGTCGGTGTTGCAGGTGATGTCCCAGCCCACGGCCTTCGCGCTCATCCAGCGTACCATCACGGAGGATCTGGGCGCGCGCGGCCGGGCGTTGCTGGCGCGAATCGAGCCTGAAGCCATCGCCAGCGCTTCGATTGGCCAGGTCCATCGCGCGCTTCTCGAAGACGGCACGCGCGTGGCCGTCAAGGTTCGGCATCCTGGCATCGAGGAAGCGATCCGCGCCGACTTCAAGACCGCCGCGGTCGGCAGCTTCTTTGCCCATCTGGCCATCCCAGGTGCGACGGTAGAAGGCTTCGTGGCCGAAGCCGAGGCGCGCTTTCTCGAGGAATGCGACTACGCACTGGAGGCGCGACGGCAAATCCGCTTTGGCGAGATCTACGCTGGACATGCGTCCATTGCGATTCCAGCCGTCCACCGAAACCTGTGTGGGCCGCGCGTTCTGACCTCCACCTGGCACGACGGCGCCAGTATCGAGGCTTTTCTGGCGCTGGCGAGCTACGCCGCCGAACGGGTGCGAGCGGCGCGCGCCCTCTATGAGTTCTACGTCGGTACGCTCTACCGCTACGGCCTCTTCAACGCCGATCCCCACCCAGGGAATCTGCTCTTCGCCTCCGACGGCCGCGTGACCATCCTCGATCACGGCTGCGTGCGCGAGCTCGACCGCGACATCGTGACCTGGCTTGCGCGGCTATCGCGTGCGGTTCGCGCCGACAATCCCCAGGACATCCAGACCGCCCTGGTCGCCATTGGCATGACCGAGCCCACGCGCGATTTCGCCGTCACACGTGCCATGTTGCGCGGGTTCTACGCGCCCCTGCTCGAACCCGGACGGCACAGGGTCGAGCCCGACCAAGCCATTACCATGGGCCAGGTGGCGAAACTGAAGACGAGTCTTCTGCGCATGCGCCTGCCGGGCAAGCTGATGTTCCTGTTCCGCATTCGCATCGGCCTTTACGCCGTGCTAGCGCGCCTCGGCGCCAAGATGGACTGGATCGAGCTAGAAGAAGAGCTGGCCGATCCGGCCGCGGGCTGATTGCACTGTCAGTTGAATGTCGAGTTGGTAATGGTGATGTTGGCCGTGGCAGTCTGCAAGAAGACTCCGTTCTCGGCACGGCCAGGCGAGGGCAGGTTGCTGTCTATGGTATTACCCGCAAACACCGAACGGTCGATCCGGACGCTGCCAAGCAGATCGTCGGCGGAATAGAAGATCCCTCCCCCAAACTCGACTGCCTCGTTGTGCGAAATCGTCGAGCCACAGATGGTCAGGTTGATACCGTTGCCATGAGCATAAATGCCGCCGCCAAGTCCGCCCCCAGGTGTGTTCGGCGCCGGCGGGTTCCCGCCAAAGCCGTTCGCGCCACCGTAGGTCAGCTGGCTGTTGAGAATAGTGAAGGATGTAGCAATGCCGCCCAGGTTGCCGCCATTGGACGAGCGGTTGACGCAGCCAGTGTTCCCGCCGAAGAGGCTGTTGACGATGTACACCTGTCCATACGCGTGTTCTGCATACACTGCCCCTCCGGCTCGCTCGGCCCCACCCGCTCCGTCTGCGTTGTTACAGAACGCTGAATAGAAGATCTTGAGACGGCCGCCGCGCACGTAGACAGCTCCGCCACCAAGGGTATCGGCGATATCGACGGCATTTGCCATGGCCAGGTTCTGAATGACCAGCGATGGATTGGGCGAGTTGGTACAATCGCCAGCGACCTGCCCCAGGGTTTGGTCGCAGGCGTCCTGGAAGAGAAGCCTGTTTGTGTTGCCACCACTTAGCGTCACCTTGCTTCCGCCGTCGATGACCCTGTGGCCAAGACCGTCAGGCCCTGCGTTGTTCAGGAGCTTGATCTGATGGTCGAGACTGATGGTGGCCTGATCCGGCCCGCAGTTGAACGTGACGACCCCTCCCTTTTGCACCGCATTTTCGAATGCCGCCGCCGTGCAGCTCGCAGCCGTGCCATCGCCGACCACCGTCGCACCGGTCGTCGACTCGGGTCCGGCTTCCGCTGGGACATCGCAGGTGCCCACCGCGACCGTTCCTGCTGAGGAGCCCCCGGTGGATGGAGCGCCGCCCTGGCTGGAGATTCCGCCACCTCCCACAGCTCCGCCAGTTGCACCGCCCGTCCCGGTGGCGCTGTCGTCGCTTCCACCCAGGGCCGCTCCTCCCGCTCCGCCATGGCCTCCTTGGCCCGAGCTGGTAGGACTCGAGCTGTGGCAGGCACCCAGATGGACAACCGCGAGGCAGGCAAACGGGACGGCGATAATGGTGTGACGCATGGTTTTTCTCAGCACGGCCATACTACCGCAGGCTCACGAGCATCAGCTTTAGAATCGCATGCCTAGGCGCAGGACACTCAATTTGCCGGAGCGCCACGTCCACGCTGAACATCGTCCGAGAACCAACTCCGAGATGCGGCCCGCTTGTCTGACCGCCCCGCGCTCACTCAGCCGGCTTCACCACGCGTCCCATGAAAAGGATCTCGCCGTTCTTCACGTCGCGAACGACGTGCATGAACGGATGGTTCGCATGAAAGATGATCGGTCGCGGTGCTTCTGGTCTGAGGATGAGGATGTGTGTCCTGCGTTCGTGATGGATCGTGATGACAGGCGCCGCTGTTTCGATCCGCACCTCATGTATGGCATCCCCAATGTACGGATTCTGCCGCTCCGCCTCCCCGACCGAAGCGTTCGCCATATCCGAAAGGTTCGCCTGACGGCGGTCGAAAGCCCGCAGGATCCCCATCGCTTTCAGCAAGTCCACCAATGGCAGCGCTGTCGTCGTGGTAAAGCGGGGCAACTCCAGATCGATCCCCTGGGGTTCCAATGCTCCGACCCATTCGTCGTAATGGCCACCGAGCCGATTTTCGATCTTCTCCAGGCCATCGGCCTCGTCAGGGAGCACAACGATCATTGACAACCCACCCCGGTAAAACATCTCGATCAGCCTCGCGCCATCCACTTGCGCATAGCCGAAGCGCCCGAGCCGTTTCATCATCTTGATCTTGACGGCGGTCCTGCTGGGCGGGGTTGTGAACTTGGCATCGTAGGACGCCCTTTCCTCGAAGGGCTGCTGCCACGCGCCCGTCACATAGACGACATTGGCCAGCACTATGGCGCCTGTCCCGCTCAGTCTTGCAAGGAGTTGAGGAACGCGGCCGTGGGTTTCATCGGAAGCCCAATGATTGATGGCCGCGACCGCGGCTTCACCTCCATTGTCAACGTACACCTCGGGCAGCGGCGTACGAAAAACGTCGCGAAGGAGTGACACGTAGGCGGGCCGAAACTTGAAATCCTTCCGTATCCACAAGCGACTCGCCACGTTCAGCGCCAGGCCGTCCTTGCCGTCGCGCTCCTTCAGCGCCGTTAGGATGGCGGCAAACGATCTATACGCCTTGTCGAGGTTCTCGGAATCGATGTGTAGGGCGTGCAACATCTCGGCCTGGGTTTCGCCGTGAGCACCGGCAGCGACCATGGTCAGCGCGATGGCCGCCCCGGCCGGCGAGCACACGAAGTTGCCCTGGCCTCTTCGGGCCTGGAGGTAGAAGTCGAAGGCGAAAACGTTGCTGGCCTTCACCGCGCCGTCTACGGTCGAGGCATCGAAGCCGAAGGCGCGCCCACCGGCAAACACGGCAATATAAGCAGCGGCTATGGCGGCGAAAATGCGCGTGCTCATAACTTCCACAGTAGCGAGCCCACTGGAAAACACAAGCGTCGGTACTCGGTCGAAATAGCACACTCCGCGCGCCGGCTGTGCTGCGCGCGGCTGTGCCAGTGCTTTCCTGACAAGCGGATGAGCAGCGCCAGGATGGCGTGTACGCGAACGGATCCCGCTACCGCGCGATCGGGCGTCGCGACTGGTGGTAGATGCGAACAACCAGCAGGACTTCGTCGGTGCGCTGGTAGTAAAGGCGGAAGGGCGGTTGGCGAGCCGCGAGACGAGCAACCTGATGCCATCCACAAGCTGAACAACAGCGGGAGGATAGCGACTTACGAGAAAATCCACCGCTGTGTCGAGATTTCGGCCTCCGGGGCGAAGAGGATCTTCAACGTCGCAGTCTCTCCTCGACTCGGCCGAAAATAGCATCAGCCGGGACGCCGCGTCCCGCGCGCAGCGATTTGATGGCGGCTTCCAGCCCAGCTTCTTCGTCTTGGGATAGCGCAGGTGCGGCGTCCAAGGATTCCAAGACATACAGACCCTCGGGAAGCGCACGCAACTCGGTGGGAACATCCTTGCCGTTCCAGCGAACAACGACCGACATGCCTACCAGGATACCTCGCCGCCGACATTCCGCCCAAGCCAAATGAACAAGGCCGAGACTCGCGACTACCTTCGATGTCGAGCTCACGCCAGTACCCGGCCTGCAGTGCCTGACGGCGGACAAGCGCCAGGCGCACTGCCGCCGCATTGTCGGCGAGATCCAGGCCCCGGCCGAGGCCGAAAACAAGGAGAAAAAGCGCACTCCCTCAGCTCTTGGGTGCTCTGCGGGACGGGATCCGTCAGTTGAAAGTCGAATTGGTAATGGAGATGTTGGCCGTGGCCGTCTGCAAGAAGACCCCGTTCTCTGCGCGGCCCGTTGAGGGCGTATAGGCGTAACGTGATTGATTCACCGCAAACAATGATCGATCGATCTGGACGGTACCAAGCTGCTTAGCACCACCTTGCTTCCTCCGTCGATAACCCTGCGGCCGAGGCCGTCGGGCCCCGCATTGTTGAGGAGCTTAATCTCATGGTCGAGACTGACGGTGACTTGATCCGGCCCGCAGTTGAACGTGACGACTCCCCCCTTTTGCACGGCGGTCTCGAATGCCGCCGCCGTGCAGCTCGCAGCCGTGCCGTCGCCGACCACCGTCGCACCGGTCGTCGACTCAGGTCCAGCCTCTGCCGGGACATCGCAGGTGCCCACCGCGACCGTGCTTGCTGACGAGCCGCCCGTGGCTGAGGCGCCGCCCTGGCTGGAGATTCCGCCACCTCCCACAGCTCCGCCAGTTGCACCTCCCGTCCCCGTGGCGATGCCGCCGTTGCCACCGAGGGACGCTCCTTCCGCCCCGCCATGGCCTCCTTGGCCCGAGCTGGGCGAGCTCGATCTGCTACAGGCGCCGAGCAAGACAATGGTGAGACAGGCAAACGGGATCGTGATGATTGTGCTGGGCATAGTTTCCTCTTCGGCTACTTACTACCGCTTCATCGTGCGTCTTGGCCGCAATATCCCACGCATCAGTCAGCGGCGTGTCTGGAATAGTTGGCAAGTTCCGTTGGCGTCGGCCGCTATTCACCGAAGGCTGCGCAAGCGAGTGGGTGGCCCCTTACTCATGGTCATAAACGCAGTGACCGTCGCCGCTAGGCGGAAGCTCAAAAGGACGCGCATGGTTCGGCGAACCCTCCTTCACTCTACATAGTTCCGCATCCTCGAGGAAAAACTGATTGTAGTAGGAAACGACTAAGGAGGGCTCGGATGCGACCTCGGCCTCTCGCAACACTCCGGTAGCGACCACTTCAAGGTCAGGTGAGTCGAGATCGTCCCTCGGCAACAAGACCGGCAAGGAGATCAGAAGCGCGGTAGGTGGGCGTCCTCTGTATGGGTCATGCACGCGCGCCTCGGGACCGAGGACTCGCCACTCGTCTGCAGGACAGTGATCGCACTGGCAGGATCGCCCTGCGCTGAGTGTGAGGAAACCTCGAAACGCAACACTCTTGCCCAGTAAAGCCTTGCCTGCGTCTCGGACTGGTATTGCGTCTCGGTTGGGCGGGCATTCGGGCAATGGCGGAACGAACACGTGAGCTAATGGGGGAATGGCGTTGGGCTCGTCTTCAGAAAACGCAGAGCCCGTGGCACAGCCGGCGACACTGGTGGCAACCGAGATCGCGACCAGCAAAGATATCGAGGCGGTCGATAGGTTACACCGCATTGGCCTGACCGAAATTCTATCAGGCCCATCGGACATGCGTTTCGAATTCCGGACCCAGAGATGTTCCCTGGCAGACGAGTACCACTCCGGCCACGACCTTCTGCGGCTATCGCGGGATTAACGGCAATTCCCCGGCATTGACACCGCTGCGCGCTGGCGCAAGCATGCGTCCATGGTTCCGCCAACCCCTTTCTTTCTGGCCTCCGTGCCCTCTGTGCTCTCTGTGGTCAGAAATCCGGATCTATTTCCATGAGATTCATCGCTCTTACTCTCGCCTTCGTCACTGGCGCCTGCGCCAAGCAACCGCGCAGTCTGGCTGAGACGAAGACGGCCGTGCAACCAGCGCCAGCCAAGGCGGCTCCGGCGCCAGAGACCAAGCGCATCCGGCGGGCGCAGGTCGCGGGATCTTGGTACCCGGGGGATATGGAGCACCTCGCACCCTACCTCGATGAGATGCTCGATGAGAGCAAACCGCCCAAGGTCGACGGGCAAGATCATGGCGCTCATCTCGCCGCATGCGGGTTACCGCTTCTCGGGCAAGGCGGCGGCAACGGGCTATGCGCTTTTGCGCGGGCAGGATATTCGGCGGGTCATTGTTCTGGCGATCTCGCACCACCTGCCGTTCCAGGGCGCTTCCATCGCCGACGTCACGCACTTCGAGACGCCGCTCGGGCTCATTCCCCTCGACAGCGCGGCGGTGGCGCGCCTGCGCCGCAGCTCGGTGGTCAGCGCGGTCGAGCGCGCCGAAATCGAAGAGCATTCACTCGAGATGCAGTTGCCCTTGCTCCAGCGCGTGTTGCCGAGCTTCAGCCTGGTGCCGATTCTGGTCGGGCGCATGAGCGACGCGGACTACGCCGAGCTGGCGAGTGTCTTGGCCGAAATCGTCGACGCGCATACGCTTGTTGTGGCTTCGAGCGATTTCACCCACCGGGGCGAGAACTACGGCTACGAGGTTCCCGCGGGCAAGGGAACCCTTCAAGAGCGCCTGGCGCGCGTGGATGACGGCTCTGTCGAGCAGATCCTCAAGCTGCGCCGGCGTGGCCTGCTCGACCACGCCGAGAAGACCGGCACGACCATCTGCGGTCTGCATCCCATCGCGCTCTTGCTCGAATTGCTGGCGAAATTCCAGGGCACGCGCGGCCAGGTCGTCAGCCGCTACACTTCCGGCGACGTGACTTCCGATTGGTCGAGCAGCGTGACATATATAGACGTGGCGTTTACCGGCAAGTGGCCCGAGAATTCCAAACTGGAAGCGGCCAGGGCAGGGGGAGAGAAAATGTTTCCACTCAGCGACGAAGACCGGGCAACACTGTTGCGATTGGCGCGCGCCTCGCTTGAAGCGTCCGTGCACAAGGGCTCCTTCGATCCGGCGGTCAAGAAGACGGTTCCCGTCACGCCGTCCCTTGAACGCAGGGCGGGCGCCTTCGTCACCCTGAAGTGCAAGATGAACGACGACGGCCGCTGCGTGGGACGCGGGGATGACTTGCGCGGCTGCATCGGCACCATCGAGCCCACCGATTCCGTGTACGACACCGTGGCCATGCGCGCGGCCAGCGCGGCGCTGGAGGACACGCGTTTTCCCCACACGGTCAGCGTGCCGGAATTGCCCTTCATCACCATCGAGATATCGGTGTTGACGCCACCCGTGCCGGTGAAGAGCGCCGAGGAAATCGTCATTGGGAAACACGGAATCATTCTCAGCTCTGGCTGGAGTCGCGCGACGTTCTTGCCGCAGGTCGCGCCCGAACAAGGCTGGGATCGCGAGACCACGCTACGCCACTTGGCGCGCAAGGCCGGGCTGCCCGAAGACGCATGGAAAAAGGCGGAATACCGCGTGTACGAGGCCATCGTTTTCGGCGAAGACGAGCAGCGCTAGCAAGAACGCGCGCTATACTCCAGGCGTGGCTGGCGACGCGAACAGATCGGATCGTCGACGCTTCTTGCAGACCTTGGGCGCGGGAGCATTGGCGGTCACGGGTTGCAGCTCGTCGTGCGGAAGCTCGCGTGCTGGCGGGACCCAAACGACGATCATCGCGACCAAGTTCGAGGCTGCGCGCGTGCAGCTGTCCGCGGGCAAGCCGCGTGTGGTTGTGGTGCGAACCAAGAAAGCTCTCACGGACGGCTACGACGCCGACCGTGGGGCGCTGCGGGCCATGCTCCATGCAGGGCTGGTCGCACTCTCAGGACAAAAGGATGCCAGCGCAGCCCTGGCCAAGTATTTTCGCCCGGGCGAGCGGGTCGGGCTGAAGATCAATGGCCTGGCCGGCCGTAAGGCGGCCACGCATGTCGAGCTGGTCGACGAATTGTCTGTGCTGCTCGGCAAGGCCAACATCGACAGCCGCCAGCAAATCGTCTTCGATCGTTTCGCGCGGGATCTCACTGCGTCGGGCTTTTCCACGCAGCCGCGCGGCTATCGCTGTATCGGCAACGACGAATCCGGGCACGAAGAAGAATTGGTGCAAATGCCGTCCTCGGCATCGCGCCTTTCCCGCGTGCTCACCACCCAGGTGGACTGCGTCGTCAATCTGCCCATCCTCAAGCAACATATGCTGGCGGGCGTGACCGGCGCGCTGAAAAACAATTTCGGCTGCATTCACAATCCCAACAAAATGCACCTCGACAATTGCGATCCCTACATCGCCGAGGTGAACGCGGTGCCAGCCATTCGCGATAAACAGCGCTTGGTGATCATGGATGCGCTCCGGCCCGTGGTCGACAACGGGCCGGCCTATCAACCCGGCATGGCCGAGGTCGCCAACGTCCTGATCTTCGCGACCGATCTGGTGGCGGCCGACACAATTGGGCTGGGAATCGTGGAAGAGCTGCGTGCCAAGCGCGACTTGCCCACGCTCGCCAAGGCAGGCATGGCGCCGACCTACCTTGCAACCGCGAGCAAGATGGGACTTGGCGTGTCCGATCGCGCGGGCATCGAGATGGTAACGATCGAGGTCTAGGCATGGTATCGCGACGAGATTTCTTCATTACCTGCGGCGGCGCCGGTTGCGCGCTGGCCGCGGGTGTCTCGGCGAGCAGCGTGCTGCTGCCGTCGAGGCGCGCCTTCGCGGGCAGCACGCCGCGCGCTTTTCCCGCGCGCTTCTGGAAAAAACTGCCGCAGAAACGCATCGAATGCGAGCTTTGCCCCAAGCACTGCAAGGTCGAGGATCGCGAGCGTGGTTTCTGCGGCGTGCGCGAGAACCGCGACGGCGAGTACATGACCCTGGTGTGGGGCCAGCCCTGCGCCGTGCACGTGGATCCCATCGAGAAAAAGCCGCTCTTTCACTTTCTGCCCGGCAGCCGCGCCTTTTCCATCGCCACCGCGGGTTGCAACCTCGAGTGCAAGTGCTGCCAGAACTGGGACATCTCGCAGTCCAAGCCGGAAGACGTCGACTCTCGCTTCATGCCGCCCGAAGAAGTCGTGCGCGGAGCCAAGGACTACGACGCCTGCGTGACCTTCACTTACTCCGAGCCCATCGTCTTTCTCGAATACGCCATCGACACGGCGAAGGCCGCACACAAGGCCGGCGTGCGCACGACCATGGTCACGGGCGGCTCGGGCGAGGCCGAGCCCATGAAGGAGGCGCTCAAGTACCTCGACGCCGTGAAGGTCGACCTCAAGGGCTTCACCGAGGACTACTACCAGCGCATGTGCAAGGGAAAGCTCAAGCCGGTGCTCGACACTATCGAGGTGATTCGCGCCAGCGGGGTGTGGCTAGAGCTGGTCCACCTGTGCGTGCCCGGCCAGAACGACAGCGAGCCCGAGATCCTGGCCATGTGCCGCTGGGTGAAAACGCACCTGGGCGCCGATGTGCCGGTGCACTTCACGCGCTTTCACCCGGAATACCAGATGAAGAACGTGGCCCCCACGCCCAACGCGACGCTGATCCGTTGCCGCGAGATCGGTCTTGCCGAGGGGTTGCACTTCGTCTACACGGGCAACGTGCCAGGGCTGGCGGGTGAGAACACGTCGTGCCCGAAATGCGGCAAGGCCGTGGTGGAGCGGCGGGGATTCGAGCTGGAGGCGATGAACATCAAGGCCGGCCGCTGCGCTTTCTGTGGCACTGTTATTCCCGGAGTATGGAGCTAGTCCCCGCTTCCGGAGCTGTCCGCCGCGCAGTCACTGTCGCCGTCTCGGCCGCGGGCGCTGCCTCGCTTGCTAGCGCAGGTGGTCCTGCTGCGCGAGATCCTCGCCTCTTCGCAGGGCAACGAGCTCGTGCTGGGCTTGGTGCTGGCATTGTGGCTGCTGCTCACGGGATTGGCCAGCGCGGTTGGCGGACGGGTCATGCGGCGCTCCGAGCAGGCGGCGTGCTTTCTGGGACGCTTGTTGATGGCGGCGCCGCCCCTCTTGCTCGGTTCGCTGTGGTTGACCCGCTGGGCGGGGCCAACGGCGCTGGGACAGACGCCGACCATTGTGGTCCTGATGGTCGTATCGGTGGCCGCGCTGTTGCCGGCCTGCTTTCTTTCGGGGCTGTGCTTCGCCTCGGCGCTGGCGGCGCTTTCTGGCCAAGGCCGCGCCGCAATTCTCTACGGTGCGGAAACTCTCGGCTCGGCCGCCGCCGGACTGCTATTTCACTTCTTGCTGGCCGACCGGCTTTCCAGTGCGTGGACCGCGTTCGTCGCGGGGGCCATCTGCGCTGGCGCGAGCCTTCCCTTGGCCTTCCGACGCAAATGGGTCGGCGTCATCGCCAGCCTGACGGTGATCGTATTGTCGGCGATCGCCTGCCCGTCTATTTCATCGGCGCTTGCCTCGGCCCGCTTTCCAGGCGAACAAGTTCTTTCTCTCCAGCCCTCGCGCTACGGATTGCTCGCCGTCGTCGCGCGCGGCCCGCAGCGGGTGTTCTTTCACGACGGCGCCTTGCTGTTCACCAGCGAAGACGAGATCGCCGCCGAGGAAAGCGTGCACCTGCCGCTGCTGCTGCATGCGAATCCGCGACGGATTCTGCTGGTGGGCGGAGGTCTGGGTGGCGGATTGGTCCAGGCGCTCAAACACAAGCCCGAGCACCTCGACTATGTGGAAATGGATCCGGGCGTGTTTCCGCTGGCGCGCAAGTTCGCCGACGAAGAGACCCGGGCCGCGCTCGCGGATCCGCGCGTGCATGCCGTGGCGTCGGATGGACGCCAATTGCTGCGCGAATCTGTTGGCCGCTACGACGTGATCGTCATCGATCTGCCGATCCCACAGAACGCGCTCCTGGCGCGTCTTCTCAGTCGCGAGTGTTTCGCCGAGGCCCGTCGCGCCCTCGCGTCGGGTGGAATCTTGGCCCTGGCCACGCCCGGATCGGACGCCTACCTGGACGCGGGCGCCAGGCAGCGACACGCCTCGCTGCTGGCCGGGCTGGGCGCCGTCTTCCCCGCCGTGGCCGTGGCCCCTGGCGGTCAAACCATCGTGTGGGCCGCCGAGAAGGAAGTCGATGCCCGGCCGAGCGTCCTGGCCGCGCGGCTCGACCAGCGCGGGCTTCACCTTGAGCAGGTTGGGCGGACCTGGCTGTTTGATCGACTGTTGCCGTTTCACGCCGCGGACTACCGCCGGTCGCTGGCCACGGCCCTGCCCATCGAGAATCGCGATTTTCGTCCCGTGGTCTATCTCTTCGGGCTCATCGAAAACTTGCAGCGACTTTCGCCGCCCGTGGCCCGGGCCGCGCTTGTGCTAGCGCGCTCGCCCTGGACGCCTTGGTCGCTGGCGGCCTTCGTGCTCGGCGCGGCCGCTCTGTTTGTTTTGGGCCGGCGAGGTCGACCATCTCCCGCCTTCGCGGTCGTTGCCGCGGGGGCCGCGGGAATGGCCTTGCAGTTGGTCGTGCTGCTCGCCTTTCAAGCGCTGCGCGGTCACCTGTACCATGCGATGGGCGGGCTCATTGCCGGGTTCATGGCCGGCATGGGCGCGGGTGCCTTGGCGGCGGGGCGATTCCTCGATCGACCACGCGTGCGACCGCGCGTGCTCGCCCGTGCATGTGCGGGGGCAGCTGGAGCTGGGCTTCTGGTTCTGTTTGCTATCGAGCTTGCGCGTGCAATTCCTGATTGGAGTGCCGTGATCATCATTGTCGTGACTGTCGTGGTCGGTGCCAGCACGGGTGCGGTCTATCCCGTGGCCGTACACGTGGCCGCACTTCCGAATGCGGCCACGCGGCTCTACGCCTGGGATCTCGCGGGCGCGGCCGGCGCCGCAGCGCTTGCAGCACTGGTGGCGATCCCGCTGCTTGGGCTGGCGCCCGTCGCGCTGCTTTCAGCGGCCCTTTGCGCGGCGGCGGCGGTGGCGGCGCGTTCTTGAGCAGCGGTCGCAAGTCTCCACGAATTCGGCGCGCGTTGACCCCGGCAAAGTGCACGCCAGCAATGGCTTCGTTGATTTCGCGCATGCGGTTCTGGTTGCGCGGCAGTGCCGTCGAGTGCCACGTTGTCGTTTGGCCAGTGCACGACGGCGACCGCGCCGACTGTGGGCTCGGAACGCAACTGGGTGGTGATGGCCATCAGGATCAGGTCAGGCCGCTCGCGGTGATAGGCCTCGGAGCTGACGACAACCGCGGGACGCTTCTTGGTGGTGGTCTGGTCGGTGAACGGGAAAGGGACAACGATGACGTCGCCGAAATGGTAAGGCATGGTGGCCCCTTATGTCTGGTCGTAGACATCGTCTTCGGGATTGTCCCAAACCTTGGCAAAGGCCGGCACAGAAGCGGCAGCGGCGGCATGGACAAGCTCGCGGTCGGCATTTCGCAGGGCGAGGAAGTCCACGAAGTCCTCGACCTCTGCAACGCGGGCAGGAGGTAGACGGGCGATCTTCTCGAAGAGCTGCTGAGGTGCGGGTACGGCCATGACGGTCTCCGGTGGTGATTTTAGGTGATAGCGCCTCATCCGGCCTTGCGCCGTGAGTTTGAGTCATTGTCTGCGATGGTCCACATGGAACTATAGTCCATGATCGACTATGCCCTCCGCCGAGATCGACACCGGCAAAGCTGTCCCTCGGATTCGTTTCGGAACGTAACTGTGCGTTAGACATGCTCATATAGAACAGCATGTGGACACGTAATCCGTGTGCACTTATAATGTGTATCATGAATGTAACCATCTCGATTGATGCAGAGCTCGCTGCCAGGGCCAGAGAGGTCGCGCGAAGGGAAGGAACGACTCTGAACGACATCATTCGCCGGCACCTGGAGACCGTTGCTGGCCGGCGCGGTGGTGCGGCTATGGCCCAAGAGCTTCGTCATCTTTGGGCGGAGCACCCTGGCCATTCCGGTGGACGGAAGATCGCGCGTGAGGAGGCTTACGAGGGGCGCACGTGAAGGGTCGGGTATTCTTCGACACGAACATCCTGGTCTATGCCGACGACGCGGACGCAGGCGCAAAACGCGACAGAGCCCAGCAGGTCATCGAGGCAGCGCTGAGCAACGGCAACGGCGTCTTGTCCACACAGGTTCTGCAGGAATATTTCGTTGTGGCGACCAGGAAGCTTGGTCTGTCCGCCGAGATCGCACAGAAGAAGGTCGAGATTCTCGCCACGATGACGGTGATCGCGATCGATATAGAGCACGTCGTGGAAGCGATCAAACTTCATCGTCTCTACGGATTCAGCTTTTGGGACTGCCTCATCCTCCATTGCGCGAAGGCCGCCGGGTGTCCGCGCTTGCTGTCGGAAGACCTACAGCCAGGGCGATCCATCGAAGGCGTCACCATCGAGAACCCTCTGGTGACTTCGCTGTCAGCGCCTTGACTCTTCCTATCCAGGACCACGCAGCGCCGAAGTCGGCGTTCGCGCAACATTCTTGCAACGGTAAATTATTCCCGTTGACAGTGCCACGGCGCAGCTAGTACGAAGTCAAAATCTTCTAGACGCGTCGAGGTAGTAGCAGTCGACGCAACCCGATTCAAAGGTGGAGTCATGAGAACACGTCACCTGTTCGCCGGGGTCGCTGCACTGTCGTTCGTCGTTGCTTGCGAGACGAAGGCTCCGCCAGAAGATCAAGCCGCCGCCCGCGAGGGCATGTCCGCGCGGCTCAAAGCCCAGGCGCTAGATGGCGTAGATGGCGGAGCCATGTCAGAAAATAGTATTCAAGCTCTGAATAGCTCAAATCCAACCATCACGTATACGGCGACGGCCACCCAAACGGGCACTGGCACTGGGACGAACACGGGCTTTACGACCTTCACACAGACCGGGACGAACACCAGCACGAATACCAAGACCGCGACCCATACCGGCACGCAGACCAATACCACCACCGCATCGGGTACCGGAACGATCACTGCGACCGGCACCAGGACCGGAACCGGGACCACGACGGGCACCGGTACCCAGACCAACACTGCTTCGGGCACGTCCACGGTCACTCAAACAAAGACCAATACCGGAACCCAGACCGCCACCCAGACCGGAACCGGGACGGTGACGGCCACGGGTACGCCCACCAAGACCACCACCGCGACTGGCACTGCGACGAAGACCAATACTGGAACCAACACCGGGACCACCACGCAGGTCACGACCGGTATCACGACCAAAACCGCGACGGGCTCCCTGACCAATGTGCAGTCCTATACGCAGCAATACGTTCTGACCGGCACCCTGACGTCGACGAACACCGCGACGGTGTACTACGCGACGTGGGCGCACACGCTAGGGAGCACGGCCACGGTCACCACGACAGCCTACGTGCAGGGAATAGGATCCCGGGTTGGGACCAGCACGGTGACCGGCAGCTTGAATGGCACTGCCACCAAGACAGTCATAGCCACCATGTCGGGCTCGGGCATTTTTACGGGGGTCACCACCGTGACCGCGAACGCGACCCAGACCTCGACTTTGACCAACGCAGGAACCGGATCGCGGACCATCACCGCGACGGGGACCGGGACGGGCATCGGGACGCTGACGTGGACCTACAACCCGACGGGCACGGTGACCAGCTCGACCACCAACAGCACGACCGCGACGGTGACCAACACCAAGACCGGCACGCAGACGCAGACCACGACGGGTACCAACACGGCCACCCAGACGCCGACAACGACGGCGACCGCGACGTCCACCAACACCACGACCAAGACCGCCACGCTGACATCGACCGGTACCAATACCAACACCGGCACGAACACCAATACCGCGACGGTGACCAACACCAATACCAGCACCAACACGAGCACCGTGACCAACACCAATACCAACACCAACACGCGTACCGTGACCGCCACCTCCACGAACACGCAAACCACAACCGACACCAATACCGGAACCTCAACCAGCACCAGGACCTCGACCAGCACGAACACCGCTACCGTCACGAACACCAAGACCAATACGCAGACCGCCACCAGCACCGTGACCGCAACCAACGTGTGCGCGGACAACTGGGCCTTCTGCGACAACTTCGAGACCGGCAACGGCAGCGGCTGGAACGTGCGTCAAGGCCCGGTGCAGAACTTCAGCGTGGTTCCCGACGGCAGCAACGTCTACCGCCAGAACGACGCCAGCGCGTCCCAGCTCTACATCTCGCAAGCCCAATCCGCAATGGCCTGGATGGATTCCACCGTCGAGGCGAACCTCAAGCCGCTGGCCTTCTCGTCGCCCAGCGCGCTGGTCACGCTGTGGGGCCGATACGACGCCACCTGGAACGCCGACTGCGGCTACTACGTCAGTCTGCGCGGGGATGGCCAGGTCGCGCTCCGCAAGCGCGTGGCCGGCGTGGATAGCGCCATTGGCAGCTCCGCAGCAGTGCCCGGCGGCATCAGCGCCGGCACCTGGTACGACGTGAAGCTGGATATGCAGGGCACGACGCTAACTGCCTACGTGAACGGCACGCAGCTGCTCACCCAGACGGACACTTCGTGCACTAGCGGCCTGGTGGGCGTGGGCAGCCTGGGCGCCTCCTTCGAGGCTGATGACGTGCGGGTGAGCGCGCCCAGCCACCAACGCCTGCGTGCAAGGCTGGGACCAAACACCCAGTGCGGCGCATTCTGCACTCGACGAAGCCACCGTCCAAAGCGACCGCGCCGGCTGCGGCGCCTACCTCGATTGCTACGCGAGCAACGGCTGCAGCCCCGAAACCTGCGGTGGCCAAGACGACGTGTGCGGCGTGAATCGGCCCGGCCTCAACACCTGGGGCACCGCCAGCAAGGAGGTCGCCGACCAAGTCTACAAGTGCCTCGGCTGCGCCGGCTCGGTCAATTGCGCCAATCCCAAGTACTACAACGGAACCGTGTGCGCCGACGGCAGTGCTTGCACGTGGGGGGATACCTGCCAGAACGGGCTCTGCGTCCCCGACCCCAACCGCAACACGCAGTGCAACGCGGCGACCAGTGCCATGGCGCGGGGGTGTGCGATACGACGAGTGGCACGTGCTCCAATCCGGGCAAGGACGACGGGACGAGTTGCGACGACGGGAATCCATGCACGCCGAACGATTTTTGCCAGAGCGGCGTATGCACGGGCGGTGATCTCGCTACTGGTACGTGCACAAACACCGGCACCAGCACCGGCACGACCACCGCGACCGGCACCGAGACTGGGACCGCAACCGGCACCAGCACAGATACCTCCACCTCGACTGTCACGTCGACAGCTACCGGAACTGACACCGGCACCGGTCAGGCACCCGACCCGACTGCGGGACTCTCGGCGTTCCCTGGCACGCTGAACGGCGAGTTGTCGGTCAGCCCGAGCGGCGCCGCCACGTACAAGGTCCCCATCGCGCTGCCGCCCGGGATAGCCGGCATGGCGCCGAACCTGGCTCTCGTCTATTCGAGCCAGGGCGGCCCCGGCATCGCTGGTCAGGGCTGGGATCTCACTGGAACTTCGATGATCCACCGCTGCCCCAAGACTCGCGCCGAGGACGGCCTCACCCGGCCAGTGACTCTCAGCGACGGCGGTGATCGGCGATGCTGGCGATGGCGTTTGTCTTGATGGCAAGCGGCTGTTCGACCGCGAGGCTAGACCGGACGGAGACGGGGGAGCGTTACCAGCCCGAGCTAGCCGACTTCAGCGACATCACGCTGTCCGCGGATGGATCGATGTTCACCGTGGTCACGAAGAGCGGCGAGACGAGATACTACGGCATGGACGACACGGCTCGCGTGCGCGTGCCGGGTATCGACAACCCGCCGCCGGACGGCATGACGACCGCGATCTGGCTGCTGCAAAAGGTGGTTGACGTCTGGGGCAACTACTACGACATCCATTACAACTATGACAAGAAAGACTTCGCCACGGGCGGCATCATTGTGTCCCAAATCGACTACACGGGGCGCCTCGCCGGATCCGCCGCCGATGACGAAGCTGCCGCCATACCGACATTCCAGAGCATCAAGTTCTCGTACGAGCCCCGCCCCGATGTCCGCCAGGGCCGGTTCCGGTCGGCGACCGTCCGCGAAACCAGAGGCTCACGACGATCGACACCGGCATCGGTGTCTACACGCTCGACTATGGCACGCCGGCAACCGATCCGACGATGGACGACAAAATGCTTCCTAGCCTTTTGCGGTCGATCAAGTACTGCCCCGCCACCGGCGACTGCGCTCAGCCGCTAGCCTTCGACTGGGATGCTGGCGGCTACAGCTGGGTGGAGAAGCCGGAATTCAATCTGCCAGATACCCTCACTCCAGGCACGTGGTTCATGGATCTCGACGGCGACGGGCGACTGGACATGGTGTCGTCGCTGGCCAACAGCGCTTCGAAGGCATGGCGGAATACTGGGACGTCCTTCGAACAGGCGCCGAAGCTTTGGAGCCTGCCGTCGCAGGTTTGGTCCTATGACTCAGGAGACAAGTCACCGGGGAACACTGCCTTCGCGGACCTCGACGGCGATGGACTGCTGGACGCGCTGCATATCAATACCGGGTGTGGCCCGGGGCCGACGACTCCTGCATATTGCCGGGGATATATACCTGGCTAAATCGAATCAGGACGCAGGGAAAATGGGTGGAGGTTGGGGCTGAGGGGCTTGGGGCAAACCCTGGGTGGGTCGTGCAAACCGTGTTCAACGGCGGCGGAGCCCTTGTCGACATGGATGGGGACGGAAAGGCCGACCTCGTTTGGATGCCGAGCGGCAGCAATGCCACGATGAAGGTGCTTATCAACAAGTACACAGAGTCAACCCAGCTCACTTGGACGACGCCTCGGACAAATATGGCGGCATCACGCCCATTAGCGACTACGAGCTCCGCGACGTGAACCGCGATGGCCTCCCGGATCTCGTCGGCAAGAAACATACCGAGGCGGCGGGCAAGACCTACGTGAATACTGGCAAACCCCTTTCTGGGCACACCACGGTCTGGGTTCCCTTCGACGTCGGCTTGCCAGCCGAAGTGCCGGCATGGATGGAAAATACGGCCGATTTCGACGGCGACGGACTTTACGACGTCATTCAGTTCGGCTGCCTGGCACAATCAAACGACCCGGCGACGTGGAATCAACTGCTGGCGTGTCCGCACGATCTAGCGTGGTACACGTCCATCCCGATGACCGAAACGATGGCGCTGTCGACCGGTCTCGGCTACGCCTCAGTACCGTCCACTGACCCTCGGATGGCCGTTCTGAACGGGTTCACGCCGCCCTCGACCGCCACCGGCTCATTCAGCATGGAGGACTATGCCTTTGTTCCAGTGGATATCAACGCCGACGGCCTTGCCGATCTCGTCCAACGTGGGACGGTGGGCGGCGTCCGTCTACCCCCAACGACGCGTTCTCTTCAACACGGGGGCGACCTTCGTTGCCCTCGACGGGGCTACGTCCTACCAGGATCCCGTGGGAGCGGCGCCGTTCCGTTCGTTCCCATAGGGGATCGGGTTCAATTTCGCGATCCCAACGTCACCTTCATCGATCTCGACGGCGACGGCGTGACCGATCTGCGAACAGAAACACGGCGTACCGGAACACCTTCCGGCCACCGGTGATAAAGGGCTTTCCGAACGGCCTGGCGAAGAAGACCGTGACGACCTACCAGGTGATCACCACAGCGGCGGCGCAGAACAATACCGCCTATCCCGGCCACCCGACCTACAAAGACAGTGAATCCTACGGGACGGCGCCTGCAAGCGGCACGTCGTTCGCGATTACCCCATTGCGGGTTGTAGCCTCGCTCGCGGCAGATGACGGTGTAGGCGGGACCGCGACCACCAATTAATGAATACCGCGACCTGCGTACCAGCCCGTCTGGTCGAGGTGCGCAAGGCTTCGCCACCACCATCGTCACCGGGCCCGAGGACAGCAGCTTGCCAGCCGGTAAACGCACCCGGATCCAGACCACGACGCGGTACCTGCAGCCTTTCCCGTATACCGGAATGCCGTGGACGGTGACACGTCATCTCGTCGATTCGTCGACAAGAATCCAGCTCGCATTGATACCCTCCACCACGACCGACTATTGCGATGCGATGCCCGGGGACAGCATGTTGTCTGCACGGACCAGACGAAGGGGGACGATCCGTCTTGAACGACTGGTACGACGCGGTTCGTGCGGCCCGAGACCGTCTTTGACGAGAGCTTCCTTCTTTCCTCGACCACTCTGGAGAACGGCGGCCAAGGCGCAGGCGCGGAGCCAATGGTCGAAGTCAGCAGCGCGTTCACGTACGACAAGCAGGGAAACCCGATCACAACCACGGTGACGACGGCGGAGGGCGAAGAGGAATACGAGAAGAAGATCATGAACGTCTATGGCGCTGCCGACAGCACGGAGGAGCGGCTCGGGAAGGTGACGCTATCGACCGTTACGACCCAGAAGACGTCTCCCCCAGGACTGCCTCGCTACGCCCATCACACACACCACGGCGTTCGAGTACGGCCAGGTAAACCAGTTCGCGTCGCCCGTGAGTGATGGCGTCATGGTTGGAACGCTCGGGTTGCTCAAGACGATCGTCGAGCCGGGCGTCGGAGCCCCCGTCGAGCTGCACACCGCCTATGAATACGACCGATTCGGAAACGTGATCAAGACCACGAGCTGCGCGAGTGATTTCGATTCGTGCGGTGATTCGGGCGCGACGGGCTCGAGTGATCTGCCGTACCGGATCACTCAGGTCAGCTACGATCCTGCGGTCTTCACGGTACCGTCCGGCTCGGGTCTTTTGGGGAGCCTCCCCTATGGGGCTGGCCGATACCCGGTAAGGACAACGAACGCCGCGGGCCAGACCGAGTACACAGCCTATGACACCCGGTTCGGCACGCTGTTGCAGCAGACGGGGCCAAATGGCATCAGCACGTGCAAGACGTACGACGGGCTTGGTCGCCAAACCAGCGACATCGCCCGCTGCGGATCGTCGGGGCAGCTTTTGACGACGATCCAGCGCCTGTCGCCGACCGACGCAGCCACCGGCCCGCTCAAAGTCGTGACCT